>NZ_AVOP01000035.1:0-264254 GCF_000733275.2 Enterobacter sp. EGD-HP1
GATGTCGCACCGGGGCATTTTTACACACATTTCCCAGGCTTTCTTTACACCACTTTCGGGCCGTTCTGGTCGACAGAAAATATTTCTCACTTTGTTCAGATAATCACCGGCCAACAATTGGATTCTTAACCATTTTTGTTTAGGCTGTGCGTTCTTTCTTGCCGTCATTTCGCCGAGCGCGAAACACATTCACACGACCATAAGGACGTTTTTCCAGGCATGAATCGCAGACGTTTTCTAAAAGGCTCGCTGGCAGTGGCAGCCCTGAGCGGCACATCCGGCCTTGCTTCCCTGTTTTCCAAAGCGGCATACGCTGCCGACTCTGACATTGCTGACGGCCAGAGCCGTCGTTTTGACTTCTCCGTACTGCAATCCATGGCGCATGACCTGGCGAAAACCCCGTGGGGTGGCGCGCCGCGTCCGCTGCCGGACACGCTGGCCACCATGACGCCGCAGGCGTACAACGCCATCCGCTACGATGAAAAACAGTCACTGTGGAACAACATTGAAGGGCGTCAGCTGGACGTGCAGTTCTTCCATATGGGGATGGGGTTCCGTCGCCGCGTGCGGATGTTCTCGCTGGACCAGTCTACCGCCATGGCGCGCGAGATCCACTTCCGTCCGGAGCTGTTTAGCTACGGCGAAACGGGTGTGGATACCAAACAGCTGGAAGGGCAAATCGATCTCGGCTTTGCGGGCTTCCGCGCCTTTAAGGCCCCTGAACTGGCGCGTCGCGATATCGTCTCTTTCCTGGGCGCGAGCTATTTCCGCGCGGTTGATGACACCTACCAGTACGGCCTTTCCGCCCGCGGCCTGGCGGTAGATACCTTTACCGACACCCCGGAAGAGTTCCCGGACTTTACCTCCTTCTGGTTTGAAACCGTCAAACCGGGTGATACCACGTTTACCGTGTATACGCTGCTGGACAGCCCGAGCATCACCGGCGCCTATAAATTCGTGATCCACTGCGAGAAGAGCCAGGTGATTATGGAGGTGGAAAACCATCTCTACGCGCGTAAGGACATCAAGCAGCTCGGCATCGCGCCGATGACCAGCATGTTCAGCTGCGGCAATAATGAACGCCGCATGTGCGACACCATTCACCCGCAAATTCATGACTCCGACCGCCTGGCGATGTGGCGCGGCAACGGGGAGTGGATCTGCCGTCCGCTGAACAACCCGCAGAAGCTGCAATTTAATGCCTATATGGACAAAAACCCGAAAGGGTTCGGTCTGCTGCAGCTCGATCGTGATTTCTCGCACTATCAGGACGTGATGGGCTGGTATAACAAACGCCCGAGCCTGTGGGTTGAACCGCGTAACGACTGGGGTAAAGGCGCGGTTGGCCTGATGGAGATCCCGACCACCGGCGAAACGCTGGATAACGTGGTCTGCTTCTGGCAGCCGGAAAAAGCCGTCAAGGCGGGCGACGAGCTGGACTTCAAATATCGTCTGTACTGGAGCGCCATGCCGCCGGTGCGCTCTCCGCTGGCCAACGTCTTCGCTACCCGTACCGGCATGGGCGGGTTCCCGGAAGGCTGGGCGCCGGGTGAAAATTACCCGAAAGTGTGGGCCCGTCGCTTTGCTATCGACTTCGTCGGCGGCGACCTGAAGGCCGCTGCGCCAAAAGGCATCGAGCCGGTGATTACGCTCTCCAGCGGTGAAGCGAAGCAGGTTGAGATCCTCTACGTTGAGCCGTTTGACGGCTATCGCATCCTGTTTGACTGGTATCCAACCTCGGATTCTACGGAGCCGGTGGATATGCGCCTGTTCCTGCGCTGCCAGGGCGACGCCATCAGCGAAACCTGGCTGTACCAGTATTTCCCGCCAGCGCCGGATAAACGTCAGTATGTTGACGACCGGGTAATGCGTTAACTTTTGTGGGATTGTGCCGGGTGGCGGCTTCGCCTTACCCGGCCTACGTTTCAGTACTGTAGGCCCGGTAAGCGCAGCGCCACCGGGCGATGACGAGGCACCATGACATCTGAAATCATCCCCGTTTCACAACACATCGAACTACGTTCCGTCGAAGAGCGCTACACCGCCGACCTGCACAATCTCGTCGTCAAAAACAGAGCCTTTCTGCAAACCGCCTTTGACTGGGCGCAGCACGTGGGCAGCGAAGAGGATACCCGCCGCAACGTGCAGAGTAACCAGATGCTGCACCAGCGCGGCTACGCCAAAATGTTTCTGATCTTCAAGGATGATGCGCTGGTTGGCGTCCTGTCGTTCAACACCATTGAACCGACCAACAAAGCCGCCTACATCGGCTACTGGCTGGATGAAGATCATCAGGGGCAGGGCATTCTCTCCCGGTCGCTGCAGGCGTTTATGCGCTACTACGTCGTACGCGGTGAGGTCCGCCGTTTTGTGATCAAGTGTCGGGTGGCAAATCTGCAGAGCAACAACGTTGCCGTGCGCAACGGTTTTACGCTGGAAGGGTGCCTCCGGGAAGCGGAATACCTGAATGGCCGCTTTGACGATGTGAATATCTACGGGAAGATCGCGACGCTATAACGCCCCCAGCAGCGGGGTGCGGGTGATGCGCTGGTCGCCGTTAATCACCTTTTCGCCGCGCAGGTGAATGCTCTCCCCGGCAAAGGCTTCAATGACCGCATCGTCGGTGATTTCAACCCGGTGCTCAATAAGCACATCGCCGCTTATCCGTGCACGTCCCTGAATCACTACCTTATCATCCAGCATGATTGGCCCGCCGCGCAGCCAGGCCTGACCGCCAATCAGGACGTGGTGCTTGATGACGCAGTTTCCTTCCACCACGGCGTTCTCCGCAATTTGAGAGCTGTAGCGCACCGTCGGGATCGCATCCTCGTCAAAACCAGCAATCACGCGGGCGTTGCCATAGACCTTCGCGCAGTCGCACACCCAGACGTTATTCAGGTCATTACCTTCGAGGATGGCGTTGTCGAATACCTCGGCGCGGTGCTCAACAAAGGCAAAGTTGACCATCGCCTCGCCGTAGATTTGCGCCTGGTGCACAATGCGCGACTGGCTGACGGTCGCCTTATCGTAGATTTGCAGGATCTGTTCATGGTCCGGTGTCAGCCCTTTGGCAGCAATCACCACGCTGTGATGCAGTACGCGGGCCTCGCCGTAAATATGGCACTCGCCGCGCACGCAGGATTGCTGAATGGTGACGTTGTCACTTATGCGCGCGCCGTGACTGACCTCTGCACTGTCAAGCCAGCAACTGCCGCCGATACGGGCATCATGGCTGATGATGCACGGCAGGGTAAGACGCGCGTTGCCGGACACGACGGCACCGGCGAACACCACGCTGTTTTCATCGTAGATCCAGCAGTCGCCGTCCTGCGCGAGGGCGCGCTCATCGTCAACCCAGCCGCCTTTGGTTCCGGCCGTCACGTCGTTAAAATCCACTGTCGCGATAATTTGCCGCAGCGTCACAGAGTGGGTTGTCTCGCCGTTTTTCCATTGCCAAAGGCGTGTCTCGTCGCTAAGGCGATATTTGTTCATCTTTATGTCTCTGATAAGCGTCTTAACTAAACGTAGCAAATTTTTCGGTTTTCGAACGGCTGGCAACCAGGCGGTAAACGCCTTAAAATGGCATCCAGAATGCACTTTAAACGTATGCAGGCTCAGGAAAAAATAATGACCGTCGATGAAAACTACTTCACAGAGAAATATGGCTTAACCCGCACCCATTCAGAGGTGCTGTTCAGTGCGGAAAAGATAAAACCGGGTAAAACGCTGGATCTGGGCTGCGGCAATGGCCGTAACAGCCTCTTTCTGGCGGCTAACGGTTACGAGGTGACCGCGTGGGACAAAAACCCGATGAGCATCGATAATATCGAGCGCATCAAGGCGGAAGAAGGGATCGACAACCTCCACACGGCGGTTAAAGATCTCAACAGCCTGAGCTTTGACGGCGAGTACGATTTCATTCTCTCCACCGTGGTGCTGATGTTCCTGGAGTCAAAAACCATCCCGGGACTTATCGCCAATATGCAGCGCTGCACAAAGCCGGGCGGCTACAACCTGATTGTTGCCGCCATGGATACGGCGGATTATCCATGCACCGTGGGTTTCCCGTTTGCGTTTAAAACCGGCGAGCTGAGCAACTACTATGAAGGCTGGGAGTTGCTCAAATACAACGAAGACGTTGGCGAACTGCACCGCACCGACGAAAACGGTAACCGCATCAAGCTGCGCTTTGCCACGATGCTGGCGCGCAAGCCCGCTTAACGTGGGGCCAGCAGGCAGATCTGCAGCGCAGTCTTGTAAGACGCCTCGAACGACGACAGCGGCAGGAATTCAAACTTCGAGTGGAAGTTATGCGCGCCGGTGAAGAAGTTCGGCGTGAGAAGCCCTTTTGCCGAGAGCGCCGCACCGTCGGTACCGCCGCGCATGGGCGTCGGCTTCGGCGTGATGCCGAGCGATTCCATCGCCTCAAACATCAGGTCGATAGCGCGTCGGTCTTCGCCAATCGCATTGCTGATATTGCTGTAGGTATCTTCAATGCGATAGTCCACCCTGGCCGTTGGATGCTGGGCGGCAATCAGCGCGGCAACGTCGGCAATCTGCTGCTTGCGGGCGGCAAAGCTGTCCTTGTCAAAGTCCCGGATATTGGCTTTAAGAACGGCCTCGTTCTGCCCGGCCTGAATGCCGTTAAACCAGATATAGCCTTCACGCCCCTCGGTGCACTCTGGCGTTTGCTGGCGGTCAAAATGGCTGATGTAGTCAGTCGCCATCAGCAGGGGATTCACCAGCACGCCTTTGGCGGACATCGGGTGCGCGGTTACGCCGGTAAAGCGGATTTCAGCGGCTGCCGCATTAAAGTTCTCGTAGACAATTTCCCCCAGCTCGCAGCAGTCGATAGTCCAGGCAAAGTCGACGTCGAAGCGCTTAAGGTCCAGCGCCTTGGCGCCGTTCAGGCCGATCTCTTCATCAGGCACAAATGCCACGACGATATCCCCATGCTGATGTTCCGCCGTCAGGTTTTCCAGCACCGTCATGACGACCGTGACCGCCGATTTATTATCGGCGCCTAATACGCTGGTTCCGTCGCTGAAAATAATCTCCTCATTCGGGTAAGCCAGAATTTCAGGGTGCTCCTTAACCCGCAGCCAGATGTCTTTCTCTTTATTCAGACAGAGATCTTCACCGGTAAAGGTTAATATTTGTGGATGAATATCCGGTGATAATCCCACGTCCACGGTATCAATATGGGTAATAAAGCCGATGCGCGGCGCACCGGGCACGTTGCCTTTTTTTACCGCCGTTACCGTGGCGAATTCATCAATCACGATGTCGTCTAATCCCAGCTGTGACAGCTCCTGCGCCAGCTCGCGCGCCATGTCGTGCTGGCCCGGCGTTGAGGGCAGGGTTTTGACTTTGGGATCGCTCTGGCTGGTAATAGCGAGATAGCGGAAAAAACGGTGCGTTAATTGTCTGGAAAGCGGCGAGCCCATAGTGATTTGTTCCTTATTTATTTTTCAGGTGTTTGCCATCTCACTTTAATGTTATTTATGAAATGGCAAAAGAATTAATTAGCCGTCGAATTAAAAAGACAGGAATAAATGATGAAAAGCAAACTCACAACTCTCGCGCTGGCACTCGCTGCACTCACGGTCAGTTCCACCGTTGCCGCGAAAACGCTGGTGTATTGCTCCGAAGGATCGCCGGAAAATTTTAATCCTCAGCTATACACCTCGGGAACCAGCGTGGACGCCAGCGCCGTGCCGGTCTATAACCGGCTGGTCGATTTCAAACCCGGCACCACGGAGCTGGTGCCGAGCCTGGCGGAGCGCTGGGAAGTTAGCGACGACGGCAAGGTTTATACCTTCCATCTGCGTAAAGGCGTCAAATTCCAGAGCAATAAATCCTTTACGCCGACCCGCGACTTTAACGCCGATGACGTGATTTTCTCGTTTATGCGGCAGAAAGACGTGAATCATCCGTACCACAACGTCTCTAACGGCAGCTACTCGAACTTCGAAAGCCTGGAGTTTGGCAGCCTGATTACCGGCATTGATAAAGTGGATGACCACACCGTACGCTTTACCCTGGCGCACCCGGAAGCGCCGTTTGTCGCCGATCTGGCATGGTATTTTGCCTCGATCCTTTCTGCGGAGTATGCCGACGCGATGCTCAAAGCCGGCACCCCGGAGAAGGTGGATATGGAGCCCATCGGCACCGGGCCGTTTAAGCTGGCGCAGTATCAGAAGGATTCGCGGATCCTGTTTACGGCGTTCGCCGACTACTGGCAGGGGAAATCGAAGCTGGACCGGCTGGTGTTCTCCATCACACCGGATGCCTCCGTGCGTTTTGCCAAAATCGAGAAGAACGAATGTCAGGTGATGCCGTTCCCGAACCCGGCGGACCTGCCGCGCATGAAGGCGAACAAAGACATCAACCTGATGAGCAAAGCCGGACTGAATACCGGTTTTCTGGCGTTCAATACTCAAAAGCCGCCGCTGGATAACGTAAAAGTCCGTCAGGCGCTGGCGATGGCCATCAATAAACCGGCCATTATTGACGCGGTGTTCCATGGCACCGGCACTGCGGCGAAGAACCTGCTGCCGCCGGGCGTCTGGAGCGCTGACAGCGAGCTTAAGGATTACGATCCCGAAAAGGCAAAGGCGCTGCTGAAAGAGGCCGGTTTTGCCAACGGCGTGAGCGTCGACCTGTGGGCGATGCCGGTGCAGCGTCCGTACAATCCGAATGCGAAACGAATGGCGGAGATGATTCAGGCCGACTGGGCGAAAATCGGCGTACAGACCAACATCGTCACCTACGAATGGGGCGAATACCTGAAGCGCGTGAAGGGCGGCGAGCATCAGGCCGCGCTGATGGGCTGGACAACCGCAACGGGCGATCCTGACAACTTCTTTGGTCCGCTGTTTACCTGCACCTCGGCAAACGGCGGGTCAAATTCGGCGAAATGGTGCTATAAGCCCTTTGACAAAATTATTGCGGAAGCAAAATCAACGACCGATCGCGATAAACGCGTGGCGCTGTATAAACAGGCTCAGCAGATGATGCATGACCAGATGCCCGCGGTGATGATTGCGCATTCAACCATTTTCGAACCGGTGCGCAAGGAGGTGACGGGCTACGAAATCGACCCGTTTGGCAAACATCTGTTCTGGCAACTGGATATAAATCAGTAATTTTTCACTGCCCGGCACGCCTCCGGGCAGTCTTTTCGCAATTTGTGCTCCCCGCATCATTTTTTGTCACAACAAACCCACTCGTCTTTTGCTATAACTTCAAATGCATACTTGCAGATAACATGGAAAACTATCATGCGTACTCAAACTTTTTTTAAAGTTGCAGTGCTTACTGGTCTGTTGGCGCTGGCGGGCTGTTCTTCAAAAGTCGCCGCTCCCGAACAATACTCCGGCTTTTTAAAAGACTATTCAGGCTTACAACAGACAACATCTGCGACGGGAAAACCCACGCTGCGTTGGGTTGACCCTTCCTATAACGAAGCGAATTACGACAGTATTCTCTGGACGCCGATTACTTATTATCCAACCCCAAAACCAACCACTCAAATTGGTCAAAAAACGCTTGATGAGCTGTTGAATTACACCAATAACAAAATGAAAACGGCTATTGGTACGCGTAAGCCAATTGTGACCACGCCGGGTAAACACAGCCTGATTTTCCGCGGTGCCATTACCGGGGTGAGTTCGCAGAAAGAGGGTCTGCAGTTCTATGAAGTGGTGCCGGTCGCGCTGGTGGTAGCGGGTACGCAGATGGCAACCGGGCATCGCACCATGGATACGCATCTCTTCTTTGAAGGCGAGCTGATCGATGCAGCCACTAACAAACCGGTCATGAAGGTGGTGCGTAAAGGCGAAGGTAAAGATCTGAACAACGAAAGTACGCCAATGACCTTTGCGACGCTGAAGCAGGTTGTTGATGATATGGCGACAGATGCCACCATGTTTGATGTGAAAAAAACCGCTAAATAAAATAAAACGGCCTGCGTAATGCAGGCCGTTTTATTTACGCCGTTCGTAAGCGCCTGAACCAGGTTTCCGGTTTGGTAAACATCACCATATTTCCCCCCAGAATCAGCACTAATCCCACGATACCGTTGATATGCCAGACGTAGCCTTCATACACCGTGGAGATGGACAAGGCCACCAGCGGGAAGAGCAGCGTGCTGTAGGCCGCTTTGCCCGGACCAATGCGGCCCACCAGCGTGAAGTAGGCGCCAAAGGCAATGACCGAGCCAAACAGCGCCAGATAGAGCAGTGCGCCAACGTAGCTGAAGGTCCACTCCGGCGCGAAGCTGTCGCCTCTGAACAGGGCAATGCCGCCCATCACCAGCGTGCCGTAGAGCATCGCCCAGGCGTTGGTGGTCATGGTTTCCAGGCCTCTGCGCTGATGGCGCATGCTGATCATATTGCCCAGCGAGAAGCCGTAGGTGCCGAGCGCGGAAAGCCCAATGCCCGTCAGGAGCGACGCGCTCCAGCCGCTGGCCAGCAGATCGTCCCAGAAGAGAGTGACGATCCCGACGAGCCCCAGTGCCGCCGCCGTCCAGAACCGCGCCGGCGGACGCTGCCCGAAGAATATAAAGCTGTTAATGACGTTATAGAGCACGGCCATGGAGAAGATCACCGATTCCAGCCCGGTGTTGATGTGTGAAGCGGCGGTGTAAAAACACCAGAAGTTAAAGCAAAAAACGCAGCATCCCTGGAGCATGCAATAAAGGTGATCCCGCAGCGCCAGCTTGCGCAGGCGGCGCAGGGCGATTAACACCACCATCATCGTGAGGCTGGCGACGGCGAAACGCCAGAAAATAGAGACGGGCGCGGCTACGGGGCCCTGCTGCAGGAAAATCGCAATCCAGGTGGTTCCCCAGATGACCACCACCAGTCCGTATAATAATGCGTTCATACTTTTTCTCTTCTCAAACCACGGAAGCCCGCAGTATGGCGCTGAGATCCGCGACGGGCTTTCACCGGCTTGCGGGTGACTTGCAAAATCTTGCGCTTTTTTCTTCCACGGGGACTGGCAACGGGAGACAACTCTTCTTAGACTGATATTCCCATCAATCATGCGCTAACGGTTATGTCTCACGCTTACGATACCTTTGAAACGCTTTGCCAACAGAATGCGGTCCTGCGGGAAACCGTCTCGCTGAATTCGGGTATTCAGCTGGCAGCGTGGTACAACAAGCACGATACGATAACGGTAAAAAGTAACCATCATACCCTCAGCCTGTACGTGGCGGACGGTTACGAAAGCTACCAAAAGACGCCGGGCGGCTGGAAGAACGGCGGGGGACCGGACCGTTTCTGTCTGATGCCAAAAGAGAGCGAATCGACGTGGGATATCCGTGATGACCTGTCGTTTGTGCATCTCTACTGCACCGATGAACATCTGCGTGACGTGGGGGAAAAAATCTGGGATAAGCGGCCGCTTTCGCTGACGCTGGACGAGCGCATTTTCGGTAGCGATCCGAAGATCACCGCGCTGTATCGCCAGTTTTTGCTCGGCTGCGACTGGCAGCAGAATGCCAACCAGCTCACCCTGAGCACGGCCTCTACGCTGCTCCTGACCCATCTGCTGCAAAACTACTCTAACGTTCAGTGGAAGCTGCCGGTCGTCACCGGCGGGCTATCGCCGTTCGTGCTGCGCAACGTGCTGGCCTTTATCGAAGAGAACCTGGGCCAGCCCCTGACGCTGGCTGAACTGGCGGCGCAGGCCGCCCTCAGCGAATACCATTTTGCCCGCATGTTCCGCCAGTCGACGGGGCTGGCGCCGCATCAGTACGTGATGCAAAGGCGAATGGAAAAAGCGAAGGCCCTGGTGCAGCACACCTCGACGCCGCTGACGGACATCGCGCTTGCCTGCGGGTTTAACTCCGCCAGCCACTTTAGTAACCGCTTTCGCAGCGCGACGGGCATGACGCCTTCGCAGCTACGTGCGGCGAGCGCGTGAAAACAGGGCATAGCATACGCCCCCCAGCACCAGCCCCCAGAATGCCGAACCGATACCCAGGATCGTGACGCCGCTTGCGGTCATCAGGAACGTGACGATGGCCGCGTCGCGCTCCGCTTCGTGGCTTAATGCCTGATATAAACTTCCGCTGATGGTGCCCAGCAGCGCCAGACCGGCCAGCGTCTGGATCCAGCTGAGCGGCAGAGCGGCCATCAGCCCCGTAATCGAGCCGCCGAAAATCCCCGCCAGCAGATAAAACCCTCCGGCTGCGATGGCCGCCAGCCAGCGTTTTTCGGCGTCCGGGTGTGCATCCGGACTTTGACAAATGGCGGCAGTAATGGCCGCGATACAGATAGAAAACACGCCAAAAGGGGAAAGCAGCAGCGCCAGCGCCCCGGTAACGATGATGAGCGGTGAGACCGCCAGCGCGTAACCGGATGCCTTCATCGTGGCGAAACCCGGCGCGTTTTGCGATGCCATGGTGACCAGGAAGAAGGGTACGCCAATACTTACCAGGCTGGTGAAGGTGAACGTGGGCGCAATAAACTCAGGCATCACAAGGGAGAACGCGAGCTTGTCAGTGACAACGTCACCACCCGCCCATGCCACGATACCGCCGACCAGCAGCGTGACCACGATGGCATAACGCGGGGCCAGCGCTTTTGCTATCAGCCATGCCGCAATCATGCTGGCGCACAGCAGAAAGTGCCCCTCCAGGTGCGCAAACGCGTGCAGGCCAAACTGCAGCAGCACCCCAGCCAGCATGGCGGCGGCCAGGGAATGGGGGATCAGCTTCATCAGTCTGGCGAATAAGCCTGTGATGCCGCAGAGCAAAATGAGCGCGTTAGCAAAGATGAACACGCCAATCGTCTCGGCCAGCGTCACCCCGTGCAGGCTGGTGGCAAGCAGAGCCGCGCCGGGCGTCGACCAGGCGGTCAGCACCGGCGCTTTGTACCACCAGGAAAGCGCCAGCGTGCTGACGCCCATCCCAATCCCCAGCGCGGTCATCCAGCCCGCAATCTGCTGTGCGCTGGCGCCTGCCGCCGCGGCGGCCTGCCAGATGATGGCGGCCGAGCTGGCGTAACCAACCAGCACGGCGACAAATCCAGCCAGTGCGACTGGAACAAGGTGAGAGGAAGGGCGCATGGAAACTCCGTTGTGCGTTATAACGTCCGGCATAAGGTAACACTGTGCGCTATAGCGTACAAGTGGTATGCTGATCGTCATCAGGAGGGAACATGGACATCACACTACATCTTGCAACCACGCTGAAAACCCTGCGCCAGGCGCGCGGCTGGAGTTTGTCGAAGCTCGCAGACGAAACCGGCGTGTCAAAAGCCATGCTGGGGCAAATCGAGCGCAATGAATCCAGCCCGACGGTGTCGACGCTGTGGAAAATTGCCACCGGTTTAAACGTTCCGTTTTCCGCCTTCATTACGCCGGAGGCGGACCGGCAGGCGGTGTTTGATCCGCAGCAGCAGGCGATGGTGGTTAAATCGCTCTTTCCGTGGGACGAGACGCTTCGGTTTGATTATTTCTCCATTACCCTGGCGCCCGGCGCGCTGAGTGAATCCACGCCGCATGAGGCCGGGGTGATTGAACATGTGGTGGTGGTCAGCGGCGAGCTGGAGATGAAGCTTGACGGCAAATGGCAGACGATTTCTGCCGATTCAGGCGTCCGTTTTGCCGGTGATAAACCGCACGCCTACCGCAATAGCGGCGACCGAACGGTGCATTTTCACTCCCTGATTCATTATCCCCGCTGACGCTACGCAAAACTGTTTCGCTGACGCATACTTCTGACTACAATAGCCGCCATTTTGACCATAACGGATAACGACGAAGTATGCGCCTGCAATCCCATCATCTTGAACTTTTAAGCCCGGCCCGAGACGCCGCCATTGCCCGTGAAGCGATCCTTCACGGCGCTGACGCCGTCTACATTGGTGGCCCAGGCTTCGGTGCCCGCCATAACGCCAGCAACAGCCTGAGCGATATTGCTGAACTGGTGCCGTTCGCCCACCGTTTCGGGGCGAAAGTGTTCGTGACCCTGAACACCATTCTTCATGATGATGAGCTGGAGCCTGCGCAACGTCTGATTACCGATCTGTACCAGACCGGCGTTGATGCCCTGATCGTTCAGGATATGGGCGTGCTTGAGCTGGATATTCCACCTATTGAGCTCCATGCCAGTACCCAGTGTGATATCCGTACGGTCGAGAAGGCGAAGTTTCTCTCCGACGTCGGCTTTTCGCAGATCGTTCTGGCGCGCGAGCTGAACCTGAATCAGATCCGCGATATTCACCAGGCGACCGACGCGACGATTGAATTCTTTATCCACGGCGCGCTGTGCGTGGCCTATTCCGGTCAGTGTAATATTTCCCACGCGCAGACGGGCCGCAGCGCCAACCGCGGCGACTGTTCTCAGGCCTGCCGTCTGCCGTATACCCTGAAAGACGATCAGGGCCGCGTCGTGGCGTTCGAAAAACACCTGCTCTCTATGAAGGATAACGATCAGACGGCCAACCTGGGCGCGCTGATCGACGCGGGCGTACGTTCCTTCAAGATTGAAGGGCGCTACAAAGATATGAGCTACGTGAAGAACATCACCGCGCACTATCGCCAGATGCTGGACGCCATCATCGAAGACCGCGGCGACCTGGCGCGCGCGTCGGCCGGTCGCACCGAGCATTTCTTTATTCCGTCGACCGACAAGACGTTTCACCGCGGCAGTACGGACTATTTTGTGAATGCCCGTAAAGGGGATATCGGCGCGTTTGATTCACCGAAGTTTATCGGTTTACCTGTCGGTGAAGTGCTAAAAGTGGCGAAAGATCACCTTGATGTTGAAGTGACAGAACCACTGGCGAACGGCGATGGCCTTAACGTGATGATTAAGCGTGAAGTCGTCGGCTTCCGGGCCAATACGGTGGAAAAAACCGGCGAGAACCGCTATCGCGTATGGCCGAATGAAATGCCCGCCGATCTCTACAAGGCGCGGCCGAACGCGGCGCTCAACCGTAACCTCGATCATAACTGGCAGCAGGCGCTGCTGAAAACCTCCAGCGAACGCCGTATCGCCGTGGATATTGAGCTGGGCGGCTGGGAAGAACAGCTGATTCTGACCATGACCTGTGAAGACGGCATCAGCGTGACGCATACGCTCGATGGTCTTTTCGAGGTGGCAAACAACGCGGAAAAAGCGCTTAACAGCCTGAAGGATGGCGTGGCGAAGCTGGGCCAAACGATTTACTACGCGCGCGCTATCGACGTGAATCTACCGGACGCGCTGTTCGTGCCGAACAGCCTGCTTAACGCGTTCCGCCGTGAAACGGCAGAGATGCTGGACGCCGCACGCCTGGCACAGTATCCGCGCGGTAGTCGTAAAGCGGAAGCCGTCCCTGCGCCAGTCTACCCGGACACCCATTTATCCTTCCTCGCCAATGTCTACAACCATAAAGCCCGTGAATTTTATCATCGCCACGGCGTGCAGCTGATCGACGCAGCCTATGAAGCGCATGAAGAGAAGGGTGATGTGCCGGTGATGATCACCAAGCACTGCCTCCGCTTTGCGTTTAACCTGTGCCCTAAGCAGGCGAAAGGGAACATTAAGAGCTGGAAGGCTACGCCCATGCAGCTGGTCAACGGTGACGAAGTTCTGACCCTCAAGTTCGACTGCCGTCCTTGCGAAATGCATGTGATTGGCAAGATGAAAAACCACATCTTCAAAATGCCGCAGCCCGGCAGTATCGTGGCGTCCGTGAGTCCTGACGACCTGATGAAAACCCTGCCAAAACGCAAGGGCAGCTAATTACCGAACGTGCGTGTTTGGTTTGCGCGATTTCTGCCACAGGTGGTGTTCGCGCAAACCCTCCGCCGACTCTTCCGCAGCGCTTCGCAACTCATCGCTGTCGGCTTCATGACGAAGCTGATGCCCCACATTCTTTACCCATAAATATTCATGCCCTTTGTGCCCGGCCATCAGCTGGCCTGAAAATAGCGCACATATAAGCATAATGAGAGATAACCCTTTTTTAATCATGGATTCACCGCTATAAAATAATGCGGGATAATCATGACGATTATTTTATAGTGTTATTATTCAAAAGATAAAATTCACGCAAAGAAAATGTCAAAAAGTGTGGATTTAGAATATCGATTAAGATATTTCCTAAAAATCAATGAGAACTTTGTAAACCCCCATTTCTTGCCCACAATGGATATTTATATTAAGGATAAATCTTATATAATCGCTATCTTGGGCTAAGGAATAGGTCATTTATAAATGAAAAAAATAATAGTGCTTACGCTTCTGGCGGTTGCTGTTGGAGGCGTTGTAGGGGTTCGTTATGTAATTAATGACGAACCAGAATATATCCGGTCTGCAGAGATTCGCGTCGGTTCCTATTTAACCAGCGATTATGGTGGCGTTGACTGCACCAGCAAAAAAGTGAACGACGTGCGCTGGGAATTAGATTGCACCCATCAAGCAAGAGGAAAAACATTCCAGTTTGCGGTTTATCCCTCAGAAAAAGCACCTTATGGGGTCGCACGCTCTTTTTATCTTGAAGCCATTAATGACGACGCCAGACAAAGCGCAGAGCAGGGCCTTATGCGTTATTTAGAGATCAATACCCATGCCGGTTAATAAGGTTGTTTAGCGTTCGTTAAGACAGCAGGTGTTAGGTTGTATGAGATCCGCAGCTCGGCCATGGAGTGTCGGGACGTAGAGACCAAAATACAAATCTATCCATGCAAGCATTTACCGCCATTTATGGCGGTTTTTTTTTACGTGCAGGCCTCGCGATGGGTTCATGGAGTCAGCCGATAGTGCGACTGCACCAGGCCCGAAGGGAAGCTGCGGCTTGATACCAGGGTCAAATCAACATCCCGGGACAAGGTTCCGAACAGTGGCTTTCCCGAACCGAGCAGCACAGGTACGGTCGTGATCACCATATCGGCTACCAGTCCTTCGCGCAGGAACGACTGTATCACCTGTCCGCCATCGAGATAGACGCGATGGACGTCCTGTGCGGCGAGATCGTCCAGCACCTCCTGTGGCGTGCGGGATGAGAACTGCACTTTTCCCTTCAGCGCCTCCGGCACGGGCGTGTTGGCCAGCTGTCGTGAGAGCACCAGCACGGGCCGATCGTAAGGCCATGCGTCGAAGGTCAGTACCTTCTCATAACTCCCTCGTCCCATTACGATCCAGTCTTTGTCTGCGATAAACGCCTCATAGCCATGATCTTCAGTCGGATCGTCGCGCTGCAGCAGCCAGTCGATATCGTCATTCTCTCGGGCGATGTAGCCATCAAGACTGACCGCGATAAAAACGTGTGTGGTGACCATCAGATGCTCCGTGTGCCAGTGTAACCCTTAAACTGACGCCTCAGCGTGCAGTACCAGGACGTGAAAATTGTTTGCGGTACTGGGCCGGGGAAAGCGCGAACTGCTGGCGAAAATGGTGGCGCAGTGTCGACGCCTGACCAAACCCGGTCTGTTCAGCAATACTGTCGATACTTAACCGGCTGCTTTCCAGGTAATCTTTTGCTCTCAGCAGGCGCTCATTGATTAACCAGCGTGCGGGCGTCGTTCCCGTTGCCGCCTCGAAGCGACGAAGGAAGGTGCGCTGGCTCATACCGACCCGACGCGCCAGCGAGTCGACACTGTGCGCCTCGATAAGATGCGTGTGCAGAAAATCAAACAGCTGGCCGAGACGCTGGCTTTCCCGAAGCTGCGCCACCGGGCGGCTCAGCTGCTGCGGCTGAGATCCATCCCTGTGGGGAGGAATGACCAGCCGACGCGCCACGCTGTTGGCGGTTTCCATGCCATAATCACGACGCACAACGTGCAGGCAGAGATCGATCCCCGCAGCGCTGCCAGCGGAGGTCAGAATATCGCCTTCGTCCTGGTAGAGCACATCCTCAACCACGTCGATGTCAGGGTAGCGGGCCTTTAGCGCGTCAATATAGCGCCAGTGCGTCGTGGCTTTGCGTCCGTTCAGCAGCCCCGAGGCGGCGAGGACAAACACGCCCGAGCAGATGGAGAGCAGCTGGCACCCGCGCGCGCTGGCCTGACGCAATGCCCCGCAGAGCGCATCCGGAACCGGTGAGTCCAGTCCCCGCCAGCCCGGAACAACGATCAGGTCGGCAGACTCAAGCAGGGTGATATCCCCGTCGGTGATGATGCGGATCCCGCCCGTCGCGCGAAGTTCACCGCTGTCAACGCTCGCCACCGCAAAACGATACCATTCGTCGCCCAGTTCGGGGCGCGGCAGGCCGAAAATCTCCACCGCTACGCCAAATTCAAAGGTACACAGACCGTCATACGCCAGCACAACCACTTTCGGGCGGGAAATTTGTCTTAAGTTTGTCATCTTTTTGCTGTTTTCTGGCATAAGCGAACGCATTCACGGGCTGAATTTGTGGATAGAGTAGTGTTAACACAAACGCCAAAGATGAGGAAGGATCATGAGCTATGTTACTGAATTTCCGGCTGCCGAGCCGCAGGAAGCCGTTACCCATTTTCTGCGTCGCCTGAGCGTCGAAACCGACTGTGCTGATGTGCATCACGCCATCGTCAACCACGAGCAGGACTTCGTGCTGCTGCACGTGGTGGGAAGCCCGGAGCAGTTTGCCCGTCGTCACGTGCCCGGCGCTCTGCACCTGCCGCGGAGCCAGATTACTGCGGAGCGTATGGCCCAATGGCCTGAAGGCACGCTGTTCGTCGTCTACTGCGCAGGGCCGCACTGCAACGGCGCGGACAGAGCCGCGCTGAAGCTGGCGCGTCTCGGGCTGCCGGTCAAAATCATGCTCGGGGGCATCACCGGCTGGGAGGATGAAAAGTTCGCCTTTGCCAGCAGCGAAACCGCCGCTGCGCTGTGAAGATGAATTTTTTTCAACACCCGTGAATTTTTCTCGTTTGCCGGTGCCGGTAAGGTATGACATTGTTTTTGGACATTTAGACATCCAGAAGTCTAAGGCTTCAAATAATGAATTATCACTGCTGGCAATTATCGCCGGCAGACTGAGGAGATTTTCATGCAACGACACCACGCCCCGTTCCGCGCCGATGTAGTCGGCAGTTTTTTACGCCCGGATGCGATCAAACAGGCTCGCCTGAAGTTCGCCAGCGGTGAAATTGATGCCGGACAGCTTCGCGCGGTAGAGGATGACGCTATCCGCCACGTCGTTGAGCAGCAGTGCGCGTGCGGCCTGCATGTGGTGACCGACGGCGAGTTTCGTCGTGCCTGGTGGCACTTCGACTTCTTCGACGGCCTGCAGGGCGTTGAGCGTTACGATTCACAGCAGGGCATCCAGTTCAACGGGGTACAAACCAAGGCCCACGGCGTGCGCGTCACCGGTAAGCTGGGCTTTGGCGACCATCCGATGCTTGAAGATTTTCGTTATCTGAAGAGCATCAGCGGCAATGCTCAGCCGAAAATGACCATTCCCAGCCCGAGCGTGCTCCATTTCCGCGGCGGGCGCAAAGACATCGATGCGACGGTGTACCCGGATCTGAATGACTATTTCGACGATCTGGCGACCACCTGGCGCGACGCTATCCGCGCATTTTACGACGCGGGCTGCCGTTACCTGCAGCTTGACGACACCGTATGGGCCTATCTCTGTTCGGACGATCAGCGCCGTCAGATCCGCGAGCGCGGCGATGATGCCGATGAGCTGGCACGCATCTATGCCCGCGTCCTGAACAAGGCGCTGGAAGGCAAGCCGGACGATCTGACCATCGGGCTGCACGTCTGCCGCGGGAACTTCCGTTCAACCTGGATTTCCGAAGGCGGCTATGAGCCTGTGGCGGAAGTGCTGTTCGGAACCGTCAACGTTGACGCGTTCTTCCTTGAATATGATAACGACCGCAGCGGGGATTTCGCGCCATTGCGCTTCATTCGCCCGGGCAAGCAGCAGGTGGTGCTGGGTCTTATCACCACGAAAAACGGCGAGCTGGAGAACCCGGAGGGGATTAAAGCCCGTCTGGAAGAGGCGGCGAAATACGTGGCAAAAGAGCAAATTTGCCTCAGCCCGCAGTGCGGCTTTGCCTCTACCGAAGAGGGCAACAGCCTGAGTGAATCCCAGCAGTGGGATAAAGTCCGTCTGGTCACGCAGATCGCCAGCGAAGTCTGGTAAAGCATCTTTCACAGCGCTGCATTATAAAAGTGCAGCGCTGTGCCATTCTGAGACGTTCTCTTTACATCCGGCTTTCCCCCTTCAGAAATAGCGCGTCCTCCATTCTGGCATCCTTTTTGCTGCTGCTTCGCTGATACATTTTTTTCCGCGTCCACGCCTTAACGGACGTTTTCGCACAGCGTTCTTTTTCAGGAGTGAAAATATGCAGCGTCGTACCTTATTAAAAGCCTTTGCGTTATCCGCGTCCGTCGTGGCGATGGGAATGAGTTTTGGCGTGCAGGCGGCCGACACCATCAAAGTGGGGATCATGCATTCTCTTTCCGGCACCATGGCGATCTCCGAAACGCCGCTGAAAGACGTCGCGCTGATGACCATCGACGAGATCAACGCCAAAGGCGGCGTACTGGGTAAAAAACTGGAGCCGGTGGTGGTGGATCCCGCCTCAAACTGGCCGCTGTTTGCCGAGAAAGCGCGCCAGCTGTTAAGTCAGGATAAAGTGGCGGTCGTGTTCGGCTGCTGGACGTCGGTCTCGCGCAAATCCGTGCTGCCGGTCTTCGAGGAACTGAACGGTCTGCTGTTCTACCCGGTGCAGTATGAAGGCGAAGAGATGTCGCCGAACGTCTTCTATACCGGCGCCGCGCCGAACCAGCAGGCCATCCCGGCGGTGGAATACCTGATGAGCGAAGACGGCGGCGCGGCGAAGCGCTTCTTCCTGCTGGGAACCGATTACGTCTACCCGCGCACCACTAACAAGATCCTGCGCGCTTTCCTGCATTCGAAAGGGGTGGAGGATAAGGACATCGAAGAGGTTTATACCCCGTTTGGCCATAGCGACTACCAGACCATCGTCGCCAATATCAAGAAATTCTCCGCAGGCGGCAAAACCGCCGTGGTGTCGACCATCAACGGCGATTCCAACGTGCCGTTTTATAAAGAGCTGGCTAACCAGGGGCTGAAGGCAACCGACGTGCCGGTGGTGGCGTTCTCCGTGGGCGAAGAAGAGCTGCGCGGGATCGACACCAAACCGCTGGTCGGCAACCTGGCCGCATGGAACTACTTCGAATCCGTCGATAACCCGACCAACCAGGCCTTCGTGGCAGATTACAAAGCCTATGCCAAAGCGCATAAGCTGCCGAACGCCGATACCGTGGTGACCAACGACCCGATGGAGGCCACTTACGTAGGTATTCATATGTGGGCGCAGGCGGTGGAAAAAGCGGGCACCACCGACGTGGATAAAGTGCGTGCGGCGATGGCCGGCCAGTCCTTTAAGGCGCCGTCTGGCTTTACGCTCACCATGGATGCCACCAACCACCATCTGCATAAGCCGGTCATGATCGGTGAAATCGAAGGCAACGGCCAGTTCAACGTGGTGTGGCAGACGGAGCAGCCGGTACGCGCCCAGCCGTGGAGCCCGTTCATCGCCGGAAACGATAAAAAGCCCGACCAGCCGATGAAAACCGCCAGCAACTAAGCCATCACCGCAGGGAGAAACGTCATGAACGCCATGCGCATGTTCATCGCTCTTGTATGGCTTTCCGGACTGCTGCCAGGGATGGCGCAGGCATCGGATGCCGATCGTTTTGTTGCCGCCAGCCGCAGCCAGCAGGCGGAATTGCTGACGCAGTGGGCCGCTGCCCCGGACGCGGTAAGGCTGCCGCTGCTCCAGGCACTGCAAAAGGAAAACCTGTATACCGACAGCCAAAAGCACGCCTTTGCGCAGCGCAATGGTCAAATGGTCTCGCTCGGTGACGCTCAGGCGGCCGAAGGGCCAGCCAAAGCCGTTCGTCTGACCAACCGGCTGCGCGTGCTGGCCGCCACGGCCATCGCTACGCATCAGCTCGTCAGTGACAGTGTCACAGAAAGGCGGTCAGCGGCACGTCAGCTTCAGCGGGATGCCCAGCCCGGGATGCTCGCTTTCCTGGAAAAGCGGCTAAACGATGAAACGGACGCGGTGGCACGTCAGGCGCTGCTGCTGGCGGTGGCTAATCTCCAGCTAGCCAGCCCGCAGGCAGAGGTACGCCGCAAGGCTGTCGAATTATTAGGGCAGTCCGACGATCCGGACGTGGAGTCCAGACTTACTCCGTTTACCTCGGCACAGGCAGAGCCGGATGCCGGGGTGCGCGCGGCCGCGCAGGAGAGTCTTAGCCAGGTCCAGCATCGACTCATGTGGGGCGATCTGCTGGGCCAGGCGTTTATGGGGCTGTCGCTGGGGTCGGTGCTGCTGCTGGCGGCGCTGGGGCTTGCCATCACCTACGGCCTGCTGGGCGTCATTAATATGGCGCACGGCGAGATGCTGATGCTGGGCGCGTATGCCACGTGGATGGTGCAGCAGGCGATGGCCGGGCTTGCGCCCCAGTGGCTGGCGCTCTATCCCGTTATCGCGCTGCCGGTCGCGTTCTGCCTGACGGCGGGCATCGGGATGGTGCTGGAGCGCACCGTGATTCGCCATTTGTACGGTCGTCCGCTGGAAACGCTGCTGGCGACGTGGGGGATCAGTCTGATGCTTATCCAGCTGGTGCGCATGACGTTTGGCGCCCAGAACCTGGAGGTCGCCAACCCCGCATGGCTGTCCGGCGGGGTGCAGGTTTTTGCCAACCTGACGCTGCCGTGGAACCGCATCGTGGTGCTGGGCTTCGTGCTGCTGGTGCTGTTCTTTACCTGGCTCATTCTGAATAAAACCCGTCTGGGGCTTAACGTGCGCGCGGTAACGCAGAACCGCAGCATGGCCGCCTGCTGCGGGGTACCGACAGGTCGCGTCGATATGCTGGCGTTTGGGCTTGGTTCAGGGATTGCGGGGTTAGGCGGCGTGGCGCTATCGCAGCTCGGTAACGTCGGGCCGGAGCTGGGCCAGGGGTACATTATTGATTCCTTCCTCGTGGTCGTTCTCGGTGGCGTAGGGCAGCTGGCAGGCAGCGTGGCCGCGGCGTTTGGTCTGGGCATCTTCAATAAAATTCTTGAACCGCAGATGGGTGCGGTGCTGGGCAAGATCGTGATTCTGGTGGCGATCGTGCTGTTTATTCAGAAACGCCCTCAGGGGCTGTTTGCGCTGAAAGGGAGGGTGATTGACTGATGAGCCAGCCGCTGACCTTAACGCTGGCGCGCAAAGCGCCGCGCACAACGCAACTTGCAGGCAGCCTGCTGGTGGTGTGTCTGCTGATATTACCGTTTTTCGCCTTACTGCCCGCGACGCATCCGCTGGCGCTGTCGACCTGGATGCTGACGCTGATTGGCAAGATTCTCTGCTATGCCATCGTTGCGGTGGCGCTGGATCTGGTGTGGGGCTACGCCGGGATGCTCTCTCTTGGGCACGGCATCTTCTTCGCCCTGGGCGGCTACGCGATGGGCATGTACCTGATGCGTCAGGCCTCGGGTGACGGTCTGCCCGCGTTTATGTCGTTTCTTTCCTGGAGTGAACTGCCGTGGTTCTGGTGGGGAACCCAGCATTTTGCCTGGGCGCTGGTGCTGATTGTGATGGTGCCGGGCCTGCTGGCTCTGGTGTTTGGCTGGTTTGCCTTCCGCTCCAGGATCAAAGGGGTCTATTTCTCGATTATGACCCAGGCGCTGACCTATGCCGGAATGCTGCTGTTCTTTCGCAACGAAACCGGTTTTGGCGGCAATAACGGCTTTACCGGCTTCACCACGCTGCTCGGGTTTTCGGTGACGGAAACAACCACCCGTATCGCACTGTTTCTGGCGACCGTGCTGTTGCTGATTCTGGCGTTAGGCACCGGATTTGCGCTGGCGAAGAGCAAGTTTGGCCGCATCCTGACCGCCGTTCGCGACGCCGAAAACCGCCTGACGTTTTGCGGCTACGATCCGCGCGGGTTCAAGCTGCTGGTATGGACGCTTTCTGCCGTGCTGTGCGGCCTGGCGGGGGCGCTGTACGTCCCGCAGGTGGGCATTATCAACCCCGGTGAAATGTCACCAACCAACTCAATAGAAGCGGCCATCTGGGTTGCGCTGGGCGGGCGCGGCACGCTGATCGGTCCGGTGATTGGCGCGGCGCTGGTGAACGGTGCAAAGAGCTTCTTCACCGTCGCGATGCCGGAATACTGGCAGCTGTTTCTGGGGCTGATTTTTATCGCCGTCACGCTGTTTTTACCGCGCGGCGTCTATGGTCTGTTTCGAAAGGGAGATAAATAATGCAGCCAGCCGAAGGGTTATTTACCCGCCAGTTGCCCGGCGATCGTTACCGTGAACAGACCGACCCGGTGCTTCAGCTTGAGGCCATTAACGTCAATTTTGATGGGTTTCAGGCCCTGACCGATCTCTCGCTGAATATCGGCGTGGGTGAGCTGCGCTGCGTGATTGGCCCTAACGGAGCCGGTAAAACCACGCTAATGGACGTTATCACCGGCAAAACGCGGCCAAAGAGCGGCAGAGCGATTTACGATCAGTCCATCGACCTGACCGCGCTGGAGCCTGCGGCCATTGCCCGCCAGGGGATCGGGCGTAAATTCCAGAAACCCACCGTTTTTGAAGCGCTGACGGTGTGGGAAAACCTGGAGATCGCCATGAAAACCGATAAATCCGTCTGGGCGAGCCTGCGGGCAACGCTCAACGGTGAACAGCGCGACCGCATTGATGAGATGCTGGTTTTGCTGCTCCTTAGCGGTGAGCGCGACCGCCGCGCGGGGCTGCTTTCGCACGGGCAAAAACAGTTTCTGGAAATCGGTATGCTTCTGGTACAGGACCCGCACCTGCTGCTGCTGGATGAACCGGCCGCCGGGATGACAGACGCGGAAACGGAATACACCGCCGAGCTGTTCAAAACGCTGGCGGGTAAGCACTCCCTGATGGTGGTGGAGCACGATATGGGTTTTGTTGAGACTATCGCCGACCACGTCACGGTGCTGCATCAGGGACGCGTGCTGGCGGAAGGTTCGCTTCGCGAGGTGCAGGCCAACGAGCAGGTGATTGAGGTCTATCTGGGACGTTAAGGAGGGGTGATGCTACAGGTCAATGAACTGAATCAGTACTACGGCGGCAGCCATATCCTGCGCGGCGTGAGCTTTGAGGCCGTCACCGGAGAGGTCACCTGTCTGCTGGGGCGCAACGGTGTCGGGAAAACCACGCTGCTGAAGTGTCTGATGGGGCTGATCCCGGCGAAGACCGGGGAGATTGTCTGGCAGGGTAAAACGATCACCCACAGCAGGCCGCACCAGCGGGTGCAGTCTGGCGTGGCGTACGTTCCGCAGGGCCGTGAGATTTTCCCGCGCCTGACCGTGGAGGAGAACCTTCTGCTGGGGATGTCGCGATTTTCCTCCCGCGAGGCGAAGCAGGTGCCGGAAGAGATCTGGCAGCTGTTTCCGGTGCTTAAAGAGATGAAGCACCGTCGCGGGGGCGACCTCTCCGGCGGGCAGCAACAGCAGCTGGCGATTGGTCGCGCGCTGGCGAGCCGCCCGCAGCTGCTGATTCTGGATGAGCCAACCGAAGGCATACAGCCGTCGGTGATTAAAGAGATTGGCCAGGTGATCCGCACCCTGGCGGGCCGGGGGGATATGGCGATCCTGCTGGTTGAGCAGTTTTACGACTTTGCCGCCGAGCTGGCCGACAGCTACCTGCTGATGTCGCGCGGCACCATCATTCAGCGCGGGCGGGGTGAAAACATGGAGCAGGAGGGCGTTCGCGGGCTGGTTGCGATTTGAAATGTTATAATATAACATCCGCATTCTTATCAAACGGAATGAGGGTGTTATGTTGACTGCACATATTGGAAAATTTGCCATGACTCTGGGGGCGCTGCTGGTCAGCGGCCAGCTGTTTGCTCACTCGCACGGTCATCAGATGACCGAAGCGGAACAGAAAGCGGCGAGCGGCGTGTTTGAGGATAAGGACGTGAAGGACAGAGCGCTGTCTGACTGGGACGGGACCTGGCAGTCGGTTTATCCGTTCCTGTTGGATGGTTCGCTGGATCCGGTGTTTAAACAGAAAGCGCAGAAAGACAAAAGCAAAACCTTTGCCGAGGTGAAAGCATACTACCGCAAGGGATATGCGACGGACGTGGATGCCATCGGCATCGAAAATAACGTGATGGAATTTCATAAGGGCGAAGCGGTCAGCCACTGTCATTATGATTACAGCGGCTACAAAATTCTGACCTACGCGTCGGGTAAAAAAGGCGTTCGCTACCTGTTCGAGTGTAAGGACGCCAGCAGCAAGGCACCGAAGTTTGTGCAGTTCAGCGACCACACCATCGCGCCGAAGGCCTCTTCGCACTTCCATATTTTCATGGGCAACACCTCCCACGAGGCGCTGCTGAAAGAGATGGATAACTGGCCGACCTATTATCCGAATGAGATGTATAAAGAGCAGGTGGTGGAGGAGATGTTGCACCACTAGGCCTTTGCTTTTGCCGGGTGGGGCTACGCCTTACCCGGCCTACGATTAGGGTTTTGTAGGTCGGGTAAGCGCAGCGCCACCCGACACGGTATCTTCATTCTTCACGCTCATGCCGCGCAAAATCATCAGCCACGCAATGACGATGGCGACCATCATGATGACAAACAACGACCAGTGCGGCAGGTTGGTCAGGATAATACCGGTGATCATCGGGTTTGCCGCCGCGCCGAGCCAGCCCAGCGCCTGGGCTGAGAAATAGCTCGCCTTCATCCCCGGCGGGGCGATGTTGTCGATCAGCATGTATTCACCCGGCGCATAGATAATTTCGCCCAGGGTAAAGATAGCGGCAGCGATGCCCCAGTAAACGAGGTTTTCTCCGGAGAGCATAAAGCCCCCCAGCCCCACGATAAAAAACAGGGTGGCGAGGGTCATCAGCGGGCGAATATTGCTGGCAGAGATCTTACGACCCAGCGCATATTGCAGCGTCACCACCACGGCGGCGTTGACGGGCAATACCACGGCGACCACCTTTTCGGCGAAATTACTGTCTGCATGCGCGGCCAGAACGTATTGGGAAATACAGGTCGCGAACGATCCGCCGACGTATGACGCGAGCAGGCCAGAGAGGGTATACCAGAACAGCGCGCGGTCTTTCAGCAATACCGACGGCTGCCAGGGCATCTTCTCCTCGGCGGTATCCAGCGCCACGCTTTTCTGCACAAAGAAATGGATAAATCCAAGCGGCAGGGCGGCGCAGAAGGCTGCCAGCCAGAACGGCAGCTGCAGGCTGTACATTACCAGCAGGGTGCCAATCGGCGGCCCGATCGTCCAGCCAATGTTCAGGAAGCTGTAGTTCAGCGAGAAGACGCGCGCTTTCTGGCTCGTGGTGAGCACGTCGGAGAACCATGCCTTCAGCACCGTCGAAAAGACGGAATAGGCGCAGTTGATCAGCGCAAAGAACAGCACCACCAGCGTGACGTTATCCACCAGCGGGATCGCGACAAACCCGGCGATAAAGGCCACGATCGCGATCAGCATGTAGCGTTTTTTATCAAACTTATCGGCAAGAATGCCAAAGCCCAGGCTGAACACCACGCCGATAGTCAGCGCAATCGTCAGGGCATAACCAATATTCTCGACGCTCATGCTATAGACGCGCGTGAGATAAATGGTCATAAACGGCAGCGTTGCCCCTCGACCAATGGTTAATAACAATGACGATGCCAGCAGCGCTGCGGTTGAGCGCCTGAGAGATGGTTTCATATTCCTGCCCGACAATTGCTTATGCTTTTTATGTTGTGTCCTAAAAGGATTATCACGACATAAGGGGCTTGTATAGCGCCTAATTTATCCGTAAGTGCTTCGCCTGACTGCCAGAATTAATGATCTTCTCGCGGCCTGCTTTTTTCTGTTACCTTGCAGTGTTAACAAATAATTAATAATTCAGGGGCAGGGTATGACGCGTAAAGACGGGCTGCTGGCGTTGCTGGTGGTCGTAGTATGGGGACTCAATTTTGTGGTCATCAAGCTGGGGCTGCACAACATGCCTCCGCTGATGCTGGCCGGTCTGCGTTTTATGCTGGTTGCGTTCCCGGCCATCTTCTTTGTCGCCCGTCCAAAGATCCCGTTAAAGCTGCTGCTGGGCTACGGTCTGACCATTAGCTTTGGCCAGTTCGCGTTTCTCTTCTGCGCGATTAAGTTCGGTATGCCGGCCGGTCTTGCCTCGCTGGTCTTACAGGCGCAGGCGTTCTTTACCATTATTCTCGGCGCGTTTGTGTTTGGCGAGCGCCTGCAGGGCAAACAGCTGGCGGGCATTACGCTCGCGGTGTTCGGCGTGCTGGTGCTCATTGAGGCCAGCCTGAATGGCCAGCATGTGGCGTTGCTCGGCTTTATGCTGACGCTGGCGGCGGGGCTGAGCTGGGCCTGCGGGAATATCTTTAACAAGCTGATCATGCAGCACGAGGCGCGCCCGGCAGTGATGTCCCTGGTGGTGTGGAGCGCCCTGATCCCCGTCATACCGTTTATGGTCGCGGCGTGGATTCTGGATGGCCCGGCCGTCATGCTCAATAGTCTGGTCGAGATCGACCTGACTACAATCCTCTCTCTGGTCTATCTGGCCTTTGTCGCCACCATTGTGGGCTACGGGATCTGGGGATCGCTGCTGGGTCGCTATGAAACCTGGCGCGTCGCGCCGTTATCCCTGCTGGTGCCGGTGGTGGGGCTTGCCAGTGCGGCACTCTTACTGGATGAAACGCTGAGCGCGCTGCAGCTGTTTGGCGCCGTGCTGATCATGGCCGGGCTGTATATTAATGTCTTTGGCCTGCGCGTGCGTCGGGCGACGCGGGTAAGAAAGGCATAAAAAAAGCCCCGCGTCTGCGGGGCAAAAACGAATCAGAGGCCGTGCTGATTATAATAAGGCACGCCTAATTCGTCGGATTTGTCGCTACCAGCACCCATATGGTTGAAATCATAAGGCGACTGGTCATGTGCTGACGGCAAAATCATCGTATCAGGATTATTTTGCTGCGTTGCACGAGGGGTTTGCTCCGCGAAGGTCTGGCTGGAGAACAGTACCAGCAAGGCGAGGGCGGCGGAGGCGATAACTTTCATGATTTCCTCGGTTACGTCTGTTACAGGCGATGATTAACTACAGTGTTTTAACGGATACAGGTATCGGGATTCGCCCGGCACGCTGGTGATTCGGTACTTATGAGGCGGCACGTCAAAATAGTTCTTGAACGTACGCGTCAGGGTTTGTTGCGATTCAAATCCGTAACGCTCCGCCAGGTAAAGGATCGGCTCATTGCTTTCTTTCAGTTTCTGGGCAATTTCCGTCAGCTTGCGGCTGCGAATGTATTGACCTAATGAATGACCGGTCTCTTTTTTGAACATCCGTTGCAGGTGCCATTTGGAGTAACCTGAACGCTCTGACACTTTTTCAAGGGAGAGCGGCGATTCCAGGTTGTCCTCGATCCAGTCCAAAATGCTATGAATGGTGATAGCGTCAGTATTGCGTCTGGACATCGTCATACCTCTTTTTCTGTTTACGGCAGTATTTTCTTCAGCAAGAGCTCAAGGGTTGCCACTTCATCTGCCGTTAAGTTTTTTGTTAGTTCCTGATGCAGTGTTTGTCCTACTAATTGATGACATTGCTCGCACATGGCCGCGCCATCGCTGGTCAGCTTTACCAGTACGCCGCGTTTGTCATTTGGGTTAGGGCTTCGTTCTATCCATCCTTTGCAGACGAGACGATCGAGCATGCGGGTTAACGCACCCAGATCGACAGAGAGCACCTTTTTAAGCTCAACCGGTGTAATACACACTTCGCAGCGAATGGAACACAGCACTTTGAACTGTGTTGCGGTGATATCCAGCGGTGACAGATAGTCGTTGAGCAGGCGATCTTTTTTCTGATTTACCATATGAATAAGACGACCCAGCGGAACAACGTCGTTAAAGATATCACTGGTGCTTTTCACAATGGTTGCCCTGGCAAGTAGTTAGTCACGGCAGATATTATTGCTCAGGCAAGTATAAGTCAACTGAATGAGTCGGCCGATGCCACGAATTGCTAAAACGTTTCATGAACTTTTTTTGAGGTCTTTCAAATCAGATAGATAACTGCGAGTTATGATTTCAGAGGGAGAAGAATCGTCGCGCTGCACCCATAGCTGAATGTCATACTTTCCCCCTATAATTGCTGAGTTAAATATGGATAAGGACAACAACGCACTATGTTGGATTTAATTAAAGCAATCAGCCTTGGGCTGGTGGTCTTGCTGCCGTTGGCTAACCCGTTAACGACGGTGGCGCTTTTCCTCGGCCTGGCAGGGAATATGAACAGCGCCGAGCGCAACCATCAGTCGATGATGGCCTCGGTGTATGTGTTTGCCATCATGATGGTGGCCTACTATGCCGGACAGGTGGTGATGAATACCTTCGGGATTTCCATCCCCGGCCTGCGTATCGCCGGGGGGCTGATTGTGGCCTTTATCGGTTTCCGTATGCTGTTCCCGGCGCAAAAAGCGCATGAGTCACCGGAAGCGACCAGCAAATCGGAAGAGCTGGAAACCGAACCGAGTGCGAATATCGCCTTTGTACCGATTGCCATGCCGAGCACGGCGGGGCCGGGTACCATCGCGATGATCATCAGCTCCGCGTCGACGGTGCGCGACAGCGCAACCTTCCCGGACTGGGTGCTGACGGTTGCGCCGCCGCTGATTTTTGCAATTATCGGGGTTATCGTTTGGGCGTCGCTGCGCAGTTCTGGCGCCATTATGCGCTGGGTAGGCAAGGGCGGTATCGAGGCGATTTCCCGTCTGATGGGCTTCTTACTGGTCTGTATGGGCGTGCAGTTTATTATTAACGGCGTGCTGGAAATTATTAAGACCTATCATTGATGTCTTGCCCGGCGGCGCTTCGCTTGCACGGGCCTACGGGTTTTGTAGGCCGGGTAAGGCGAAGCCGCCACCCGGCAAGAAGGCTCACCCGTGCTGCCCCTGTTCCTCCAGCGCCACCGGCCACTTACGGAAGATGAGCACCGACCAGACCAGCGCTACCAGGGCCGGAATGGCGCCCAGATAGCCAATCGCCGACATTGATACGTGCAGTATTACCTGATTTCCCACCAGCGCGCCCGCGCCAATCCCCAGATTGAAAATCCCTGAGAACAGCGACATGGCGACGTCCGTTGCATCCGGCGCCAGGGCCAGGACTTTCACCTGCATGCCCAGACCAATAATCATGATCGCCACGCCCCAGAACAGGCTGAGGATCGCCAGATGGTCTTCACTGCCTGCGGCAGGCATCAGCAGCAGCAGGCAGGCCAGCAGCAGACCAATAGCGCTGCTCACCAGCGTCGAAGCATGCCGGTTACCCAGCTTACCGAACAGCACGCTGCCAATAATGCCTGCTCCGCCGAGGATCAACAGTAAGACGGTGGCAAAGTTGGCGCTAAAGCCCGCCACCACCTGCACAAACGGTTCAATGTAGCTATACGCCGTGTAATGGGCCGTCACCACAATAGCGGTCAGCAGGTAGATACTCAGCAGCGCCGGGCGACGCATCAGCAGCGGCAGGCTTTTCAGCGAGCCGGAATGTTCGCTCGGCAGCGCGGGCAGCAGTTTAATCAGGCACACCAGCGTTACCAGCGCGCCCATACCAATGGCGAAGAACGTCGTACGCCAGCCGAAGTATTGCCCCACGATGCGGCCAATCGGCAGTCCCAGCACCATCGCCAGTGCAGTACCGGTGGCAATCAGGCTCAGCGCCTGCGCGCGTTTCCCTGCCGGAGCGAGTCGAATAGCCAGAGACGCGGTGATCGACCAGAACACCGCATGGGCAAAGGCAATGCCGATGCGGCTGATGACCAGCACCGTAAAATTCCACGCCATAAACGACAGCACGTGGCTCGCAATGAACAAGACAAACAGACCGATCAGCAGCCTGCGCCGCTCCATCTGGCTGGTCAGCAGCATAAACGGCAAGGACATCAGCGCCACTACCCAGGCGTAGATGGTCAACATAATGCCCACCTGAGCCGTTTCCATCTGGAAACTTTCAGCGATGTCAGACAACAGCCCAACCGGAACAAATTCTGTGGTGTTAAAAATAAACGCGGCAATGGCCAGCGTGACCACGCGTAGCCACGCAACCCTGCGGGAAACTGTGTTCGTTGTCATAGGGATGTCGGAGATTCGTTGCTGAAAAGAAGAGGAGACGATCTTAAAACGTTGAACGGCGAAAACTCAACCATTATGTGACGCAGATCTCAATATTTACCTTATGAAAGCGGTAGCCGTAAACGCCATTTTCATTGAATATAAAAGAACAACACAATAAAAACAGGCGGTAAGACAATGCAGGAGATTGATTTTTATCTGGTAGATGCGTTCAGCGATACCTCATTTGGCGGCAATCCGGCCGCCGTTTGCCCGCTGAAAGCGTGGTTGCCCGATGAGACCTTACTGCAAATGGCGCAGCAGCATAATCAGTCGGAAACGGCTTTTTTCGTCTGCAGTAAAGGGGGCATTGAGCTACGCTGGTTTACCACGCTTACCGAAGTCAATCTCTGCGGCCACGCTACGCTTGCGGCCGCGCACGTGCTGTTTACCGAACTGGATTACCCGGATTCGCGGATCCACTTTGAAACCGCGTCTGGCCGCCTGACGGTCAGCCGGGAGGGAGAGTGGATGACCCTGGACTTCCCGGCATGTCCAACCCATGAAGAGACGCCTCCGCCGGAGATGCTTTCGGCGCTGGGTATCAGCCGCTACGCTGATGCCCGGAAAGGGCGCGCCTGGCTGATCGTTCTGGAAAATCGCCAGCAGGTTGAAGCGCTTGCGCCGCGCTTCTCGGCGATGACGCCGGGCGAGCATAAGGTGAGCGTTACGGCGCGCGGTGAGGGGGAATATGATTTTGTCAGCCGCTTTTTCTCCCCTGGCGTATCCGTCCCGGAAGACCCGGTCACCGGCTCCGCGCACACGATGCTGATCCCGTACTGGAGCGAAAAACTGGGCAAAACAACGCTGTTCGCCCGTCAGGTTTCAGCCCGGGGTGGTGATGTACGCTGTGAGCTGAAAGGTTCGCGCGTGCTGATGGGCGGGCAGGCCACGCTTTATCTGAAAGGCACAGTTTTTCTGCGCTAAATAGCCATAACAAGAGAGGAAGAGACAATGCAGGAAATTGATTTTTATCTGGTGGATGCCTTCAGCGATAAAACCTTTGGCGGCAACGCCGCAGCGGTATGTCCTCTGGAAGAGTGGCTGCCGGACGAGACGCTGCTCAAAATGGCGCAGCAGCATAACCAGTCTGAGACCGCCTTTTTCGTGCGCACCGACGGTGGGTTTGAGCTGCGCTGGTTTACCACGCTGGATGAAATTAACCTGTGCGGCCACGCCACGCTTGCCGCATCACACGTCATTTTCGAATACCTTGATTATCCGCATACCGAAATCACCTTCACCACCCGCTTCGTGGGTGAACTGACGGTTAAACGCAGCGGCGACTGGCTGACGCTGAACTTCCCCGCGTGGTCGACGGAGGTTGTGGAGAATCCTCCCGAGGTGCTATTTAGCGCGCTCGGCATCACGGCGGCAAAAGAGGTGCGCGTCGGACGCGATTACATGGTGGTGCTGGAGAGCCAGCAGCAGGTTGAAGCGTTAACGCCGGATATTGGGGCCATGCTTCCGCTGGATAAAATGGTCTGCGTGACCGCGCCGGGAGAAGAATATGACTTCGTCAGCCGCTTCTTCTGTCCGGGCGAAGGGGTGCCGGAAGATCCGGTCACCGGATCTGCCCACAGCATGCTGATCCCGTACTGGAGCGAAAAGCTGGGCAAAACGTCACTCAATGCCCGGCAGGGGGCAGAACGTGGCGGGGATCTGCGCTGCGAGCTGAAGGGCGACCGCGTGCTGATTGGCGGCCAGGCGACCCTGTATCTGAAAGGGCGTATCTTTTTGCGCTAGCTGAGTGACGCGCTATAAGTTAATACTATGAACCCCCCTGGCAGGCCTGCGCTATGTTGATATAAAAACAGCAAGGAGCCTGCCATGTATTCCATTACCTCTGAATCTGCACGTCATCCGGACATTCTCAACCTGATCGCGGCGCTTGACCGCTATCAGAGCGAACTCTATCCCGCCGAAAGCAATCATCTGCTCGACCTGTCCGCGCTGCCGGAAACCTCGCTGATCCTGATGGTCATTCGCGACCAGCAGCTCCAGGCCGTGGGCTGTGGGGCCATCGTGCTCAACGGCGACGGAACGGGGGAGATGAAGCGGGTCTATATCGACCCGGCCCATCGGGGGCAGCATCTCGGCGAGACGCTGCTGGCCGCCCTGGAAGATGAAGCCCTGAGCCGCCATTGTCATACCGTAAGGCTTGAGACGGGCATCAAACAGCGCGCCGCGGTTCGTCTGTATGAGCAGTGCGGGTACGATTTGCGTCCGGCATTTGCCCCGTACGCTGAGGACCCGCTCAGCCTGTTTATGGAGAAGGCGCTGGTTGAAGACGTTCGTTTAGCAGCGCTATAAAGGCTTCCAGCTGGCGGGTCATCGCCCCGCGCCGCCACACCAGCCAGGTCGTGAGCCAGCGCCAGTTTTCCGCCAGCGGCCAGGCTTCAACCTGATGATGGCCCGGCATACTCTCCAGCATCGAGCGCGGCATCAGCGCGATGCCCGCGCCCGCAATGACGCAGGCGAGCATGCCGTGGTAGGACTCCATCTCATGAATTCGGCCGGGCGTGGCTCTGTCCGCATGAAACCAGCTTTCCAGGTGTCGGCGATACGAGCAGTTCGCGCGAAAGGCGTAAACGTCGCTGCCGCTGACCTGCGTGGCGCGCGTCACCTCCGCATGCCCGGCAGGCGTGACCAGCATCATCTCTTCCCGGTAGACCGGCATGCCCTCCAGCTCCGGGTGCGACAATGGCCCGTCGACAAAGGCGGCGCTGAGGGTTCCCTCCAGTACGCCATCAATCATCGTTCCGGATGGCCCGGTAGAAAGGGCAAACTGGATGCGCGGATAGCGCTGGTTAAACTGCGCCAGCGTTTCAGGAATGCGCACCGCAGCGGTGCTTTCCAGCGCGCCGAGGGCAAATAACCCCTGCGGCTCATCGCCCGCCACGACCATACGCGCCTCATCCACCAGAGCGAGGATCTGCCTGCTGTAGCGCAGGAAGTTATGCCCGGCGGGGGATAAGCGCAAACGCTGGTTCTCACGAATAAACAGCTCGACGCCAAGATCGGCTTCCAGCTGGCGGATGCGGGTGGTCAGATTGGACGGCACGCGATGCACCTTCTGCGCCGCCTGGGTAATGCTGCCCGTCAGCGCGACGGCGTTAAACATTTCAAGCTGGGTTAAGTCCATAGCATTCTCGTTTCGTGAATAAGGTGGTTAGTATTATTCATTTTTAAGAAATAGCATAGTGAGCCACAATGAATCAACCGAAATGCGTGGAGAAAAACATGACTTATTCATCTGCTACACATGCCCTCTCTGTTAACCCGGCAACGGGAGAAACCCTCGCTGCGTATCTCTGGGCGACGCCGGAAGAGGTTGAACGCGCGATTGCTCACTCTGACGCGGGGTATCGCCAGTGGCGACGCGAAAGCGTGTCCCATCGGGCGCAGAAGCTGCGGGATCTCGGTGCCGCGCTGCGAAACCGCGCGGAAGAGATGGCGCAGATAATCTCCCGTGAAATGGGGAAACCCATCCTGCAGGCGCGGGCGGAAGTGGCAAAATCCGCCGGTCTGTGCGACTGGTATGCCGGGCACGGCCCGGCGATGCTGCGTGCGGAGCCTACGCTGGTGGAAAACCACAACGCGTTCATTGAATACCGTCCGCTCGGGCCGATTCTCGCGGTGATGCCATGGAACTTCCCGCTCTGGCAGGTGCTGCGCGGCGCGGTGCCGATCCTGCTGGCAGGTAACAGCTATCTGCTTAAGCATGCGCCAAACGTGCTCGGCTCTGCGGATCTTATTGGGCAGATATTTGCGGATGCCGGTTTCCCTGAAGGCGTATTCGGCTGGGTGAACGCCACCAATGACGGCGTAAGCCAGGCTATTAACGATCGCCGTATTGCGGCCGTGACCGTCACCGGCAGCGTTCGTGCCGGTGCGGCCATCGGCGCGCAGGCGGGAGCCGCGCTGAAAAAATGCGTGCTTGAGCTGGGTGGCTCCGACCCGTTTATCGTCCTCAACGATGCCGACCTGGATCTTGCCGTAAAGGCGGCGGTAGCGGGGCGCTACCAGAATACCGGGCAGGTTTGCGCGGCGGCGAAACGTTTTATCGTCGAGAAGGGTATCGCAGAGACCTTTACGCAACGTTTTGTCGAGGCCGTTTCTGCGCTGAATATGGGTGCACCGGATCGGGAAGAGAACTTTATTGGCCCGATGGCGCGCTATGACCTGCGCGATGAACTGCATCAGCAGGTGCAGGCCACGCTGGCCGAAGGGGCAACGCTGCTGCTGGGCGGAGAGAAGATCGGCGGAGAGGGGAATTACTACGCGCCAACCGTGCTGTCGAACGTCACCCCGTCGATGACGGCGTTCCGCCAGGAACTGTTTGGTCCGGTCGCGGCCATAACGGTCGCGAAAGACGCGGATCACGCCCTGACGCTCGCTAACGACAGCGACTTTGGCCTGTCCGCCACCGTCTTCACCGCTGACGCGGCGCTTGCGGATACATTCTCCCGCGAGCTGGAGTGCGGCGGCGTGTTTATCAACGGCTTTAGCGCCAGCGACGCGCGCGTGGCCTTCGGCGGCGTGAAGAAAAGCGGCTTTGGCCGCGAGCTTTCCCACTTTGGGCTGCACGAGTTCTGCAACGTGCAGACGGTGTGGAAGGATCGCGTGTAATTTTTTCGGCCCTCATCACGAGGGCCGTTGTCATTTCTCTGCAATGGTTCTGTCATTTTCATTTCGTAGACTCGCTCGTGTCTAACGCATTGTTAATGAAGAAAATCATGAACCTAACGCAAATTTTTCGCCGTATTGCGCAGCGTCTCACCCCTCGTCACTTTGGTCTGCTGACGGGTATCTTTTGCATTATTGGCCTTTTCTCCGCGCTGCAGCTCTCCTCGTCATTCCTGCTTAACGCCTCCCTGAACGACGCCCAGCGTAACGAGCAGCAAAACCTGCTGGCCTGGCAGCAGCAGAGCAAGCTGGATCTGGCCCGCGTTTCCCTGCTGGCGGCAAGCGATCTGCTTAACCGCTCCGGCGTCTGGTTTATGCAGGATAAAGAGACCGGCTCCGACGGAAGCTGGCACAGCCTGATGGACGACGCGCAAAAGGCGCTGACGGTTTCTCAGCAGGCGTGGAAGGCCTGGCAGGCGCTCAATCCGCCGAAAGACGATGCTCTGGTGAACAGCTATCAGCTTTTCTACGGCGCGATCAAAGAACAGGCTGAAGGGCTTCTCAAGACCAACACCATCGACGCTTTTTTTGCCGTACCGGCTCAGGCGTTTCAGTCTGATTTTAACGACAACTATGCGCGCTATCAGCAGGCAAGCGAGAAGCAGGCCATGCAGGGGCGCCAGAGCCTAATGGCACAGCTCTCCGGTCTGCAAACGTTGTTCCTGTTTGCGCCGGTGCTGCTGCTCGCCATCGCGGTTGCCGTCTGGTTCGGCATGTCCAGATGGGTGATTACGCCGCTGCGTCGGTTGATTGCGCATATTAACCGGCTGGCGGCAGGGGATCTCTCCGGCACGCCGCCGGACGTCATGCGCTTCAACCGGGAGATTGGGCAGCTTAGCGACAGTATTGCGACGATGCAGCACGGTCTGCAGCAGCTGGTGACGCAGGTCAGCCATGCCACTGCCACCATGGTGGAGAATATTGGCTCTCTGGCGGAGGGTAACCAGAAGCTGTATCAGCAGTCGGCGCGCCAGGCGAAAGAGCTTGAGGATGTGACGGCGCATATTGCATCGCTGGAGAGCCATGTGGAAGGGAATACCGGCTATGCCAGGCTCGCCAGCTCGCGGGCCGATGAAGCGCGTCAGGCCGCCGTGGGCGGCGACCAGATGATGTCTACCGTGAATGCGTCCATGCAGGCGATCGTCGACCGATCCTCTGAGATGCGCGGGATCGTGGCGATGATCGACAGCGTGGCGTTCCAGACCAACATCCTGGCGCTGAATGCGGCCATTGAGGCGGCTCATGCCGGAAACCAGGGGCGCGGCTTTGCCGTCGTCGCCCGGGAAGTCGGGCTGTTGGCCAGAAAAAGCAGCCACTCGACGCAGACCATTCAGGAGCTTATTAACCGCTCGCTGCAGGGCATTGAAGACGGTTCGCGTGCCGTTACCCTGATGGAAGAGAATTTGCAGCAGGTCACCGGTCTGGTGGGCAATTTAAGCAGTTTGCTGAATGAGATCTCAACCGCCACGCTCAGCCAGGGAGACAGTATTCACCAGATGACGCGCCAGCTTCAGGCGCTGAATCAGGTCTCCCGGCAGACGGACCTGTTGGTCTCTGACGCCTCGGACGCCTCTGAGCGGCTGCAAAAGCAATCCGATCTTTTATTGCAGGCCGTTTCGCGTTTTCGTCTTAGCGCCTGACGCAATACATAAGCCTCTGTTATACTCGCAGCCCGTTTTAGCCTGAGGGCAAGGAGCAAAGTGTGGCTGCGGTCATCCATAATGAGATGTTGGACGAGATTCTGGCGCAGGTTCGTCCGTTAATTGGAAAGGGGAAGGTTGCCGACTATATTCCGGCCCTTGCCTCGGTGAGCGGGAATAAGCTGGGGATTGCTATCTGTACCATCGACGGACAGCGATACCAGGCAGGCGATGCAACGGAACGTTTTTCCATTCAGTCCATCTCGAAAGTGCTGAGTCTGGTTGCGGCGATGCGCCAGTATGATGAAGAAGAGATCTGGGAGCGTGTCGGTAAAGATCCTTCCGGCCAGCCTTTTAACTCGCTGCTTCAGCTTGAGATTGAGCAGGGTAAACCGCGAAATCCCTTCATTAATGCCGGGGCGCTGGTGGTCTGCGATATGCTGCAAAGCCGCCTCAGCGCACCGCGACAGAGAATGCTTGAGATTGTTCGCCAGCTTTCGGGCGTTGACGATATTGCCTATGATGCGGTGGTGGCACGCTCGGAGTTTGAACACTCCGCCCGTAACGCGGCTATCGCGTGGCTAATGAAATCCTTCGGTAATTTCCACAACGACGTGGCGACCGTGCTGCAAAACTACTTCCATTACTGCGCCCTGAAAATGAGCTGCGTTGAGCTGGCTCAGACATTCCTGTTCCTTGCGCACCAGGGGCACGCGCCGCACCTCGATCAGGAGGTGGTTTCTCCGCTTCAGGCCCGGCAGGTTAACGCGCTGATGGCCACCAGCGGGATGTATCAAAACGCCGGCGAGTTTGCCTGGCGCGTTGGGCTTCCGGCTAAATCGGGCGTCGGCGGCGGGGTCGTGGCGATTGTGCCGCACGAAATGGCGATAGCCGTCTGGAGCCCGGAACTGGATGAAACGGGAAATTCGCTTGCCGGCGTGGCGGTTCTGGAGAAACTGACCCAGCGTCTGGGACGTTCCGTATACTGATGTCCGATCTGGATCCTCTCTTTTCCCGCCTGGCGCGATCGCCATTTCGCTCGCGCTTTCGCCTGGGCGATAAGGAACGCCAGTACTGCTGGGACAAAGGCCCCGACACTATTGACCAGCATGCCGCGGATTTTGTCGAAAAGCGCCTTGCCCCAGCACACCCCGCAAACGACGGTAAACAGACGCCCATGCGCGGTCACCCGGTGTTTATCGCCCAGCATGCCACCGCCACCTGTTGTCGGGGCTGTCTGGCAAAATGGCATAATATTCCGCAGGGTGTAACGCTCACGGCGCCGCAACAAAATTATATCGTCAGCGTTATCCACCACTGGCTGGTGCTGCAGATGAACGCCTAAATTTGACGAGTTATGCTCCCGTGGTATTTGTGTTATAGATGCATCCCAAGTTAGTCCCGATCATGCTGACGACCGCAATAATTGCCATAAGCTTTCATATGGAATGATATTTAATGCGTTCTGCTCTTACCGCTTTCAGGCCGTTCCAGCCCGACACGCCGCTGCGAAATGCGTCGACGATCTTCATCCTCACCACCTTATTCTATTTTGTGGGCGCGGAATTACGGCTCGTTGAGGCCCTGTCGCTGTTCTGGCCGCTGAATGGCGTCATGGCAGGGATCTTCGCCCGCTATGTTTACCTGAATCGCCTGCAGTACTATGCGGTATGTTATGTCGCGATGCTGTTGTACGACGCGGTGACGACCAACTGGGGTATGGCCTCAGTGGCGATCAACCTGTCTAACATGATCTTTATCGTTGTTGTCGCCGTGCTGGTTCAGCGCGACAAGCGGCTGATGAAGAGAACACCCGATCCGCTTAACGCATTACGCCTGTTCAACTACTGTCTGATTGCCGCGCTGCTTTGTGCCTTGCTCGGTGCGGTGGGGTCGGTCGGGATTGACAGTCACACCTTCTGGCCGCTGTTTGCCGACTGGTTTAGCGAGCAGTTCTCAACCGGCGTGCTTGTTGTGCCCTGTATGCTCACGTTGCGTATGCCCGGGCGTGAACTCAGGTTACGTCTGGAGCAGCTGCTGCCGGTGATGGCGCTGATCGTCTCGGTGGCCGCGTCGGTGGTGATTGGCGGCGCGGGGAGCCTCTCGTTTCCTCTGCCTGCGCTTATCTGGTGTGCGGTTCGCTATTCATTGCCTGCGACCTGTCTGCTGACGTTTATCACGGGCGCCACTGAAATCATTCTGGTCGCCAACTCGATTATTAATATTGCCGTGGCGACGCCGTTTACGACGCCAATGATGTTTTCAGCCAGGCTGGGCATCGCCACGATGGCGATCTGTCCGGTGATGGTTTCCGTCAGCATGGCGGCGATTAATTCCCTGATCCGCCAGGTTTCACTGAGGGCGGATTATGACTTTTTGACGCGCGTCTACTCGCGTTCCGGGCTTTATGAGGCCTTAAAGCATGAAGAGACGTACCGGCATACGCGTTTTCTGACCGTCATGCTGCTGGATATTGATTACTTCAAAAGCATTAATGATAACTACGGCCACGAGTGCGGAGACCGCGTGCTGGCCTCGTTTGCCCGACAGGTTCAGCAGGTCGTCGGCGAAGATGGCATGGTGGCGCGCATGGGCGGGGAAGAGTTCGCTGTGGTGATCAATTCAGGCGACGCGCAGCACGGTTTTGAACTGGCTGAACGTATCCGTTCCACCGTTGCCAGCCATCCGTTTACCTGGCGTCAGCAGACGCTCTTTCTGACGGTCAGTATTGGCCTCGGAAGCGGAAAGGCGGAGTCATGGCAGTTGACCGAGGTCTTCAACAAGCTCATGGCCGAAGCGGACGATCATCTCTATCGTTCAAAAAAAGCGGGTCGAAACCGTACCAGCGCCCGGGTGGCTGACGAGCAAGCTGCCGCGCCTTCCGGGAGTGAAATATAGCTGCGTTAATCGTCATAAGGCATTGACGTGAATAGTAAGCGGCTTAACAGGCTGTCAGAACACTGACAATGTCTCTGTTTAAGCTACGCTTTTAGTAACGCTTTACGTCAGGAGACATTATGAAAGCACCTGCAACCCCTGAAAATGAAACGGAACGTCTTAACTCACTGCGTGAATCAGGCCTGCTTGAGATCGACAGTTCCCCGGCGTTTGACCGGCTAACGCGTCTGGCAAAACGCTTCTTCCAGGTGCCGCTGGCGATGGTCAATCTCATTGATGAGCATTCGCTAATCGTGAAGTCGGCCGACGGCCAGGCGCCCGGCACCGTTCCGCGTAACATCTCATTTTGTGGGCATACGATCCTCGCCGAAGCGCCGCTGGTGGTGGGGGATATGCTTCAGGACGATCGTTTTGCGGATAACCCGCTGGTGGCCGGTGAACCTCGCGTGCGGTTTTACGCGGGCTTCCCGCTGCGCCTGCGCGACGGCGCCAGCGTTGGCTCGCTGTGCCTGATTGATTACGCTCCCCGGGAGTTTTCTGCCGCCGACCTCGCCGTCCTGGGAGATCTTGGCGCGCTGGCGGAAGATGAATTTGCCGCCATCAGCGCGGCGACCACGGATGAATTAACCGGACTATTCAACCGTCGGGGCTTTAATCAACTCGTGCGCTTCACGCTTTCCGTTGCCCGGCGTCGGGCCGAGCCGCTGACGCTCGGCTGGCTGGATTTGGATCGCTTTAAGGAAATCAACGATCGCTTCGGGCATGAAGAGGGGGATAAGGCGCTGAAAGCCATGGCGCAGCTGATGCGTGCCTCTTTCCGTGAAGCGGATCTGCTGGTGCGTTTTGGCGGGGACGAATTCGCCGTGCTCTTCGCGGATACGGACGAGCAGGGCGCCTGGATTGCCATGCAGTATCTCGCCGAGCAGGTAGAAAGCTATAACGCCCGGAAGCTTCACCCGTGGTCACTCCACTTCTCATGGGGGCTAAGTGAATTCGATCATAACGGTAACGACCTGCAGCAGTGGTTAAAAGATGCCGATGAGAAGATGTATGCCATGAAGCAGCAGCGCCAGCGTTCCCGGTGACATAACAAAAGCGTATGTTCGATCCGTTTGCGTTAAGAAGATGTTAAATGCACAGTGACGGTATTCAACGTAAGGAAAAACAATGAATACCTCACTGCAAATCAAAAATCTCTCCCGAGACGACATTCTCACCCACCTTGATGCGCTGGCCGGGATCCTCGAAAACTGTGTGAACGGCGGGGCATCCGTCAGCTTTATGCTTCCCTTTAGCCTGGAGAAGGGCCGTTCTTTCTGGCGCGGTATTGCTGAAAGCGTAGAGCGCAACGAGCGCCTCGTGCTGGCCTGCGTCGACCCGCAGGACGGCGTCATCGGAACGGTGCAGCTGATCACAGACCAGCCGGAAAACCAGCCGCACCGCGCGGATGTGGCGAAGCTGTTGGTTCACGAGAAAGCGCGCCGGAAAGGCGCCGCGATGGCATTGATGGAAGCGCTTGAAGTGGAGGCCCGGGCCAGAGACATTTCGGTTATGGTACTCGATACCTCCACAGGCAGCGGGGCCGAGACGTTTTACCAGCGCGCCGGATGGCAAAAGGTTGGCGAGATCCCGCGCTATGCGCTGATGCCGGACGGCGCCATGACGGCCACGTCGGTGTTCTATAAGTTCTTATGATTATTTTGTACAACTACGCCGTCCATTGATCAAAACAGGGTTCCCGGTCGTTAAGTTTTGATAAGTTATCGTACCAATCTTATCAGGCTGTATGACTAATCATAAAAGGAACCCCCTTGTGAACACGCTCAATCGTCGTGATTTTCCCGGTGCCCAATATCCAGAACGCATCATTCAGTTTGGTGAAGGCAACTTCCTGCGTGCGTTCGTCGACTGGCAAATTGACCTGTTAAATGAACATACCGATCTTAACGCCGGCGTGGTTATCGTCCGTCCTATTCAGAGCGACTTCCCGCCGTCGCTGAGCACGCAGGATGGTCTCTACACCACTGTCATTCGCGGCCTGAACGAGCTGGGTGAAGCGGTGAGTGAGAGCCGTCTTATCCGCTCGGTTAACCGTGAAATCAGCGTCTACGACGACTATGACGCGTTTCTTAAACTGGCCCACAATCCGGATATGCGCTTTGTTTTCTCGAACACTACCGAAGCGGGTATTAGCTACCACGCGGGTGACCGATTCGACGATGCCCCTGCGGTGAGCTACCCGGCGAAGCTGACGCGACTGCTGTTTGAGCGCTTCAGCCACTTCAACGGTGCAGCGGATAAAGGCTGGATCATCATTCCGTGCGAGCTGATTGACTACAACGGTGATGCGCTGCGTGAACTCGTCCTGCGCTATGCCAGGGAGTGGGCGCTGCCTGCCGCCTTTATCCAGTGGCTAAACGATGCCAACAGCTTCTGCTCGACGCTGGTCGACCGTATCGTGACCGGATACCCGCGCGACGAAACGGCCACGCTGGAAGCCGAGCTGGGCTATCACGATGGGTTCCTCGACACGGCTGAACATTTCTATCTGTTCGTTATCCAGGGGCCGGCATCCCTCGCTCGGGAACTTCGTCTGGATAAGTACCCGTTAAATGTGCTGATTGTTGACGACATCAGGCCCTACAAAGAGCGCAAAGTCGCCATCCTGAACGGCGCGCACACGGCGCTGGTGCCGGTGGCATTCCAGGCCGGGCTGGATACGGTGGGCGAGGCGATGAATGATGCCGAGATCTGCGCATTCGTCGAAAAAGCGATTTATCAGGAAATTATTCCTGTGCTCGATCTGCCGCGTGACGAGCTGGAATCTTTCGCCAGTGCGGTAACAGGGCGTTTTCGTAATCCCTATATCCGACACCAGCTGCTTTCCATTGCGCTCAACGGCATGACCAAATACCGCACCCGCATCCTGCCGCAGCTTCTGGCAGGGCAGAAGGCAAGCGGACAATTGCCGGCGCGTCTGACGTTCGCGCTGGCTGCACTGATAGCGTTTTATCGCCGGGAGCGTAACGGGGAAATCTACCCGGTACAGGATGATGCATTCTGGCTGGAACGTTATCAGCAGCTCTGGGCGAAGCACCGCGACCAGCAGTTGAGTACCCGTGACCTGGTGCAGTCCGTACTGAGCGTGAGCGAGCATTGGGAACAGGATCTGACGCAGGTCTCCGGACTTGTCGACCAGGTCACTCTGGACCTTGACGCCATACTGCTGAAGGGAATGCGCGCAGCGGTTAAACCCCTTTGCTGATCACGTTACCCGGCTCCGGCCGGGTTTTATTACACTTCTATTTAGTTACAACATACTATTTGCTCTTTTTTTTAAAAGCACATGCAGCACCGTGCGGTTATTGCTAAGCAGGTGAGAAAATTCAATGTTCCGTTAACATGCTTGCAACGGTGAGGGAGATCACGTTTAATAGCCTCGCTCTTTTCCTTCCTGAAACTCACTATGATTGTTCGTCCTAAACAGCACTGGCTACAACTGATTTTCGTCTGGCACGGTTCGGTACTTCCTAAAATCTACACTCGACTGCTGCTCAACTTCCTGCTTTCTATCGCCGTTATCCTGATGCTGCCGTGGTATACCTCGCTGGGCATCAAATTTACCGTGGCGCCGTTTAGCATTCTCGGCGTGGCGATCGCTATCTTTCTCGGTTTCAGAAACAACGCCTGTTACTCACGCTACGTTGAAGCTCGCCTGCTCTGGGGACAGCTGATGATAGCGGCGCGCTCGCTGTTCCGCGAGGTAAAAAATACCTTGCCCGACGATAAGCACCTGGGCGAGTTTGTCCGCCTGCAGATTGCTTTTGCCAACTGCCTGCGCATGACCCTGCGCCGGGATCTGAACGCCGGGCAACTCTCTCGCTATCTTGCTCCGGATGATTTACGTCAGGTGATGAGCGCCAACTCGCCGGCAAACCGTATTTTACTGATCATGGGGGAGTGGCTGGCCGTGCGGCGGCGTAACGGGCAACTCTCGGACATCCTGTTCCACAGCCTGAACAACCGTCTGAACGATATGTCCATCGTCCTTTCCGGGTGCGAACGCATTGCGACAACGCCGGTGCCGTTTGCCTATACGCTGATTTTGCACCGCACGGTGTATCTGTTCTGCATCATGCTGCCGTTCGCGCTGGTTGTGGATCTGCACTACATGACGCCCTTTGTCTCGGCGCTGATCTCATACACCTTTATCTCGCTGGACACCCTGGCGGAAGAGCTGGAAGACCCGTTCGGCACCGAGAATAACGATCTCCCGCTGGACGCCATCTGCAACATGATGGAACGCGATCTGCTGCAGATGAACGATGAAGAGAACATTCCGGAAAGGCTGATGCCGGATAAGCATTATCAGCTGACCTGACGGGCGTTCCACTCGTCCCGGGTGATCTCCCACAGCTCAGAATCCAGCATACCGCTGACGTACGCTTTCTGTTCCGTTCTTATAAGCCGCATGCCGCTACTGTCTGAAATACGCCGGGAGCGGCTGTTGGCGGCGGCTTTCGGGGCGCGTAATACGGGTTTGTTTAGCGTATTGAACCAGTAATCCGTCGCGGCAATGCTGGCCTCGCGCATATATCCCTGGCCCTGAAACTCCGGGGCCAACCAGAATCCACGATTGTTATCTTCCACATCGTACAGACAGATAATGCCCATCAGCGCGTCCGGCACCTCGCGGCGACGAATGCTCCAGAACCAGGCAATCCCTTTCGCCATATCCGGCAGCGCCACGTTGTTGACATAGTTTTCCGCGCCGTTATCCGGGTAGGGCCAGGGCACGGAAGAGACCATATAGCGGACAATCTCCCAGCGCGGATAAAGCTTTTGTATCTGGACCGCATCTTCGGCAACCAGCGGTTTTAGCAGCAGGCGTTCTGTCATGAGCGTAGGTATCGTCATCTGCGGATCTCCATATTTAAGCGTTATGCTTTTGTTTGCGTTCTGGTATTTTCACTTCTACCACATTCTATTTAGTTGCGTTGTAACGTATTTACTACCAAAATTTTGCTCTGCAGAGCGCTCGATTACCGTCAGATTAGTTGGGTTAACTTACCCACCCACATAAGGAGTAATGTATGGTTTTGCCTGGAATGAATCCTGAGAAAAATCTACCCGGATATGATTATGCGCGCATAGCAGGTTTTGGAGCTGCAGATTTCGATTTCAAAGCACTGGGTTCCGCAATGGACTGTAATCGCGAATTCGCTCAGGCCGGGATCATTTATTCTGATGGTGCTCAACGCTATCTGGTTCGCTCTGGTCAGCGTCATCCTAATGGTCAAAGTGGTATCGTAACTCACGTAATTGTAACTAAAGCGAACTCACAACCATCCGCCTCTAGTGTAGGTAAATCCTTGACTGATGCTGTGGCATCTACATCTATGGGAACTGAACTTGCATCGACGGTACTATCATGTGGGGCGATGATCATCACTGGAGGAGTGATGCTTGCCGGCACGGCGGCTACCCCCCTTACTGCAGGAGGAAGTGGTGTTTTGGTAGCGATTGGCTACGCAGGCACCCTTGCGACCGGGTTGCAATGCGTTAACGGCCTTTATCGTATCTATGATTTGGTTGAAAACGGTGGCGGTAATGTTGCCTGGCTCGATACGCAAGAATGGTACGTCGCCACCTCAACTTCGCTGGATGTAATTTCGTTAGCAAGTGCAGGAGGGGCGCTAAAAGAAGCAGTTACTACCTGGCGTGCAATGAAATCTATATCTTCCTTGAAAGCCACTGAGTGGTTAAAAAGTTATCCTCGTCAGGATCGTGCTCGTTTGACCGAATTGATAATTCGCGCGCAAAACCCCGGTATAAGCAATAAGGAAATTAAGGCACTTATACGCGCTGGTCTTTATCCGAAACGATTTCCAACCGGGCCTGTTCAGGTAGAACTCACTCGACAACTTGGGCAAGTGGTTACAAGTGCCGCAGCATTGGCCGGGAGTGCTGTGAGTGGCGTTATTGCAGCGCCCAGTAATTTACCACGGACTGGTAAATACGTTATCGGTACCATTCAGTCACTGGCGGTATTCTGATGAAGTTTTTGAGTTTTTTAACCGGACGGGTTTTCCAGGATCTCCTGCAGCATGGCAAAGAGATAGAGGAGGCTATTGCTCACCGTGATACCCGTCTCTTGAATCATTCCACGCCCGAACTGGAACGGTATTTTTCGCGTCCTCTCAGCGAGCTTCCGCGTCAAAATCCTTATCCGATAGCAGTGCTGTTACCTCTTTTTTTAGTGGCGTTTGCGTTAAACCTTCTGCCTTTTCTCAGCGCGCTGCAGGGTTTGTCACCTTTACATCATGCATTGAGCTTTTTCGTACCAGCATTGACGATGACAGGCGCGCTCATTGTGATAAGCGTACTCCTGGCTCGTGGGAAGACGTCGGGATTGTTAGGGTTTAGGGCGTTGTTCATCATTCTGCTGATAACGACCCTCGTTCAGGTTTTACATATCCTGCTTTCGCATGACGGAGGTCTTTGGCCGCTGGTCATCGCATCCTTCGCGCTGTTACTTTGTCGGGTGGTGATGAACAGCAGCGGCTTTGTGCTGTTTACGCTCTATTGTCGTACTCAGCGTCTTGCCATACTGGCACGGGAAATGCGGCTAAAAAGCCGTTAAAGGGGGGGTTATGACGTTACGAAAAGCTAAGCCACAGGAAGCCGAAATACTCTGGAATATTCGCAATCAGGCGATTCGTCACGGCTGTAAAACCAGCTACGATGCCGACGTCATTGCGCGCTGGACGCCCGATCTCATGCCCGAACGCTATCGGCAAATGGTCATTGAATACCCTTTTTACGTGGTGGAAGATGAAAAGGGCGAGATTGCGGCAACCGGCTATCTCGATCTGGATACCCATTGCCTGGAGGCGATTTTCACCTTGCCTGCAGCCTCCGGAAAAGGCATGGCAACCCGGATTATCGAGGCGCTCAAAAATGAGGCCCGCTGTCGGGGGATAACCCGCCTGAGGCTGGATGCAACGCCTAACGCCCAGTCGTTTTATCAGAAGCTGGGGTTTGTGACGCTGAACGAAACCTATCATCACTCGCGTATGGCGGGGGCTGATTTACGCTGTTTTGAAATGGCGATCGACTTGTAATGTGAGGAACACATGGCTGCCACGGTAAGACCTCTACGTGAAGACGATTATTCCCAATGGCGACCGCTGTGGGATGGCTATACCCATTTTTATGATTGCTACCTCGAGGAATCCGTCACCGCATCGACATGGGAAAGGGCACTCTCGCAGCATTCCCAGATGTTCTGCCGGGTAGTAGAGAAGGATCAAAAGGTCATTGGTTTCGCGATGTGCATTCTGCATGAAGGCACCTGGTCAACGGCCCCTATCTGCTACCTTGAAGATCTGTTTGTTGATGCCGACGAACGCGGGGCGGGCGCCGGTAAGGCGCTTATTGATGCTCTGATTGAGGAAGGCAAGCGCGAAGGGTGGTCGAAACTGTATTGGGTCACCCGGGAGAACAACCCGGCGCGTAAGCTCTATGACAAATATGGCGAAGCTGACGATTACGTCCGCTATCGTCTCTCTCTTTAAAGCGATAACGCCTGTGTTTGTATCACACTGTATCAGCCTCCCGGATACATACACAGGCTTGCAATAAACCCGCTTTCGCACATATCCGCTATACATTGCAGTGTTGTTATATCCCCGTGAATTGTACTCAACCGGAGATACCAACATGTTTAGCAAACTCGCGTACTCAACCCTCGCACTGACCGTTTCTCTTGGCACCGTGATGGCCTGTCAGGCTGAAGTCACCGGCACAAATGTCGCGACAGCCTTTGATCATCCGCTGCAAATCAACGCCGGCGATCTGAATATCGGTTATGTCGACATCGGCCCGAAAAATGGCCAGCCGGTTATTTTACTGCACGGCTGGCCGTACGATATTCACAGCTATGCCGAGGTCGCGCCCGCACTGGCGGCAAAAGGCTATCGAGTGATTGTGCCTTCTCTGCGCGGCTACGGCACTACGCGCTTCCTGTCAGCCAAAACGCCGCGCAACGGCCAGCCTTCAGCCATGGCGAAAGACATTGTGAACCTGATGGACGCCCTGAATATTAAGCAGGCGGTATTTGCAGGATATGACTGGGGTGCCCGTACGGCGGATATCGTTGCGGCGCTGTGGCCAGAGCGCGTTAAATCACTGGTGTCGGTGAGTGGGTATCTGATCAGCAGCCAGCAGATTGGCAAACAGCCGCTGCCGCCAAAAGCGGAGCAGCAGTGGTGGTATCAGTTCTATTTCGCCACCGCGCGCGGTGCTGAGGGCTATGCCAAAAATACGCATGACTTCGCCCGTTTAATCTGGTCTCAGGCCTCGCCTGACTGGAAATTTAGCGATGCTGTCTTTAACGCCAGCGCCAAATCGCTCGATAACCCGGATCACGTCGCCGTGACGCTCAGCAACTACCGCTGGCGTTTAGGGCTGGAAAAAGGCGAGCGCAAGTACGACAGCTACGAGCAAAAACTGGCCACGCTGCCGAACATCACCGTTCCAACGATCACCATCGAAGGCGGAAACAACGGTGCGCCGCATCCGGCTCCGCAGGCCTATGCGGGTAAATTTACCGGTAAATATGAGCATCGCACCTTTGGGGCAACCGTGGGGCATAACCCGCCTCAGGAAGATCCGCAGGATTTCGTCAAGGCCGTCGTCGACGCTGACAAGCTCTGAAATGTGCTATTTTCAGTACGTTACCCTTCGATCTGGAGATTTCGGTGGAGCATATTGATCATATCCTTGTCGTCGATGACGACAGGGATATTCGTGAACTGATTGTCGATTATCTCGTTAAGTCGGGCTATCGCGCCACGGGCGCGGCCAACGGCAAAGAGATGCGCGTCGTGCTGGATAAACAGCATATCGACCTGGTGGTGCTGGACGTCATGATGCCCGGCGACGACGGCCTTACGCTGTGTCGAGAGCTACGCGTCGGTAAATATAAAGATCTGCCCATCCTGATGCTGACGGCCCGCAATGAGGAGACGGACAGGATCCTGGGCCTGGAGATGGGCGCGGATGACTACGTGGTGAAGCCGTTTGTCGCCCGCGAACTGCTGGCGCGTATCAAAGCGATTTTACGGCGTTTTCGCACGATGCCGCCCAATCTGCAGGTGACGGAAGCAGGGCGGCTGGTGATGTTCGGCGAATGGCAGCTCGATACCGTCGCCCGCCACTTAATCGATCCGGAAGGGGTGATCGTGGCGCTCAGCGGGGCGGAGTATCGCCTGCTGCGCGTTTTCCTTGACCATCCTCAGCGGGTGTTGACCCGCGATCAGCTGCTCAACCTGACGCAGGGGCGCGACGCCGAGCTGTTTGAGCGTTCTATCGACCTGCTGGTTAGCAGGGTTCGTCAGCGCCTGAACGAAGATGCCCGTACCCCCGCCTATATCAAAACCGTGCGCAGCGAAGGCTACGTCTTTACCATGACCGTAACCATCAAAGAGGTTAACGAATGAGTCCATGGCCACGCTCGCTGCTGGCCCGTTTGCTGATCGTCGTGCTGCCAGGCCTGCTGCTGGCTAACGCCCTGAGCCTGACGCTAGTCATGATTGAGCGAATGCACAGCGCCCGCACGGTGATGCTCGGTAATCTGGAAAACGACGTCGCAACCAGCGTCGCCATTTTAGACCGGTTACCGGCCAGCGAGCGGGCGGCCTGGCTTCCGCGCCTCGAACGGGGTAACTATCGCTATATTCTGGGCACAGGGGAGCCCGGCGCAGCGCCAACGGATAAGCGCTCGCAGGATGCCATCCGTACCTTAAAAGCGACGCTTGCGGCAGAGTATCCGCTCAGCTTCACCGCCGTTCCCGGCACCATTTCGCACATCCAGGCGCATCTTACGTTACGCGATGGCTCGCCGCTGACCATTGACCTCATCCCGCGCATGCCGCCGGTCGCCAGCTGGCTGCCCGTTGTGCTCATCCTGCAGCTGCTGCTCCTGGCGGCCTGCTCCTGGATCGCCGTGCGGCAGGTCATACGGCCTTTCTCACAATTTACCCGCGCGGTGGATTCACTGGATCCGGCGGCCAGCACGCCGATGACGGAGAAAGGGCCGCTGGAGGTGCAGCGCGCAGCCCATGCCTTCAACGCCATGCAGGCGCGCATTCAGTCCTATCTCAGGGAGCGCGCGCAGATCCTGGCCTCTATTTCTCACGATCTCCAGACGCCTATTACCCGCATGAAGCTTCGTGTTGAAATGGCGGATCAGCCTGAACTGCGGGACAAGCTCTTAAACGACCTTGATAACATGTCGCGTCTGGTGCGGGAGGGTATTGCGTATGCCCGGTCATCAGAATCCCTGGAAGAGACCTCGCTGAAGCTGGAGCTGAACGCATGGGTCGACAGCATCGCCAGTGATTATCAGGACATCGGTAAAAACGTGCAGTTTCAGGCAGGCGAAGCCCGTTTACCGATCGTCACGCGCCCGCAGGCGCTTCGTCGGGTGATGACCAACCTGCTGGATAACGCCCTCAAGTTCGGCGAACGTGCCGCGATTGCCATAGATGATTCGTCTGACCTTAAGGTAGTTATTCACATTGTAGACGACGGACCGGGGATCCCCGAAGCCGAGCTTGAGGCGGTATTACAGCCGTTTTATCGGGTTGAAACATCGCGCAACCGCGATACCGGCGGCACAGGACTCGGACTGGCGATTGCCGCGCAGCTCACCGCTCAGCTGGAAGGCAAGCTCAACCTGACGAACCGGACCGAAGGCGGGCTGGATGTCTCCATTACGCTACCGCGCCGTTAGGTAATAATTGTACGGCTTTGTATCTCCCGGCCAGGGCGATACAAAGCCAGACAAAACCCGCGTTTTTACACATATCCTGAACACATCCGCACGATGAAATAGCCTCACTGCAGCGTCGCAGGACTTGTATTGTGAGGTGTCTATGTTCCTGGTAATCGCTTTTCTTGGCGGGATGATAAGCCTGCTCAGCCCATGTACGCTCCCGGTTATCCCGCTCCTGTTCGCCGGTTTTCAGGGACAGCGACGCCATATTCTGGCTATGCTCGCGGGGATGATCGTGATGTTCACCCTGGTCGCGATGATCGTCACCGTCGCCAGCGAGTGGATAGCAGAGGCAACCATCGTCGGGCGCTGGATCGCCCTCGTTATTCTGGCCGCGGCCGCGCTGGCCTTAATTTTTCCGTCGTTCGCCCAGCGTATTGCGGGTCCTGCCGTCAGCGCGGGAAACGTCCTTAACGCCCGAAGCGGGAAAACGCGCGGTATGGCATCGGCTTTTCTGGCCGGGCTGGCGGTCGGGCTGCTCTGGTCCCCCTGCGCCGGGCCCATACTGGGCGCCATTTTCAGCATTAATATCGCCGGCCACTCGGCCATTGCGACGGGCGCGCTGCTGGCGGCCTATGGCAGCGGATGCGCGCTGATGTTGAGCCTGCTCGTTTCAGGAGGCCGCACGCTGATGGCGCCGCTAAGAGCAAAATCGGCGCTGATGGAAAAGCTGCGGCAGGGGGCAGGCGTGACGATGCTGGCGGCGGTCGTATTTAACGCGACAGGGCTGACTTCGCTTCTTAAAGGGGCAAACGGCGTTGCGGACCGTCTGGAGACAACGCTCCTGACGCTGGCGAAACCCACAGCCGCGCAGGTGAAGCTCCAGCCGGTCGTGATGGCAGAGCCCAGCAGCCAGCTGCCTTCGTTAAGCGGCGGGACAGGGTGGATTAACGGTGACCCTGTCACGTCTGAATCATTGCGAGGGAAGGTGGTGTTGATTGATTTCTGGACGTGGGATTGCATCAACTGCCAGCATACGCTTCCCCATGTGCGCGACTGGGCCACAAAGTATCAGTCGCAGGGTCTGGTCGTGATAGGGGTTCACACGCCGGAATATCCCTGGGAAAAGCCGCTCGCCTCGGTGAAAAATGCGGTAAATAAATGGCAGCTGCCGTACCGGGTGGTGACGGATAATAACTATCAAATCTGGAACGCCTTCGGGAACCAGTACTGGCCAGCGCATTACTACTTCGATGCCAAAGGCCAGTTGCGCTATACCGCCTTTGGCGAAGGCGATTATGCGCAGCAGGAAAAGGTCATCCAGCAATTGCTGAAAGAAGCCCGGTCGTAACCCGTTCAGGGCTGACGTTTTGCCACCATAAACAGCCGCGGGAAAGCCAGCAGTATCTGCCCGTTTTCCTGGAGCGGATACTGCTCTTCCAGCAGTTCATGGTAGCGTTTCAGGAACCGTTTCTGCTCGCTCTCATTCAGTTCCTGGAGCCAAGGGCGCAAACCGGTGGCGCTTACCCAGTCAATAATGGCCTGGTGGGAACTCATTTTATGGAAATAGGTTGTCCGCCAGATATCCACGTCACAGCCGGCCTCCGACAAGATGTCGTAATAGGCATGCACGCCCGGCAGAGGTTCGCGGCCGCGATCGGGGTAGTCCTGCTCCAGCGCTACTTCACGCATCGCCACGTGAGTGGGTTCAAGCCAGTTGTCAGGCATCTGGATCGCTAATACGCCGTTAAGCGTGAGCAGGGAAACAAGGTGCGGCAGGAGATCGTAATGGTCCGGGACCCACTGTAGCGATGCGTTAGCGTAAATCAGGCTCAGCGGCTGGCCAGGCTTGTACTTGCGAATATCAGCCTCAACAAAACGGCAGTCGGGTAACGCGCTGCGTGCTTCCTCGAGCATTGCAGGTGAGTTATCCACCCCGCTGATGTGTGCCGATGGCCAGCGATGCTTCAACAACGCGGTGCTGTTTCCTGGCCCACAGCCTAAATCAGCGATGGTGGAGACCTCATCCAGCGGAATTCTGGCGAGCAGTTCAGCGGCAGGACGCGTTCTTTCCGCGCCGTATTGCAGGTAAAGAGAAGGGTTCCAGTCGGCCATCTTCGGTTCTCCGTTTTGCAGGCTTCTGCAAGAATAGCACAGCCAGACACCTGCACGGCGGCAGGTGTTCCAGGAGTGGCAGGCTAGAGAATGCCTTTCAGCGCAACATGATAAAGCATCATGATGGTCTTCCCGTCGACAATCTTGCCCGTTTCAATGCCGCATAATGCCTCTTCAAGCGTCATTTCCAGCACGTCGATATCTTCTCCTTCCGCCTTGATCCCGCCGCCTGCGCCGGTTCTGTCTTTCGGCTGGTACTCGGCAAGATAAAAATAGAGCTTTTCCGTGACGGAGCCCGGGCTCATATAGGCTTCAAAGATTTTCTGCACGCGTGAAACGTGGAATCCGGTCTCTTCTTCCGCCTCTGCTTTTATGCGGCTTTCGGGATCCATATTGTCCAACAATCCCGCAGCGGCTTCGATTAAATCGCCCTCATGGCCGTTGATAAAGACGGGGAAGCGGAACTGGCGCGTCAGGATCACCGTCTTTTTATCACGGTTGTAGAGAAGAATCGTCGCGCCGTTCCCACGGTCGTAGACTTCCCGATGCTGTCGTTGCCACTCGCTATCACGTCGCTGCAGGTCGAAGGTGTATTTTTTAAGGACGTACCAGTTATCTGAGAGCGTTTCACTGTTAATGATGCGTACATCTGCACGTTTTGATTGCACGTTTATTCCTCCTTACGTAGAGTAATTATCATAAACAGCATTTTCGTGCACTTTCAAGATAAAGTATGCAACATCAGGAATTCATGATGCTCACCAGTCAGCGAAAACAATTGATCCTCGAAAAGCTCGGCGCCGAAGGTCAGGTCCAGTCAAAAGCGCTCAGCATGTTCTTTGACGTCTCTGAAGACACCATCAGGCGTGATTTACGCGAGCTGGCGGCAGAAGGGCGCTTGCAGCGCGTTCACGGCGGCGCGCTTCCGGCATCATCCGCGATTGCTCCCTTTGCTGAACGGCAATCCGTGAAAATGGATGCGAAAAAACGGGTTGCCCGCAAAGGCGCACAGCTGATTTCATCGGGCCAGGTGGTGATTGTCGACGGTGGCACGACGACCTCGGCGCTGATTACGTTTTTACCGGCGGACTTGCGCATCACAGTGGTTACGCACAGCCCGAGCATTGCCCTGGGGCTAGTCGATCATCCGTCTATTGAGGTGATTCTGATCGGCGGTCGCTTATATAAGCACTCTATCGTTGCGGTCGGCGCTGCGGCCATCGAAGGTATCGAAAATATTCATGCAGATCTGTTCTTTATGGGCGTGACCGGTATTCACCCCGACGCGGGGCTAACCACCGGAGATTTCGAAGAGGCGTGCATCAAACGTGCATTTTCCGGCAGAGCCGCGGAGACGGTGGTCCTGGCTTCTCCGGAAAAGATCAACACAGCGTCTTCGTTTGTGATTGGCGATGTGTCATCGGTGAACACCATCGTCGTGGAAGACAATACCGATAAGGCGTGGATCCGCGCGATATCGGAAAAGGGGGTATCCATCGTGTTGACCTCAGAGTGAGGCTCTCTGATAGCCAGCCTGTGACCACAGGCTGGCTGGCGATCTGCCTTAAGCCTCAGGAATACTCTCAAGCGCGGTATAAACCCTCAGGCCATATTTGTGGGCGACTTCAATGTCCATATCGGCACCTTTAGACGCACCGGGAATACGATAAATCGCATCACATTTAGCGATGAGCCGGTGAGCAACGGGGTACAGCATCGCTTCACTGATTTCATCATCAACCGCTTTCGAACCTGCGGCCTTTGCCAACGGTAAAGCCAGCCATTCGCCAATGACCGGGACGTGACCCCGCTGGTAAACGGCTAATGCTGCGCTTTCGAGACGCGCCAGATTCTCATCAATACGTGCCTGAACGCCCTCGGTTCCGCTGCGATAGGGTCCAGCAATTAAAATTAGCTGTTGTGTCATAGGTACCTCTGTCAGTGTTGTTGCATGAAATTGCACGTTTACTACCGATACCATACGAGATTATGGCCCTGTTATGAAATGATTTCGTGCATTATCGTGCAAAAAGATGCATGACAAATCGTTTACCCGTTTCTGACAGAAGGCCTCAGCTACTGACTGTCCGGCGCATGGCATACCGCCTCGATATTATGGCCATCAGGCGAGATGACAAACGCGGCATAGTAATTTTCACTGTACGGGCGTAACCCCGGTGCGCCGTTATCACGTCCGCCGGCGCGCAGGGCGGCATGGTAAAACGCATTGACCTGCTGGCGCGTGTTGGCTACAAACGCCAGATGCAGAGGAGCAGGTTTATCATTTGTCTGAAAAAGACAGAGCGAAACGTCGCCTGAACTCATTTCGACACCGTAGTCTGGCGTGCCTTCATCGATGAGTTCTACGCCAAGTGGTTTAAGCGCATGGAGAAAGAAGGTTTTACTTTTTTCATAATCACTAACGCCGAATTTTACATGATCGAACATGGTTCCTTCCTTTACGAGATGGAGAAATAACGAGTATAGAAGGAGAGTGGGGCGAACATGATAAAGAACGCGTCAATGTGAAAGGCATCAATTTATGCAGTCTTTTCCGATGCCGAAACGAACAAATGGCATATTTAAAACGTCAGGGTTTGAACTGGCGAAACATAGCAACCCGTTTCCGTCCAACAAATATCCACCGCAGGTAGTCGTATAGCCAGTTAAACAGCATTGTGTATGGCAGGAAAAACAGCACCAGACCAATCTCAACGAAAAATGCCTCAGCCAGTGTTAGATTCAGCATAACCATCGCGACGGGAATCAAGGTGATGATCAGTCCTGTTTCAAAACCCACCGCATGTATTGCACGAATAAGAAAGGTTCGCTGAAAACGGTATTTTTTCTGCAGCGCGTCAAAGAGTTTATTAAATACAAAATTCCAGGCCGTCGCGGTGAGGGCGGATATCACGGACAGCGAGCCTGACTGGAGTACCGACACGTTCATCAGCCAGGCAAGCGACAGCGCAATAATAACGTTAGCTATCACTTCAAAAATGACAGCATGAAAGATTCGCTCTTTAATACTTTTATTTAATTCAATTTCCATTTGCCTGGGGATACTTTTTCAAAAGCTGAAGTATATCAGACATCGTTCAACCCTTACTAAACGCGCAGGTTAGGATTATGTTAAATACAGCGCAGGCCAGCTAATGTGGAATGCACGGCCTCAATAAGAGGGGTCTGCGGTTCATGGCCTAAAAAGGCAACCAGTTTTGAATTGTCCATTTCTATTGTCTGGTCCCAAAGATAGCGCATCTCCCGCATTTCATGCAGCGTAGCGTTAAAGGGACTCATCGCAGAGATAAGCCACCAGGGAAATGGCTTCACCTTTGCCTTAATACCGGCACGCGCCGCGACGTGCTTTATGGCTGCGGTCATTGCTGTCCCATCAGCATCCCAATGACCGCGCATATGGAAACTGGCAAACGGTTCGAGCTCATCCCGACGTGCCAGCAGTGCTGCGAGCGTTTCGGCGACATCCGGCAGATAAGCCCACTGATGGCCTGCGCCGGCTTTCCCGGGATTTTTCACGATCAGCGGTGGATGCCCCGGTTTGACTAATCCCTGTGAAAACCAGTTGTTGCCAGCATGGGGACCAAAAAAGTCGCCAGCCCGCAAAATCAGCACTTTTCCGCCACGCTGTGCATAGGCGGCGAGCGCCTGCTCCATTTGCACGCGTATGGCTCCTTTTCGGGTAATCGGATTCTGAGGGGAACCCTCGCGTAAGAGGGGAAAAGCGTCCGGTCCGTAGTTATAAATCGTGCCCGGCAGAACGATCAATGAACCGTTACGCTCCGCTGCGTTAATGGTGTTATGCAGCATGGGCATAACCAGCTGCTCCCAGTTTCGATAACCCGGCGGGTTAACGGCATGGACAATAACGCTGCATTCCGACGCCGCCGCCTCAACCTGCTCGGCATTTTGCGCATCACCGCTTCCCCATGTAATACACGTGTTGTGCTCGTCATTTTGCGGAGCACTACGCCGCAGTGCACGAACATCCCATTCGTCACGGATTAATTTACGGGCAATTTCGCCACCGATCCCGCCCGTTGCGCCCAGTATCAGTACCTTATTTGTGCTTTTCATCGTCTGACCCTCATTGGATATCTGATTGACATCTTAATGAGCGCACGTGATAAATGTAATTGCATAATATAAGCTAGCAGGTATGCATTTTTGTATGAAGCTAAATATCCCGTGGGAATGGTATCGCACCTTTTTGGCCGTGATGAAAGAAGGGTCCTTGTCTGGAGCCGCGCGCGTGCTTGCCATCACCCAGCCAACAGCCGGACGTCATATTGCAGCACTGGAATCAGCCCTCGGCCTTGTTCTATTTACACGTTCGCAGACAGGATTGCAGGCCACGGACGCAGCCGTCGAGCTGAGAGGCCATGCGCAAGCGATGGAAAATACGGCCATGATGATTGAGCGGTCGGCTGCCAGCTTCGGTTCCGGCGCAACCGGATTACGAGGCGTGGTGCGCGTTGCCGCCAGTGAAATCATCGGTACCGAGGTTCTGCCTTCAGCGATCGCGCGAATAAAGGAAGAATACCCGCAAATAACCGTTGAGCTGGTTCTGTCTAATCGCGTTCAGGATTTACTGAACCGGGAAGCGGATATTGCAGTACGCATGACCACACCGGTGCAGGAGCAACTGATTGCACGTCGGATGGGGAAGATAGAAATAGGTCTGCATGCCGCGCCAGAGTATCTGTCACGACAGGGTGTACCGGAAAGTATTGATGCGTTATTCACCCATACGCTTGTGGGTTTCGATACGATGACGCCCTTTATTTTACAAGCGCTTAAACAGTACCCACAGCTAAACCGCGATCTGTTTACCGTGCGAACCGACAGTGATATTGCACAATTAAATCTCATACGCGCCGGAGCAGGTATCGGTATGTGTCAGGTGCAGCTCGCCGATTTTTCTCCGCCGTTACAAAGGATAATGCCTGATTACTTTGCATTTCATCTCGACACCTGGCTGGTGATGCATGAGGATTTACGCAACAGCCAGGCCTGCAAAACGGTATTTGATTTTCTGGCTGAGGATCTGGAGAGTTATATCAACAGGACAAAACGGTGAGGTGGTCAGCGAAGACGTTTTCAAAAGCTTTCAGCATGCAGGCCCAGTGTGTCCAAAAACCTTAGATTTCGCCTTACTTCATATTGGTGCGCATAATGTATATTATGTTAAATGCAATATAGCCGTAACCCCAACTCCAATACCTTCCGTGACATCTCGCCTTTATCCATTAAAAGCTCCCTCTTCCTTCGCCGGTCAGAAAAACGCGGGATGCACACTTGTCACACTGAGGATGCATCCCGTAAAAATCCCGCGCTCATTATCCAAGACGCGACACTTTTAATCTCGCCTCGTCCAGATGGCTGCGCAATGCTGCAAGACATGGCGCAAAATTGGCAGAAAAACGGCTGCAGCCGCTGGTCAGTGCATAAAATCGCTCAGCCAGTTCCAGTGCTTCATGCCACGTCTCTCCCGCAATCCCGTCAATAAGCGTGGCCGGACGAAGCGTATTCACCAGCGCGCCTCCTGACTTAGGGGCAAATCCCATCGGCAGCATGTCATAAGCTGGCGCAAGATCATAAGGCCGACCATGGGAACTGATAAACGACAGATTACCATGATGCATGTCGGTATTACCGATCAGCATCCCAAACGCCCAAAGCCTTGCCGTACTGGCGACCGCATCCTGATGAACACAGCCCTGCTTTGCCAGCTCGTTCACCAGTACCGGCCAGGTTTCTCTTGCCCGACCGACAAACTCCGCCTCAAGTGCACGTAAAGAAAAAAGCCCCTTACGACCAAGCGGTCCCGTGCGGTCGAACCGTGGGATTTCGAGGAAGCGCTGTCCGCCAAAATCGAACACCTCTGTCTCAACGCCAAGGACCTTTAACGCCAGATGCTCCGCCAGTAACAGGTCTCGCCAGCGTTCACTTACAGGGTTATCGTCCGGTGCCGTGAATTTCACAATGACGTGGCCACGTTCTGTGTAAGTACAGAATTTCGGCTGCTCACCGCCTGCGGAGGAACCCGGTACATCGCCGGCGCTAACGGCCAGTGCCAGTGAGGGGTATGCCGTTGCCCGATCCACTGCAACAGGCAACGGCATCTCTACAAAATGATTCCGCGCCTGCTCGCCAATGACCAGGTTCCCCACTGCATCATGTCCATGCGCCAGCAGAGCCCTGATAACATCAGTGTCGCTCCAGTTCTCTGGATTTGCCGGCAGGCCAAGTTCGGATGAAAATCGGGAGGCATACGCGCGGCCAAGATAACCCTGAGGCCGCATGTCAAACAGCCACCACGGCAACCCATCGCTATGGAGACATATATTGTCCGTTTGCTCCATAACAAATCCGTCTGGATAAACCGGAACGAGTTTACCCAGCGGTTTAACCTGCCCCTCTTCCGTTATACGGTAGATGGGGGCCGAACTGAATCCACGATGTGCATCGCGCAGAACATAGTGAATAGATGGACCGGACCCAACGCGAACAACTTCATCGCCAAGCGCTTTAATCGATCGCGAAACGGTAGGCTGACTAATCCCCATAATATCAGTAAGTTGCCTTACAGATACAGGGCCTTTCCTCAGTAATTGTCGTAGCGTTTCGGATCGATTTATCATGGTATTGAATCGCTTTGTGAATAGGTTATTGAATAGCTAATTTATCAGCTATTTTCTCCCCTGTCATCTTCACCTATGGCTGTCTTTGTTTTATACCTGCGCAACCAAATTAACTTATACGCCGCTGGAATAATAAACAGCGATAGCAGCGGAGCCGTGATCATCCCGCCAATCATCGGTGCCGCTATCCGGCTCATAACTTCTGACCCGGCACCGGTCCCCCAAAGAATGGGCAGCAGACCGGCAATAATCACCGCGACGGTCATCGCCTTTGGCCGCACGCGCAGCACGGCACCATGATAAAGCGCGTCATCAAGCCCCTGTTCGGTGAACGTTTCCCGATGGGATAACGCAGGTTGCGCTTCAATGGCATGACGCAAATACATCAGCATCACCACGCCAAATTCTGCCGCTACCCCGGCCAGGGCGATAAAACCGGTGCCGGTTGCCACAGACATATGGAAGCCCTGCCAGTACAGGAACCATATTCCCCCGACCAGGGCGAACGGCAGACTCATCAGGATCAGCAATGCTTCATCCACGCGTCGGAACGCCAGATACAGCAGAATGAAGATGATCATCACCGTCATCGGCACCATCAGCTTCAGCTTCTTGTTAGCGTGCTCAAGCAGCTCAAACTGCCCGGAGAATGAGACGCTGGTGCCCGGTCTCAGCTTTACGTTCTGACTAATGGCCGTCTTAATGTCGTTCACCACCGACACCATATCCCTGCCGCGGGCATCGATATAAATCCAGCTCGCAGGCCGGGCATTCTCCGTTTTCAGCATCGTGGGGCCGGAAACCACGTTGATATCCGCAACATCGCCCAGCGTGATCTGCTGTTTCATCGGCGTCAGGATCGGCATCTGCTTCAGCGCGTTCGGGCTGTTCCGGTAGTCATGAGGATAGCGAATATTGATCGGGTACCGGGCGACGCCTTCCACCGTTTCTCCCACCGTCGCCCCGCCGATGGCCGAGGAGACAAAGAGCTGCACATCGCCCACCGTCATCCCGTAGCGGGAGGCCTTCTCCCGGTTGATGTTGACATCAATGTAGCGCCCGCCCTCCAGACGTTCAGCCAGGGCCGACACCACGCCTGGCACCGTTTTGGCAACCGCCTCGATGCTTTGCGCCGTGGCGTCGATATCAGACAAAACGGTACCGGACACCTTGATACCAATCGGGCTTTTGATCCCGGTTGAGAGCATATCAATGCGGTTACGAATGGGCGGAACCCATAGGTTAGCCAGGCCGGGCAAACGAACGGTCTTGTCGAGCTCGTCAATAATCTTGTCAATCGTCATGCCGGGCCGCCACTGATCCTCCGGTTTAAGCTGGATAGTGGTTTCCACCATTTCGAGCGGCGCGGAATCCGTAGCCGTTTCGGCCTTACCCGTCTTGCCGAAAACTGAGGCCACCTCAGGCACGGTTTTGATGAGTTTGTCCGTGGTCTGTAACAGTGCGGCCGCTTCTGCCGGAGAAACGCCCGGCAATGTTGACGGCATATACAGCAGATCGCCTTCGTTGATCTTTGGCAGGAACTCGCCGCCCACCTGGCTCAGGGGCCAGATCACCGTGAAGATGGATAAGGCCGCAACCAGCAGGGTTGTTTTTGGCCAGTGGAGCACCCTAATCAGAAGCGGGTGGTAGGCTTTAATCAGCAACCTGTTCAACGGGTTACTGGTCTCGGCAGGGATTTTACCCCGGATCCAGAATCCCATCAGGATGGGGATAACGATGATAGCCAGCGCGGCCGCGCCCGCCATGGCGTACGTTTTCGTGAAGGCCAGCGGACCAAACAGCCGCCCTTCCTGACCCTCAAGGGTAAAGATGGGGATAAACGATAAAGTAATGATTAACAGGCTGATAAACAGCGCGGGGCCCACCTCGACAGAGACGTTGGTGATCGCTTTCCAGCGCGTAGCGTTGTCAATCTGCTCTCCCGGATGCTGGCGATCCCACTCTTCCAGCCGTTTGTGCGCGTTTTCAATCATCACGATGGCGGCATCCACCATCGCGCCGACGGCAATGGCAATGCCTCCCAGCGACATGATATTGGCGTTCAGCCCCTGGAAATGCATGACGATAAAGGCAATACACAGGCCAAGCGGCAGAGAGACAATCGCCACCAGCGCAGAGCGAACGTGCCACAGGAACAGGGCGCAGACGATGGCCACCACGATAAACTCTTCGAGCAGCTTGGAACTCAGGTTGTCGATTGCCCGATCGATGAGCTGGCTGCGATCGTAGGTAGTCACTATCTCAACGCCTTCCGGCAGGCTGGCCTTCAGCGTCTCCAGTTTCTCTTTCACCGCCGTAATGACTTCACGCGCATTTTTGCCCGAACGCAGGATCACCACGCCACCTGCAACTTCCCCCTGCCCGTTCAGCTCGGCAATCCCGCGCCGCATTTCCGGCCCCGTTTGTACGCGGGCAACATCGCGCAGGTAAATCGGTATCCCGTTCTCGCCGGTTTTCAGGGCGATGTTATTGAAATCATCCATTGTCTGCAGATAGCCGCTGGCCCGGACCATATACTCCGCTTCCGCCATTTCAACTGACGATCCTCCTGCCTCCTGGTTAGACGACTGAAGGGCCTGCTTTACCTCGGGCAGACTAATGCCGTACTGAGCCAGTTTTAACGGATTGACCTGGATCTGGTACTGCTTCACCACGCCGCCGACGGAGGCCACTTCGGCCACGTTCGGGATCGTTTTCAGCTCAAATTTCAGGAACCAGTCCTGCAACGAGCGCAATTCGGCGAGATCGTGTTTTCCGCTGCGATCCACCAGCGCATACTCAAATATCCAGCCCACGCCCGTGGCATCAGGACCGATTTCGGAACTGACACCGGCAGGGAGTTTGCCCTGAACCTGGTTCAGATACTCCAGCACGCGCGAACGGGCCCAGTATAAATCGGTGCCGTCTTCAAAAATGACATACACGTACGAATCACCAAACTGCGAAAAACCGCGCACGCTCTTTGCGCCGGGAACCGACAGCATGGTGGTGGTGAGTGGATAGGTCACCTGGTTTTCAACAATCTGCGGGGCCTGGCCGGGATAGCTGGTTTTGATAATCACCTGAACGTCAGAGAGATCGGGCAAGGCATCGACCGGGGTGTTGATAATGGTCCATGTCCCCCAGACGCTGAGGAACAGCGCCCCCATCATGACCAGGAAACGGTTGGCGACCGACCGCCGGATAATCCATTCAATCATCATCGTCTCCTTAATGGCCAGAATGCGCGTCGTCAGCAGCTTCAGCGTGGCGCATGCGCTCCAGCGCGCCGGTAATATTGGCCTCCGAGTCAATCAGGAACAGACCGCTGACCACTACCGACTCCCCCTCTTCCAGTCCGCTACCAATGCCGGACTGCTGCTGAGATTCATGCAGAACATGGATCCTTTTCGGCACAAAATTCCCTTCCGCATCGACGGTAATCACACGCTGTTCTTTGCCGGTATCAATAACGGCCTGGGAGGGGATCAGCAGCATTTCCTGACTTTGGGTATTCAGCTTCAGGTACGCATTCATGCCCGGTTTCAGCAGCTCATCCCTGTTAGCGACCTGCAGGCGCACCTGCAGCGTGCGGGTGGTTTGATCCACGCTCGGCAGAAGACTCCATTTTTCAACCGGGAAGGATTTATCCGGATAAGCCGGTATCGAAACGGCAAACTGCGAGGTGTCTTTAAGCAGATAAGCAATGGACTCAGGCACTGCCGCGCCGATCCAAACCGGATCCATCCCCTGAATTTGCGCCACCACCTTATCTTTGGAAATATTCATGCCGGTACGCAGGTCAAAGGCGGTGATCACCCCGTCGATTGGCGCCCTGATGGTAAACCGGGTCTGGATAGTGCGGGTCGCACGCAGCCGCTGGATATCCTCATCCGGCATACCGGCCAGGCGCAGCCGCTCCAGGACCCCTTTTATCTGCGTGGGCGTACCGCCGGTGCCGGAGAGTAGCAGGAATTCGCTCTGCGCTTCGACCCAGTCCGGGATCGTGATATCAACCAGCGGCGTGCCTTTCTTCACCTTATCGCCGATTGTCAGCGGGTACACTTTCTCTACGAAGCCTTCCGCGCGCGCCTGCACAATCACAAACTGATAGTCGTTATAGCTGACGTTTGCCGGGATCGTCTGGGCATAATTCAGCGTTCCGCGCGTCACCTTTTGCGTTTTTAATCCCAGGTTCTGGACCTGCGTCGGGTCAATACGGATACCGGCACTGCGTTTATTGTCGTTTTCATCCGCATATTTCGCTACCAGATCCATATCCATAAACGGCGATTTACCGGGCTTATCGAATTTAACGTCTGGCTTCATCGGGTCATACCAGAAAAGCACCTTTCTTTCCGGGGCGCTATTTTCCGTTTTTTCAGATGAATGAATCGCCTGCCATGCCGTCACCGATATCAGCCCTCCCGCAATTAGGCTGCTGACTATCATGGCAGCATATTTTATTTTTAATGAGGCCATGCCGTGTCTCGCTATTTAATGCTCTTCAGTAAAGAGATATTGCCCTGCTGAACAAACGTAAAATCAACGTGACTGCCGACTTTTAAGGCCGTGATGCTCTCGTCAGCCTGAATAAAGGTGAAACGCATGGTCATCGCGGGCCAGCCAATCACCGGGATGGCTTCATGAGAGATCGTGACTTTTTTATTTGTGAGATCAATGTCCTTCACGATACCGGTCCCGGTGATGAGCTGCTCTGAGGTCCCTTCGCTGGCAGAACTCATCCCCTCGTGCTGATGGACCTCGGCCTGGACGCCAGCAGAAAACACAATGGAGAACGTACCGAATACAAGGGCCTTAAGTGAATTGCGCATGTTTATTTTCCTGTTTAATTAAATAAGGTTATTCGACCCAACCGCCGCCGAGCGCGGTGAAAAGATTAATTTCATTAACCTGACGGGCATAAATAAGGTCGAGAATGTTTTGCTGCGTAGAAAACAACGAACGTTCCGCGTCTAATACTTCGATATAGCTAACTGCACCGCTGGAATATAACCCTCTGGCGCGCTGCAGGGTGATGCGTAGCGAATCAAGATACCGATGCTGTGCGGACAGCTGCTGGCTGAGGCTGCCCCGCAGCGCAAGCGCGTCGGCAACCTGTTTGAAGGCGGACTGAATTTTTTGTTCGTAATTCACAACCGACTGCTGCTGGCGAATTTCGGCCAGCTTCAGGTTGGCCTTATTTCTGCCCGCATTAAAAATGGGAATGTCGATTTTAGGAATAAAATTCCACATCCCGCTCCCTGACGTGAACAGGCTTGACAACTCCGTGCTGCTGGTTGAGAGCCCGCTGGTAAGTGATATGGACGGGAAAAAGGCAGCGCGCGCCGCACCGATATTCGCATCGGCCGCTTTAAGCTGATACTCCGCCTCCATAATATCCGGGCGCTGCAGCAGTATCGCTGAAGAAAGGTGTGGAGGCAGCGTTACCGGCGCAACGTCGCTGGCATTCATGCCGCCGTCACCCGGCAGTGCGCGATACGTGCCGAGGACCAGCTGCAGGGCATTATTGGCCTGCGCCAGATCCCCCTCTCTTTTAGCAATATCTGCTCGCGTACTTTCGATCTGTCCCCGCGCCTGTTCCAGCGCCAGGACGTTCGTACTGCCCGTCACCAGCTGCTGCTCAACGAACGCATAAGACTGCTGGTAATTTGTCAGCGTATCCCGCGCAATGCGCAGCTGTTTATACGCCAGCTGCTGGTTGAAATAGCTCTGCGACACGTTAGAGACGAGCAGGATATGCACCGCGCGACGGGCCTCCTCGCTGGCGAAAAAGTTTTGTCGGTCAGCATCGCTCATGTTCTTCAGCTTGCCGAAAAAGTCGAGGTCATAGCTAAGCGCAAAACCCGCGTCGTACTGCTGCGCGGTGGGTTTGTCACTTTTCAGCCCGCCGCTGTAGGTGATACCCGAGGAGGCATTTAGCTGAGGGTAACGATCCGCATCCGTCACGTTGAACTGCGCCCGGGCTTCTTCAACCTTCAGGGCGGCCATTTTTATATCGCGGTTGTTCTCCAGAGCTTCTGTTATCAGCCCGGCAACCTGAGGATCGACAAAAAAGTGTCGCCAGCCGGTGTCCTGATACCCCGCCACCGCGGGCGTCAGGCCGTTGCGCGAAAGTGAAAACTGCTGGGGCACCGGTGCCGCCGGGCGCTGGTATTCAGGGGCCAGCGAGACGCAGCCTGCAAGAATAAATACCGTACTGATGCTAAGTCGTTTTAACGGGAACATAACGGTTCAAATGAAGTCCAGAGGAGTTTTAGGGCTACTCTACGGAACGCATCCTGTTTGACGGGTGACAGGATAATGACAATGTTGTCATTTATGGCGTAAGTCATTGTTAACGGTCGCAGGCTCACTAGAATGTCATCAGCAGCCATTCTGGGGAGCACGATGAAAATACTGATCGTCGAAGACGAAATTAAAACCGGTGAGTACCTGAGTAAGGGTCTGACTGAGGCGGGGTTTGTGGTGGACCACGCGGATAATGGCCTGAACGGCTACCATCTCGCCATGACCGCTGAATACGATCTGCTGATTCTGGATATCATGCTGCCCGATGTGAACGGCTGGGACATTGTCCGCATGCTCCGCTCTGCCGGCAAGGGGATGCCCATCCTGCTACTGACGGCACTCGGCACGATTGAGCACCGGGTTAAAGGGCTTGAGCTGGGCGCGGATGATTACCTGATTAAGCCTTTCGCCTTTGCTGAGCTGCTCGCCAGGGTAAGGACGCTGTTAAGACGCGGAAATACGGTGATTGCGCAAAGCCAGCTGCAGGTGGCTGACCTGACGGTTGACCTCGTGTCGAGAAAGGTAAGCCGGGCCGGAAGCCGTATCCTGTTAACCAGCAAAGAGTTCAGCCTGCTGGAGTTTTTCATGCGTCATCAGGGAGAGGTGCTTCCCCGCTCCCTGATTGCCTCCCAGGTGTGGGACATGAACTTTGACAGCGACACGAACGCAATTGACGTGGCCGTAAAGCGGCTTCGTGCGAAAATTGACAACGATTTTGAACCGAAGCTGATCCAGACGGTGCGCGGCGTGGGCTATATGCTGGAGGTGCCGGATGCACGTTAAGCTTCCCAGGCGCCCTTTTTCGCTTGCTCTGCGGCTGACCTTTTTTATCAGTCTCTCCACAATTCTGGCTTTTTTCGCCTTTACCTGGTTTATGCTGCATTCCGTTGAAAAACACTTTGCCGAGCAGGATATCAGCGATCTGCAGCAAATCAGCACCGCAATGCACCGCATACTGCAAGCTCCGGCCGATCCCGACCAAAAGAAAATCAGCAAGATCAAAGAGTCAATTGCCAGCTACCGCAACGTGGCCGTCCTGCTTCTGGATCCCCAGGGCAATATCCTGTTCAGCTCGGCGCAAGGAGCGGCACTGCGCCCTGCAATGAATACGGCGGACTTTAGCGAACACCGCCGCGCGCAGGATGTGTTTCTCTGGACGGTTGACGGCCCTGCTACAAACATGCACGCAGGGTCCGATATGAACATGGAAACCTACCGGATTATCGCCTCTTCCGGCACGGCGACGCTGCAGGGCAAAACCCAGGGCTACGTCATGCTGATCGGGCTCTCGATTAATTTTCATCTCCACTACCTTGAGGCGCTGAAAAAGAATCTCCTGGCGATTGCCGCGGCGATCAGCCTGCTGATTATTCTTGTCATTCGCATCGCGGTGCGTCAGGGACATTTGCCTCTGCGTAACGTCAGCAACGCCATTAAAAATATCACCTCCGAAAATCTGGATGCACGACTGGAGCCGTCGCGCGTGCCCGTTGAGCTGGAACAGCTGGTCATCTCCTTCAACCATATGATCGAAAAGATAGAAGATGTCTTTACCCGTCAGGCGAATTTTTCCGCTGATATCGCGCATGAAATCAGAACCCCCATCACCAACCTGGTGACGCAAACGGAAATCGCGCTGAGCCAGAACCGCTCGCAGAAAGAGCTGGAAGATGTTCTTTACTCCAGTCTTGAAGAGTACAACCGGATGACGCGGATGGTCAGCGATATGCTTTTCCTGGCGCAGGCGGATAATAATCAGCTGATCCCCGACCGGGTGATGTTTGATTTGAGTACGGAGGTCATGAAAGTCTTCGATTTCTTCGAAGCCTGGGCGGAAGAGCGGAATATCACGCTGAAATTCAACGGGATGCCCTGCCTGATAGAAGGCGATCCGCAGATGTTCAGAAGGGCCATCAATAATCTTTTATCCAACGCCCTGCGCTATACGCCAGCGGGCAAAACGGTGACGGTCTCCCTCAAAAAACGGGATAACGACGTTGAACTGGTGACAGAAAACCCCGGCACGCCGATCCCTCAGGAACATCTGCCGAAGCTGTTTGACCGTTTCTATCGCGTCGATCCGTCAAGGCAGCGTAAAGGCGAAGGCAGCGGGATCGGGCTTGCCATCGTGAAGTCCATCGTCACCGCGCACCACGGAAAAGTCCGCGTGGAATCGGATGCGGTGTCGACACGCTTTATCCTCACCGTGCCGGGAAAAGCGACCTGAGCGTCAGCGCACGGGCCGACACACGTCCAGTACCTTTTCCCTGAGCCATCGATGCCCCGGGTCCCGTTCCATGCGCGGATGCCACATCTGCGACACCGTAATGGTCCGGGTTTTAAACGGCAGCTCAAAAACGTGTACGCGCTCGTTCATCGGCTGATTGAGCAGGTACAGCGCCGGCACCATGGCAATCAGATCGGACGCCAGCGCCACGGATAGTGCCGTCGGAAATCCGGGCACCACGCTGGCGATCTTGCGCTTCATCCCCCGTTCCGCCAGCGCGTCATCGACAAAACCGTGTAACGATCCGTCCGGTGAGGCCACCACGTGGCCCCACGCGACATAATCGGCAAGGCTGACATCAGGCCGTAATGACAGCGGATGCCCCTTGCGCACCGCGCCAACAAACCGATCCTGAAAGAGCCGTTGCAGCCGTATTTCAGGCCCCATATTGCTCTGCACGCCGATCTCCAGGTCGACCAGCCCCTCACGCAAATAGCGCGACGTTTTTTCAGGTTTCGGCGAGAAGCGGATGCACACCTCGGGCGCAACGCTCGCCACCGCCGCAATCAGCAGTGGCCCAAACGCCACCACAAAACCGTCGTTGGCTCTGATGGTGAACAGCCGCTCGAGATTTTCCACCTTCAGCGCGTCGGTGGAGGGCTGTAGCACCGCCCTCGCCTCGTGTACGGCGCTTCTGGCGCGGTCCCGGGTGGCTTCGGCCCAGGGCGTCAGCACCATATGACGACCGGCCCGTACCAGAATAGGATCGCCGGTCACCTCCCGCAGCCTGCTCAGGGTGCGGCTCATGGCGGAGGTGCTGAGGTTCAAACGTCGCGCCGCGCCCGCCACGCTGGCTTCGGCCAGCAGAACGTCGAGCGCAACCAGAAGGTTAAAATCAGGATCGGACACGATGGCTCCTCAGATAAGGCGTTATATGCAACGATTAAGTGCAGCTGATGCGTCTTCCGCCCTGTATACCGCATGATTATAGTTTCGTCATCACTATTCTTATCCGGAGTAACGACGATGACGCTATTTTCAAACCAGCCCGGCGATGAAGGTTTACCCGGGCATGAACGCGCCCGGGTAATGGCCGCCGTTATGACTACCACGCTGATGGGCGTCTTTGACGGCACCATGATCAACATCGCGCTGCCCTCCATGGCAAGGGCGATGCAGGTTCCCGCGAACGTCGCGGTCTGGTTCGCCAACGGTTATCTGCTATCAGCGGCAATGACGTTAGCCCTCTTCGCGGCGCTGGCGGCGCGCGTGGGCTATCGCCCGGTCTTTCTGGCCGGGCTTGCCACCTTTACGCTCACCTCGCTCGGCTGCGCGCTGGCGACCACGCCAGAAATGCTGATCGGCATGCGTATTTTGCAAGGCATCGGCGGCGCGGCGACCCTGAGTATCGCCCCGGCCATCCTGCGATCCGTTTTTCCGGGTCGACTGCTTGGCCGCATTCTGGGGCTGCACGCCCTGCTTATCGCCTCCAGCACGGCGATTGCTCCCGTGCTGGGCGGAACCCTACTGGACGCGCTGAGCTGGCAGTGGCTGTTCGCCATTAACATTCTTCCGGGCAGCATCGCCCTGCTGCTGGCGTGGCGGGCCTTGCCGCGGGAATCGGCCGTTAACCGCTCAACCTTTGACGCGCCGGGCGCCGTGCTCTCCGCCGTGCTGTTAGGCTCAGCGATCATGCTGGCTGACAGTCTTCAGAGCGTGACGCAACACATTAACCAGGCGGCCACAGGCTGGGGGCTGCTCACGCTGGTCAGCGCCCTCGCCTTTATCTGGCGAATTCGGCGCGCGCAAAGTCCCATCCTGCCGCCCGTCATGTTCAAAAACGGACGCTTCACCCTCGCAGCCCTGACCTCGCTGGCCTCGTTTGTGAGCCAGGGCATCACCTTTGTTGCGCTGCCGTTCCTGTTTCAGAGCGTATATGGCTACAGCCCGGTGGTCTCCGCGCTGCTGTTCACCCCGTGGCCGATTGGCATCGTGCTGATCGCGCCGCACGCCGGGCGCTGGGCCGATACGATTTCCGCGCCGCTGATCTCGACAATCGGGCTGATGATTTTTGTCGGTGGACTGGTCCTGCTGGCGACGTTGCCGGAAAGCCCTTCCGCATGGAATATCTGCCTGCGCAGTCTGGTGTGCGGGATTGGGTTTGGCTGCTTCCAGAGCCCCAATAACCGGGAAATGCTCTCTAACGTGGCGCGGGAATATGCCAGCTACGCCTCCGGCGTGTTGTCTATCGTCAGGACGTTTGGGCAGTGTCTAGGCGCCGCCGCGGTGGGCGTGCTGCTTGCAACGACCGGATCAGACCATGACCGGGCCGTGCATCTGGCGCTGTGGATAGCCGTCATCGCCTCGACGGGATCGGTGTTGTTTAGCGTGAGCAGGCTGCGCCCTGCGGTTCGGGCATCAGCCTGATTAGCCCGGCGGCGCTACGCTTGCACGGGCCTACAAGGAAGCGTAGGCCGGGTAAGCGCAGCGCCACCCGGCAAAAAAGGCGACTCGTTCGTTTACTCCAGCGCCAGCAGCGCAAAGCTCGCCAGCCAGTGCCCGCCGCTGTAATGGCTGCCAACCACATGCTCGACGCTTGCCGTCAGGTGTTTCGCCACCGCCTCGCGCAGCGCCTGCTGCGCCGGATGGTTAGCGGGAAGCGCGCGGGCAATATGCTTCATGCACCAGGCGCGGCTGAGGTTTAACCCGTCGAGATGGGCGATTTTCGGGTCGGTACGGTCGCTCACTTCCGCCGGGTTCATCAGCGCCGCAACGGAACCTACCTCCGGGAGAAACGCGTCAAACCAGGCCGGGAAGCCCTCCGACACCTTGCTCATCAGCAGCGCTTCCGTCAGCGCCCCGGAAATGTACTCATCCCCGCCGGGTTCGTAATGCGCCGGATAGCGCGTGTCGGTGAGATAAAACCGCTCAGCCGCCGTCACAATCGCCTGCTCAAGCGCGCTATCTTCTACGGCTCGGGCGTAGTCCAGCCCCAGCGCGAGGGCAAACGCCGTGTTGTAGTGCGTCCCGACGCGGATCGGATAGGTAAGCTTGCCGAGGTAATCCACCAGCCGATTGCGAATATCCTGGGTTAACGGCTCAAGCGTCTGGTACCAGACTGCGGCCTGCGGCAGCGACGACTGCTTCAGCTCCTGGGCCAGCGCCAGCAGCCAGCCGTAGCCATACGGGCGCTCAAACGAGGCGCGGAACGGCGCGGTGAAATAGGCCAGCTCTTTCGCCACGTTCTCTTCGGTCAGGTGCTCGTCAAAAAGCGCGACGATCGCCTCGCGACACGGTAGTTCGGGATAAAGACGCACGCAGCGCAGCAGCAGCCAGTAGCCGTGAACCGCCGAATGCCAGTCGAAACAGCCGTAGAAAATCGGGTGCAGTTCGCGAGGCGGCAGCACGTCGCCATCATCATTCAGCAGATGCATGATGTGGTTCGGGTATTCCTGGCGCAAATAGGTCAAAGGCATGCGGGCAAACGCGTCAGCCTGATGTTGCGTTAATTCCATAACAGCTCCTTAGCGAAACACGAGGAAATACATGAGGAACACGTTCACCACCAGCAGGGTTAACGCGGTCGGGATCTGGATCTTGATCACCTGATATTTGTCCTTCAGCTCCAGCAGCGCGGCGGGAACGATATTGAAGTTTGCGGCCATCGGCGTCATCAGCGTGCCGCAATAGCCCGCGTACATGCCAATCGCCAGCAGCGGTGCCGGGTTGCCGTGATGCACGTTGATCAGAAACGGCAAGGCGATACCGGCGCTCAACACCGGGAAGGCCGCAAAGGCATTCCCCATGATCATGGTAAACAGCGCCATTCCCACGCAGTAAATCACCACCAGCATGAAGCGGTTATCCGGGTTAACGAACAGGCTCACCACCTTCTGCACTGAATCACCGGTATTGGCCGCCACGAACACGCCGCCGAGCATGGCCAGCATCTGCGGCAGGATCACCGCCCAGCCGATGGTATCGACAAGACGACGAGACTGACGAATGGCATGCAGCGGGGTACCTTTGGTCAGCCACCAGCCGGTGAAGATCGCCGCGACGCAGGCCACGCACAGCGCCGCCAGGGTGAGCTGTTTCTGATCGAGCAGAAACACGCCGCCAACCGAAACCCCTTTCAGGAAAAGGGTGCCAATAACCGTCACCACCGGGATCATCAGCGCGGGCAGAAACAGCCAGTTTTTTAGCCGGTTCGATGAGGCAACGCGCTCCTCCTCGGTGGACATCTTATAGTGCCCTTTCCCGACCAGGCCAAAGCCCGCCAGCAGCGCGATAGCGATAACGCCCCCGCCAATGATCCGGTACGCCAGCGATTTCCCCAGCTCCTGCACCATCAGGTCGCCGAAGAGGAAGATCCCGCCAAACAAGAACCAGAACAGCGCCGTGGTAAAACGCTTCGGATTGGCGCGATCGCGCAGGGTCATCACGACCAGCAGCATCACGACGAAGCCGATCAGGTAGTACACGCGGTTAATGGTGATGAGCGTCATCATTGCGCGGCCTCCTGCGTACCCTGCTCTGCACGCCAGGCCATCACGTCGCGACGGATGCTGGCATCCAGGCGCAGCAGGCGCGTCATATGAATAATTAATGCCGCAATGGCGGTTGGGATGGCCCACAGGCCGATATGCAGCGGTTCGATGCCCGGAATACCGTTCTCTTTCAGGAAGGCGTCGATCAGCAGCACCGCCCCAAAGGCAATAAAAATATCTTCCCCGAAGAAGACCGCGATATTGTCACACGCCGCGGCATGGGCTTTGATTTTGTCGCGGATGTGCTGCGGCAGCTCGCCGTATTCGTTCAGCGCCGCCCCTTCGGCCATCGGGGCCAGCAGCGGGCGCACCGTCTGGGCATGGCCGCCCAGCGACATCAGCCCCAGCGCGGCGGTGCCCTCACGGGCGACAAAATAGAGCATCAGAATACGCGCCGAGGTGGCGCTGGCGATCTTCGCCACCCAGGCCTGCGCGCGCTCCTTAAGCCCGTAATATTCCAGCAGACCAATCACGGGCAGGATCAGAATGAAGGTCGCCAGCGATCGGCTATTCACGAACTTCTCGCCGAAAGTCTCCAGCAGCATCCCGAAATCCATGCCGACCAGCAGACCCGTCGCCAGCCCCGCCACCACGACCACCAGCAGCGGGTTGAAGCGCAGTGCAAAACCAATAACCACGATCGGTATCCCGATCAGCGGCAACAGCGTAGTACCGTCCATAACGTTTACCCTATCCAAAGTGAGCGTTGCGCGCCGACGGCTATTTTTTTAATTTGCGGCGAGCGATGTTGTGTTTTTCGTCAGGTTTCGGAAAACCTGCGCTAAAAAGCTATATCTGAACCTCAAAAACATGTAAACAAATTATCAATAAAATGTTCTTATTTTATCGATGAGTTTACATTTCTGGCTAAGGAACGTTATGACCTCGAAAAAGAGTGCTTCACCCGATCGCGACGATATCAACGACGGCCGGATCGTCTCTTCCCGCCATCTGGTGTCCGAGCGCTGCGCGGAGCTGTCAGAGCTGGAGTACGCGCTGATCATGACCAGCAACGCGTTCAACAAATGGATGGTGCGCTGCATGACCGCAGCGGGCGAGCCCGACATGGGCGCCTTTGACGTCTCGCTGCTGCATCACGTGAACCACCGTGACCGCAAGAAAAAGCTGGCCGATATCTGTTTCGTTCTCAACGTGGAAGATACCCACGTGGTGACCTATGCCCTGAAAAAGCTGGTCAAAGCGGGCTACGTGACGAGTGAGAAAGCGGGCAAAGAGCTCTTTTTCTCCACCACCGAGGAAGGGAAAGCGTTGTGCATGAAGTACCGGGACGTGCGGGAGGCGTGTCTGATCGCTATCCACGCGGAGAGCGGCATTGCCGGGAAGTCGATTGGCGAAACTGCGCAGCTGTTACGCACGATCTCCTCCCTGTATGACACCGCCGCCCGCGCGGCGGCATCACTCTAGGGCTAAGGACGTCTGAAGAGGGTAATACTGCGTCCGGCCAGTTCGTACTCTACGGTGTCGGTGAACGCTGTCCCGGCGGCAGCGTCCTCTGCCGTAGACAGCTCCAGCACCCATCCCCCTTCGCCAAACTGCGGGATCTGGAACGGCACGGTGCCTTCAAACGGATTAAACAGCATCAGCACGTCGTGCCAGATGCCGTCCTCCTGCCTGAGATCCGGCCTGCTGATGGAGACCCCGAGCGTCGAGCCCTCATCCCACTGCTCGTCCTGCTGCGGACCGCCTCCGGCATTAAACCAGCGGATCTCGAGCCCGTCGCGCCAGCTTTCACGGCGCAGCAGCGGCTGCGATGCGCGCAGGGCAATAAGCCGTCGGGTAAACTCGCGCAGCGCGGCGTCGTTTTCGGATAGCCCCTTCCAGTCAATCCACGAAATCTCACTGTCCTGGCAGTAGCCGTTGTTGTTGCCCTTCTGCGTGCGGCCAAACTCGTCCCCCGCCAGCAGCATCGGCGTGCCGTGTGAAAACAGCAGCGTGGTCAGGAAATTACGCTTCTGCCGTTCGCGGGTAGCAATAATATCCGGGTTCTCGGTTGGCCCTTCCTCGCCGTAGTTGTACGAGCGGTTATCGTTATGCCCATCGTTATTGTCCTCACCGTTGTCGGCGTTGTGCTTTTCGTTATACGACACCAGGTCATTCAGCGTAAAGCCGTCGTGAGCGGTGATGAAGTTGACGCTGGCCCACGGACGACGTCCGCGCAGGTCGTAAAGATCCCCGGATCCCAGCAGGCGTGCGGCAAAATCATTGGAGACGTTATCGCCCTTCCAGTACTCGCGTACGGTATCGCGGTATTTGTCGTTCCACTCCCCCCAGCCCGGCGGGAAACCGCCAACCTGATACCCGCCGGGACCGATATCCCAGGGTTCACCAATCAGCTTCAGTCTCGATAACACCGGATCCTGCGATATGGCGTCGAAGAAACCGCCGCGTGGGTCAAACCCTTCCGGCTCGCGGCCCAGGATCGTCCCCAGATCGAAACGAAAACCGTCGATGTGCATCGACTCCGCCCAGTAGCGCAGTGAATCCATCACCATCTGCAGCACGCGCGGGTGCGAGGTGTTGACCGTATTTCCCGTCCCGGTGTCGTTGATGTAGTACCGGTGCTGGTCCGGCAGGGTGCGGTAATAGCTGTAGTTATCAATCCCCTTGAACGAGAGCGTGGGGCCAAGCTCATTTCCTTCCGCCGTGTGGTTGTACACCACGTCCAGAATCACCTCGATGCCCGCGTCATGATACGCGCGCACCATGTCGCGAAAGCCCTGGATCCCCGCCGGGCCGTAATAGCGCGACGCCGGAGCAAAAAAGCCGAGGGTGTTATAGCCCCAGAAGTTCTTCAGGCCACGATCGAGCAGATGCTGGTCGTCCGGGAACCAGTGAACCGGCAGCAGCTCCACCGAGGTGATGCCAAGACTCTTGATGTAGTCGACCGAGGCTTTGTGTCCCATCCCCTCAAACGTGCCGCGCAGCTCAGGCGGGATGGCCGGGTTCATCTGGGTAAAGCCCTTCACGTGGCTCTCATAGACGACGGTACGCGGCCAGGGCACGTTTGGCCGGCTGTTGTCCTGCCAGTCAAAGGCGTCCGGGTCGATGACCTTGCATTTTGGCGTAAACGGCGCGCTGTCGCGCGTATCAAAACTGAGGTCCAGTTCGTCATGTCCCAGCACATAGCCGAAATGCGCGTCGTTCCAGTCGATATCGCCCACCAGTTCGCGGGCGTAAGGGTCGATAAGCAGCTTGTGCGGGTTGAAGCGGTGACCGTTTTCAGGATCGTAGGGCCCATAGACGCGATAGCCGTACAGCGCGCCGGGCTTCAGGTCCGGCACATAGCCGTGCCAGACCTCATGGGTATATTCCGGCAGCTCCAGCCGGGCGATTTCGTTTTTCCCGGACGGGTCAAAAAGACAGAGCTCTACCCGCTCGGCGTGAGCGGAGAACAGCGCGAAGTTAACCCCTTTCCCGTCATAATTAGCACCCAACTGCTGGCCATGACCGGCCCGAATTTCAAACGTAGTATCCTTTGCCATTTTCGTTCTCCACGATTATTCGCAGGTAAGCAGAACCAGTACACATCCCTTTTCTGACGTTAAATCCAGCGTCTCTTGCAGAATGCGGCTTTCACCGCTGAACAGGTCCCGATAGCGCTTCCCGACCAGGTCGTCGGGTATCGCTACCGTGGTATTGATCCACAGCTCTTCGTTGCCGTTGACACCAAAAACCAGGCGCGGCACGGCAACAATCAGCGCCTCGTCCTCCTTAACGCGCGCATAGACAATCAGGTTCTCCTCGCGCTCGCCGGAGACCTTAAGCGGCAGCCAGTCGCCATAGCGGAAAAGCGCATCGTAATGCGGCCGAAGCCGCAGCAGCGTGGCGGTGACGAACTGCTTAACGCGCCCGTCTCGCCAGCATGCCTGGTCGTCAAACACCGTGGCATCCGCCGCGCTGAGGTTGTGCTCCAGGGCCGGAAAGTCCGGCTCCCGGCGGTTATCCGGGTCGACCAGGCTAAAGTTAAGCGCCTCGCTGCCCTGATAGATGTCCGGCACGCCGGGGGCAGTAAGCTTGATCACCGTCTGGCTGAGGCTGTTCATCAGCCCGGCCCGGATAAAGGGCCGCATCGCCTCGCTGAAATCATGCAGGAACAGGGTGTTGTCCGGGGAAAGCAGGTGCCGCGCGTAGCTCAGCACCACGCTCTCATAGCTCTCGTTGCTGTCGATCCAGTCGGTGCGCTGTTTCGCCTCGCGCAGCGCTTTCTCAAGAAAGCCAAGGAAACGTTCTTCGAGTGATTTCAGCCCGTCGACGTCGTCTGGTGACAACGTGGCGGGCCAGACGCCCGCCAGCGCCTGATAGATCATCCAGGTATCGGCGGCGTTCGGCGCGGTACCGTCATTGAGAAAACGCACCTGGGTCTGGTTCATCTGCCGCCAGCGGGCCAGGTTATTGCCCCATTGTTCCGGCGCTTCCGTCAGGGTGTAAAGACGTGCCCGGGCATCTTCCCCGCGCTTGGTGTCGTGCGTGGAGGTGCCCAGCAGCGCGTCGGGCTGACGGGCCAGACGAATGCGCATGTCCTGGTGGAAGCGGGATAAGGAAAACGCGCGCGGGGTCGGGTCGGCACCGACTTCATTGAGCGCAAGCTCGAGGTTGTGGCGAAAGAACAGCGTGTCTTCAACGGATTTCGCCATCAGCGGCCCGGTGAGCTGCTGGAAGCGGGTCCTGAACAGCGCGGCGCTCTCGCGGCAATCTTCCGGCAGGTCGCCGGTAAGAATGCGCACGATCAGGCTGAGCGCCGCTTCCGACGTCTCCACGCTGGCAACCACGCGGTTAAGCAGCGCCACGTCCGGCGGGGTTAATCCTTCCCGGGTGCCGTAGGTGCGGTAGACCGGAAACGCAATAAGCAGTTCGCGCAGCGCGTGGCGGATTTCCTCGCGCGGCAGCGCAACCTCATTGCGGCGTGCCAGATCCTCAGCAAGGTTTAGCAGCGTGGTGAATTCACCCTCAAAATTACGATCGGTCATCAGGCCTTTGGCATCCCGCAGTTCCGCGTGGCGATCGACCGTGATGCCCAGCGTCTCGTCGTGGGTTTTCTCAAGACGCCCCAGGCTATCGTCGTCGACCAGCACTTCCGCCAGCGAGGCGATAAACTCGTAGCCGGTGGTACCGGAGATCGGCCAGTCCGCGGGGATCTGTTCTCCCTTCGCGAGAATTTTTTCAACCGTGATGTAGCAGTCGGGGCCGGTTTTCTGCCGCAGGCGCTGCAGATACCCCAGCGGATCGGCCAGGCCGTCGACGTGGTCAATGCGCAGGCCGTCCACCACGCCCGCGTGGACCAGTTCAAGGATGAGCCGGTGCGAATCGTCGAATACCGGCTCGTCTTCAACCCGAACGCCGACCAGCCCGGTAATCTCAAAGAAGCGCCGCCACGAGAGCTGCTTCGGCGCCTCCCGCCAGGACATCAGCCGCCAGCTTTGCGCGTCATGCAGTTCAGCGATGCTTTTATCCTCGCTGTACGTACCCGGGTTGAGCGGATACTCGGCGTCATAGTAAACCAGCGCGGCCTTTTTTGTGACAGGGTCACGTTTTAAGGTAATGGCTCCCTGCTCCAGCTCCGCCTCAAAGGTGTCGCCGAGAAACGGCAGCGTGAGCGGGCGCGACGCGTCGATATCGAAGTAGCGGAAATAGCGGCTCTGCTGGCCGTATTCAATCACGTCCCGCCACCAGGGATTTTCCAGCGAGGTCGACATATGGTTCGGGACAATGTCCAGAATCAGCCCCATGCCGGCCTGCTTAAGCGCTGCGACCATGCGGTCGAAGCCGTCTCGTCCGCCGATAGCGGGGTCGATTTCATTCGGATTGGTCACGTCATAGCCGTGGGTGGAACCCGCTGTGGCGGTAAACACGGGCGACGCGTAGAGGTGGCTGATACCGAGATCTTTCAGGTACGGCACCAGCGCCGCAACGCGGTCGAAGGTCATGCCATTACGAAACTGAATACGGTACGTGGCGGAAGGGATCATAACGATGCTTCTCCATCAGCAAAGCGAACGACAATACCGTTCGGCGGTAAAACGTCAGTGACTTCCGGCCAGGCAAAGCGCGTCTCACCCGCGAGATCGGGCAGCGTGACGGGCTTATTGCTGATATTCAGCGCCAGAGAGAGCGTCCCAGCCGGGAAGCGCCAGCTCACCGCCACCATGCCGTGCGCGGTCTTGATCACCTTGCCCTGAACGGTGCCGCCATGACGCAGAAGCGGAACAATATGACGATGGCGCAGCGTCAGCAGATGGCGCGTGAAGCGCAGCCACGTTTTACCTTCGTCGGTGGCAATCTTATTCCAGTCGAGCTTTGAGCGAACAAAGGTGTTCACGTCATTCGGATCCGGGACGATTTCATCGTGTCCCGCATGGCCGGTAAACTCTTTTGCCCGCCCTTCCCGCACCGCCTTTGCCAGATCGCCGTGAAAATCGGTGAAGAACAGGAACGGATGCGTTTCCCCGAACTCCTCGCCCATAAACAGCAGCGGGATGTGGGGGGAAAGCAGCAGCGCGGCTAGCAGCACCCGCGTCTTGTCGGCACCGGCCAGGGTGATAAGCCGCTCGCCCTGGGCGCGATTCCCGGTCTGATCGTGGTTCTGAATAAAATCGACGAAGAACTGCGGCGGCTGCGTCTGGCACTCCACCCCGCGGGATTCACCGGTTTGCAGCGAAATTTCGCCCTGGTAGACAAACCCTTCCGCCAGCGCCCGGGCAAACTTTTTCTCCGGCTCAAAGGCAAAATCCTGGTAGTACGCGTGGGTCTCGCCGGTAGCAAACACGTGGGCGGCATTGTGGAAGTCATCATTCCACTCGGCGGTGAACAGCGGCGTGTTGCCCTGCTCATCGTGCGGATGCAGGAAAATCACGTTGCGGCTGTCTTCCGTGGTCAGGTGAACGTGACGGTGCGGAATGGCCTCGCGAATTTTTGCGGCAATCTCCTCGAGAATATGCGTATCCGAGCCGTCTTTAATCTGGTCGATGGCATCAAAGCGCAGACCGTCCAGACGGTACTCCGTCAGCCAGTAGAGCGGCGCGTCGGTCATGTACTGTCTCACCGGCTCGCGCTCGTAGGCGATGCCGTTGCCCCACGGCGTCATTCGATCCGCATCGAAAAACGCGGGCGACAGCAGCGGCAGATAGTTCCCCTCCGGGCCGAAGTGATTAAGTACGATATCCAGCACCACAGAAAGACCCAGCCCGTGAGCCGCGTCGATAAACGCGTGGAAATCCTCCGGCGTGCCGTAGGCGGCGTGCGGGGCATACAGCAGCACGCCGTCGTAGCCCCAGCCGCGGGTTCCGCCAAACTGGGAGACGGGCATCACTTCAAGCTGGGTAATACCGAGCTCTGCCAGATACGGCAGCTTGTCGATGGCCGCCCGGAAGGTGCCCTCCGGGGTAAAGGTGCCAACGTGCAGTTCGTAAATAACCGTCTCTTCCCACGGACGCCCGCTCCAGTCCCGGTTGACCGGCTGATAGCGCCGGGGATCGATCACCACGGAGGGGCCGTTAACGTCCCCCTTTTGCGCGCGCGAGGCGGGATCGGGCACCGTCATGCCGTCCTGAAGAACAAACTGATACTCTGCGCCGTGCCTGACGCCGGGTACGTCTGCCTGGAACCAGCCGCCGCCAGCTGCCGTCATCGGCACCTCGGCGGTAGCCAGACGTAGCGTAAGTTCTTTCTGTCCTTCTGCCCAGACGCGAAAACGTACCACGTCATCGGAAATAAACTCAGCACCCCACTGCTTTTGAAATGTCCTGAATTCCATTCATTGTCCTCGAATGACCCACGTTTTACACGGAACGAAGTACAAGCTTAGTTCAGGATTAAAAGTGTGTTAGCCCAGCGGATTTAACCGCTTCGTCTATTCTTTATGAGATAACTCACTACCGGGAAAATTATGCAGATTCGAAAAGGATTAAATACTGACCTCGTACGTCTTGAATGCTGTGACTTTTCTTTCACCATTAGCCACATTGCGCGAGAGCCCTTTATCCACTGCGATTTGCATACCGAAGCCGTCGCCGAGCCCTGGATTAAAACCTACGAACTCGACATCCAAACCCTTGAAAACCACTGCGTTAATCCGGACGCCATATTTCTTATCGCCGAAACGGATGACGGTGAAATAGCGGGTTTTATTACCGCGTCAATCGGCTGGAATAAGTTTATCTCGGTGGATTACATCGCCGTGGAGCGCACGAAACGCAGAACCGGCGCCGCGCAAAAACTGATGGCCGCCGCGCACGTCTGGGCCCGCAGCGTAAACGCGCCGGGATTACGGCTTGAAACACAAAATGTGAACGTCTCTGCCTGTCTGTTTTACCGCAACTACGGGTTTACCCTCGGCGGATACGATCGTTTTCTCTACAACGCCTTACCGGAAAAAGACGAGGTCGCCCTGTTCTGGTATTACATGCTGGTCTAACGGCGCGGCCTTCATATTTCTGTCATTGAACTTCACTACGCTTTGCGGATTTTAAACAAGGCGTTGAGGAAAGAAGCGTGAATTTTATGGCGAAGGCATTACTGCTGGCATTACCTGTTTTGAGTGCAACGGCAGCGGCGACGGCCGCCGGGCGCGACCTGTGTGAACCCAAAGCGTACGAAATGGCGCTGCGCTATCAGCAGAAATCGGCAGAGATCGTGGCTCTTCAGCTGCAAACCTATCGGTTTGCCACCGAACGTTTCAATGAAAAGTTAAAAGGTCTGAAAACGCCTGAAAATTACGCCGTGGTTATGGACCTGGATGAAACGGTGCTGGATAACACCCCTCTGCTGGTGCGCGACACGGAGCAGTGTCACGACTATACAAAATGGGACACCTGGAGCGACTGGGAAAAACAGGGAAAACCCGGCTTAATTCCGGGCGCGAAGGCGTTTCTTGACCATGTGAATCAAAGCAAGGTCCGTATCTATTATGTTTCGGACCGCATGCAGGAAAATAAAGCCGATACGCTCAGGACGTTAACAGCCCTGGGACTTCCGCAGGTGTCCGATGAAAGCGTGCTTCTGGACACGGTCAGCAAGGAAGAGCGTCGCCAGAGCATCCTCAAAAAACAGCAGATCGTGATGCTGTTCGGCGACAGCCTGCCGGATTTCGCCGTGCAGTTTAAAAACAAAAAGCCGAGCGAGCAGCAGCGCGATCTGGTTGAAGCCAGCGCGGAACACTTCGGAAACGACTGGATTGTGCTGCCAAATGCTGCTTATGGCGCCTGGTCCAAAGCCACGTTGGATAGCTGGAACGCACCGCTGAAAAAATAAGATCTTACGGGCCGGAAAAGGCATTGCCCGTCTTCCCGGCCCTTCGGTTGACTATCCATCCCGTTTATAGGTCCTATCATTTCTGGGCAGGTTCTTATAATTTTACGAAGAAGTAAGATGAGCGCTTTCAAAGGAGACTCGTATGCTTACCGTGAAAAAACTTGCTCTGTCCACGCTGATTTCAAGTTCACTGCTGTTCTATCCTGCGCTCCAGGCCTCGGCAGAGACGCCTCAGCACGTCGTTAAACAACCGGCGGGCGGATACAGCGTTCAGGTCGGCGATGTTCTGGTCACCTCGTTTACGGACGGGACCGTCGCGCAGGATCTGCACAAGCTGCTGCGCCGGACAACACCGCAAAAAATTGATGCGCTGCTCGCGAAAAATTTCCAGACCAACCCCGCCGAGGTGTCCATCAACGCGTTCCTGATTGCGATGCCCGGACATAAAATTCTGGTGGATACGGGCTCAGGCCAGCTCTTTGGCCCCGGCAACGGCGGACGTCTGATTGAGAGCCTCGCCACGCAGGGGGTTAAACCCGAGGATATTACTGAAGTCCTGCTGACCCACGCCCACTCCGATCACGCGGGCGGCCTGGTGAAAGACGGCAAGGTGGTGTTCAGTAACGCGCGCGTTTTCGTTGGCAAACCGGACGTCGACTTTTTCTTTAACGACGAGAATCAGAAGAAAACCGGCTACGGCAAGAACTACTTTGACGTCGCGCAGAAGACCTTAAAGCCCTATCTTGACGCCGGTAAAGTGGTACCGTTTAGCGGCACATCGGAGATTCTCCCGGGGCTGACCGGCACGGTTCATCCCGGCCATACGCCGGGCTCAGCCTTCTACACGCTGACGAGCAAAGGCGAGAAGATCACCTTTGTCGGCGACATCATTCATGCCGCGGCGGTCCAGTTCCCGCAGCCTGACGTGACCATTACCTACGATGAAGATCAGAACAAAGCGGCAAGCGTGCGCGAACATGCGTTTGCGGACTTTGTGAAAAATAAAGATCTGGTTGCCGCGCCCCATCTGCCTTTCCCGGGTATCGGGTATGTCACCAAAGGCGAAAACGGCGGCTATGCCTGGGTCCCTGTCACCTATACCAACCGGGACGCCGGCAGCGCGAAATAAAATGACGCCCGTCTCTGACATGGACATCGACCTGATCCTGACCCTGGACGCCCTGCTTCAGGACAGGAATATCACCCATGCGGCCGCGCGGCTGGGCATCAGCCAGCCCGCGCTGTCCGCCCGTCTCGCGCGTCTGCGAACGCTGTTTGGCGAACCGCTGTTTATTCCTTCCCCACATGGACGTGGGGTGCTGCCCACGCCGCGAGCGGAAGCGCTTAAGCCGCAGGTAGAGAGCGTGCTGCGCGGCATCAGCGCGATGTTTGCCCCCACCGCGTTTGATGCCCCCACCAGCAGCCGGACCTTTGTTATCGCCCTGCATGAAAACCCGGCGCTGATGCTGGGCAGCGGGCTGCTTAACCGGACAGGCACCGATGCTCCCGGTATCCGTCTGCGCTTCGCCCTGCCACAGATGGCCGAACTGCCGCAGCAGCTGGAAAACGGTGATGTGGATATCTACATCGGCGTAAGCGCGGGCGCCCATGACGGCTGGGTGAGGCGCAAACTGCTCGACGACGCGTTTGCCACCGCCCAGCGCAAAGGCCATCCGCGCGGGACCGGAGCGTTAGACCTGGAGAGCTACTGCGCCCTTTCTCATCTGGTGGTGTCATCGGCGGGGGATCCGTTTACTGGCTTTGTCGATCAAACCCTGGCCGGGCTGGGCTATCAGCGGCACGTCGCGATGTCCACGCAGAGCTACGCCGTGGCACCTGCGCTTGTTGCCGGAACCGATCTGGTGTGCACTCTCCCGGAACGGATGCTGAAGCAGTTTGCCAGCACGCTGGATCTCTTTGCGCCGCCGCTGCCGCTCCAGCCGATTACCATCAACATGTACTGGCACCCGAAAAACAGCCAGGATCCGGCGAACGTCTGGCTGCGCGAGCAGCTGCTGCAGGCCGCCGGACGTCAGGTGTGATCGAGGGTAATCAGGAATTTTTTAAGCACTTCTGAGCGAATAATCCGGTGACAAACCAGCGTCAGCTCGCTTTCCCGGAGCCGGTCGAGGATGTCCACGTAAACCACATTCTCGACGCTCACCGCCTTTGCCGACGCGGGCAGCAGCGCCAGCCCAAACCCCGCCGAGACCAGGCTTATCACCGTGGGCACATCCGTCGCGTTTTGCACCACGTCCGGCTGAAAGCCCGCCCCGCTGCAGGCGTCATAAAAATACTGTTCCAGCCCCATTCCCTCCGGGTCGCGCAGGGAGATCCATTTTTCGTCTTTCACTGACGAAAGCGTCAGCGCGGAAGAACCCGCAAGCGGATGCTGACGATACAGCGCCAGCACCGTTTTCTCTGAGGTGAACGGGCGGCTTTGCAGATCGTCAGGCAGCGACGGCAGCGGTGCGCGAATAATGGCAACATCCAGCTGGTTACTCTGCACGGCGGCGTAGAGCGTCTGCACATTTCCCGTCATCAGCGACATGGTGATGGCCGGCCAGCGCGTATGCATCTGTCGCAGCGCGGCGGGCAGCCTGCCGTCGAACATCGCGCTCGACACGCACCCGAGGTTTAACACCCCCTGCTCGCCCCTTGCCGTTTGCCTGGCGTCCAGCACCGCCTGCTCGGTCAGGGAGATGGCGAGCCTGGCTTTCGCCAGAAACGCGTCGCCCGCGGGCGTCAGGGTTAAGCGGCGGTTCGCCCGGCTAAAGAGCGTGACGCCCAGACGTTCTTCCAGCGCCTTTATCTGCTGGCTCAGCGCGGGCTGCGCCATGTTCAGGCGCTCAGCGGCCCGGTGCATGTGAAGCTCTTCGGCCACGACGATGAAGTTGCGCATCTGACGAAACTGCACGGAACGCCTCCTTTTAATATGAATTTACTTATCAATTTAGCAGTAATGATGCAATTGATGCTATTGGTCATTGCCATAAGAATGGAGGTATTCAACCGAGGGAGGAAAATATGGAAAACCCAATTAACGATCTCCGCAGCGCCATCGCCCTGCTGCAGCGCCACGAAGGGCAGTATATCGAAACCGATTATCCGGTCGATCCCAACGCGGAGCTGGCGGGCGTCTACCGCCATATCGGCGCGGGCGGCACGGTAAAACGTCCAACCCGCACGGGCCCGGCCATGATGTTTAACAGCGTGAAGGGCTATCCGGGCTCCCGCATCCTGGTGGGCATGCACGCCAGCCGCGAGCGCGCGGCGCTGCTTCTGGGCTGCGAGCCCTCTGAGCTGGCAAAACACGTCGGCCAGGCGGTGAAAAAGCCGGTTGCGCCGGTTGTCGTCCCGGCCTCGCAGGCGCCCTGCCAGGAACAGGTTTTCTACGCAGACGACCCTGACTTCGATCTGCGCAAGCTGCTTCCGGCACCGACCAATACGCCGATTGATGCAGGCCCGTTCTTCTGTCTGGGGCTGGTGCTGGCAAGCGATCCGGAAGACAGCTCGCTGACCGATGTCACCATTCACCGCCTTTGCGTCCAGGAGCGCGACGAGCTTTCCATGTTCCTTGCCGCCGGTCGGCATATCGAAGTCTTCCGCAAAAAGGCGGAAGAGGCCGGAAAACCGCTGCCGGTGACGATCAACATGGGTCTCGACCCGGCCATCTATATCGGTGCGTGCTTTGAGGCCCCCACCACGCCGTTTGGCTACAACGAGCTGGGCGTCGCCGGGGCGCTGCGCCAGCAGCCTGTCCAACTGGTGCAGGGCGTGGCGGTAAAAGAGAAAGCGATCGCGCGGGCGGAAATCATCATCGAGGGCGAACTGCTGCCGGGCGTGCGCGTGAGAGAAGATCAGCATACCAACACCGGCCACGCGATGCCGGAGTTCCCGGGCTACTGCGGCGAGGCGAACCCCTCTCTGCCGGTGATCAAAGTGAAAGCCGTGACCATGCGAAACCACGCGATCCTGCAAACGCTCGTGGGACCGGGAGAAGAACATACCACCCTGGCCGGTTTACCGACGGAAGCCAGCATCCGCAATGCCGTTGAGGAGGCGATTCCGGGCTTCCTGCAAAACGTCTATGCGCATACCGCGGGCGGCGGTAAATTCCTCGGGATCCTGCAGGTGAAAAAACGCCAGCCGTCAGACGAAGGACGTCAGGGCCAGGCGGCGCTTATCGCCTTAGCCACCTATTCGGAGCTGAAGAACATTATTCTTGTCGACGAAGACGTGGATATTTTCGACAGCGACGACATCCTGTGGGCGATGACCACCCGCATGCAAGGTGATGTCAGCATCACGAATATTCCTGGGATCCGTGGCCACCAGCTGGATCCGTCCCAGTCGCCGGATTACAGCACCTCAATTCGCGCAAACGGCATCTCCTGCAAGACCATCTTCGACTGCACGGTGCCGTGGGCGCTGAAGGACCGCTTCGAGCGCGCGCCGTTTATGGAGGTGGATCCGCGTCCGTGGGCGCCGGAGCTGTTCGCTGATAAGAAATAGGGAAAGTGTCGGGCGTATGGCCAGCAGGTCATACGCTGATTTTCTTATCAAGCGTGGCAATATTTTTATCTGCCTTTCTCTCCACCGAGAAACGATCGACGCTCAGCAAAATGAGCATCAGCCCCCTGCCGCTCTCCTGTAACGGCGAGATTTCGCAGAAGCGGTCTCGTCGGGCGGCCTCAAGCCGCTCCAGCGGGAATGCATCGCCCGCGTCGGTAAAGACAACGCGGACATTATGGTCCCGAATGTCGAACTCTACGCTAAATGTACGTGAAGCATCCTCATGCAGCGCGTGCCGGATGATATTCGTCGCCACTTCACAGACGGCAAGGTCGAGCGCGAAACGCCACTCATCGTCAACGGCAAGCGCGCTCAGACGGTCTCCCAGCCAGCCGGCAAGCGGCGTCAGGGAGCCGAGCGCCGCCGGAAATTCTGCATGCTCCGGCGTCTGCATCTACTGCCCCAGCTGCGCAAGCGCGCTGTTTTTATCCGGATAGATGCGGAATATGCGATCCATTCGGGTCAGGGTGAACATATTCATGATCCCGGGGTTCAGGGAGCACAGCGCCATTTCGCCTTTCCCGTTCATCAGCTTAAACAACGACACCAGCATCCCCAGCCCGCTGCTGTCGATAAAGTCCACTTTGCTAAAATCGACAATTAAGGCTTTACGATCGCTGCCAATTTCTTCCGTGACAGTGGCCTTAAACGTCGCGGCAATGGACGCATCCAGCCGCCGGACCGCTGGCGTAAGAATGTTGGCATTCGGTAATCGTTCAGTGTTAATAATCATTCTGTTCTCCCTGACGCTCAATCGCTAACAGTGAAACGTCATCGGTTAAGGCGGTCGGTTCATGTCTATTTGCATTGCGCCAGCCGGTCAGGTGTTGGCCGAACCGCGGCAGGAGCTCGTCAACCGGCAGATGGGCATGCTCATGAAGCCAGCGTTCCAGACGTTGCGGGCCAAACTGCTCGCCCTCGCTATTCTCACACTCCGTGATGCCGTCACTGAATAAGCATAAGCGATCCCCTGGATTGAGGGTAAAAGCCACATCCTCCCAGCTGAGATCGGGCATCAGTCCGACAGGCGGTCCACCTTCGCCAACGTAAGTGACGGCACTCTCTGCGTTCACAATCACGGGAGTAGGATGCCCCGCCTGACACAACAGTCCCTGACCACTTTCAGGATCGATCACGCCGTAGATGATGGTGAAATAGCTGGTGATGTCGTTTTCTTCACTGCAAAAGCGGCTGTTCAATATTCTGACGACCTCGGCAGGCGACTGAATTCCGCCCTCTGCGGTAAACAAAAAACGGTCCACCACCCGGCCGTGCAGGAACTGACGCGCCACGGCGAGGGACATCATCGCGGCCCCCACGCCGTGACCGGACACGTCAACGCAATAAAACCCCAGATGAGAGTCCAGAGGAAAAATATTGAAGACATCGCCCGATACCCAGGCAGACGGTAAGAAAAGCCAGTCGGAAAAGTAGTCCCCGAAGCGCAGGCGGTGTGAAGGCAGCACCGAGTGCTGAACGCGCGCCGCCAGCTCAAGATCCTGTTCAATCTGGCGTAACGCTCCACTCAGGCGCTTATTATGCGCCGCAAGGGTCGCTTCCAGCGTCAAAATACGTACCCCGGCATGGAGCCGCGCCCGTAACTCAGCCTGTTCGACGGGTTTGCTTAAAAAATCATCCGCCCCGGCATCAAAACCCTGCGTTAAATCTCCGGCATTCTCGCGGGCCGTGAGCAGAATGATATACACATAGTGGCCAAACTGACGGTTGCGGATCGTCTGACAGAGCGTAAGCCCGTCCATTTCCGGCATCTCCCAGTCGCTTATCACCATGCTGATCGGCTGGCTGGACAATATTTCCAGCGCGGCGACGCCATTTTCCGCCTCGCTCACGATATACCCCCACTGGGTGAGCATTCGGGAGAGTAACCGACGATAAATCAGCGAATCTTCAACGATTAACACGTGCAGCGCCGACATGTATCCCTCCTATAGCGGTAAGAACCAGATGAGGCTCACGGTCCCTTCCCTGAATTTTGCGTTACCGTTGCCGTGCCCCGGATAGCGCGTCCCCGCATAGTTCGCGTACTGAATGGAGAACGAACCTGGCGTATAGCCCGCATAGCCAAAGCTGTAGCTGTAATCGCCGTTCCAGGGCTGCTGCTGGCTGCTGTCCGGGAACCAGAACGCCGTTGCGCGAACGAAGAAATGTTGTTTGAAGGTATAGCCGCAGCCGCCGAGCATGACGTTTTTATTTTTGCGGATATCATCGCTGCTGAGGTCGTAGTAGCGCGGAACCCAGCTGTACCCGACCTGGCAAATGATAGAGTCGCCTTTATTAATCAGGAGCGTGTTTTCGACCGGTTTCGGTAGCGAAAACTTATAGGCCAGCGTAAAGGCGCCCTGTTCGAAATAGGTGTGTCTCCGGCTACCCGCCGTCCAGAAGTGGTTATCGCCATAGTTGCCGTAGACCAGGCTGAACGTATTGGCATGCCAGTCGTCATAGCCGAAGCTGTAGCGAAAATCGGCGGTATAGCGGGTGGTATCTCTGACCGGCAACCGGGAGGTGATGTTGGCAAACCAGAAGCTGTAGGGGGAATACTGCAGGCTAAGGTTCAGCGTCTGGTTAATTTTTTTCGCCTGGGCGGCACTGTCCGAGCTGTTGGGCACGCTCACCATCTGCTCTTTCAGCCCAGAACTAAAGCTCAGGGCGCCTGAAAATTTCTTGTCATTTCCTGAGAACAGGCGCCCCCACCGGCTGGTAAATACGCCTGCCTGAACGGGTTCGCCGTTCTTATCGCGCAACGTCTCTTTCTCACTGCTTTGCGCCGCATCCGCCGCAGGTATTGCGGCGAGTAAGACGCCCGCCAGGAGCCATTTTTCGCGCATAACCGCCATCCTTAGTTAGGTATCCAGCGTGCTGCGACGTTGTATTTTGCCATGAGCCACAAAATGCCCAGTGCCGCAGCATGCACTAACGTATTTTCTATCCAGGCATGACGCCACAAATCGAAGGTGATGAACTGACTCACCAGCAGCACCACGTACACATGCAAAATGAAGGTATAAAGCGAGTGCTGGCCTAACGGAATAAGAAACCATCCCAGCAGGCGGTTGAGCGGCGTCCAGCAGTATGTCAGCACCAGATAGACGGTAACCATCAGGGCGATATCGTTTAACATCCGCACCGGGCCCAGCCCATTTTTCGCCGCCCAGGTGTGATAAAAGGTGTTGAAGCTGTCAGGCGGAATCACGTGCATCAGCAGCGCGGGGGGCATAAACGGGTTGGTATGGTTCTGTGCTATGAACCCCAGAATGAGCGCCACTATCACCAGCGCAACCACCACCACTTTACCTGCAGGCGTGCGTGCGAAAGAGATCAGTTCAGCTTTATACCAGCCGCTGGCCATGCCCAGAACAAAGATGAATTGCCAGGCCAGCAGCGGAAAGGCAAATTCGAACTCCGACGGCGTCAGCCGGAGCGGCCACCGCTGCCACAGGCCGTATACCAGCAGAGACGCCCCCAGCAGCCACCAGACGTTACCCTTCTGTAGCATCCCCAAAAATAGTGGGCTGAAGAGCAGCAAAAAGATATACAGCCCCAGAATTTGGGTCTGATGAGGGCCAATCTGCAAATAGAGGATAATGTTAAACCAGGTCTCTTTTATTTGCGGCGTGACCGGATAAAGCGACCAGCTTTCACCCGAAAAGCGGTCGGTAAAATGAGTGACCTCAAAAAGATTAATATGTGGGATATAGGCCAGGAGAATAAACGACACTATGATAATGATATTTACACGATATATTTTCCACGCTCTGAGATAAAGCCCCCACGAAACCGTGAGTAATACAACTTTTTGCAGGCGAGCGCGATTCAGCATCCCCAGCATAAATCCCGAGAGAATGACAAAACCTTCTGCACCTGTGGTTAATCCAAAACGCTCCCAGGAGAATATATTAAATACCGACATCACCTCCGTATGCGCCACGACCATCATGACGAGAGCAATGCCGCGCATAAAGTCAATTCTCAGGTCCCGGGAACCTGCAAGGGCATACCGCCATGATGTTGATTTTTCTATATCCGCTTGCGCGATCGGCGGCGCAATATGGCTCATAGGGTATCCTTTACCTGGAAACGAAAATTAGCGTCTAAATAAAGTAGATAGCCTAAAGGAATAGTAACCGCAATTTATCACGGACAGATGAGGCGGATTAAGCAAAATTTAACCTTAATTAACCCCCGCTAAATAATAGTCATAAACGTGGCTGGACACTTTTATTCGGCGTTCTACACTTATCTTAAATCTTGTTTAATCGCTATTTTCTTTCGCTTTTGGGCAACTGCTTGCGCAGCAGAATAGGTCTGCATTTTCACGGAATCAGGAACGCCGGAACTATGGATTTTTATTTTTCCCGTTTTGAACATCGTCGACCTCCGGAACCGTTAAAAACACCGCGCTGGGTAATGATGACCTGGCAGGTGTTAGCGGTCGCGGCGCTTATTCTGGGCGCAAATTATATTTACTGGCGCTGGACCGCTTCCCTGAATACGGACGCCTTATGGTACGCCATACCGCTGGTACTTGCCGAAACCCTGGCCTGGATCGGTACCGTACTGTTTACCATCAACTTATGGAAAGAACAGGATCCTCCCCAGAGTCCGCCTCCGAGCGAGATTAACGACTGCCTGGCACCGGAGGAGGCCTTAGAACCCCGTCCCGTTAAGGTGGATCTGTTCATTGCCACCTACTCCGAAGATACCGAGCTGGTGAGGCTGTCCATTCGCGACGCCCTGAAGATGGATTACCCGTACCCGATTGACTACCGAATCCACGTCCTCGATGACGGCCGTCGCCCGGAGATGAAAGCCGTTTGCGATGAGGAAGGCGTCAATTACATCAGTCGCCAGACCAACATCGGATTTAAGGCCGGTAATCTGCGCAATGGTCTTGAGCAAACCGACGGCGATTTTCTTGTCATCTGCGACGCCGATACCCGTGTATTTCCCACCCTTCTCAGCCATACGCTGGGCTATTTCCGCGACCCGGACGTGGCCTGGGTGCAGACGCCGCAGTGGTTCTTCGATCTTCCGGAAGGAGAAAGTTTGTCGCGCTGGGGCCAGCGGAAAGCCGGAAAAATGGGCTATGGCCTGGGCTGGCTGATTCAAAAGTGTGTCGGCCCGGTCACGGTTGGCCGCGACCCGTTTTTTAACGATCCGCGCATGTTCTATGACGTCATCCTGCGGCGGCGCAACTGGGCGAACGCCGCATTTTGCTGCGGCGCGGCGTCCATCCACCGTCGCGAGGCGGTTATGCAGGCCGCGCTGAGAAGCTACGTTTGGTCCGTCGAAGAGGAGATCCATCGCCATACCCGCGACATTCGCGATGACGAAACGCGGAGCGCGCTACAGGAGGCGATGCGCCCGCACGTGGCATTCGACACCGAACTCACGCCCTACAAGTTTCACGTCTCCGAAGATATTTACACCTCGGTGCTGCTGCACGGTGACGCCGCAAGACGCTGGCGTTCGGTCATGCATCCGCGCGTTGAGTCGAAGATGCTCTCTCCGCAGGATATGCTGACGTGGATGATCCAGCGCTTTAAGTACGCCGCAGGTTCGCTGGATATTTTATTCCATGACAACATCTTCAGCCGTCGTCGCTTCAGGCTTTCACTCCCCCAAACGCTGATGTATGCCACAACCTTCTGGTCCTATATGGCCTGCGTGTGGAACACGGTATTTTTGATCTCGCCCATTATCTATCTGTTCACCGGCATTCCGCCGGTATCGGCCTGGTCGACGCCGTTCTATCTCCACTTTCTCCCCTTTTTTATTTTCTCCGAACTGGCCTTTATGTTCGGGACATGGGGAATTTCGGCCTGGGACGGCAGGGCCTCCTACCTCTCCTTCTTTTCCATGAACCTGCGCGCGCTCAATACGGTGCTGCGGGGCGAACAGATCAAGTTTCACGTCACGCCAAAAGAGCGGCAGACGGGCCGTTTTCTCTATCTGGTGAAGCCGCAGATTGCCATCGTGGTGCTGACCCTGGCAGGGCTTGTATGGGGAGGGATTCAGGTTGCACGCGGACAGGTCGACGATCCTTCTGGCTACGTCATCAATATTTTCTGGGGAGGCGTGAACATCGCCGCCATGCTGCCGCTGATATTCGCAGCCATGTGGACGCCCGCCGAAGACGATGAGGTCACCCAATGAGAATACGTGATGCCCTGCTTTCCGCGCGCAGTTATCTCACTATTCTGCTGGGGTTCCTGCTCGGCTTTGCCATTGTGGTATGGGTTGAGAAACAAATGCCTTCGCGCGTGGAAAGCAGCGGCGGCATTGCGCTCAGTAAAGACTTCCCGCCGCTGCCCGAAAAACGCGAGCTGACCTATGACGAGGCCATCTGGGCGCGGGTGGCCTGGCAATACTATGTGAACAATACCCAGCCAAATGGTCTGGCGAATGCCAGCGACGGTGAGCCCTGGCTGAGCCTCTGGAGCGTAGGGAGCTATCTGTTTGCGGTCGCTGCCGCAGAGCAGCTTAATATCATTTCCACCGATGAGTTTGACGAGAGGGTCAGCGCGGCCCTGTTTACGCTGGGGCAGCTGCCGCTTAATGAGAAAGGCCTCCCTGCCGCGTATTACCATGCGGACACACTCAAAATTCTGGGGAAACCCGACGCCTCCGCAATTGGGCTGAGTCGTCTGCTGACGGCGCTGCAGACCATTCTGTGGCGCTATCCTCAGCACGCGGCCGCTATCCGCGATCTGTTTAGCGTCTGGCGCACCGGCGCGCTGATTGAAAACAGCACCCAAAGCCACGCGGCGGTACCGCTCCATCACTGGACGCTGGCTGCCGACGAGCAGCGGGACAGCTTTGGCTACCGACTCTATGCCAGCCATACGCTGCGCTTGATTGACAGTACGGCGGGACTGGCGGTCACCAATCCGCCCGAAGGGCAAAAGATGATCGACCTGGATGGGATCATGGTTCCCGATGAAGGGCTGCGCACGCCCTGGGGCAAGCAGACCTCCCTGATCAGTCTGCCCTATCTGCTAACCGGACTCGAACTGGGTTTTGACGCGCAGAGCGCTGAAATTGCGTGGCGGATTATGCAGATCCAGCAGCGGCGCCACGGCCTGCGCACGCCAAAGCCGCCTGTCAGCACCGATTATGCCGAACCGGCACCGGATTACGTTACCGATCTGCCCAACAGGCAGCCGGTTCAGGCGCGCGCCCTGCGCGAAGAGGTGCCGGAGAAGGTGGCGATCGCCTCAACCCGCACCGCGTTTGCCTGGTATGCTCTGTTCCGCAATAGCTGGAGCGATGCGCTGCGCCAGCAGGTTCTGCCGCTTCTGGTGCCGGGTAAAGGCTGGCAGCGCGGCTTCAATCTTAATAACAGCGTTAATAGCGTCGTGGACGCCGACACCAACGCCATCGTGCTGGAAAGTCTGTCGTATATCGCGCACGGCCAGATGCTTTGTCTGGCCTGCTTCTCCACAGCCACTCATTCATCCACTCCCGCAGGAGCAACGCCATGAAGCCAAGATCCCCGATCCTTTTCCACCTGCTTACGGGAATAACGATCTGCTGGCTGGCGCTCTCGACCGCGCGCGCGGATACCGGGCTGCCTGCATCAGGCTACGCCCCGCGCAGCGGCGAGCTGACGGCCCGAGAGATGACTATTGCGAAAAACGCCTGGCAGTATTTCGTTTCAAACTATCAGCCCACGACGGGCCTGGTGAATGCGGTCAACAAATATCCCTCCACCACCATGTGGGACAGTGCGTCCTATCTGGCCGCTATGACGGCAGCGCGCGAGCTGGGGATCATAGATAAAGCAGAGTTCGATCGCCGGATGCTGAAATTCCTCGCCACGTTAAACACCCTGGTGCTGTTCCGCAACGAGCTGCCCAACAAAGCCTATAACACCATCAGCGGCCAGAAGGTGGACTACACCAACAAGCCCGGCGAAATTGGCTTCTCGGCCCTGGATATTGGGCGAATGCTGGTCTGGCTGAAAATCATCAAAGAGCGTTACCCGGAATACGGCAACAGCATTGATAACGTGGTGCTCGGCTGGGATTTCAGCCACGCGATCGACCCCTGCGGCACGCTGTACGGAGCCTATCTGGAGAACGGCCAGCCGAAGTATGTTCAGGAAGGCCGCCTGGGCTATGAAGAGTACGGTGCGGCAGGCTTCCAGCTTTGGGGGTTCAATACCTGTAAAGCCAGCCGTCCGCAGCCATACGAGCTGGCCGAGATTTACTGCGTGCTGGTTCCGTATGATTCACGCGACCCGCGCAACACGTCTCAGCATAACTATGTGGTGACGGAATCCTACCTGCTCTACGGTCTTGAGTTCGGCTTCGATAAGCCGACCGACCGGGATAACGCCCCGCGCGACTACTCCCTGACGTGGATGAAAAACTTTGCCGATCGCGTTTATCAGGCTCAGGAGAACCGCTATACCATCACCGGCGTCCTCACCGCGCGCTCCGAGCACCAGCTCGATAAAGCCCCATACTTCGTCTATGACACCGTCTTTAGCGACGGGTACAACTGGAACACCATTACCGACAAAGGACAATTCGTCCCTAACGCTGCCGCGATTTCACTGAAGGCGGCGCTGGGAATGTGGGTCCTGTGGAACTCGCCTTATACCGACCGCCTGCTGAATACCATTGAGAATGCCAACGAAGAGGGAAAAGGCTACTACGAAGGGCTGTATGAAAACGGCGACGGGCCGATCAAGGAGTTCACCGCGAACAATAACGGCATCATGCTGGAAGCCCTGCTGTTCAAAAAAGAGGGCAAACTGCTGGCCTTCAATACCGACAACCCGAAAAGCAAGGATTTTGCGCCGTCGCTGTGGGATCAAAAGCTGCTCGATCAGTTTGAAGAGAATAACGCCCTGCGCAGCCGCCCGTTCCTGACCAGCACGCCGGCCGTAAAAAGCTGGTGCGACCGGACCGGCATCACGCAGCGCACCAAACCCGCCTGCCAGGCCTGTCAGTGCGCGTCATGCAGCGCGGACGAGCCGGTTAAACTGCCTCCGGTGACTGCACAATGCTTAAAACCATAGCCAAAGGGCTCGCGGGATTACTGCTCGCAGGTGTGGTCATCTTTGCTCTGTTTGGCCATCAGGGGGCTGGCTGGCGCTGGCTAATCAATGGCGGCTGGCACTCCAGCGCGCGTATCGCTGCCCTGACGCCGGAAGAACGGAAATGGGCGGCGATCGCCTGGCGCTATTTCGTCAATAATACCCAGCCGCAAACGGGCCTGGTCAACGGAAGCGACAAACAGCCCCGCGTCACGCTCTGGCAAATGGGCGATACGCTTATCGCCCTGCTGGCGGCAAAAGAGCTGGGGCTGATTGATGAGGCCGAGTATGACGCCCGCCTGACGCGGCTGATGGGCACTCTCAACCGCCTGATGCTGACCGAGACCCGAACGCCAGGACGGCTCTATTCCAGCCAGACGGCGGCGCCGATCGACTTTAGCGGCAAGCCCGCTAAAAATGGCTGGTCCGCACGCGACATGGCTCGCCTGATGCTCGCCCTGCGCCTCACCGCTGAGCGGGAGCCGCAGTACAGCGAGTATCTGGATAAAATCATTCTGCGCTGGAACTTCTGCCCGGTCATCGATAGCGAAGGCGAACTGTGGTCCTCTTCCCTGCAAAACGGCCAGCCGGTGGTCCGTGAGGAGCTGCGCCTGGGCGAAAGCGAATATGCCGCGACGGCGTTTCACCTGTGGGGATTTTCCCCGGATAAAGCGTTTACGCCCCCGGCGCACCACGTCATCATCGCCCAGCGGCGCCTGGCCGTGGACGCCCGCGATCCGCGCACCACGTGGCAGCCCTCCCTGATAACCACCCTTCCCTATATGCTGCCTGGCCTGGAGTTTGGCTGGGAGCCGGAAGGCGTTGCGGCCGATCGGCAAAAGCGCCTGCGCAAGCAGGCGGAAAACGTCTGGCTAAGCCAGAAGACCCGCTGGGAGACCGATAAGATCCTGACGGCCAGAGCGGATTTTTCACTGCCTCAGGCCCCCTGGCATATACAGGATACCGTCTGGGGAAATGGCTATGCCTGGAACTCTGTTGGCGATGATGGCCGGGATTACACCCGCTTCGCGCAGGTGTCGACAAAAGCGGTTTTTGCGCTGTGGGCCTTGTGGGATACCTCTTATACCGACGTCCTGATGTCGGTCACCGAGCACCTTAACGATCCGCAGAAAGGCTGGTACGAAGGCCGCCTTGAAGCCACGGGCGATACCAACGCCTCCCTGACCCTTTCTACCAATGCCACGGTTCTGGAAGCCCTTTTCTTTAAGCACAACGCCGGGCCGCTGTTTGACGCCCGCCGGTCTAAGAAAGAGAGCTACTTTACGCGCCGTGTGGCAGAGGAATATACGCCAGTCGGGCACTGCCTGCCGGGCGAAAACGCCGTAAGGAGGACGCCGTGAAGTTTTACCGCGATCTGTTTGAGTCCAGTCTGAACCGCGTCTTTCCGGATAATGACAAAACAGCGTTTTTTCAGACGTTCTATGACGCCTTCGTCCATATGTCGCCCGAGACGGAGCAGCATTTTTCTCGCCTGCCGGATCGTGAAGGTCAGCAGACCCTGTTTAAAAGTTTCTTCGCCATGCTTGCGGTAGACGGCGCCCTGACCGTCCCTGATTTTCTCGAACGTCTGGCGCGGGAGCAAAGCGACGACGGCCTGCACCTCCCCCCACGATTTTTCGCGCTCTGGCGAGAAGCGATGTTGAACGCGGTCAGCGAGCGCGACCCGCAGTGCGACGATGAGATCCTGACGGCCTGGGCGATGGCTATCGCGCCCGGGCTGGAATACCTGCGCCGACAGGCAGAACTGCACTACCGCGAGTAGGGAGGATCACGATGAGTTCGTTCACGTACGATCTTAACGCGCTGCCGGCCGCCGTCATGATTTATGACTGCGATGAGCGCCTGCAGGCCTGGAATCACAACGTGGCCCTTTTTTATCCCGTCATCACCCCCTGGCTGCAGGTGGGTACGCCCCTTGCTGAGCTGGCGGAACGCTTTATCGACGCCGTTTATAACGTAGACCCCGGCCTGCGCCAGACGCTACGCGAGTCGGTCGTACGCAACTGTCGGCAGGATAAACACTGTGAGGTGCGTCAAGTGGGCCAGCGGCGTATTTTCGTCCAGCATCAGCGCCTTGCGGACGGCGGTATTGTCAGCCTGCACAGCGATATTACGGAGCTGGATGAGGCGCAGCGCTCGCGCCACCAGCTGCATGACGATTTTCAGCTGGCGGCGGAATCCATTCATATTGGGATCTGGGACTGGCAGGTTTCCGGCGACGCGTTACAGGTTAACGACACGCTGCTTGCCATGCTGGGCCAGTCGCGATCCCAGTGGAGATATCCGCTTCAAAAGCTGCTAGACCTTGTTCACCATGACGATCGCCTCATACTACGTGAGGCGCTGCTTGCTTCAAAACAGGCGCATCGCCCGGTCTTTGAATGTGAGATCCGCATGCATCATCCCACCGAAGGACTGCGCTGGATGCTGCTGTCCGGGCAGGTGGTCACGCTCTCCATCGAGGGAAACGCCGAGCGCGTTATTGGCACACTGCAGGATATTACGCGGCGCAAAGAGGCTGAGATTCAGGCGTTCGCCTCGGCCCTTGAGGCACAAAAAGCCAATGAGGCCAAAAGCGCATTTCTGGCGAACATGAGTCATGAAATCCGCACCCCGATGAACGGCATTATTGGCATGACCCAGCTGTGCCTGGATACCACGCTCAGCGCCGATCAGCGCGATTACCTGACGCTGGTGATGAGTTCTGCCCAGTCCTTGCTGCATATCATCAACGATATTCTCGACTTTTCCCGTATTGAAGCTGGCAAAGTGGAGCTGGAGGCGGAACCTGTCCCTGTCCGCCCCTTCATCCAGTCGCTTATTCGCCCGCATATGCCGGGCGCAAGCGAAAAAGGCATTGAGCTTCTGGTTGATATTGCACCCGACGTTCCCGACGTGCTGCTGGTCGATGGTGCCCGGCTGCGTCAAGTTCTGACCAATCTGCTGGGTAATGCGCTGAAATTTACGCACCAGGGAGAAGTTATCCTGATTGTTGAATCCGGGGATGACCCGAATCACTGGCGTTTTCGGGTGCGCGACAGCGGTATTGGTATCCCGGCTGATAAGCAAAAGGCCATTTTTGAAGCCTTCAGCCAGGCGGATAACTCAACCACCCGCCGCTACGGCGGTACGGGGCTAGGGCTAACCATCTCTTCGCGACTGGTTGCGGCGATGGGCGGCGGGTTGACGGTCACCAGCGAGCCGGGGAAAGGTAGCGAATTTTCGTTCGTACTGCCGCTTTCAACGCAGTGTCTCATCCCTGAGGAACGCCCGCGTAGCCAGCGCTTTAACGGGGAACCCGTGCTGGTGGTGGATGACAACGAAACCAACCTCCGGCTGCTGGCCACCATGCTGAGCCAGATGGGGCTGAAACCCACCTGCGTCAACAATGCCAGCGAGGCCATCAACCGGGTTAAAGCGAGTGCCTGGCCGCTGATCCTGCTGGATGCGCAGATGCCGGATATGGACGGCGTGTCTCTGGCCCTTGAGCTTTCGGTGCTGCCGCAGATTTCTGAAAGCCATATCATCATGCTGAGCTCTATGAGCCGACATTTTGATATCAATATGCTGAAGCGAATTGGCATCAAAAACTATCTGCACAAGCCTATCGCCCAGGACGAGCTGCATCAGGCGATTGCCGCGGCGTTTGAACGTGCGCCGAAGACCGTGGGGGAAACCACGCCCGCCCCCGTCGCCGCCCCGGGCGCTACGGGGCTACGGATCCTGCTGGCTGAAGATAACCTCGTTAATCAGAAGGTTGCCGCGCGCCTGCTGGAACGCCTCGGCCATACCTGTCAGATCGTCGATAACGGCGTCGCGCTGCTTGAACGCTGGCGCACGGGCGTGTGGGACGTTCTGCTGATCGATCTTCAGATGCCCGAGATGGACGGCGAGACCGCCATACGCCTGCTTCGCGAGGAGGAACGCTCCCGGCCCGGACCGGCTCAGCCCGCCGTCGCCATGACCGCACACGCCATGCAGGGGGATAAAGAGCGCTGCCTTAATATGGGCTTCGACGGCTACATTGCCAAACCCATCAGCCAGGAACGTCTCGCTGAGGAGATAGCTCGCGTGCTCGAGCATCATGATGATTCCTCCGTTTTTCCTGATGAAGCGCGCCTGCTGAAACAGTGCGCTGATGACCCTGCCCTGGTTCAGGAGCTGCTGGCCCTGTTTGGCGAAGGGCTGGAGGAGGCCATGAAAACCCTCACCCGGGCTATCGACAGCGATGACCGAGAAGCGCTGCGCCGCACGGCCCACAAGCTGCGCGGAGAAGCCGTCACGCTGGATTTCGGGCGGCTAGCCCGTCAGCTGCAGACGCTGGAGAGCGAGGCGCACACGCAGGACAGGCAACAGCTTGCGACGCTAAACCGGCGTCTTCAAATGGAATCGCAGCGTCTGATGGCGTGGCTCAACGCGCGAGGGGTAAACGAACCATGACCTGTAGCTGCGCGCTGCTCTTTGCGCTGTTTATTCCACCGCTGGCGGCGAACCCGGTACCGGTCAGCTGGTCTCTGGCTGGTACCTGGCAGGTTCAGGACGCCAGTGACGGCACGCCTCCTCCCGCATCAGGCTGGCGCGGGCTGAAAGTTCCCGCCAACTGGTACAGCGCGGGGTATGATCATCAGGGCGCGCTGTGGTATAAGCACGCCTTTACGCTACCCCTTCAACCGCACGACGTGATGAGCACCCTGGTATTTGACGGCGTCGATTACCTTGCCGATGTGACGCTGAACGGCCAGCCGCTGGGCAAGCACGAGGGCTATTTTCAGCGCTTTTCTCTGGATGCCAGTGCCGCGTTACAACGTCACAACCAGTTAGTGGTACGGGTGGATAGCCCTTACGAAGATCCGCACAAGGTCTGGCCGCTGCATAAAACGGTTATGAAGGGGATTCTTAATCAGCATGATACGCGTCCCGGCGGTGCCTGGTCGCCGGAAGGACAGGACGCCAACTCTGGCGGCATTTGGGCACCGGTCAGGCTGCATCTGAGCCGGGGCGCCACCCTGGATGAAATCATCCTGCGGCCTGACTGGTCGCAGGGGCTGAAAAGCCCTGCACTGAAGGCTGAGATTCGCTATCGCGCACTCGGGAAGGGACAGGCTACCGCGCGGCTCACCGCCACGCCCGCCAATTTCAGCGGCAAACGCTTCCAGGCAGATTTTCCGGTTACCCTGGAAAACGGCGCCCATTCCGCGCGTGTCACGCTGCCCATGCCTGCGGCAAAACTGTGGTGGCCGATCGGCACCGGGAAACCCCATCTGTATACGGTTCGCGTCTCATTACGGGATGAAAAAGGGTTAATGGATACGGCGGTCACCCGCACCGGACTGCGCAAGATCGTTGAGCAGCCAGACAACAAAGGCTGGCTCATTAACGACAGGCGCCTTTTTGTTAAGGGCAGCAATTACATCGGCTCCCCCTGGCTCGGCACCATGACGCGAGAAAAATATCGTCGCGATCTTCGTCTGGCAGAAGCCATGAACGCCAATGCCATTCGCGTACACGGACACGTCGCGGGGCGCGCGCTGTATGACGTTGCCGATGAGATGGGCATGATGATCTGGCAGGATGTTCCGCTGCAGTGGGGCTACGACAGCAGCGACGCCTTTACCAAAAATGCGGTTCGACAGACGCGGGAGATGATCGAACAGTTTGGCAACTCACCCGCCATCATCGTCTGGGGCGGCCATAACGAACCGCCCTGGAATTCGCCGTGGATGGAAAAACGCTTCCCGGACTGGAACAAAAACCTCAACCGCGAGCTCACGCAGCGGGTAGCGGATACGCTTGCCGAAGATACCTCCCGCATCGTGCATCGCTTTTCCGCCGTTGAGGAGCACTACTGGGCGGGCTGGTATTTCGGTAGCGTACGTGACCTGCTGACCCCAGCTAAAACGGGGATCATTACCGAGTTTGGCGCGCAGGCGCTGCCCTGCTTGTCCACGCTAAAAACCATCATCCCGGCTGCGCATCTCTGGCCAAAAACCACCGCCGCCGACGATCCCGGCTGGAGCGTCTGGAAATACCATAATTTTCAACCCTTTCAGACCTTTAAGTTTGCCGGTATCCCGCGCGGAAACACCATTCAGGAAATGATCCGCAATACCCAGGCGTATCAGGCGCGGCTGGTGGCCACGGCGGCCGAGAGCTACCGCCGACAGCGCTACCAGCCGGTGACGGCCCTGTTTCACTTTATGTTTGTCGAGACCTGGCCCTCCATCAACTGGGGCGTGGTGGACTATCTCCGTAAGCCTAAAGCCGGTTTTTACGCGTTAAAACGCGCATACCAGCCGGTTCTGCCGTCCATTGAACCGGTCACCCCGCAGTGGAAATCCGGCACGGCGGCGACCGTGCGTCTCTGGGCCATCAACGACACCTGGAAACCGTGCAGCGAGTGCCGTCTGTCGTGGCGTATCACCCAGCGCGATAAGGTGCTGGCAAAGGGCAGGATGACGATGACGATCCCCGCAGATTCGGGAACGATGGTCAAAACGCTGACGGCCACGCCCGTGGGCCAGGATGAGGTGTCGATTAGGTTTACGATTGAAAACAGAGCGGGAAAAACAGTCGGTGAAAATCAGCGCACGGAGCCCGTCATAAAGTGAGCAAGGGGAAAAGGAAAATTGCCGCTTCCCCTGCTTTCTTGTACCCTTTCAGCGTTTACCCCAATCCCCTAAAAATCGAGACATCCGGACGCCTATGACTGCACATATTTCCAACGATCCTTTGCACGGCGTAACGCTCGAGATGATGGTCAACGCCCTGGTGGCGAAATATGGCTGGAGCGAGTTGGGTGACAGAATCAAAATTAACTGCTTCAAAAAAGATCCCAGCGTTAAATCGAGCCTGAAATTTCTGCGCCGCACCCCGTGGGCGCGCGCGGAGGTCGAAGCCCTGTATCTGGACTCCCTCCACGATGAGGCAAGCACAGAACAGGCGGAGCCCGCCTTTAATCCCTGGGCCAACAGTCGGATTATCAAGAGCTAATACGCAAATGACGCGACACGTAAAACGGATTGGTGCGCTGGCTGCCTGCGCGCTTTTACTTGTGAGCTGCTCCTCGAAACCACCAAAGTCACTGGTTACCCCTCTCCCCACCGCGAGCAAGCCGACGCAGCAGGCAAACGAGCCGATGCGCGGGATCTGGCTGGCAACCGTCTCTCGTCTCGACTGGCCGCCGGTAGCCTCGGTGAACGGCCGCAGCGCGGACCAGCGCATCGCGATGCAGAAGCAGGCGCTGATCGGCAAGCTCGACAACCTTAAGCACCTCGGTATTAACACGGTGTTTTTCCAGGTGAAGCCGGACAGCACGGCCCTCTGGTCATCAAAAATTTTGCCGTGGTCGGATATGCTGACGGGCAACATCGGCGAATATCCGGGCTACGATCCGCTGCAGTTTATGCTGGATGAAGCGCACAAGCGCGGCATGAAGGTCCATGCCTGGTTCAACCCGTACCGCGTGTCGACCAACACCAAACCGTCGACCATCGCCGCCCTGAACCGGACGTCCTATCAGACCCCGTCCAGCGTCTATGTCCAGCACCCTGAGTGGGTGCGCATCTCGGGGGACCGCTTTGTTCTCGACCCCGGCATTCCGGAAGTGCGCGACTGGATCACCCGCGTGGTGACCGAGGTGGTGGCGAACTACCCGGTAGACGGCGTGCAGTTCGATGATTACTTTTACGCCGAATCACCGGGGTCCGCGCTCAATGATTCGCAGACCTGGCGGCAGTACGGTCAGGGATTTGCCTCAAAGGCCGACTGGCGAAGACACAACACGCAGCAGCTGATCGTCCAGGTTTCCCGCGCGATTAAACAGACAAAGCCCGACGTTGAGTTTGGCGTCAGCCCGGCTGGGGTGTGGCGTAACCGCTCCTTTGACCCGGCAGGCTCCGACACTCGCGGGGCCGCGGCCTACGATGAGTCCTACGCCGATACGCGGCAGTGGGTGCAGCAGGGCCTGCTGGACTACATCGCTCCGCAGATTTACTGGCCCTTCTCGCGGGATGCCGCGCGCTACGACGTGCTGACCAAATGGTGGGCCGACGTGGTGAAGCCGACCCACACTCGCCTGTATATCGGCATTGCGTTCTACAAGGTGGGCGAGCCGTCGAGAAACGAACCGGACTGGACGGTTCAGGGCGGCGTGCCGGAGCTGAAAAAGCAGCTCGATCTCAACGATTCGCTGCCCAACGTCAACGGCACCATCCTGTTCCGGGAAGATTACCTGAACCAGCCGCAGACGCAGCAGGCGGTGAACTACCTGAAAGGGCGCTGGGGAAGCTAAGTGACTATCAGGCAGAAACGTCCTGTTTCTGCCTGTTTTTTACGGCTTCGGCCCGAACATCGCCTCAAGCTGCTGCGCATCCGGCATACCGACCACCTGCTGCAGCTCATTTTCCGCATTCAGATAGTAAATAGCCGGCGTGGCGTTAGCGCCCAGGCTGTCCATCAGCGTCTGGTGCTTCTGCAGGATCGCTACCGTTTCGCGGGAAGCCTCGCCCTCTGGCTTCGGTAACTTTTTCCCACCGGAAAGCTCGTATTCGCGCCAAGCCGAAACCGGATCTTTCGCATTCAGAATCGCCGAGGCGTTACGTCCGCTGTTCGGGTTGAGAAACGCCACCAGCAGCGTGTTGAGCTGCACCTTGCCCGCCTTCACCCACGGCTGGGCTTCGGCCCAGAACTGCTTGCAGTACGGGCAGAACGGATCGGCAAACACAAAGACTTTACGCGGGGCGTTATCCGCCCCTTCCTTCAGGGGATGCGCCGCGTTGAGCTTTTTCCACATCTCGCGGCCCATCGGGGCGTAGATCTCTTTCTGGAAATAGCCTTCGCTAAGGTTTTTTCCTTTGTCATCGTACAGATAGCCTGAAATGACGTGCTTGCCGTCCGGGGTTAAAAAGAGCGTCACGCCCATATCCTGATACTGCCCCAGCCAGGCGGGCGCACCGCCCGGCGCATCCAGCTTCTTGATGATTTTAATGTTCTGCTGCTCGCTGAAGTGCTTCACCACGTCCGGTATGGCTTCAGCCGCCTGCGCCAGCCCTGACGTCGCCAGCGCTGAAAGTAACAGTAATTTTTTCATTTCCCTCTCCGGTTTGTCGGGGGCATTCCGCCCCCTTCAGGTTAGCGGTTTTTCAGTGCGTCACTGACCATTTCGTCGAACTGTTCAAACGGCACCCAGCCGGGCAGCAATCCCTCGCCGATGAGCGTGGCGGGCGTGCCCTGGATCCCCATTTTTTCCGCGACGATGAGGCTGCGCCTGATCGTCAGAAAACTCGCCTCGTCCGGCGTCGTCACGCTCACGCCCGCCCGCTTCTGCGCCTCCTGAATGCTGGCGTCATCGTGGTACCCCTTTTTCGCCATCAGCGTGTGGTTCAGCTTCATAAACTGCTCAGGATGCGCACGCCAGAGCGTTAACGCATCCCGCGCGGCAGTTAGCGAACTTTCCGAGCGAAAAGGTAAAAACTTAAAGACCACCGCGACGTCCGGATGCTTTTCGACAATCTTCTCCAGGTAAGGATCGAATTTTTTACAGTACGGACAGTTGTAGTCGGTAAACACCACCAGGGTGAGCTTTGGGTTTTTCGCGCCGATGCGCGGTGAGTTCGGATCGTTAAACAGGAAATCAGCGATCATCTTCTGCGCACGCTGCTCCTGGTCCGGCGTCAGCGGCTGGGCAGCGAACACCTGAACCGGGGCCAGCAGGAACAGAAGCGTAATAAGGAGTTTTTTCATAATTCGTTAGCCTTTAGCGTTGTTCAGGGTGGCGATCAGAGTGCGCTTGTCCAGCAGCGGCGAGAGGATGTCGCCGTCAGGCAGGCCGGGGCCATACACCGCGTTAAACGGAATGGCGTAACGGTTTCGCTTCGCCAGAAAATCCGCGATAAACGCGGACGGCTGGCTCCAGTCTCCGCGCAGGGCCACCACGTCCGGCTGGCGCAGCGTGGCAATAACGTCCGGCTGATTCAGCACCCGATGCTCGTTGACTTTGCAGGTCACGCACCAGTCCGCCGAGATATCCACAAACACGCGTTTTCCCTGCGCCAGCGCCTGCTGGATGGCTTCCTCGCTGAGTGGCTGCCACGGGATAGTCTGAGCAGCATTCTGCGCCACGGCGTCAGACGGGGAGTTAAGCAGCCCGCGCGCCTGATACCCGCCGAACGCCGACAGCGCGATGACCACGAGCCAGAACAGCGGTGAGGATTTTTGCCCCTTCAGCGCGAACAGCGCGAGCGCGACGGCGATGAGCACCAGCATCACCATCTGGCTGACCGACTCACCCAGATGCACGCCCAACAATGTTGCCAGCCAGAGGCTGGAGGCGAGCATCATCAGGCCCAGAACGACTTTGAGCGTGTTCATCCAGCGGCCGGGTTTCGGCAGCAGCATGGCCGTTTTCGGCACCAGGGCGACGAACAGCCACGGCAGGCTCATGCCCACGCCGAGCATCAGGAAAATGAGCCACAGGGAATGCAGCGGTGCGCCAAGGGCAAAGGCGACCGCCGTACCGAGGAACGGCGCGGAGCACGGCGTCGCCAGCAGCGTGGCGAACATCCCTTCGCAGAAGCTGCCGCCAATCCCCGATCCCCCTGCCGTCGCCAGCCGTCCCGTGGCGGCGGAAGGCAGCAGCATCTCAAACGCGCCAAACAGGTTCAGCGCAAACAGGAAGGTGACAGCGACCATCAGGCCGATAAACCACGGGTTCTGGAACTGAATGCCCCACCCCAGCGACGCCCCGGCCAGCTTCAGCGCGGTCACCATCGCGGCCAGCAGCATAAAGGAGGTGAGGATCCCGGCGCTGGTGGCCAGAAAGCGCAGCCTGATCGCGCGCCTGTCCGATCCCGCCTGCAGGATGCTGTTAAGCTTCATGCCCATGACCGGCAGCACGCAGGGCATCAGGTTGAGGATCAGCCCGCCCAGCAGCGCAAAGAGCACCATTTTTCCCGTCCCTTCAGGCGCGGAGGGTGCTTCGGGCGTCGCGCCAACGGTCATGGTGGTTTGCTGCGCGTGACCGCCACTGGTCAGCACAAACGACAGCGTCTTGCCTTCCAGCGAGGCGGGTTTTTCGCCCCATTCGTCGGTCACGGGTACCGTCACCCGAAGGGTATTGCCGTCGTGTTTAATGACCGGCTCGCCGGGAAGAATGTCACCCTCCAGCGGGTCAAAGTAGATCCCCGGGTTATCCCACTTCCCGTCCGTCGTGCCGGTAATCACCAGCTTGTCGCCAGCGAGCCAGGCGAAGAGATCCCTGGATACGCCTGACGTACCGGGCACGGCGCGCATCGCCTGCTCGAACTCGCTGCGGAAGCCCTCGTCCACCGGCTGGGTAAAATCGAGATGCAGCGGGTAGTCCGTCAGCAGGCAGACGTTACTGCACGTGGAGAGCGTGAGCGTTCCGTCGAGCGTGTCGCCCTTCACCCCGTCGAGCGCGATCGGGATAGTGACTTTATCGTGATAGCCCTGCGTGGTCATGCCGGAGATATCGAAGCGCGACGGGACCGGCCAGGACCAGCTGTCCGTTACGCCTTCCGGCCAGCTGATTTTTGGCGCCACGCCGCCCTCGCCCGGCGATCGCCAGTAGGTTTTCCAGCCGGGCTTTAGCTCAACGATGAGCAGGCCTTTAACGTGCGTTTGTTCCCTTTCCGCCTGAAAGCGGATGCGGGCGTGATCGTTTTGTGGGGAGACCTGCCAGCCGGTGTCCGCCGCATGGACAATGCCGATGCAGGACAGCCACAGGAAGACGAATCCCCTGAAGAGGTTAACCATGTATTACTCCGTGAACAGTGAAAATTATCGTGTGAGGACGATGATTTTCATTCACGGAAAACGCAGTTTTTAAGGTGTATTCGGGGAGGCGGTGCCTGAACGGGCTGTTCGACGGGAGCCAATGCCCGCCCTTGCGTAAACAGCTGCAGCAGCGCGAAGAAGATAATAATGGCAGGTAGCGCGCCGTCGAAGAACAGCGGCTGGGCGCAAAGCAGCGAGTGTGCGCCCAGCTGACAGGGCGACGGGCCGGGCTGTTCGGTGCTACTGCTTTGAGCCGGGGCATCTGCACTCAGTGAAATCTGCGGATCCAGTCCCTGTAAAAAATGGTTGAGCATCACCGCACGCTGCACGAGGCAAAGCGCCATCGCGAGACAGGTGACGATCAAAAGCCATTTTCCGAGGAGCTGACGGTTGCGCATAACGTTCCAGAGTAACAAGACGCCCCGATCATAAACGATAGTGATGAATCTACAAGTGCCGGAAGTGTAAGGTTTTGTCTGTCGCCGCTATTCGCCCGTTAGCGCGTCATAGACGTCCCGCAGCCGCGTGCGCAGAAACAGCACCGCCTTGTGCTTGCGGGATAGCAGCGCCTGTTCGCTGGCGCCGGTCTCCTCTGCCAGCATTTTAATGCTGTAGCCGTGAAGTTCGGTCTTCTCAAATACCTCCCTCTGCGGCGGCGGCAGTTCAGACAGCGCCTGTCCCAGCTCTTCCCACAGCAGCGTTTTGAGGTACTCCTCTTCCGGCGTGTGCGGTACGCCGAACAGGGTTTCGGCCAGCTCGTCCTCCGGGAACCCCTCCTCGTCTTCGCTCGTAAAATAGCCGGAGAGCGACACCTCGCGCTTTTTACGCGCCCGGTCGGTCATCTCGTTACGCGCCGCGCGGAACAGCCAGGCGGCAACGTTTTCGACCGGCTGCTCCACTTTCATCAGCTGGTACGTCACTTCCTGCAAAATGTCGTCGGCATCATCGCGAACGGAGGTCCGCCCCCGAATGAAGGCTTTCAGCCGGGCGCGGCAGGCATTGAGCGCCGACATCAGCATGGATCTGCCCGCCTCCCCGGCTTTCATTTCGCTCACTCTGCGTCCGGCGCTTTTGGCGTGGCGTCGTCGCGCTTATCGTCACGATGACCGTGCCAGCCGCAGTGGCCGCGGCCGTGGCGACCAAACCCTTCGCGGCGCTGCTGAATAAACGCCTCGCGCTGCTCGGGCGTCATGTTCATCCAGCGCTCGTGCATCCGACGGTGCGCGCCAAACATTCCCGGGCGGAAACCCAGCCCACCGAACAGAATGCGGCTCAGCACCAGAATGCCCAGCGCCTGCCAGAAGCCGATGGCCTTAACACCGAGGATGGCCGGGAGCAAGGCGTTCCACAGGGTCATCACCACCAGGCCGAGCACGATGAAAATCACCGCGCCGATGACTAAACCTTTGCCCATACGGTGGCGACCAAATCCGCGTCCGTGACCTCTGCCGTGCAGTTCAAAATCTCTCATGGTGTTTACCTCGTTTACAGTAACTGATTATGGCGTGTGATGAGGTAGACGGATGAGGGAGGGAAATATTGCTGGGATGAATGAAATAATTACTCGGGCCGCACATTCGCGGTTATTGCCCGGCGGCGCTAACGCTTGCGCGGGCCTACAGGTTTCGTAGGCCGGGTAAGCGTCAGCGCCACCCGGCACATGTCAAAGGCTTACGCCTGCACCGGCAAACTAAAACTCGAAATACTCCGCGAAAGCTGCTGCGCCTGCTCTTCCAGCGAGGCCGCTGCCGCAGCGGACTGCTGTACCAGCGCGGCGTTCTGCTGGGTCACGCCATCCATCTCTGTCACCGCCTGGCCGACCTGGCTAATCCCGCGGCTCTGCTCTTCGGAGGCGACGGAGATCTGCTCCATCAGCGTATTCACTTTATTGACCGACGAAATAATTGAGTCAATCACCTCGCCCGAGCGGCTCACCAGCTCCGCACCGTTTTTCACGCTGGAAACCGACTGGGCAATCAGGCTCTCGATGTCTTTCGCCGCCACCGCGCTTTTCTGCGCGAGAGTGCGTACTTCACTGGCCACGACCGCGAAGCCGCGACCCTGCGTACCGGCGCGCGCCGCTTCAACCGCCGCGTTCAGCGCCAGAATGTTAGTCTGGAAGGCGATGCTGTTGATTACGCTGGTAATATCTTCGATGCGCTTCGAGTTCGCCGCGATGGTATTCATCGTGTCGATGACTTCGCGGGTTACCGCTTCACCGGTGTGGGCATTTTTCACCGCGTCCTGCACCAGTTTCCCGGCCTGATAGACGTTGTCGGTATTGTTCGCCACCGTCGCGCTCAGCTCTTCCATGCTTGCCGCCGTCTGGGTCAACGCGGAAGCCTGCTGCTCGGTACGTGACGCCAGGTCGATATTCCCGGAGGCAATCTCCTGCGCCGCGTGCGTCACGGTATGGCTCGCATCGCGCACCTGGGCGATGGTCGCCAGCAGCGCCTGACGCATCTGCTCCATCGAGCTCATCAGATGGTCGATTTCGTTGCCTGAACTCCCCTTAACCGGCACCGGAATATCCAGCTTGCCTGCCGCAATCTGGCTACAGTGCTCGCGCGCCAGGTTGACCGGCGCAAACACAAAGCGCTTCATCAGCAGGCTGACGGCGACAATCACCACCACAAACAGGCTGGCGATAGCGGCAATGATCGCCAGGCCAGAGACGAAATTGCTGCTTGCATCCTCGTTCAGGGTTTTGGCGTATTTCTGGTGCACGGAAAGGACCTGGTCGAGAACGATCTCGTACTGGCGGTCGAGACGGGAGACTTCCGGGATCAGCGCGTTGAATTTGGCGACATCGTGCGCCTCGGCGGCATCGATCAGCGGCGCCAGCCCCTGGTTGCGGTAGTTTTGCCAGGCATCCTGATAGGCACTTACCAGCGGCGCTTCATCCGTCAGACGCGGCGAAGCCATGAAGGCCGCAAAGGCGTGGTCCGCTTTGGTCAGGGCCTCTTTCACGGCGGTGAGCTTTGCAGCCCCGTCCGCCGCGTTGCCCGCTTCCACCATCTTCACATACTCCATCACCCTGACGCGCAGCGTACGGCTATGGTTGATCGGGTCAATAATGGACAGCACAACCTGGATCTCTTTGTTGACGTTATCCAGGGAATTATTACTTTTAATGATGAGGCCAACGCTGGTCACAGTGCTGACAACAAAGAAGAAAAGCAGTGAGAACAGGACGATCAGAGACGACTTTTTCAACGACATAAACCAATACCTCAAGGAAAATTATTCCTTATGGTTATCGGCGATTCCAAAACTTAAATTAATTAAAGTTATTGAAGTATCAAGTTGGGCTATTTCGCTGACTTATAGCGTCGCTGCAGGGTAGCATCCAGTTTCCGTTGCAGCGGCTCGGGAGTCTCGCCCTCAATCAATTTGCTAATCAAATCAAAGCAGTGCCACGCCAGCTGACGGTTATCCTGGCGAATGGTATCCACGGGGATCGTCAGCGAATCGTAGAGATAGTGATCGTCAAAGCTGGCTAACCTGATATCACTTTGCAGCAGGTTATGTTGGCCCATATAGCGCAGTACTCCTTCCAGCAGCCCGCAGGCGGCGGCGAACAGCGCTTTCGGCGGACGCCCCAGACGGGCGCAGAGTTCAGCAAACATCTCGTAACCGGAGCTCGGGTGATAGTTACCGTGAATGATCCACTCGGGGCGCAGTTCCACACCGGCATCACGCAGCCCTTGCTTAAATCCTTCCAGACGGTCACGCGTCGGGGATAGACGGGGCTGCCCGCCGAGGAAGTAGAACTCATCGGGATGCTGGCGCGCAATGTCGGCCACCAGTTCCGCCGTTGGGGTAATCGAATCGGTGATCACCAGCGGCAGCGCGCTGTCGTTGATGTGGCGGTCAAACAGGACAACGGGCAGCTGTTCGCTCAGCTTGTGGTAGTCCGCATCGTTAAGCATGCTGGAGGCCACAATCAGCCCGTCCACCTGGCGCGCCACCATGTTGTTCACCACCACCGTCTCCTGCCCCGGGTTTTCATCGCTACAGGAGATCAGCAGCTGAACGCCCGCCTCGCGGCACAGCGTTTCCAGCTCGTGAGAAAAGACGGCAAAACCGTAGTTGGTGATCTCCGGAACCACCAGACCAACGGTGTGGCTGCGGTTATCGCGCAGCGACCGGGCGTGAATGCTGGGCTGATAGTGGTGCTCTTTTGCAATCGCCAGCACGCGCTCGCGCGTCTCCTCCGCCACGCGAAGCTCTTTGCTGCGCCCGTTGAGGACCAGGCTGGCGGTGGCTTTTGACACGCCCGCCAGCTCCGCGATGTCTTTAATGGTGACGCGTTTTGTTTTTCTCACAACGACTTAGATCCGGCTGCCAAAACCCTCATTCTATCATGCAGGCGCGCAGCGACCAGTAGCGTAATGTGATATCGGACGCACCTTCGAATCGCACCCGGGCCGGATGGTCAGGAAAATAGCGGCTGCTCATCACCCCTTCACCGTGATTGATGAAAATTTCAACGCTGGAGCGGTCGCACAGAACGCGCAAATGAGTGACGTCGCCCTGCCAGTAGCGGGTCAACGTTTCACCGGTTTTCAGGCTCGCGCGTTCCAGGCGTATGCCCTGCTCATCGAGCGTGAGTCGCAGCGCGCCGCCAAAATCGACATTCACCTGCGATGCGCTCAGCTCAAACTCCAGGCGCGTCGCGTCCAGGTCGGGTGCCTCGCTGGCGCGTCCCTGCCAGCGCTGCTCATCTTCACGCAGCGCCGCCAGCTCGCGCGCCGGGGTCTGCCAGAGCCTGCCGTCGCGATAGCGTAATTCGCGCGGGCAGGTCATCTGGTGCATCCAGCCGTGCGCCCGGGTTGGCTGAAGCATCTCTTCCCCGTCCGGTACGCCCATCCAGCCGATCAAAATGCGTCGCCCGTCTTCCGCCAGCGTGGTTTGCGGCGCGTAAAACTCAAACCCCGCGTCCAGCTCGTGCAGATCGCCGTGATCGAATGCGGCGCTGGCATAGTCAAACGCCCCGCTCATCCAGGTCGCCGGATAGGTGTTGAGGTAGCGATGCGGCTCGCGCGCCAGCCCTTGCGGACAGCAGATCAGGACGTGCGTTCCGTCGAGCGCGAACAGGTCCGGACACTCCCACATGTACCCCGCATCCGTCAGGCCGTTGACCCCGTGACCGGCGATTTCTCCGTAGGACGCCCAGGCGTGCAGATCGGCGGATTTAAACAGCAGCACCTTGCCGCGCTTTTGCACATCCTGCGCGCCGAGCACCATGTACCACTCTCCGTCGTGCTGCCACACCTTCGGGTCGCGCACGTGGCCGGTGTAGCCTTCCGGCAGCGCCAGCACCGGCCCCAGCTTCGTAAAGGTTCCGTCCGGCTGCTCCACGGCGAGGCACTGCCAGGCCGTACGGCTGCCGTCATCGAACTTGACGTTGCCGGTGTAGCACAGCGTCAGGACGCCCTGGTTATCCACGGCGCTACCGGAGTAGCAGCCGTTGCGGTCATACGCTTCGTCGGGCATCAGCGCCAGCGGCTCGTGCTGCCAGTGCACCAGATCCGCAGAGCTCCAGTGCCCCCAGCATTTAAACCGATGCCCGCAGTCCAGCGGGTTCCACTGATAGAACAGGTGGTAGCGGCCGGCAAACCAGATAAACCCGTTGGGATCGTTCATCAGCCCCGTCACCGGCGCGGGGTGCCACTGCGGGTAGTGGCTATCCGCCAGCGCCCGCGGCTGGCCTTGCATAACGGCCTGCAGGATCGCAGGCCAGCGGGAAGGTAACGTCATTATTCAGAGTCCGTTTTATACTTCAGCAGCAGTGAGACGGTAAACGCCACGCCGAAGGCAATTACCATACCGATAATATAGTTGAGCAACGAGCTGGCCTGCACGATGGCCATACCTGGAATAGCGGTCAACCCCACGGCGGTCATGTAGACATGGACTGAGACCACCCAGGCCCCGCCTACCGCGCCGCCAATCAGCGCGGCGATAAACGGCTTCACGAAGCGCAGGTTGATACCAAAAATGGCCGCTTCGGTGATGCCCAGCATCGCAGAGAACGCCGACGGTAAGGTAATGGCTTTGATTTTGGCATCTTTGGTTTTGAACCACACCGCCAGACAGGCGCCACCCTGCGCCACGTTCGCCATGGCCCAGATCGGCAGCAGAAAGTTAACGCCAATCGACGGGTTACCCAGCAGCCCGGCTTCAATCGCGTGGAAGCTGTGGTGAATACCGGTGATCACAATCACCGAGTAAAGCCCGCCGAACAGCAGCCCGGCCAGCCAGCCCGCGTGTGCAATCAGTGTACTCAGGATAAAGGAGATGCCGTCGCCCAGCGCGCGCCCCGCCGGGCCGATAATCAGCAAGGCGATAAAGCCGGAGATCACGACGGTGAGGAACGGCGTCAGGATCAGGTCTAACGCATCCGGGATCGCGCGGCGCAGGTTTTTCTCCACGATGCTCATAAACCAGACGGCCAGCAGCACCGGGAATACCGTGCCCTGATAGCCAATCATCGCGATCTCAAGGCCGAAGAAGTTCATGGTGTGGAAGCCGGACGCCACGCCCCAGGCGTTGGTCAGCGCCGGGTGCGTCAGAATGCCGCCCAGCGTCGCGCCGAGATACGGATTGCCGCCAAACTCCCGCGCGGCGGTAAAGCCAATCAGAATAGGCAAAATGATAAACGCCGCGGAGCTGCACATGTCCAGCATGATGTAGATGGCGTTATCCGCATTAACCCAGCCGTAGGTTTTCACCATGCCGAGCAGGCCCATCAGCAGGCCGGATGCCACAATCGCGGGAATGATCGGGACAAAAATGTTGGAGAGCAGACGGGCAATACGCTGGAACGGGTTCAGCTTGCGCGCCGCCAGATCCGCGGCTTCCGATTTACTGGACTCGCTAATCCCTGCCGCCTGAATAAACGCGGCGTAAACCTTGTTGACCACGCCCGTGCCAAAAATCACCTGCATCTGCCCGGCGTTGCGGAAACAGCCTTTTACGCCGTCGACCTTGCCGATAGCCTGCTGATCGGCAAGCGCGTCATCAACCAGCACCAGACGAAGACGCGTTGCGCAGTGCGCCGCGCTGGCGATATTTTCCTTGCCACCGAGCAGCGGAATAAGCTCGCGGGCGATTTGATTAAAATCCATAGATACCTCTGCCTGACTTCTTTTTATGATGTGCGAAACGCTCCCGCCAGGCGGGAGCGTGATGGGTTAAAACCAGGTTTCCATCTGGACCCCAAAGTTCCATTCCCCGCCGGCGTTGAAGCCGCTGCTGCCAAAGGCATCATCGCTGGCGTAATGATCCAGTTTGCTGCTCCAGTCCATCCAGGTGGCAAACAGGCGCAGCTCCGGACGACTGAAGAAATCGCCGATTTTGCTCGCTTTTAACGTTGGCGCAAAGGTGAGCTTGTAGAAACTGCCGTTGACGGCGTTGCGGTCCTTATAGCCTTCCGGATTTAAATCCATGTACTGATAGCTTCCCTCAAACGCCAGAGCGAAGTTCTGCGTCACCTCTTTAATCAGGCGGGTGTTGAGCGTCACCCACTCATAGCTGTCGCCCTTCACGTAGCGATCTTTACTGCTCTGCGCCAGTACGGCGGGCGCAACGCTCCAGCCGCCGCCGATTGGCGTGACACCGTAACTTGCGAAGCGCCAGGTATCCGCCTCAGACAGCAGCGCGCCGTCGGAGCCGATGCTTTTCACTTCCGCACCCAGCCCGTGACCGTACAGCAGCGCCGTTTTAGCGGTCCCTTCCCGCAGGCCGTAGAAGCTCTCGTTGTGCAAGCCGACCAGCGCATGAACGCCGGTATTAGCGGCATCGGTTTTGATGAGATCGCCGTTAGTGTCTTTACGGTCGTCGTTATCTTTCGCCCGCAGGCCGCTCACCATCAGCTGGAACGGTCCGGCGAAGTGGTTCATGGTGAGGATATAGTTCTGAACGTTATTGTCGGTCTGCTCCACGCTGCCGAAGTTGCGGCCATAGATGGAGAAGTTGCTGCGCAGCGAATCGTTCCATTTCACGTCGTAGACGCCGCCGCCGGTACCGGCGAGGAACACCACGTCGGAATCCAGCCAGTGAATGTCAAAGTTGTCTCGGTCGAAGCGTTTACCCGCCCAGAAGGTGCTGCCCTTCAGCGCGCCGGTAAAATCAGGCAGATTGCCCAGCTCCGCGAAGGCCTGGCGAATATTGAGATCACTGGTATCGGCTGACCAGTCGTTATAGGTTCTCTGCCCGTCGGCCAGCATCGCTTTGAAGCGCGTGGTAGCACCGTTGTCCAGGGTTTGCTTGTGCTCCAGGTTCAGCTCCACGTAGGTATCGGCTTCGTTACCCAGACGCCCCACCGCACCGCCGGTTTCACCGGCCGGGGTCAGATACGGGCCGCTTTTGCTGCTGGAGGCCGCATCGTTCATCAGCAGGCCCGAACGGGCGTAGCCGTGGAACTCAAACCCGCTGCTTTGATCCGCCTTCTTCTCCAGCGCGGTGGTGCGCTGCGCCACCGCCTGGGCTGTCGTTTGCGTCTGCTGCTGGGCGGCAACCAGCTGCTGCGTTTTTTGTTCTGCATCCGTGGCGCGCTTCTCCGCCACCTGCGCACGCGTTTCCGCCGCCTGGAGGCGCTGCTCCATCGCGGCAAGACGCGCTTCGATAGTTGTCATATCCGTTTGGGCAAAAACAGAGGTACTTCCGGCCAGCATGCCTATCATCACGGCAAGTCTGCGTTTTTTATACATTTTGTCGCATCCCTAAAAGAAGTCATTAAACGTGCTAAATTGCTAAACCGGTTTAGGTAGCTGATACTAAACCCCGGAATTTTGGATCGGCAATCTTTTTTGCTAAACCGATTTAGTAAGTGTGATCGAGGCGACAATTCAGGCCGCCGGAAGACGGCCAGTGAAGGAAGGAATTACAGTTCGTGCTGCCAGGGCAATGCGGTCATCGCCCCTTTGGCCGTGGTGGCTAACGCGCCGCAGCGCTGGGCTAAGGCGATGACCGGCGTCAGATCCTGCCCGGCGGCCAGCCCGTAGAGCAGTCCGGCGACGAAGGCATCGCCCGCGCCGGTCGTATCGACGCACTGAACGGGGGTGGCCGGATAGTGCTTCACGGTGCCGTCATGCCAGGCGATGACGCCCTCTTTACCCTGAGTAACCAGCACCAGACGCGCCGGGCAGCGCGCCATCAGCACGTCCAGGCCGACGCTTACTGGCACATCGCCGGTTAAGAACGCCAGCTCTTCGACAGAGAGTTTCACCACGTCTGCGCTTTGCAGGGCCTGTTCCAGGCAGCGGCGCAATTCGTTCTCGTCCGGCCAGAGGTCTGGCCGAATATTGGGGTCGAAGCTGACGTAACCGCCCGCCTCGCGAATGGCGGCCATCGCCTCAAACGTCGCGGAACGACTCGGCTCTGCGCTTAACGCGATAGAACAGACGTGCAGCCACTCCCCGGCGCTGAACGTCGGCAGATCGGCGGTTTCCAGAAACAGATCGGCGCTCGGACGCACCATAAAGGTAAACGAGCGTTCGCCGTGGTCATCAAGATCGACCACCACCGTTGAGGTGCGGTGCGCCGGGTCAAGGCGCATATGCTTCACGTCGACCCGCTCGTCGGCTAATGTCTTAGACATAAAACGTCCGAAAGGATCGTCGCCAACCCTGCCGATAAACGCGCTCTGGCCGCCCAGTCGGGCAATGCCGACCGCAACGTTTGCCGGTGCGCCGCCGGGACACTGCAGCAATCTGCCTTCTCCATCAGGCAGCAAATCCACCACCGCATCGCCAAGTACCCAGATTTTTTTCATGTAACCCTCTTAGCTAAACTATGTTAAACCGTTTTAGCTATTTAAGCACAGGCAGGGCGAAGGGGAAATAACGCGGGAGGAAAATTGGCTAACGCACCAGATGAGGCCAGTGAATATCACCGACGCCATTAATTTGCGGACGGGCAAACAGAAAGCCCTGGAAACGGCGGATCCCGGCAGACTCGAGCCAGCACCACTCCTCTATCTTCTCGATCCCTTCGGCCACCAGGGTAATTTCGAGATCGGAGCAACAGCTGACGATGGAGCGCACAATCGCCTGCTTCGGGCCGCTGAGATGGACATCGCTAACTATCTCCCGGTCGATCTTAATTTTGTCCGGCTGGAAGCGGGTCAGCAGCGAAAGACCGGCATAGCCGGACCCGAAATCATCGATTGCCAGACCCACGCCCTCGCCGCGAAGCTGTTTAATGGCGCTATTAAACTGGTTGAAGCCGGAGATCATCTCGTTTTCAGTCACTTCAATGACCACCTGCTCCGGCTGAAGGCCATGTTTTTTAATCTGATCGACCAGAAATTCCACTGCGCCGGGGACATTCACCAGCGACATCGGGAGCAGATTGACCGCAATTTTATGGCTGCCAATGCCCAGCTTTTCCGCCAGCGCGAAGGCATACGCTTTCGTCTGGAGATCGACCTCGTAGAGTTTGTCCGGGTTGAGAGAGCTGAAGAAATGCTCCGGGCTGCCGCCGTCGTTGCCGCGAATAAGGGCTTCCAGCGAGCTGATCTTCCCTTCCGAGGGTTCCACGATGGGCTGTAGCGCGAACTGACAGGTTTGGTTGGCCATCAGCCCCAGACGCTCGCCAAAGGGCAACGCCTCGGGTGAAAGCGTCCATTTTTCAGGGACGTAACGTGCGCCCGACAAGGCCGGACGTTTACCTGTGATAAACGTCTGGATAAATTTGAACACCCGGTCATCGGATGTGAGATAGCTTTCCAGCTTGCTGTAATTCAGAACCGACTGCAGCACCTCTTTCGGTGACTGCGTCTGCAGATCGAACAGCAGCATACCGACGTTTTCGAAGCGTCTTCGCGGGCCATAGTCCCGCATCAGTTCCACCACTCCAGTGTGCCGCTTATCATCGCGGATTTTATGGAACAGCTTAACCACACTCTCTTCCGACCCTTCGAGGATTTGCAGAACGTCACTCCCTTTAGCAAGGAGTACACCGGTAATATTCAGATTTGCGTTACGGCCTCTGGCGCGCGCTACGAGCTCCCGCAGCTCGGTGGAGGGGCGGGATAAATTCAACTGGCTTCGGTAAATCAGAGTCGTCAGCACAAAAATGGGTTCCGATGAGAAAGAGAGGTGCCTTGAAGCTATTATTTAACATACTTAATCAATGCGACCTAACATATTCACACCACAGGGGAACGTTACTTTTCCCCGCCCCCGATCCGGCTGTTAATCCTCTCCTGCATATAGCCGTAAAACGGGTTCGAGGTGACCCTCATCAGCGCCTCTTTCCCAACGCTTAGCACGGACGTTTCGCCCCAGAGCGCAATTGTCCCCAGGCTGATCCCGTAGCGGTTTTTCATGCCAGGCTCGCGGCCATAGAGATCGTCATCCGGGGGGAACGGCACCGCAATATGCGACAGGGAATAGACATCCTGCGGCCAGGCCTGCGCAAGCGGCACGAGCGTCTCCCGGGTGCTGCCTGCCGGAGTGATTTTCGCCACCGTCGAGAAACTGTGTGCGTCCGCATTGGTGATAATCGTGACACCGTAACGTCTCTGTGCAACCGGAAGCAGCGCCGAAGTTGCCGTCCACGACGACGGTTTGAACAGCGGACGGAAGCTGGCTGCCTGGTTGATATCAAACACCACCAGCTCGCTGCCGTTGGCCGGAAGCTGATCAAACAGACCGGTCACCACCGCGCGGGTGCTGACCGTAGAATCCATCACCGACTGGAACGCCAGGATCGGTGGCAAATTCACCAGCCTGTTCTCCCGCGCTTCGCGGCCAATTTGTTCCTGAAGAGCCTTCGTCAGCAGCCATGACTGCCGGGCAGCGTTCACCGGGAACGAATTATATTTATACGGGTTATATTCCGGGGCGATATTCAGCCACGCCGCTTTGGCAAACGCCGGCAGCAGCGCCGGTAGCCCGGCGAAACCGGCAAAGCGCGCAAAGGCCGTCACGCCAATCATTGGGGAGAGCAGTATCACCTGCTGCGGTTTTCGCAGCGCAGGCGCGTCAAGCGCATCGAGGGTATATTTCATCGCCAGCGCCCCACCGTTAGAGTAGCCCACCAGATGCAGAGGCACAGCCTCACCCGCCAGACGCGTGGCTTCCCGCACCGCAAGACGCGTCGCCGCTAGCCACATCTCCCAGTCAACGTCCGTCAGCGCGCCGGGCGCGGTGCCGTGCCCGGGCAGGCGCGGGACCACCGCGACAAAACCGCGTTGCTGATAGTTCACCGCAAGACGCCGGACGCTGTAAGGCGAGTCCGTCAAACCGTGCAGCAGCACCACCGCGCCGCGCGGCTTTCCGGCAGGCATCAGCACAAATGAGCGGTTGGCATCGGGGGTAAACTGACCGGGCCACACCAGGCTCTGGCGATAATAGCGGTTTAACGGGGTTTGTTCCTCGCCCCCTGTTTTCGCCGTCACCGCGATATCAAGATCGGCAAAAATGACGTTTTCCCGGGTGAGGTACCCGGCAAAATCGGCCTTGTCCAGCTCGCGCACGGACATCTCGTCGGCCCGCCAGGTATGCCACAGATGCAGTTCCGGCCCCTGCTGCGAGAGATACACCCGCACCGCCAGCAGGACGATCAGCACGATCCCCACGACCATCCCTATTTTCTTTGCAAGCGTCATCAGGCGCACGCTGACTCGCAAGGGCCAATTTGCCATGCCGGGATCCCTTTTATATTCACAGTACTTCTATCTTATCAAAAATGTGAACGGACTGACGTATTCACCAAATACATACCTGCCGGTTCAGACAGTGCACCAAAAGTGAACTACGCTGCACAAATGTTGATCATTGGTTAACTAAATATTGCATGAAGTTTACCGCGCAGCGGGTTTACGCCCTCCTGCGAACATGGCACGCGTCATGCATTGTTAACCGGGTAACACAAATTCAGCCATTGACAGCCTGTTAACAGCGAGGCGGTATGACGACGAAACCTGAGATGTTGAGCCGTATCGAAGCGACGTTCAGCCAGCTTACGCCCAGCGAAAAGCGGGTCGGGAGCTGGCTGCTGGCGCATGCCGCGCAAATCCCGTTTGAAACGGCTGAGAGCGTGGGTCAGGCCAGCGGGACCAGCGGAATTACCGTCGGACGCTTCCTGCGCAAGCTGGGGTATCGCAACCTGGAGGATGCCAAGAAAAGCCTGCGCGATCCGTATCAGCCCTGGGGCATGAACGAGCGCCTTGACTCCTGGCAGCAGCAGCGCCCTCTTTCCAGCCGCCTTCAGCACGCCCTGTCGCTGGAAGTGGATGCCATCTCGCAGGTGTACCAGCTGGCGCAAACGGACGCCTTCCGTCAGGTGGTGCACAACCTGGCCCACGCCGACGCGGTGTTTGTGCTGGGGATCCAGTCCACGCGCGGGATTGCCAACGCCTTCTTCAGCCACCTCGAGTACCTCCGCCCGCGGGTGAGCTATTCGGAGGGCGCGTCCGGCAGCTGGGTGGAATCGCTGAACTCGGGGTTTTCGCACCCGTACGTCGTGCTGACCGATACGCGCACCTACTCCTCAATGGCCCGCCAGTACTGCCGCGTCGCCAGCGAGAAAGGCATTCCGCTGGCCTTGATCACCGACATCTGGTGCCCGTGGGCGCGGGATTACCCGATGGATTTACTGCAGGTGAAAACCGATACCGGTCATTTCTGGGATTCACTTGCCCCCGTGAGCTGCCTGTTCAACCTGCTGCTGTCGGGCGTGGTGGAGGCGCTGGGTGACGCGCTCCCGGCGCGTCTGGCGGTAAACCGACAATTACAACAAGAGTTTGGTCAATTCGAACGCTAAAGGAGCGGAGCTATGCCCGAAGAGAGTCAACTGATTGATGTGGCGAAGACGTTTCCCACGCTGCATATCGATCTGAAGTACGCCACCGCCGACAACATCACCGGCCGCCCGATCTATCAGGAGGCGCTGTGCCTGCTGCATACCGACGCGGCCACCGCGCTGGCAAAAGCCATCAGCATTGCCACGCTGGCCGGGCTAAAGCTGGTGGTCTATGACGCCTACCGGCCGCAGCAGGCGCAGGCTCAGCTGTGGGATGCCTGCCCGAACCCGGAATACGTGGTCGACGTGGCGATTGGCTCCAACCACAGCCGCGGTACGGCCATCGACGTCACCCTGATGGATGAACATAACGCCGTGCTGGATATGGGGGCCGGTTTTGACGAAATGCATGACCGATCGCATCCGTATCACCCCTCCGTGCCGCCGCACGCCCAGCGCAACCGTCTGCTGTTAAACGCCATCATGTTTGGCGGCGGTTTTGTGGGTATCAGCAGCGAATGGTGGCACTTCGAACTGCCGAACGCCGCCAGCTACCCGCTGCTTGACGACCGTTTCGCCTGTTTTCCCCTGACGCACACCTCTCTTTAAACTGGAGCACTGCCATGAAAACATCGCTTCTCTCGACCGTAATTGCCGCCACGCTGGCCCTGAGCGCCCCGCTGGCGCTGGCTGCCGTCCCGAAAGACATGCTGGCGATCGGTAAAGCCGCCGACCCGCAAACGCTCGATCCGGCCATCACCATTGATAACAACGACTGGACCGTGACCTATCCGTCCTACCAGCGTCTGGTCAAGTACAAGCCTGGCTCGACCGAGGTAGAGGGCGATCTGTCGACGGGCTGGAAGGCATCCGACGACCAGAAAGAGTGGACCTTTACCCTGGCGGATAACGCGAAATTCTCTGACGGCACGCCTGTCACCGCGGAAGCGGTTAAACTCTCTTTTGAACGCCTGCTGAAGCTCGGCCAGGGGCCGTCTGAAGCCTTCCCGAAAGACCTGAAAATTGATGCCGTCGATGACCATACGGTGAAATTCACCCTCAGCCAGCCGTTCGCGCCCTTCCTGTACACCCTGGCAAACGACGGGGCGTCCATTATTAACCCGGCGGTGCTGAAGGCAAATGCCGCAGACGATGCGCGCGGTTTTCTGGCGCAAAACACCGCCGGTTCCGGGCCGTTTATGCTGAAAAGCTGGCAGAAAGGCCAGCAGCTGATCCTGGTGCCGAACCCCCACTGGCCGGGTGAGAAGCCACACTTTAAGCGCGTCTCGGTGAAAATTATCGGTGAGAGCGCCTCCCGCCGATTGCAGCTTTCCCGCGGCGATCTGGACATTGCCGACTCCCTGCCGGTCGATCAGCTTGCGGCCCTGAAGCAGGAAGGCAAAGTCGCCGTCGCGGAATACCCGTCCCTGCGCGTGACGTACCTCTATCTCAACAACGGTAAAGCGCCGCTCAATCAGGTGGATTTACGCCGGGCCATCTCCTGGGCGACGGATTACCAGGGGATGGTTCAAGGCATTCTGAGCGGCAACGGCAAGCAGATGCGCGGCCCGATCCCGGAAGGCATGTGGGGCTTTGACGCCACGGCAATGCAGTACAGCTTCGATGAGGCCAAAGCCAAAGCGGCGCTGGAGAAGGTCAAAGACAAACCCGCCAGCCTGACCTTCCTCTACTCGGATAACGATCCGAACTGGGAGCCTATCGCCCTCTCCACTCAGGCCAGCCTCGGCAAGATCGGCATTAGCGTCAAGCTGGAGAAGCTGGCGAACGCCACCATGCGCGACCGCGTCGGCAAAGGCGATTACGACATTGCCATCGGCAACTGGAGCCCGGACTTTGCCGATCCGTACATGTTCATGAACTACTGGTTCGAATCGGACAAAAAAGGGCTGCCGGGCAACCGTTCGTTCTATGAGAACAAAGAGGTCGATTCCCTGCTCCAGGCCGCGCTGAAAACCACCGATCAGGCGGAACGCACCAAAGATTACCAGCAGGCGCAAAAGGTGGTCATCGACGAGGCAGCCTACGTTTATCTGTTCCAGAAAAACTACCAGCTGGCGATGAACAAAGAGGTCAAAGGCTTCACCTTTAATCCGATGCTTGAGCAGGTGTTCAACATCGCCACCATGAGTAAATAGCGGTTCTCGCCGGGGGAAAGTGTATGACGTTCTGGAGCATCGTGCGCCAGCGCTGCTGGGGGTTACTCCTGGTGGTGGCCGGTGTCTGTATTATCACCTTTATTATTTCACACCTGATCCCCGGCGATCCGGCCCGTCTGCTGGCCGGCGATCGCGCCAGCGACGAAATCGTGCAGAACATCCGCCAGCAGCTAGGGCTGGATCGGCCGCTGTATATACAGTTTGGTCGCTACGTGGACGCTCTGGCCCACGGTGATTTAGGCACGTCCATCCGTACCGGACGCCCGGTCGCGGAAGATCTGAAGGCCTTTTTCCCCGCCACGCTGGAGCTGGCCTTTTGTTCTCTGCTGCTGGCGCTGGTCATCGGCGTGCCGCTGGGGATTTTATCGGCGGTGTACCGCAACCGCTGGCTGGACCACCTGGTGCGTTTAATGGCGATGACCGGGATCTCCACGCCGGCCTTCTGGCTTGGGCTGGGCGTCATTGTGCTGTTCTACGGGCATCTGCAGATTCTGCCGGGCGGCGGCAGGCTGGACGACTGGCTCGATCCGCCAACGCACGTCACCGGGTTTTATCTGCTGGACGCGCTGCTGGAGGGTAACGGTGAGGTCTTTTTCAACGCGCTTCAGCACCTGATTTTGCCCTCGCTGACGCTGGCGTTTGTTCACCTGGGGATTGTGGCGCGCCAGGTCCGTTCGGCGATGCTGGAGCAGCTTAGCGAGGACTACATCCGCACGGCCCGCGCCAGCGGCCTGCCCGGCTGGTTCATCGTCCTGCGCTACGCCCTGCCGAATGCGATGATCCCGTCCATTACCGTGCTCGGGCTGGCGCTGGGCGATCTGCTTTACGGTGCCGTGCTGACCGAAACCGTCTTTGCCTGGCCGGGCATGGGCGCCTGGGTGGTGACATCCATTCAGGCGCTCGATTTCCCTGCCGTGATGGGCTTTGCCGTCGTTGTTTCGCTGGCCTACGTGCTGGTTAATCTGGTGGTCGATCTGCTTTACCTGTGGATTGACCCGCGAATCGGGCGCGGAGGTGCCGAATGATGTTAACGCAGGAAACGCCCGTCCCGGTTAAAACCGCCAGACAACGCATCAACTGGGCAAAGCTGTTCTGGATGCTGCGCCAAAGCCCGCTCACGATCGTTGGCGGCGTCATTATGATGGCGATGCTCTTTCTGATGGTGGCTTCGCCGTGGATCGTACCGCATGACCCGAACGCGCTGGATTTGACCGCCCGCCTGCAGGCGCCGTCCGTGCAGCACTGGTTTGGCACCGATGAGGTGGGACGCGACCTGTTCAGCCGCGTGCTGACGGGCAGCCAGCAGTCGATTACCGCCGGGCTGGCGGTGGTGGTGATTGCGGGCGGCATCGGCTCGCTGCTGGGCTGTCTGTCCGGCGTGCTGGGCGGGCGCGGCGACGCCATCATCATGCGGGTGATGGACATTATGCTCTCCATTCCCTCCCTGGTGCTGACCATGGCGCTGGCCGCCGCGCTCGGTCCGAGCCTGTTTAACGCCATGCTGGCGATTGCGATTGTCCGCATTCCGTTCTACGTCCGCCTGGCGCGCGGGCAAACCCTGGTGGTGCGTCAGTTTACCTACGTTCAGGCCGCCCGCACGTTCGGCGCGTCCCGCTGGCATTTGATCCGCTGGCATATCCTGCGCAACGCCCTTCCGCCGCTGATTGTGCAGGCTTCGCTGGATATCGGCAGCGCCATTCTGATGGCCGCCACGCTGGGGTTTATTGGCCTGGGCGCGCAGCAGCCCACCGCCGAGTGGGGGGCGATGGTGGCCGTGGGCCGTAACTACGTCCTGGACCAGTGGTGGTACTGTGCCTTTCCCGGTGCGGCGATTTTGATTACCGCCGTGGGCTTTAACCTGTTTGGCGATGGCATCCGCGATCTGCTGGATCCGAAATCGGGAGGAAAACAGTGATGACCGAACCGGTATTACGCATTGAAGACCTGCACCTGAGCTTCCCGATTTTTCGCGGCGAGGTTCACGCGCTGAACCACGTTTCGCTGGAGATTGAAAGGGGCGAAATTGTCGGCGTGGTGGGCGAGTCGGGGTCGGGTAAATCGGTGACCGCCATGCTCGCCATGCGCCTGCTGCCGGAAGGGAGTTACCGCATTCATCATGGTCAGGTGAAGTTACTCGGCGAAAACGTCCTGACGGCGTCCGAGAAGCAGCTTCGCCAGTGGCGCGGCGCAAAGGTCGCGATGATTTTTCAGGAGCCCATGACAGCCCTCAACCCGACGCGGCGGATTGGCAAACAGATGGTGGAGGTCATCCGCCAGCATCAGCCGCTTTCCCGGCGCGAGGCGCAGCAAAAGGCGATTACCCTGCTGGAAGAGATGCAAATACCCGACGCGAAGCAGGTCATGGAGCGTTATCCCTTTGAACTGTCCGGCGGCATGCGCCAGCGGGTGATGATCGCCCTTGCCTTCTCCTGCGAGCCGGAGCTGATCGTCGCCGACGAGCCGACCACCGCGCTGGACGTTACCGTCCAGCTGCAGGTGCTGCGCCTGCTTAAGCACAAGGCGCGGGCCAGCGGGACCTCGGTGCTGTTTATCAGCCATGATATGGCCGTGGTGTCGCAGCTTTGCGACAGAATGTACGTAATGTACGCGGGCAGCGTGATCGAGAGCGGTGCGACGCAAACGCTGATCCACCGCCCCGTGCATCCCTATTCCATTGGCCTGCTGCAGTGTGCGCCGGAACACGGCCAGCCGCGCGATCTGCTGCCCGCCATCCCCGGCACGGTGCCCAACCTCAGCCAGCTTCCGCAGGGGTGCGCCTTCCGCGAACGCTGTTTTGCCGCCGGGGTGAAATGCAGCGAAACGCCGCGCTTACAGCCCACTGGTGCAGAAGGCCAACAGGCTGCCTGCTGGTATCCACAAAGGGAGAAACACCATGTCTGATGTACTGCTGGAACTGGACAGCGTGCACGTGAACTTTGCAGCGCGCAAAAACTGGCTGGGTCGCGTAACGGAACAGGTCCATGCCCTCAACGGGCTCGATCTTCAGATCCGTCGGGGAGAAACGCTCGGCATCGTCGGGGAATCCGGCTGCGGGAAAAGCACCCTGGCCCAGCTGCTGATGGGCATGCTTAAGCCCAGCACCGGCGCATGCCAGCGGGCGCACCACGCGGGCGGCATGCAGATGGTGTTTCAGGATCCGCTCTCCTCGCTCGACCCGCGATTGCCGGTCTGGCGCATCATCACCGAGCCGGTGTGGGTGCAAAAGCGCAGCCGCGAGCGGGAGCGCCGCCAGCTGGCTGAAAACCTGGCGCAGCAGGTCGGCATTCGCCCGGAATATCTTGACCGGCTTCCGCACGCCTTTTCCGGCGGGCAGCGCCAGCGCATCGCCATCGCCCGGGCGCTTTCATCAGACCCCGATATTATCGTGCTCGATGAACCCACCAGCGCGCTGGATATCTCCGTGCAGGCGCAAATCCTCAACCTGCTGGTGACGCTACAGCAGCAGCGTAATCTGACCTACGTGTTAATCTCGCATAACGTCTCGGTGGTCAGGCACATGAGCGACCGCGTGGCGGTGATGTACCTCGGGCAGATTGTGGAGCTGGGCAGCGCCGCGCAGGTTCTGGGTGAGCCGCGCCATCCCTATACCCGCCTGCTGCTCGATTCGGTTCCCCGCACCGGTGAACCGCTGGATGAAAATCTGGCGTTACGCAAAACGGAGCTTCCCGGCAACCGTCATCTGCCCGAAGGCTGTTTTTTCCTCGACCGTTGCCCGATGGCAGCGCAGGGGTGTGAACGCCCGCAGCCGTTACAGCCCTCACGCGAGGGCCGTAACGTTCGCTGCTGGCGCAGTCTGGATTAGATTTGCGTCATCCCGCCGTCTACAAACAGCTCGATGGCGTTAATAAAGCTGGCCGCATCGGAGGCCAGAAACGCCACCGCTTTCCCCACCTCACCCGGCGCGCCTAAACGCCCCAGCGGTACCTGGGCGGCCAGCGCGTCGTACAGCCCCTGACGGTGTTCTTCCGGCACCAGACCGCCGAGGCCTGGCGTTTTGACCGGGCCCGGGCTCACCACGTTGACGCGGATCCCGCGGCCCTGCAAATCCAGCGCCCAGGAGCGGGCAAAGTTGCGCACCGCAGCCTTACTGGCGCTGTAGACGCTGAAGTTTGCCGTCCCCTTAACGGAGACCGTCGAGCCGGTCAGAATAATCGACGATCCGGCGGAGAGCAGCGGCAGCGCCTTCTGCACCGTAAACAGCACCCCGCGGACGTTGGTGCCGAAAATACGGTCAAACTGCTCTTCGGTGATCGCGCCCAGCGGCAGCATATCGCCGCCACCGGCATTGGCGAACAGGATATCAAGACGGCCTTCATCTTTGGCTATCTGGGCATAAACCTCATCCAGATCGGCAAGCTTTGAAACGTCCGCGCGAATGCCTACTGCGTCAGACGCAATCTCTGCTACCGCGGCGTCCAGTTCGGCCTGACGACGACCGGTGATGTACACCTTCGCGCCCTGCGCCGCCAGCTCCTGCGCCGTGGCAAGACCAATGCCGGTGCTGCCGCCGGTGACCAGTGCGATTTTTCCTGAGAGAGTCGTGTTCATGTCATTTACCTATTGTTGGGTTTGCGTTGGACAAACTTTAGCCCTTGCGGGATTAGTGAAAAACCGGCAAAAATGAAAATGACTATTCACCTACAGAAATAATCAGAGGTCATCATGGACCAGCTCATGGCAATGCGTGCTTTCACGCGGGTGGTGGAGTCCGGCAGCTTTACCCGCGCGGCGGACTCGCTGAATATGCCGATTGCCACGCTGAGCAAGCTGGTTAAATCGCTTGAGGCGCATCTGGAGATCCGTCTCCTGCACCGGACGACTCGCCGGGTGGTCGCGACGCCTGAAGGGATGGAATACTATGAAAAAGCGCTCAGGGTGTTGATAGATATCGAAGATATCGACACCTCGTTTCGCGTTTCCCGCGCGACGCCAAAAGGGCTTTTACGGGTTGACGTGGGCGGATCCACCGCCCGGGACGTGCTTATCCCCCTGCTGCCGGAATTTATGCGGCGCTACACGGATATCCGCATCGACCTTGGCGTGGCCGACCGGCCGGTCGATCTCATCAGCGGCAACGTAGACTGCGTGATCCGCGGCGGGCCGCTGGACGACTCAACCCTCATCGCCCGTCATCTCGGTAACGCCGAGATGGTCACCTGCGCGACGCCGGGCTACCTGAAAAATCACGGCGTCCCGGCCTATCCGCAGGAGCTGTGCAACGGGCACAAGCTGATCAGCTACCTCTCGCCCGTCACCGGGCGGGCATTTCCGTTTCGCTTCAGACAGAACGGCGAGGCGCTGGAAATCAACATTCCGCACTATCTCGGCGTCAATGAAAGTAATGCCCATCTGGCGGCTGCCGCGGCGGGGCTGGGGATCGTTCAAACCTTTGAGTATTCGGCAAAGTCGTATTTGCAGGCGGGGGCGCTGACGGCGATCCTGGGCGACTGGCGCCCCGCCGCCTATCCGTTTCACGTGGTATACCCGCAAAACCGGCATTTGACGCACCGTCTGAAGGTGTTTATTGGGTGGCTGGCGGAGGTATTCCCCGCCGCGCTGAAGGGATAGCCGGGCGCAAACCCGGCGGGGTGTTAATTAAGCTTATAGTCCAGCGTAATCTCAGCCTTCAGGAGCTGTGAGACCGGGCAGCCCGCTTTGGCTTTCTGAATAATGCCGTCGAACTGCTGGGGGGCGATGCCGGGAACGGTCACCTTGCTTTTCAGGGCAACCTTCGTGATGGCAAAGCCGCCGTCGGTTTTATCCAGAGAGACGTCCGCGGTGGTATCAATGGAATCGGCGGTATACCCTGCTTCACCGAGCATCAGCGACAGCGCCATTGAGAAGCAGGCCGCATGTGCCGCGCCAATCAGCTCTTCGGGGTTGGTCCCCTTTTCACCCTCAAAGCGGGTATTGAAACCATAAGGCTGTTGATTGAGAACGCCGCTCTCGGTGGAAACCGTTCCTTTACCGCGCTTAATGTCGCCAGACCAGTGTGCCGAACCGTGCTTATGAATAGTCATTCTTGCTCTCCTTTTGGCTTACAAAGGGTTAAGTATAGACTACGCATCTGGCCCACCCTGGAACACAGACAATTCCGGGACTTTCACCTGCTGTACCGACAAAAAGGATAAAACTATGGCGCTAAAAATCAGGATGGCCGTTGCCGTAACCACGCTGGCTTTGTCACTCTCTTCTCTGGCCAAAACGCCTGAGAACTTTATCTATACCAGCTCCGGCGATCTCGACGCGGCGTTTCCGCTCGTTGCGCGAAGCGATATCGGCGGCGTGCAGATCGTTTACAACTGGCGCCTGCTGGAACCCGAGAAGGACAGCTATGACTTCTCGCGGATTGAACAGGATCTCGCGCGCGTTAAGGCAGCCCGAAAAAAGCTCTTTATTCAAATCCAGGATCGTTTCTTCGAGCCGGACGCCCGGTACGTGCCGGACTATCTGATGTACGATAAGCAATACGGTGGCGGGATTGCGCCGCAGTTCGATAACCCCGGCGAAGGCAAGCCCGTCGGTTCAGGATGGGTGGCGCGTCAGTGGGATCCCGCCGTCCGCCAGCGCTACCAGGCTTTGCTGGCCGCCCTCGCCAAACGCTTTGACGGCGAAGTGTATGGGGTAAACCTGCCCGAAACCGCCATCGATCTCGATGAAAAAAATCCGCCCGCCGGGTTTACCTGCGACAGCTATTTCGCGGGTGAAATGGAAAACCTGGCCTTTGCGCAAAAGGCTTTTCAGAAATCACACGTGGTGCAATACGTGAACTTCTGGCCGTGCGAATGGGATAATGACCACAACTACATGGGGCGTCTGTTTGCGTATGCCACCGCTAACAGCGTCGGCCTGGGTGGGCCGGACATTGTTCCCAACCGCAAGGCGCACATGAAGAATGCCTATCCCTTCTTCCATAAAAATAAACAGGCTCTGCCGCTCATCGCCATGGCGGTTCAGGAACCGACCCTGACCTATAAGGATCCTCAGACCGGAAAACCGTTCACCAAAGCGGAGTTTGTCCGCTTCGGCGAAAGTTATCTCGGGGCCGATATTATTTTCTGGAGCACATCTTCTCCCTGGCTAAAGGCAAAGTAATCCCTGCTTACGCCAGGTAGCGGGACAGTTCGTCAAGGAACACGCGCAGCGCGGCAGGCTGGTATTCCCGGGACTGATAAATGCCATGGATGGCAAGCGGTTTAGGCTCAAGTGCCTCGAGCACCGGCACCAGTAATCCCTGTTCCAGCGCGGCAGACGCTTCGCGCTCCGGCAGCATAGCGATACCGCAGTGCTTAATCGCCGCGTCCATCAACAGCGAAGAGATGCTGGCGCTCAGGTTGCCGCTGACGGCCACGCTCAGGCTTTCCCCTTCCGGCGTCAGAAAGTGCCAGGACTGCCCGGCGAAAAAGCTGTAGTGCAGGCAGTTGTGCTGCGCTAATTCTTCGGGGCTGACGGGGGTACCGTGCTGTGCCAGGTACGCCGGCGAGGCGCAGAGCACCGACCGACACTCCCCCAGCCGGCGGGCAATCATCCCGGGCTCGGGGTTGTCGGTAATGCGCACGGCGACGTCAATGCGCTCTCCCACCAGGCTGACCGGGTGGTTATTCACGTCCAGCTCAATGCGCAGTTGCGGGTAGCGCGAGAGCAGGCCGGGCAGTACCGGCGCAATCAGGTGCATCGCAGTAAAGTGCGCGCAGGCCACCCTTAGGGTGCCTGACGGGAGATCTTTCTCCGACTGCCCCTCAATTTCCTGTGAGATCTGCGAGAGCGTCCGCGTTTTTTGCAGCACCTTTTCCCCTGCCGCGGTCAGCGTCAGCTTGCGCGTGGAGCGGTTTACCAGCCGCGTTCCCGCCCACTTCTCCATTTGTTCAAGGTAGCGGCTCACCATCGGTCGGGAAATGCCCAACGCGCGGGCCGCCGCACTCAAACTTCCCAGCTCGCATATCCGGTTGTAGACCTGAGCGGCGATAACGCGATCCATATAAGCTCCATTTGCTCGATTTATGAAACTAAGCATGTCTTGTTTCAGGAATTCTGGCAAATACGAATATCCGTACAATAGACACATTCCTGAACAACAGAGACAACAGCATGAAACTCACTCACCTTGCCCTGCTTTCCACCCTTATCACGCCTGCCGCGTTTGCCGCACAGCTGAATGTTGATACCTACAACCCACAGGATAAAGGCATTTTCCCGGTCTCCTCCACGCTGGTTTCCGGCCCGAAAGAGGCGGTGCTGTTTGACGCGCAGTTCAGCGTGAAGGATGGCGAAGCGCTGGTAGAGAAAATTCGCCGCAGCGGTAAAACCCTGAATAAGATTGTGATTACCTCTGGCGATCCGGATTTCTATTTTGGCCTGCAGCCGCTGGTCAAAGCCTTCCCGAATGCCAAAGTGGTGGCCACGCAGCATGTGGTTGACCATATTAAAGCCACCAAAGACGCCAAGCTCGCCTTCTGGGGCCCGCAGATGAAAGACGGCGCGCCAACGGAGCTGGTTGTCCCGCAGGTGCTTGCCTCCACCACGTTCATGGTTGACGGGGAAAAAATCGATATCGAGCAGCCGGAAAGCTACGCGGCCTATGTGTGGATCCCGTCAGCAAAAACGATCCTCGGCGGCACGGGAGTAGCCTGGGGCATTCACGTCTGGACGGCAGACACCCAGACCCCGGAAAGCCGTAAGCAGTGGCAGGACACGCTGCAGGCTATGGCCGCGCACAAGCCAGAACGCGTGATCCCGGGCCACTATCTGGGCACCCCACCAGCGGGTACTGGCGCGATTGATTTTACCCGCGACTATCTGCAGCGCGTTGAAAAGGCCTTAACCGCGCATAAAGATTCCGCAGGCGTTATCAATACCCTGAAAAAACAGTATCCAGGCCTCGCTGACGAAAGCTCGCTGGAATTAAGCGCCAAAGTGAATACTGGCGAAATGAAGTGGTAATTTAAAAACGGCTCCTGCTATATTTCCGCGATAGCAGGAGCACCGCCAAAATATCCCCGCCGTTCCCCGTCGATATAGCCACACGTTTTAAAAGTACATAAAAGCATGCACTTATGTCATTTTTATTTCTAAGATGAATCTGAGCCACAACCGGGAAAATATTTGCCATTCTGTTTATGAATTAAATTTTTTGCGAGCCGTACCATTAAACAGACAACGACACGGAGGCAGCATGTTTACTTATTACCCGGCTAATACCACAGCAGCACAACCTGAACTCGTTAACGCGATTGCGCAGGGTCTTCACGCCGAGCACGGTGCTGTGACTGAAGATGACATTTTGATGGAACTGACCAAATGGGTGGAATCCACGGATAATGACATCCTCAGTGACATCTACCAGCAGACCATTAACTACGTCGTCAGCGGGCAAAACGCACCATTGTAAAAACCTGCTAAGCTGGATCAGCAACCTAAGGGGTTACATTTCGTTTGCGTAAGCAAACTGGTCCTTAAAACTATCAACAGGATTGAGGAGTTAACATGAAATCGAACCGTCAGGCACGCCATATTCTGGGACTGAACTACAAGCTTTCCAATCAGCGTAAAGTGGTGATTGAAGGCGACCATGAAACGCAGGTCACTCACGCTACCGGCAGAAAACGCCACGCCGGCAAGTAAGTTCCATACTGAGATCCAGAACACCATCGGTAATCCCGATGGTGTTTTTGTTTATGTGTTGCGGTAATTAATATTTAGCTCCTTTATAATACCGCCTGACCGCACCCCATCGCACAGGCAAGAAAGATGACAAACAGCAGTGTCAGGGACGGATCTTCATAAAAAGAGTGAGTGACATGGACAACAAACTGAAAAAACATCGTTCCTTATACATCCCATACGCCGGACCGGTTTTACTCGAATTCCCCCTGCTCAACAAAGGCAGCGCCTTCAGCATGGAAGAACGCAGCAGCTTTAACCTGCTTGGCCTGCTGCCGGAAGTGGTTGAGACCATTGAAGAACAGGCGGAGCGCGCGTGGATCCAGTATCAGGGTTTCAAAACTGAAATCGACAAACACATCTACCTGCGCAACATTCAGGACACCAATGAAACCCTCTTCTACCGCCTGGTGCAGAACCATCTCGAAGAGATGATGCCGGTGATCTACACCCCGACGGTGGGTGCGGCCTGCGAGCGTTTCTCAGAGATCTACCGTCGCTCACGCGGGGTATTCATCTCTTATCAGAACCGTCACAACATGGACGATATTCTGCAGAACGTGCCAAACCACAATATCAAAGTGATTGTGGTGACCGACGGCGAACGTATTCTCGGCCTCGGCGACCAGGGCATTGGCGGGATGGGGATCCCAATCGGTAAACTCTCACTCTACACCGCCTGCGGCGGCATCAGCCCGGCGTATACTCTGCCGGTGGTGCTGGACGTTGGCACCAACAACCAGCAGCTGCTCAACGATCCGCTCTATATGGGCTGGCGCCATCCGCGCATTACCGACGACGAGTACTATCAGTTTGTCGACGATTTCATTCAGGCCGTGAAGCACCGCTGGCCGGACGTTCTGCTGCAGTTTGAAGACTTCGCACAGAAAAACGCGATGCCGCTGCTGAACCGCTATCGCGATGAGATCTGCTCCTTTAACGACGACATCCAGGGCACCGCAGCCGTGACCGTGGGGACGCTTATCGCCGCCAGTCGCGCTGCCGGCAGCCAGCTGAGCTACCAGAAAATCGTCTTCCTGGGCGCAGGCTCTGCGGGCTGCGGTATCGCCGAGCAGATTATCGCCCAGACGCAGCGTGAAGGCTTAAGCGAAGAGCTGGCCCGCTCCCGCGTCTTTATGGTTGACCGTTTCGGCCTGCTGACCGACGGCATGCCGAACCTGCTGCCGTTCCAGACCAAGCTGGTGCAAAAGCGCGAAAACCTGAAAAACTGGGATACCGACAACGAAGTCCTTTCCCTGCTGGACGTAGTGCGCAACGTGAAGCCGGATATTCTGATCGGCGTTTCCGGGCAAACCGGTCTCTTTACCGAAGAGATCATTCGCGAGATGCACAAGCACTGCGAGCGCCCTATCGTGATGCCGCTGTCTAACCCGACCTCCCGCGTGGAGGCGACGCCGCAGGACATCATCGCCTGGACCGAAGGTAACGCGCTGGTCGCGACCGGCAGCCCGTTCGACCCGGTGGTGTGGAAGGATAAAACCTATCCGATTGCCCAGTGCAACAACTCGTATATCTTCCCGGGCATTGGTCTTGGCGTGATCGCCTCCGGCGCGTCCCGCATTACCGACGAAATGCTGATGTCGGCGAGCGAAACCCTCGCGGGCTACTCGCCGCTGGTCAACAACGGTGAAGGACTGGTGCTGCCGGAGCTGAAAGACATTCACAAGGTGTCGCGCGCCATCGCGTTTGCGGTAGGTAAAATGGCGCAGCAGCAGGGCGTGGCGGTGAAAACCTCTGCCGACGCGCTGCAGCAGGCCATCGACGACAACTTCTGGAAGCCTGAATACCGCAGCTATCGCCGTACCTCGATTTAATTCTGCGCTTTAACCGTTCCCTCTCCCGGTGGGAGACGCTGTGCGGCCCAATCGCCCGGTGGCGCTTCGCTTACCGGGCCTACGGGCCGGATGTTTTCCCTCTCCCTGTGGGAGAGGGTTAGGGTGAGGGCAACAGACCGCACCATCGAATACCCACTAGCCAAACCCCTTTTCCCCCGCTACACTCCCTTCATCCATTAACCTACTGAATATATAAGGAGGCCAATTATGCTGTACTGTGAAATTTTCAATGTTTCACATACATTTGGTGATCGCACCAGCTCAAGCGTTATCGGTATCGTGCTGCGATAACTTCTGCTTGAGCGAAGACACCAACCCCTGAATCCCTTCTCTCGGGCTTACTGAGTTATCGTCAGCGATGTTTGACGAGGCATAAACATGCCTGTAACTCTTGGGTAAGCAACAATGAGCACTTTACTCACTGCACAATCTTTACGCGTTGATACGGCGTTTGGCACGCTTTTCGACTCACTCTCCTTTACGCTGAAAAAAGGCGACCGCATTGGCCTGCTGGGCGACAACGGCTGCGGAAAAAGTACGCTGCTGAAGGTGCTGGACGGCACAGACTCCCTCGCCGCCGGTACGGTAGCGCTGGACGGGCACTGCCTGATGGCGCGCGTGGAGCAACATCTTCCGGACGCTATTTTCCCGCTGACCATGCTGGATGCCGTACTCGCACAGCTGCCTTTTGCCGAGCGCGACAGCCTGCGCTGGAAAGCCGAAACGCTGCTGGCGAGCATGGGCTTCACGCCGCAGGATATGATGCTGCAATCCGCCACGCTGAGCGGCGGGCAACACACCCGCCTGCTGCTGGCGCGAGCGCTGATTCACGATCCGGACCTGCTTCTGCTCGATGAACCCAGCAACCACCTTGATTTGCCGACCATGCTCTGGCTGGAACACTTTCTTCAGAACTGGTCAGGCAGCTTCGTGCTGGTCTCGCATGACAGACAGCTGCTGGATGCCGTCACAAACGGCAGCTGGATCCTGCGCGATAAAACGCTGCACTACTTCGCCCTTCCCTGCACGGCCGCCCGCAAGGCGCTTGAAGCAAAGGATGAAAGCGACGCGCAGCGCCACAAGGCGGAGCAAAAGGAGGTCGACCGCGTGACCGCCAGCGCGAAACGGCTGGCGACCTGGGGCAAGGTTTACGACAACGAAGACCTGGCCCGCAAAGCCAAACAGATGGAAAAACAGGTCGAACGGCTGAAGGAGAGCCAGACAGCCCTCACGGCAGGCAGCCCGTGGACGTTAACCCTGCGCGGCGACGCGCTGCGGGCCGATCGTCTGCTGGAGATGGAAAACCTCAGCGTCCCGCCTGCACCCGGGCTACCGCCGCTGTTTACCATCGACATGGCGCGGCTAAAAAGCGGCGATCGCGTGGCAATCGTTGGGCGTAACGGCTGCGGCAAATCATCGCTGATGAGGCTTATCTGGCAACAGTTCGCCGATGAGCCCGCAGACAGCGGGTTGAAAATCCATCCGCGCGTCTCGCCAGGCTATTACGACCAGACGCTTCATCAGCTTGCGGACAACGCCACGCTGCTCGACGCGCTGGAGCCTTTCGCACCGGATCCGCAGAACCGCAAAATGGCACTGATAAGCGCGGGTTTCCCGTGGGCGCGTCACGGGCAAACGGTCAGCACGCTCAGCGGTGGCGAACGCTCGCGCCTGCTGTTCGTTGGCCTGACGCTTGCCCGCTACAGCCTGCTGATGCTGGATGAGCCGACCAACCACCTCGATATGGAAGGCAAAGAGGCGCTGGCGCAAACCCTCCAGCAGTTCGAAGGCGGCGTCCTGCTGGTCAGCCATGACCGTCAGCTAATTAGCCAAAGCTGCAACCGTTTCTGGCTGATTGAAGACGGAAAGCTGAGCGAGTGGCACGATGCAGAAGCGGTGTTTGAGCGCCTGCGTGAAAGCGCGGGGCTGGTGACATCCACCGCACCTGTTATCGCTACTCAGACGGTTCAATCCTCACCGTATGACGATCTGCTCGAACGGCTGGTAGCGCTGGAAACGCTGCTGGAAGACGATCTGGCGCGTAAGCCAAAGCATCAGAAGCCGCAGCTGCAGGCGCAATGGCGTAAAGAGATTAAGGAGATAGAAGCACAGCTGTAAGTCTGCGCCCGGCGAGCATCTCGTCGGGCCAGTATTTTCCCCCTAAATTATTGGAGGAACGCCGTATTCTTAACCTGCAATCGAATCAAATGATGACATTATGTTGCCGCAGCCTTGCATTACCAGGCTAATGTATCAATCCTTAAGGGGTACTACACCTGCTACACAGATTCTTATCATGAACAAGGAGATACACATGAAGGCTGCTGTTGTCACTCAGGATCACCAGGTCAACGTCACCGAAAAAACTTTACGCCCGCTTAAGCATGGGGAAGCCCTGCTGAAGATGGAGTGCTGTGGCGTATGCCATACCGATCTCCACGTGAAAAACGGTGATTTCGGCGATAAGACCGGGGTTATCCTGGGCCATGAAGGGATTGGTATCGTAAAAGAAATCGGCCCAGGCGTGAAGTCGCTGAAAGTCGGCGACCGCGCAAGCGTGGCCTGGTTTTTTGAAGGCTGTGGCCACTGCGAATACTGTAATACCGGCAACGAAACCCTGTGCCGCGATGTGAAAAATGCCGGTTACTCCGTTGACGGCGGCATGGCGGAAGAGTGCATCGTCACGGCGGATTACGCGGTAAAAGTGCCGGACGGTCTGGATTCGGCGGCGGCCAGCAGCATCACCTGCGCCGGGGTCACCACCTACAAAGCGGTAAAAATTTCCGGAATTAAACCGGGCCAGTGGATTGCAATTTACGGTCTGGGCGGGCTGGGCAACCTCGCGCTGCAGTACGCCAAAAACGTTTTTAACGCCAAAGTCATCGCCCTTGACGTTAACGACGAACAGCTGAAGCTGGCGGCCAGCATGGGGGCCGATTTAACCATCAACTCCCGCAGCGAAGACGCCGCTAAAATCGTGCAGGAGAAAACCGGCGGCGCGCATGCCGCAGTCGTTACCGCTGTCGCAAAAGCCGCATTCAACTCCGCCGTTGATGCCGTGCGTGCCGGTGGCCGCGTGGTCGCGGTTGGCCTGCCGCCGGAAGCGATGAGCCTCGACATTCCACGTCTGGTGCTGGACGGCATTCAGGTGGTAGGTTCGCTGGTCGGCACCCGTCAGGATCTGCAGGAAGCCTTCCAGTTCGCCGCGGAAGGTAAGGTGGTGCCGAAAGTCACGATGCGTCCAATCGAGGACATCAACGCCATCTTTAAAGAGATGGAACAGGGCCAGATCCGCGGCCGTATGGTGATCGACTTACGTTCATAACCGATCATCTTTCATCACCGCCCCTCGCTGGGGCGGTTTTTTTATAGCCATTTTCCGGCAATCCTTATCTTAATTCCTTTGTTCCCTTGTTTTCCCCCGCGCCCGATGATGAATCCGACGCTAACAAGAAGATAACAAAGGAATTCACCATGCAAACCCCATTTCGTCTGCCGCTGCTGGCGGCGCTGATTCTGGCGACAACCGCAGCCTGGGCAGCAGATGCGCCCGTCAAAGGCGGCACGCTGATTTATCTGGAGCAACAGGCGCACACCAACCTCTATCCCCCTGCCGGTGGCTTTTACCCGAACGGCGGTATTCTGAATCAAATCACCGACAAACTGACCTGGCAGAACCCAAAGACGCTGCAGGTGGAACCCTGGGTGGCAGAAAGTTGGACCACCAACGCCGATAAAACCGAATACACCTTTAAACTTCGTCCCGGCATCACCTTCTCCGACGGCACGCCGCTGGACGCGAACGCCGTGGCGAAAAATTTTGATACCTACGGTTTAGGCAATAAGGCGCAGCGCCTGCCGGTGTCAGAAGTGATCAATAACTACGATCGTAGCGAAGTCATCGACCCGCTGACCGTGAAGTTCTACTTCAAAAAACCGTCGCCGGGGTTCCTGCAGGGCACCGCCACCATTGGCTCGGGTCTGGTCTCGCTCAGCACGCTGAAGCGCAACTTCGAAGAGCTGGGGGATGCCCGCCACATCATCGGCTCCGGCCCGTTTGTGGTAAAGGACGAGAAGCTGGGTCGTGAAGTGACGCTCGAAGCCCGCAAAGACTACCAGTGGGGACCGAAAAACCTGGCACAACAGGGGCCAGCCAATCTCGATGGCATCAAGTTTATCGTGACCCAGGAAGACAGCGTGCGCGTGGGCGCCCTGCTGGCGGGTCAGGCCGACTTTATTCGCCAGGTGCAGGCGTATGACGAAAAGCAGGCGACAGACCAGGGCTATAAAATCTACGCCGCCCCGACCCGCGGGGTGAACGACAGCATCAGCTTCCGCCCGGATAACCCGCTGGTCTCCGATATTCGGGTTCGTCAGGCGCTGCTGCACGCCACCAATGCAAAACAGGTGGTCGAGACCCTCTTCTCTGCCAACTATCCGCAGGCGAAGTCGGTTATTGCCGATTCCGCCGCAGGCTTTGTCGATCTCAGCGACAAATTGACCTTTGACCCGGCAAAAGCCAACCAGCTGCTGGACGAGGCAGGCTGGAAAGCGGGCGGCGATGGGATCCGCGCCAAAGACGGCCAACGTCTGGCGCTGACGGTGTATGAATCTCTGCCGCAGCCGCAAAACAAAGAGGTGCTGCAGCTGGTTGCCCAGCAGTGGCGCCAGGTGGGCGTGGCGCTGAGCGTCAAAGCCGGGGACGCAGGCAGCCGCACGCTGGATAACCTTGATCCGCTGAAAACGCCGCTAACCGTCTCCGAAGTGGGCCGCGCCGATCCTGACGTGGTGAAAAGCATGTTCTACCCGGCTAACCGCGACGCGCTGCTGCAAAAAGGCGGATCCAGCGACAAGGTCAAAAACTTCCGTGACGACAAGCTGAATGCGCTGCTGGTGAATATCTCCTCAGAAATCGATCCGCAAAAACGCCTGCAACTGACGGGAGACGCCCAGCGCTACCTGCTGGATCACGCCTACGTCATTCCAATTTTCGAGGAGCCGCAGGTCTTTGCCGGTGCGCCGTGGCTAAAAGGCGTCAATTTTGAAGCGGTAGGCCGCCCGTCGTTCTACGGCGCGTGGATTGAGAAACACTGAGGAGCTAACGATGCGCCACGCACTTCTTCAACGCTTTGGGCACGGGCTGCTGGTACTGTGGGCCGCCTTTACACTCTCGTTCGTGTTGCTCCAGGTGCTGCCGGGCGACGCGGTGCTGATTAAATTTCAGACCCCGGACCTGGGCTTAAGCCCGGCGCAAATCGAGGAGATGCGCGTGGCCTACGGCGCGGACAGCCCGCTGTGGCAGCAATACGGCCACACGCTGCTGGCGATGCTGCGCGGGGATTTCGGCTATTCGCTACAGGCAGGGGTGCCGGTCAGCAAGCTGATTGCCAGCAATCTGCCGGACACCCTGAGTCTTGCCCTACCCGCGTTTGTACTCGCGGTCCTGCTGGCGTTTGCGCTGGCCTTTACGTCGCGGCTGCCCGGTCTGCGCTGGCTGAGCAATACTCTCCAGTCTCTGCCGGTCCTGTTTATCTCCTTACCGACGTTCTGGCTGGGGATTGCCCTCATCCAGCTCTTCTCTTTTCAGCTGCGGCTGATCCCGGTGATTAACCCGACGCCGCTGCAGGGACTGATCCTGCCTATCGTCACCGTCGCGATCCCGATCTCCGCCCCGCTGGCACAAATTCTGATGCGCAGTCTCGACCAGGTGGCGACGCAGCCGTTTGTCGCCGTTGCCCGGGCCAAAGGGCTGAGTGAAGCCGCCGTCCTGTGGCGCCACGTGACCGGCAACGCCCTGCTGCCGGTCCTGAACATTGCCGGGCTGCTGCTGGGCGAGCTGATTGCCGGGGCGCTGATCGCGGAAACCGTTTTTGGCCGCAGCGGGCTCGGACAGCTGACCCAGCAGGCGGTGAATAACCAGGATATCGCCGTGCTTCAGGCGGTGGTGATGATTTCCGCCCTCGGTTTTGTCCTGATCAATCTGCTGGTGGATCTGCTGATGCCGCTGCTGGATCCCCGTCTGCAAACCGTTACCGGAGGTGCATCATGAGTCTGGTCGATTACGCGGCCGCCGCGCGAAAACGCGTTCCAGCCTGGCAGGGCGTGGAATGGCAGCCCGGACTGTGGCTGGCATGGGGAGTAATTATTCTCGCTGCGTTTGCCGCCGTGGCGCCCGGCCTGTTAACCCACTACAGCCCGATTGAGGGCATCGCCGGGGCACAGCGCCTGGCACCGCAGGCGGGACACTGGCTCGGGACCGATCAGCTTGGCCGCGATGTTTATACGCGTATTGTTTATGGCGCGTCACATTCCCTGAGCGCGGCGCTGGCCGCCGTTGCGATAGGTCTGGTGGTAGGCACCGGCTTAGGGGTGGTTGCCGGGGCGTTCGCAAGACGCGTCGAGTCTCTGCTGATGCGTTTCGTCGACGTGCTGCTGTCCATCCCGTCTCTGCTGCTCTCGCTGACGGTGATTATTCTGCTCGGGTTTGGCACCGTTAACGCCGCGATTGCCGTCGGCGTGGCCTCTATTGCCAGCTTCGCCCGCCTCGCGCGCGGTGAAGTCGTGCGCATCCGCCACACGGATTACGTTGAGGCGGCGTTTGGCAGCGGCGGGACGTTTTTCGCCGTGCTGTGGCGACACATCCTGCCCAACGCGTTAACCGCCGTCCTGGCTTTTGCCACGCTGCAGTTTGGTCAGGCCATTCTGGCGCTCTCCACGCTGAGCTTTCTCGGCTACGGCACCCCGCCGCCCGTGCCGGAATGGGGCTTATTGATCGCCGAAGGCCGTAACTATCTCTCTACCGCCTGGTGGCTCACCACCTTCCCCGGCGTCGTCGTCATCGCCGTGGTGCTGGCCACCAACCGTATTAGCCAACAGTTCAGCGGAGGTCGCTAATGACCGTTCTCTCAGTGGAAAATTTGACGATTAGCTACCGTACCGCGCGCCAGTGGCGAGAGGTGGTGCATAACGTCAGCTTCACGCTCGGGCGAGGGGAAATGCTGGCGTTTGTCGGTGAATCCGGATCCGGCAAAACAACCACGGCGCAGGCGATCATTGGTCTGCTGGCTGACAACGCCCGGCGCGATGCGGGAAAAATATCGCTCAACGGCGAAGAGATTAGCGGATGGTCCGCGAAGCGTCTTGATACCCTTCGCGGGGCGCGAATTAGCCTGGTTCCGCAGGATCCGGGTAATTCACTCAACCCGGTGAAGACCATCGGTGCGCAGGTCGGAGAAATTATTCAGCAACACCAGAAAGTAACCCGCCCCCAGCGCGACGAGCAGGTGCTCGCCCTGCTGACAAAGGTCGGCCTGAGCCACCCCGAGCAGCGCATGACGCAATATCCCCATCAGCTCTCCGGCGGAATGAAGCAGCGCGTGCTGATTGCCATCGCCATTGCGCTGCGCCCGGATGTGATCGTTGCCGATGAGCCCACCAGCGCGCTGGATGTGACGGTGCAAAAACGCATTCTCGATCTGCTGGATATCCTGCGCCGGGAGTCGGGTACCGCCGTTCTGTTTGTCACCCACGATCTGGCGCTGGCCGCACAGCGCGCGGACAGGCTGCTGGTTTTTCGCGATGGCGAGGTTCAGGAGCACGGCGACACCGCCGATATCGTCCGCACACCGCAGCACGCCTACACCCGCCAGCTGCTGAGCGATCTCCAGGGCCAGCGCCTGACCATCGCCCCGGTGGCCGGTCGCCCGCTCGCGTCCCCGGCCATTCGCGCCCGCGCCATCAGCAAACAATTCTCCCTGGGCAAAGGTCATCAGCTTCAGGCGCTGGATCGGGTGACGTTTGACGTCAGGCGCGGCACTACGCATGCGCTGGTTGGTGAATCCGGCTCCGGGAAAACCACCCTCGCCCGTATTTTGCTGGGTTTTGAACAGGCCGACAGCGGACAGGTCATCATTGATGATATTGATGCCACCGCGCTCAGCCGCGAGGCCCGTCGTCAGCTGCGCCAGAAGATACAGTTTGTTTACCAGAATCCGTTCGCCTCTCTCGACCCGCGTCAGACGCTGTTCGAGATCGTCGAAGAGCCCCTGAAGAACTTTTCTCGCCTCGGTAAGGCGGAGCGAAAGGTCCGCGTGGAGACAGTCGCGCAGCGGGTTGCTCTGCCCGTCCATATTCTGAGCCGCACCGCCCGGGAACTTTCAGGCGGACAGCGCCAGCGCGTTGCCATCGCCCGGGCGCTGATCCTGGAGCCGACCATACTGGTGCTGGACGAAGCCACCTCCGCGCTGGACGTCACCGTCCAGGCGCAGATCCTGGCCCTGCTTCAGCAACTCCAGCAGCAGCTGGGATTGACCTACCTCTTCATCACGCACGATCTGTCTACCGTCCGCCGGATCGCCCACAGCGTCACGGTGCTGCGCAGCGGTCAGGTGGTCGAACAGGGCGACGTCGGAACCTTATTCGCGTCGCCGCAGAACGATTATACCCGCGAGCTGATTGACGCCATTCCCCATTTTTCACCCGCTACGGAGGAGTTCGCATGACGCGAAAACGCCTGGGATTTTTCACCCGCCTGCTTGACGACGCCACGCCGAAGGAGCGCTATCGTCTGGCAATTGAACAGATCCGCCACGCCGAACGCCACGGTTTTGACAGCGCCTGGATTGCGCAGCACCACTTCCACGAAAGTGAAGGCGGTCTGCCGTCGCCGCTGCTGTTTCTGGCGCACGTCGCCGCGCATACCGAAACCATCCGGCTGGGCACGGCCATCATTACCCTGCCGATGGAAAACCCGCTGCGCGTCGCAGAAGATGCCGCCGTGCTCGATTTACTCGCCAATGGACGTCTTGAAGTCGGTTTTGGATCGGGCGGCACTCCGACCTCATTTCTGCCGTTCGGCCTGACGTTTGAGGCGCGCGGCGCGGCCTTTGCCGACCATTTGTATGTAATTCAAAGCGCCTGGCGCGGGGATTCACTGACCCATCCGGATAACCACCTTTACCCGCCTGCGCCACAGCTTGCTGACCGTATCTGGATTGCCACCTTCTCCGTTGACGGTGCCGTTCGCGCCGCGCAGTCCGGACACGGCTTAATGCTCTCGCGCACGCAGCCGCGCCCGGCAGACCGGCTGGATTTGACGCTCGACGAGATCCAGAACCCAATCGTGGATGCCTACCTCGATGCGCTGCCTGCGGGCATCGCACCGCGTATTCTGGCCTCCCGAACGGCGTTCGTCGCCGACAGCGACGACTATGCGCTTAAGGTCGCGGCGCCGGGCCTCACGAAACAGGCCCAGCAGCATCGCGCCGCCGGGCACATTGTAAAAGGTGACAGCGTCACCGATTATCGCCGCCAGTTTGACGCCCATATCGGTTCACCCGACACGGTACTGCATTCGCTGAATGCCGATTCCATTCTCAGGCGCGCCACGGATATCTCATTCCAGGTCCATTCGGTCGAACCTACGCATCGCGACACGCTGCGGTCCATCGAACTGATCGCCGAACGCATTGCCCCCCACATACTTTGAGGAGACACCTATGTCATTAAGTCAGGACATTCTCGCCGAGCTGGCGGAAATTAAACCCGGTTCCCCTCTGGCAGAGGCGCGCGCCACGCGTGATGCCGCCACGCGCCACGCGCAGGGCAGCTACGAAATCCTGTTTAGCCAGCAGGATGATGATTTTGCACTCGACGAGCGCTTCGCCGTGGCGGCCAAAGTCGCCCGGTGGCACAGCGCGGAGGCGCTGGCAGCGCACTATGCGGGGTTTGGCCTGGCCGATCCCACCTCAGAACGCCTGACCCCGGCGCTGAATTTTGCGCGGCTGCTGACGTTCTCCCCCGTCGAAGCGACGCCTGCAGCGTTAAGGGCGCTGACCCAGGCGGGATGGAGCAAGGAAGGCATTGTTACCCTGGCGCAGCTCGTCGCGTTTGTGAGCTTCCAGAGCCGACTCATCACCGGGCTGCGGCTGCTGAACGACAGGCCCGTCGCCAAAAGCGATGCGCCGGTGGCGGCAGGCATCTGGCACACCACCGCAACAACGGTCACCAGAAAGGCGGCCCCCGTCGCGTTTACCCAGCAGGAGCTGGGATGGGAACCGTGGATAGCGGCCAAACCGCTGGCGGATTTCCGTGACGATGAGGTTGCCATCCTGACGAAATTTGGCCATACCGATTCCGACTACTTCCGCCTGCTGGCGCGCAACCTGCCGGTGCTTGAACAGCGTACGTTAACGGATAAAGGGATTTTTTATACATCGGGAGGATTGCCGCGCGCCGAGCGCGAGCTGGCCGCAACGGTCGCCAGTAAAATCAACGGCTGCATTTACTGCGCATCTGTCCATGCGCGTAAAGCCAGCCAGCTGTCAAAGGATGACGCTGCGGTAGAGGCGCTTCTGGCGGTGCGTCCGGGGCAGTCCCTCAGCGAGGGGCAGTCTGCGCGCTGGCAGGCGGAAATTAACGTTGCGGCAGCGCTGTCGGTCACCCCGCCTGCCGCCACGCCGCTACACTTTGCCGCGCTGGAAAAAGAGGGGCTGGATACCCTGGCGCAGCTTGATCTGGTGCAGTCCGCCGCGTTCTTCGCCTGGGCCAACCGCCTGATGCTGACCCTGGGTGAGCCCTGGCTCGCCTGAAGCCTGTCAGGCTAGCGCGCGAGCGTTAGCCTGAGCCCGTCTGGCCCGCAGGTGACCGTAGATCAGCAGCGCACTCATGGCCGAGAACGAAAGTATCGCCGCCGGCAGCGTGACGTAGCTCCAGCTAAAGCCGAGGGTAATCATCATCCCGCCAAAGTACGCACCAATCGCGCTGCCGAGATTAAACGCCATCTGCCCGCCTGCGGCCCCCAGCATCTCACCACCCTTCGCATTTTGCAGAAGCAGAATTTGCAGCGGTGCAGAGAGCGCGAACAGCCCCGCGCAGCAGATAAAGCCCATGACCAGCGAGGCCGTTTTCAGTTCACCAAAGGCAAAAAGCAGCAGCAGCGAGGCGACAATCACCATGTCGGTGGTGGCCGCAATGCGCAGCGGGCTAAAACGCCCCGAGAGCTTACCGCTCAGCAGATTGCCCAACACCATACCAAGCCCCATCAGCATCATGATGGCCGTCATCATCCCTTCTGAAAAACCGGAGACGTTGACCATAAACGGCTTAACGAAGCTAAACCACGCGAACACCCCGGCGTTGCCAAACATCGTGGCGGCAAAAATCAGCCAGGGTTCTGGTTTTTTCAGAAAGTGGAACTGCTCGGTCAATTTAATTTCTGATTTGTCATGGATGTCCGGTACCCAGAGCAGCACTGAAAGGATCACCAACGCATTGAACACGGCAATCAGGAAAAAGGTATAGCGCCAGCTGAACTGGTGCCCAAGCCAGGTGCCCAGCGGAACGCCCACCAGGTTAGCCACGGTCATACCGGCGATCATCCCCGCCACCGCGACCGTCACCTTACCCGGCGGCGCAATTTTGGAGAGGATAATCGCCCCGACGCCAAAAATGGCCCCGTGCGGAAAACCGGAAATCAACCGTCCCAGCGCCAGCCAGAAGTACGACGTTGAGAACGTAAACAGGCCGTTGCCGACAGCGGACATCGCCACCAGAAACAGCAGCGTGGTTTTTAACGAGAACTTGCCTGAGAACAGCGCCACAATCGGGGCGCCAATCACCACCCCGAACGCATAAAACGAGATCATATTCCCGGCAGAAGGAATCGAAATACCGGTGTCATGTGCCAGTTCGGTGAGCACGCCCATAATGCCAAATTCAGCCATTCCGAGGCCAAAGGTGCCAAGCGCCAACGAAAAAATTGTCTTTTTCATACTTCAACCACTGGTTAATCACTCGCGACGGGCATTATTGAATAATCTTGTATGGTGAGCCAGTTCAAATCAGCTGGCTGACAGGTTAATCCATTAATTCAGGTGGATTACACTTCATATTGCGGCCTCGCTTTTCCCGCGCCGGACAACCTGAGGATGACAATCATGGGAAGCAAAAAGAAAACCAGCGTCGCTGTTGATGTCGTAAAGAATGCTCCGTTAAAGACCAAAGAGTATGAACAAGAGTTACGTCGCCTCCACGTTGAACTGGTTAAGCTCCAGCAGTGGGTCGTCGCCAAAGGGCTAAAAGTGTGTATTGTTTTTGAAGGGCGCGACGGCGCCGGTAAAGGCGGTACCATTAAAGCGATCACCGAGCGCGTCAGCCCCCGCGTGTTTCGCGTTGTTGCGCTCCCTGCCCCGACGGATAAAGAAAAAAGCCAGCTCTACTTCCAGCGCTATGTGCCGCATCTGCCTTCGGCTGGCGAAATAGTGATATTCGATCGCAGCTGGTATAACCGCGCGGGCGTGGAACGGGTGATGGGGTTCTGCACGGAAGAACAGGCGGAGAAATTTTTGGACGGCGCACCGGTCATGGAAAAAGCGATGGTGGATGCCGGCATTATCCTGCTGAAGTACTGGCTGGAGGTGACGCCTAAAGAGCAGGAGCGCCGTCTGCGCGACCGTATTAATGACGGTCGAAAAATCTGGAAGCTCTCACCGATGGATATTAAATCCTTTAACCTGTGGGACGAGTACACCCGCGCACGCGACGCTATGTTTGAAGCCACCGATACCGCCTGGGCGCCGTGGTTTGTGGCGCGTTCAGAGGATAAAAAACGCGTGCGACTGAATATTATTTCGCACCTGCTTTCGCAGATCCCCTATAAAGAAATACACGTCGACAAGGTGGATTTACCGAAACGTAAAATCGGTAAAGTCAAACCCACAAAATACCCGTTCCGGTATGTGGAGGAGCGGTTTTGAAATTACTGGAATAGGCCTCGCAGAACGTAGATTACCAGAGGATACAGTATTGTTTTTTGTTGGCTGCGGTTGATAATAACCGCACCAACAAAGGAGCTAAAAATGAAATCAAACCGAAGCAAAGACTATGGCAAAAGGGAGAGCGTGGCGGGTGGAGTCTCCCGCGAAGCCCGGACACCAGAGGCGCGAAGACGAGAGCAAAAGCAAGATAAAGAGTTCATAAGAGCCATGAATGAATTTACGGCTAAGGCGGGACTCTTATCAGATGATCCTTTCTTTGGAGGGATTTAATGTGCTTTCAGTTTGACGTTTACCGTAACACTTCGGAGAGAACACGGGAATATCAGCCTTATTTTATGATAATTCAACATGACTATTATGATGATTTATCAACAAGACTGATTATTCCATTAAGTTACCACAGCTATTTACGCGGACATATCAACGCCGCAACGCCTTTAGTGAATATTGATTTTGAGCGATATTTTCTTAATACCTCTGGCATAACACACGTGGAGAAAAAGAAACTAAATAATAAAAATTATGTATGCAATCTTCGCGGCGCGAGAAGCACTGTAATTGCGGCGATAGATGCGTTCGTGACCAATACATAACGTAGGCCCGCGCAAGCGCAGCGCCGCCGGGCAAAGCCGACGGCGCAGGTCTTACTTCATCCCTTCCGGACTTTCCTGTTTCGCTTCCAGACGTTCAACATCGCGATACCAGCGCGGGTGATGTTTCTGCGCCCAGCGGCGGCTCACCTTCCCTTCAATCATCCCTTTAATCGATCCTTTTACCCAGAACGCCATATACATATGGATCAGGATGGCGTGGATCAGAATGATGGCCGACGTGGCGTGGATCAGCAGCGCGTAGCGAATCACCTGAATCGGGAAGTAGTGCGCAAAATAGGGACGCCAGATAATCACCCCGGTCACCAGCAGCACAAAAATCATGCTCATGATGGTCCAGAACATCATCTTCTGCCCGGCGTTGTATTTCCCCACCTTCGCGACGTTATGCTCGTTACCCTTCAGGACTTCGACGATCCCTTTCACCCACGGGATATCCTGCTTGTCCGGGATGTTATGGTGGACAAAGCGCACGAACATAAACATCAGCACCACGAAAATCAGCACGCCGAAGAACGGGTGTAGAATGCGCCCCATCTGCGGCGTACCGAAGGTTTCGGTCAGCCACTGCAGCGTCGGGAAGAAGAACGAAATCCCGGATACCGCCACCAGGAAGAAGCAGATCACGACCGTCCAGTGACAGGCGCGGTCAACGAATTTCGTGCGCACGATCGTTTTCGACTTACTCATGACGATCCTCCTCGTCTTCATCCACCTCTTTGTTTGGCCCGATACCGATGTAGTGATAAATCAGCCCCGCAAAGGTAGCGATAAAACCCGCCGCCGAGAGCGGCTTAAGCGCTCCTTTCCACAGGTTGATGGAGGTATCGATCGCCGGATCCTTCGGCAGCTTGTGATACAGCTCCGGCTGGTCGTTGTGGTGCAGCACATACATGACGTGCGTCCCGCCCACGCCCTGCGGGTTATAGATGCCCGCATTCTCATAGCCGCGCGCTTTGAGCTTATCCACCCGCGCCTGCGCCACGTCCAGCATCTCTTTTTTGGTGCCGAAGTGGATAGCCCCGGTCGGACAGGTCTTCACGCAGGCAGGCTCCTGCCCGACGCTGACGCGGTCCACGCACAGGGTGCATTTGTATACCCGGTTATCCTCTTTATTGAGTCGCGGGATATTAAACGGACATCCCGCGATGCAGTAGCCGCAGCCGATGCAGTTGTCCTGCTGGAAGTCGATGATCCCGTTGGCGTACTGAATAATCGCGCCGGCAGACGGGCACGCCTTCAGGCAGCCCGGATCTTCACAGTGCATGCAGCCGTCTTTGCGGATGAGCCACTCCAGCCTGCCGTTCTGGTCGGTTTCGCTAAAGCGCATTACCGTCCAGGACTTGGCGCTCAGATCTGCCGGGTTGTCGTAAACCCCAACGCAGTGCCCCACCTCGTCGCGGATGTCGTTCCACTCCGAGCAGGCCACCTGGCAGGCTTTGCAGCCCACGCAGGAAGAGACGTCGATAAGCTTAGCGACCTCTGCCTTGTAGTCCCGCGCGCGGGGCGCGGGCGTTATCGGGTTGGTCGCGGAGCGTTTGATAACGTCTTGTGTTTCCATCGCCATTGAATCGCTCCTTACGCTTTCTCGATGTTGACCAGAAACGCCTTGTACTCCGGCGTTTGCGAGTTGGCATCGCCGACGTTAGGCGTCAGGGTATTGGCGATGTAGCCTTTCTGCGCCACGCCCTCAAAGCCCCAGTGCAGCGGGATACCGACGGTTTCCACCTGCTGTCCGTGCACGTTCAGGCTTTGAAGACGACGGGTCACCACCGCCACGGCGCGAATAAAGCCGCGCTTGCTGCTCACCGTCACACGGTCGCCGTTGGCGATGCCTTTCGCCTTCGCCAGCGTTTCGCTGATCTCCACAAACTGTTCCGGCTGCGCGATAGCGTTAAGCCGCGCGTGCTTGGTCCAGGTGTGGAAATGCTCGGTCAGGCGGTAGGTCGTCCCCACGTACGGGAACTTCTCCTTTTTACCCAGCCGCAGCACGTCCTCTTCGTAGATGCGCACAACCGGGCTGGAGACCACGTTCGGGTGCAGCGGGTTCGTGCCCAGCGGCGTCTCCATCGGCTCGTAGTGTTCCGGGAACGGCCCTTCTGCCAGCTTGTTGAGGGCAAACAGGCGTCCCAGCCCTTCCGGCTGCATGATAAACGGCCCGGTGTTGCTGCCCGGCGCGGCGGTGTTGTAGTCCGGGATGTCGTTCCCCGTCCACTTCGCCCCGTTCCACTGGATCAGCATGCGTTTCGGATCCCACGGCTTGCCGTTGATGTCCGCCGACGCGCGGTTGTACAGCACGCGACGGTTGAGCGGCCACGCCCATGCCCATCCCAGCGTATTGCCCAGCCCGGACGGGTCGGCGTTGTCGCGGTTGGCCATCTGGTTACCCTGCTCCGTCCAGCTGCCGGTGTAGATCCAGCATGACGACGCGGTCGTGCCGTCGTCGCGCAGCAGCGCGAAGCTGTTCAGCAGCTGGCCTTTCTTCGCCACCAGGGTGCCGTTCGCGTCATAGAGATCCGCCAGCGCCACGCCGTTGTTCTCTTTGGCGACCTCTTCAGACTCGGGATGGTCCGGCTGCTTATAGCTCCAGCCCATTTTCAGCAGCGGCTCAGCGCCTTTGCCGCCTTCGGTGCGGTACATTTCGCGCAGACGATGGTAAATCCCGGCCAGGATCTCGCCGTCGTTACGCGCTTCGCCCGGGGCGTCCTGGCCTTTCCAGTGCCACTGCAGCCAGCGGCCGGAGTTGGCAATAGATCCGTCTTCTTCTGCAAAGCAGGTAGACGGCAGGCGGAACACTTCGGTCTGGATCGACGCCGGATCAACGTCGTTTGACTCCCCGTGGTTCTGCCAGAAGGTGGAGGTCTCTGTTACCAGCGGGTCGATAACGACCATGTACTTCAGCTTGCTCAGGCTGCGAACGACTTTGTTTTTGTCCGGGAACGAGGCCACCGGGTTAAAGCCCTGGCAGATATAGCCCGTGACGTCGCCCTTATCCATCATGTTGAAATACTTGATGACGTCGTACGCCTGGTCCCACTTCGGTAACCACTCAAACCCCCAGTCGTTTTCCTTCTGCGCCGCATCGCCGTAGAAGGATTTCATCAGGCTGACGTAGAACTTCGGATAGTTGCTCCAGTAGTTCACCTGGTCCGGCAGCGTCGCTTTTGGCGTATTGGCCTCAAGATACGTTTGCAGATCGGCCTGCTTTTCAGACGGCAGCGTCAGGTAGCCCGGCAGGCTGGTCGACAGCAGGCCGAGGTCGGTCAGGCCCTGGATGTTGGAGTGACCGCGCAGCGCGTTTACGCCGCCGCCTGCCATGCCCATGTTGCCGAGCAGCAGCTGGATCATCGCCATGGTGCGGATGTTCTGCGCGCCGACGGTGTGCTGCGTCCAGCCCAGCGCGTACAGGAACGTCGTGGTTCTGTCTGCGGCACTGGTTGAGGCCAGCACTTCACAGACCTTCAGGAAGTCCGCTTTCGGCGTGCCGCAGATGTTTTCCACCACCTCCGGCGTGTAGCGGGAAACGTGCTGCTTAAGCAGGTTCCACACGCAGCGCGGGTGCGTCAGGGTTTCATCACGCAGCGCATAGCCGTTTTCGTCGAACTGATAGTTCCAGGACGTTTTGTCGTACTGGCGTTTTTCGGCGTCATAGCCGCTAAACAGCCCGTCATCGAAGGCAAAATCATCCCGCACCAGCAGGTTCGCGTTGGTGTAGTGCTTAACGTATTCCGCGTTAATTTTGTTGTTTTCGATCAGGTACAGCAGTACCCCAGACAGGAACGTAATGTCCGTGCCGGAGCGGATTGGCGCATAGATATCGGCCACCGATGCCGTGCGCGTAAAGCGCGGATCGACAACGATAAGCGTCGCGTCGTTGTTGTTTTTCGCTTCCATCGCCCAGCGGAACCCCACCGGATGGGCTTCAGCGGCGTTACCGCCCATCACCACCACGACGTTAGCGTTTTTGATATCAACCCAGTGGTTGGTCATCGCACCGCGACCAAATGTTGGAGCAAGACTTGCTACCGTTGGTCCGTGTCAGACGCGCGCCTGGTTATCTACCGCCAGCATGCCGAGAGAGCGCACAAATTTTTGCGTCAGCATGCCGGTTTCATTACTCGCCGCGGACGCACACAGCATCCCGGTGGAGAGCCAGCGGTTGACCGTTACGCCCTGCGCGTTTTTTTCAATAAAGTTGGCGTCGCGGTCGGCTTTCATTAATTTGGCAATACGGGAAAAGGCCTCGTCCCAGGAGATACGCTGCCATTTATCTGAACCCGGCGCGCGGTATTCCGGGTAGCGCAGACGGTTTTCGCTGTGTACATAGTCCAGCAGCCCCGCCCCTTTCGGGCAAAGCGCCCCGCGGCTCACCGGATGATCCGGGTCCCCTTCAATATGGTAAATCGCTTCTCTGGCGTTCTTCGCGCCATCGCCCAGGCTATACATCAAAAGCCCACAACCTACGGAGCAGTATGTGCAGGTGTTACGGATCTCTTTCGCGCGCAGCAGCTTATAGTTGCGTGCCTGAGCCAGCGCCATTTTGGGAGCAAATCCCAGCATGGCTGCCGTTGTTCCGGCCATACCGCCCGCGCAGATTTTAAAAAATTGTCTGCGGCTGACGTCCATTGTTGTCCTCGTTATCTGAAAAGACTTCGTGGCGCAAACTAACAGCAACCTCCCTGATTTTTTTGCGTCAAATCAAGGTCATCTGTCTTCACCCCCTTAATAGTCACCTCCGGTACGGTTAAATACCCCTTTTTGATTAACGGCTTAAGAGAATAATTCGCGACAGCGTCAGGAAGAATGCGATACATTTTTCGTTTGATTTTTATTGCAATGGCGAAGTAATGGACAGAAAAAGAGCAACGCTAATTGGGCTGGCGGCAATACTGTTATGGAGCACCATGGTCGGCCTTATTCGCAGCGTGAGTGAGGGACTCGGCCCGGTAGGCGGTGCGGCGATGATCTACACCCTCAGCGGATTACTGTGTCTGGTGACGGTAGGATTTCCTGATGTCAGACGTTTTTCACCCCGCTATCTTATTGCCGGCAGCGTTTTATTTGTCAGCTACGAAATATGCCTGGCGCTGTCGCTGGGCTATGCCGCAACGCGTTCGCAGGCTATTGAAGTGGGCATGGTCAATTACCTTTGGCCAAGCCTGACCATTGTGTTTGCGATCTTGTTCAACGGGCAGAAATCTACCCTGTGGGTGATCCCCGGCTTAGCCGTCTCATTGCTGGGCGTGTGCTGGGTATTGGGCGGTGAACAGGGTTTACATCTCGATGAAATAACCCGCAATATCGTTTCCAGCCCGCTAAGCTACGCGCTGGCGTTTGCCGGGGCATTTATCTGGGCAGCCTACTGCACGGTAACCAGCAAATTTGCGAAAGGACAAAACGGCATCACCCTGTTTGTTTTGCTGACCGCGCTGAGCCTGTGGGTGAAATATGCCCTGAGCGATCAGCCTGAGATGGTGTTCACGCTCCCGGTGGTGGTGAAACTCGTCATGTGCGGTATCGCACTCGGGTTTGGATACGCCGCATGGAATATTGGCATCCTTCACGGTAACGTCACGGTACTGGCTGCCGTATCGTATTTTACCCCTGTCCTCTCAGCCGCGCTTGCCGCCGCAGTGCTGAATTCCCCCCTCTCATTCTCGTTCTGGCAGGGCGCGCTGATGGTCTGCGCCGGGTCGTTGCTCTGCTGGTACGCAACCAGAAAATAATTCCGCTTTCGCTGTCGGGTGGTATTTATCCCGATAGCGAAAACTTAACATAAATTTAATATGTGAGCGCACGCCAGAATATTCATCAGGCCGGTAGAGCGCGTGTTTAGATTCTGTTTATATTAGCGTCCTTTCGTAAATTCTCATTCACTTCTATTGACACAACTTGACACCCCTGCGTGATTAGTTCTTTGCGAATACTCACGATCTTAATAGCACAAAGTGCAATAGTGTGTTTCTGTTTATTTCATTCAATACAACGGAATTTCCGCACTCTTTAGGTTAACAACAAGGATTTATGGTTCAATTTATCACCCAACCCCCTTAAAAGAACGAAAATACCGATAATTACCGCTTTTTATAAAACCATGTCGAAATTATATTAACGACAACCAATCCCAGAATAAATTGATTAAACACTGAACATTTCACGCTGTTTCATCGCCATTTACCCGATCTCGATCACACTAACTGAAATTATTGCTAATAATTTGAAACTTATTATTGAAATAGGACTACAAGATTTTTAAAAATAGCATGCCATTGACGAACAGCCTCGTTTAGAAATCGTTCAAAGTGGCTCAGGAAATACCAAAGAAAATTATAAGGAATATTTAAGATGAAACTTAAATTAGTTGCAGTGGCAGTGACTTCCATGTTGGCGGCAGGCGTTGTAAACGCGGCTGAAGTTTATAACAAAGACGGTAACAAGCTGGATCTGTACGGTAAAGTAACAGGTCTGCACTATTTCTCTGATGATTCCAGCAACGACGGCGACAAAACTTACGTTCGTCTGGGCTTCAAAGGCGAAACTCAGATCAACGATCAGCTGACCGGTTACGGCCAGTGGGAATATGAGTTCAAAGGCAACCGTTCTGAATCCCAGGGCGCTGACGGCAACAAAACCCGTCTGGCATTCGCGGGTCTGAAATTCAACGAATTCGGTTCATTCGACTATGGTCGTAACTACGGTGTTGCTTACGACATCGGCGCATGGACTGACGTTCTGCCAGAGTTCGGTGGCGATACCTGGACTCAGACCGATGGCTTTATGACTGGCCGTACGACTGGCGTTGCAACCTACCGTAACACCGACTTCTTCGGTCTGGTTGACGGTCTGAACGTTGCTGCTCAGTATCAGGGTAAAAACGACCGTAATGACATCACCGAAGCGAACGGTGACGGCTGGGGTCTGTCTTCTACCTATGAAATGGACGGCTTTGGTGTGGGTGCAACCTACGCGAAATCTGACCGTACTGACCGTCAGGTTGCTGCAGGTCGCGTCGCTAACACCGTTAACGCTGGCGGTGAGAACGCAGAAGTATGGGCTGCTGGCCTGAAATACGATGCGAACAACATCTACCTGGCAACCACCTACTCTGAAACCCGCAACATGACCAACTTCGGTAACGGTTATATCGCGAACAAAGCTCAGAACTTTGAAGTTGTTGCTCAGTACCAGTTCGACTTCGGCCTGCGTCCATCCATCGCTTACCTGAAATCCAAAGGTAAAGACATCGGTTCATACGGCGACCAGGATCTGGTTGAATACGTTGACGTTGGCGCGAGCTACTACTTCAACAAAAACATGTCTACCTATGTTGACTACAAAATCAACCTGGTTGACGACAACAGCTTCACCAAAGCAACTGGCGTTGCTACCGACAACATCGTAGCTGTAGGTCTGACCTACCAGTTCTAAGATTTGTCACGTTAAAAGGCCAGCCCCTGTGGCTGGCTTTTTTTATACGGATTTCTGGCGTCAAAAAGGAGTACGCCATGCACATATTCAAAGGACGCTGCTTGTGCACAATGAGTCAGTTCAGCGTGAGCCTCAACAATTTTGACGTGTACGCGTGTCACTGCACGCAATGCCAGAAGTGGTCGGGCGGTATTGCCATGTATCTTGAGACGCAGGGCCAGCCGCTGGTAGAGCAAGACTCCATTTCCCCTTCTCATTTTGCGTCATCCGCACGCGGCGAACGCTGGTTCTGTCCCGGCTGCGGCTGCCCGCTGTGGTTCAAACTGACCTCAACCTCACGCTACTTCATTCCCTGGACGCTGCTTGAGATGAGCGAGGATGAACGACGTCGGCTGGTGCTCGCGGCAGAAATCTACACCGAAACCCAACCTGCGTTTTTTGGCCTGACCGGGCAATACGCCCGCTACAGCGGTTCGGAAATTGAAGCGCTGAACCAACACTGCCTGCTTACGCCGTAAGCGGTTCAACGCTCGCCGCCCGACGCAGCCAGTTTTGCAGCAGCTTACCGTCCTCGGTCATCTCTGAATCTGAACGAACGCAGAGGTGATAGTCGCGCCCGTCATCAATGGGTAAGTCAAATATCTTCACCAGCTCGCCGCTCTCAAGATAAGGTGCGATCAGCGGCTCGCGCATTAACGCGCAGCCCAGCCCGGCCTGCACGCCCGCCAGGGTTAACAGCCCGTCTTCGAACAGAGGGCCGCTGCGCCGGAGTGGGCGTTTTACCCCCTGCTGCAAAAACCACTGCGGCCAGCTGGTGCGCTCCTCATCATGCAGCAGCGGCATTTGCAGCAGCTGCTCAGGCGTGTCGATATGGCCATGAATGCGCAAAAACGTGCGGCTGCACACCGGCACCATCTGCCCGGAAATCAGCTTTTCGCTCTGATAGCCCGCCCACTGACCGTTACCGAAACGAATCGACATATCCGAGGCATCGCTCAGATAGTTACGATGGTTGGCATACACAACGTTGATCTCGGTCTGCGGGTTGGCACGCATGAAATCAGGCAAACGCGGGATAAACCACCCCATACCAAAAAGCGGGATCAGGCTGATAGTCACCTGACGCGTTTGCGCCTGCTCAGCCAGATGCTCCGTCGCCTGGCGCAGCACGTTAAACGCCGCACGGATCGAGCGGTAGTATTCACGCCCGTGCTGGCTCAGAACCAGCCTGCGCCCCTGACGCTCCGTCAGCGGCATTTGCAGATACCCTTCGAGCACCTTCAGCTGATGGCTGACGGCCGATGGAGAGATAGCCAGCTCCTGCGCGGCCAGCGTGACGCTGCCCAGCCGGGCGATGGCCTCAAAGGCACGCACGGCCCGAAGCGGCGGATCGTTTGCAAGGCGACTTTCTGCATACGCAGACAGGTCAACTGATTGTTCTGTTTTATTCATATGTTGATTTCTTTAGGCTTTTCACCCAAAAGCAGGATTTCATTATCTTTATATAAATCATAAAGATAAAGCAATATCTATTTATCATAAGAAATAATAGATGCGTATTTTACAATTTAATTCATTTATCGGATGGTAGCCGCAGACAGAGCACTTTGCGGGTACAGACGTTGGATACATTCATACAACAACTGATCAACGGTGTGATGCTGGGAAGCATCTACGCGCTGATCGCGCTGGGCTATACCATGGTGTATGGCATCTTGCGCATTATTAACTTTGCTCACGGCGATATTCTGATGGTCGGCGCGCTCACCACGCTCTCCGCCATTAACGCCCTGAATGCCACCTTTCCGCACATGCCGCTGCTGTTGCAGCTTGGCGCTGCCCTGGTGATTGCCATGGCCGTTTGCGCCCTGCTGGCAATGGCCGTGGAGCGCTTTGCCTACCGCCGACTGCGCAACGCCCCGCGCCTGGCACCGCTGATCTCCGGTATCGGCGTCTCGGTCCTGCTGCAAACCGTGGCGATGATTATCTGGACGCGCAATCCGCTGATGTTCCCGCAGATCCTGCCCATGGACCCGATCGCCGTAACGTCGGGAAGTGAACTGCATCCCCCTGCCATTGTGACCGTCACCGGCATTGTTACCGTGGCGCTGGCGCTTGCGGTAATGACCGGGCTGTGGCTGCTGGTGGAATACACTCGCCTGGGTCGCGGCATGCGCGCCGTGGCGGAAAACCCGCGCGTTGCCACGCTGATGGGGGTTAACCCCAATGCCATTATTGCCCTGACGTTCGCCATTGGCGGCGTATTTGCCGCCCTGGCAGGCGTGATGATGGCGAGCAACTACGGCAACGCCAGCTTCTCGATGGGCTTCCTGCCGGGGATTAAAGCCTTCACCGCCGCCGTGCTGGGCGGGATTGGCAACATTCGCGGCGCAATGATTGGCGGGATCCTGCTCGGCATTATCGAAGCGCTGGGCGCGGGCTACCTGGGTGAACTGACCCACGGCGTATTTGGCAGCAACTATCAGGACGTTTTTGCCTTCATGGTCCTGATTCTGGTGCTGGTCTTCCGTCCGGCAGGTCTGCTGGGCGAGCGCGTGGCGCACAGGGCGTAAGGAAAAAGATGACTACTCTTCAACTACAAACCCCGGCGGCAACGCGCAAATTCTGGTCAGGCATGGTTCTGTTCTGCCTCGCGCTGCTGGTTGCCCCCGCGGTGGCCACGCAGCTTGGCGGCAACTACTGGGTGCGCGTTATCGACTTCGCCCTGCTCTACATCATGCTGGCGCTGGGGCTCAACATTGTGGTGGGCTATACCGGCCTGCTGGATATGGGGTTTATCGCCTTTTACGCGGTCGGGGCTTACCTCGCAGCACTGATGGCCTCGCCACACCTGCTGGAGGTGTTTCCTCTCCTCGGCGTCTGGTTCCCGGACGGGCTGCACACGTCATATCTGCTGATTATTCCGCTGGCGGCCCTCGTCGCTGCGGTCTGCGGTATTTTACTCGGTGCTCCCACGCTGAAGCTGCGCGGCGACTATCTGGCGATAGTGACCCTCGGCTTTGGCGAAATCATCCGCATCCTGATGCGTAACCTCGACCGTCCGGTGAACATCACCAACGGTGCGAAGGGCATTACCGGGGTGGATACGCTGCATCTGTTCGGCCTGAAGTTCAGCGGCGTGTACCACTGGTTTGGTTTCAAAGTGCCCGCCCTGTGGCTGTGGTACTACCTGCTGATGCTGGTGATTGTGGCGATTATTTTCGTCTGCCTGCGCCTGCAGCATTCTCGTATTGGTCGCGCCTGGCACGCCATCCGTGAAGATGAGGATGTCGCCCGCGCGATGGGCATTAACGTGCGTAACTATAAGCTGCTGGCCTTTGCGATGGGTGCCTCTTTTGGCGGCGTGGCGGGTGCTCTGTTCGGCGCGTTTCAGGGCTTTGTCTCCCCTGAATCCTTCACGTTACAGGAATCCATTGCCGTACTGGCGATGGTGGTGCTGGGCGGTATGGGACACATTCCCGGCGTGATCCTCGGCGCGATACTGCTAACCGCCCTGCCGGAACTGCTGCGCAGTCAGGCTGCTCCGGTTCAGCAGGCGCTGTTCGGTACGGTGCTGATTGACCCGGAAGTGCTGCGTCAGCTTTTCTACGGCCTGGCGCTGGTGCTGGTCATGCTGGTGCGTCCTGCCGGGATCTGGCCGGTACGCCATAAGGAGGTGAATACATGAGCCTGTTAACCGTACGCAACATGTCAAAACGCTTCGGCGGGCTTACCGCCGTGGATGACGTTTCGATCGCCGTAAACAAGGGCGAGATCTACGGGCTGATTGGTCCTAACGGGGCGGGAAAAACCACCTGTTTTAACCTGATCACCGGGCTTTATCCGGCGGACAGCGGTGAATTTTCCATTGCCGATAAGCCCTATTTCCCAAAGCACATTGAGAAAGTCACCACCGCCGGGATCGCGCGCACCTTCCAGAACGTGCGCCTCTTTAACGACATGTCGGTGCTGGAAAACGTGATGGTAGGTCGCCACGTGCGCACCCGTAACGGCCTGTGGGCCGCGCTGAGTCGCCACAAACGCGCCCGCGCGGAAGAGACGCAGACCCGGGAACTGGCCTGGCACTGGCTGGAGTACACCGGCATTGCGAAGTTCGCCCACTACCGCGCCTGCGATCTGGCCTATGGCCATCAGCGTCGGCTTGAAATCGCCCGCGCGCTGGCAACGGATCCGCTGCTGCTGGCGCTGGACGAACCCGCAGCCGGGATGAACGCAGCGGAAAAAGTAGCGCTCGGCGAGCTGCTTATCCGACTGCGCGATGACGGCAAAACCCTGCTGATGATTGAGCATGACGTCAAGCTGGTGATGGGCATCTGCGATCGCCTGACGGTGCTGGATTACGGCAAAACGCTCGCCACCGGCACGCCTGAGAGCGTGCGTCGCGACCCGGCAGTGATCGCCGCCTGGCTTGGAGGCAACGCCCATGTCTGAATTACTGAAGGTGGAACGTCTGGACGTGCATTACGGCGGCATTCAGGCCGTACGCGATGTCTCTTTTACCCTGCACGAGGGCGAACAGGCTACGCTGATCGGCGCTAACGGTGCGGGGAAAAGCTCCACCGTGCGCGCCATTACCGGGCTGGAAAACTTTAGCGGCCGTATTGAATTCAACGGTAAAGCGGTACGTAAGCACACTCCCGAAACCCTGCTCCGTGACGGGTTGGTCATGGTCCCGGAAGGTCGTGGGATCTTCTCCCGCATGACGGTGCTGGAAAATCTGCAGATGGGCGCCTGGCTCAGGCGTGACACTGTCACCGTTAAGCGTGAGATGAACGAGATCTTCGAGCGCTTCCCGCGCCTGGGAGAACGCCAGCACCAGCTTGCCGGCCTGCTTTCCGGCGGAGAACAACAGCTGCTGGCCCTTAACCGCGCCCTGCTCAGCCGACCGCGGCTGCTGATCCTCGACGAACCCTCGATGGGCCTTGCGCCAAAGATGGTCGAAAACATTTTTGCCGTCATTGCCGGCCTGCGCGAGCGCGGCGTTGCCCTGCTGCTCATCGAACAAAACGCCCGTCTCGCGCTGGAAGTCACCGACAGCGCGTGGGTGATGGACAGCGGCGGCATTGTTCATCATGGCGAATCGAAAGCGCTGCTCAATGACGACCAGATTGCACAGATTTATTTGGGCGAAATGCCCGTTTAACAACACCAGCCAACATCAGGGAAATACAATGAAAACAGTAAAAATCAGTGCGCTCAGCGCCGCTATCCTCCTCGGCAGTTTTGCCTCGACGGCCGCGTGGGCCGCTGACGGTGAAACCGTGGTTATCGGTCTGGCAGGCCCGCTTACCGGCCCGTCCGCCCGTATCGGTAAAGATCTGGAGAACGGCGCGCAGCTGGCCATTGACGACATTAACAAGCAGCACCCGACCATCGACGGCAAAGCGGTGACCTATAAACTGCAGTCCGAAGACGATCAGTCCGACCCGCGCACCGCCGTAGCCGTCGCGCAGCGTCTGGTGGACAGCGGCGTGGCGGGCGTTGTCGGCCACTGGAATACCGGCACCAGCATTCCTGCGGCCCGCATTTATCACGATGCAGGTATTGCCCAGGTGGCACCGGTCGCAACCGGTCATGCCTATACCAAACAGGGTTTTGACACCAGCTTCCGCGTGATGGGCCACGACGATGACGGCGGTCAGCTCGCCGGCCAGTACGCGGTGAATACCCTGAAAGCCAAACGCATTGCGGTGATCGACGACCGTACCGCCTTTGGTCAGGGTCTGGCGGACCAGTTTATTAAATCGCTGGAAGCGCAGGGCGTGAAGGTTGTCGATCGTCAGTACGTGGATGACAAAACGGTGGACTTCAGCGCCGTGCTGACCGCCATCCGGAGTAAAAACGCCGATCTGATCTTCTTCGGCGGCGTCGACAGCCAGGCCGCACCGCTGGCGCGTCGTATCAAACAGCTGGGCATGAACGCTACGTTGATGGGCGCAGGCGGATTTGTCAGCCAGACATTCCTGCAGCTGGCGCAGAAAGAAGGCGAAGGCGTGGTCGCGCTGGAGCCGGGTCTGCCCGTTGACCAGATGCCGGGTGGAAAGGCATTCGAACAGGCCTATCAGTCCCGCTACCACACCCATATCGAACTGCACGCCCCGTTCGCCTATGACGCCACCCGCGTGCTGGTTGCGGCGATGGAAAAAGCGAACTCCGTTGAGCCGTCCGACTATCTGCCCGCCCTGCGCGCCATCAGCTACTCCGGCGTCACCGGACAGATCGCGTTTGATAAAGAAGGAAACCTGAAATCGCCGTCTTTCACCGTTTACAAAGTTGTCGACGGCAAATGGCAGCCGCAGACCGTGCTGGGTGGCGCAAAAGCGAAGTAACGCAGCGAGGGCAATGTGATGAGTGATAATAACGAGCTGGGCATTCTCGCCCGCCGCAAAATTGAAGCAGAAATTATTAAGCCAATCTATGAAATCCTCGTGCGCGAGATAGGAAAAACCCGCGCCCAGGCGGTCATTGGCGAGGCCATTGAGCAGGCGGCGATTGACGCTGGCAAAGCCTTTGCCAGCAAAGAACCCAACGGCGCGGACGTCAAAAGCTTTATCGCCCTGCAGTATCTGTGGGAGAAAGATAACGCCCTGGACGTGAAGGTGATCGACGCCGACGACCAGCAGTACAACTACAACGTCACCCGCTGCCGCTACGCGGAGATGTATCACGAGATGGGGCTGGGCGAGATTGGTCATCTGCTCTCCTGCGCGCGCGATGAAAAGTTCATCGTTGGCTATGCGCCGGACGTGAAGCTGACCCGCACGACCACCATCATGCAGGGCGGCGCGTGCTGCGATTTCCGCTACCGCAGCAGTAAGGACAAGACATGATCCGCGTTAACGCCGAACGGCTGTGGTCAACGCTTGAGATGATGGCGCAGATCGGCGGCACGCCCGCCGGTGGCGTGACCCGTCTGGCATTGAGTGAGGAAGATCGTATTGCGCGTAACCTGCTGCGCGACTGGGCGCTGGACGCGGGTTTCACCTGCGACGTTGATAGCATGGGCAATATGTTTATCCGTCGCGCGGGGAAAAACCCGGCTCTCGCGCCGGTCCTGACCGGCTCGCACGTCGATACTCAGCCGCAGGGCGGTAACTACGACGGCGTTTACGGCGTGCTGGCCGGGCTGGAGCTGCTGCGCACCCTCAATGACCATCGCGTTGGGACGGAGCGCGATATTGTGCTGGTGAACTGGACCAACGAAGAAGGCGCGCGCTTCGCGCCAGCCATGCTCTCTTCAGGGGTCTGGACGGGACAATTTAGCGAAGCGTACGCGCATGCCCGCGCGGATAACGATGGCACTACCGTGGGCGAAGCGCTGGAGAGCATTGGCTACCGGGGTGAAGCCCCTGCCCGCGCGTTTCCTCTTCACGCCTGCTACGAACTACACATCGAACAGGGCCCGATTCTCGAAGATGAAGCCATCGATATCGGGTTAGTCCGCGCGGCAATGGGCCAGCGCTGGTTTACCCTGACGCTGGACGGATTCGCCGCCCACGCGGGCACGACGCCGATGCACAGCCGCCGCGACGCGCTGACCGCCTTCGCAGAGCTGGCGCTGAAGGTGGAAGAGATTGGCTATCGGCATGCGCCGGACGGACGCGCGACGATCGGTATGGCGAAGGTTACGCCAAACTCCCGCAACGTTGTGCCGTCTCGCGTGGAATGCAGCGTTGAGTTTCGCCATCCGGCGCAGCAGGCGCTGGAAGCCATGGAAGCGGCGCTGCACAAGGTGGCTGAAAGTCTGAAGCTGCGCGGCGTCGCGGCTGCCGTTGAACGCATCTTTGACTACGCGCCCATCGCGTTTGATGCCGAATGCCTGGCGCGTACGGAGAAGGCCGTGGCGGATCTGGGCTACTCGTCGAAACCGATGGTCTCCGGCGCGGGACACGACACCTGCTACGTCAGCAAGATTGCGCCCGCCAGCATGATCTTTATCCCCTGCGTGAAAGGCATCAGCCATAACGAAGCGGAGAGGATCCTGCCGGAGTGGTCAGAGAAAGGGGCGAACGTGTTGTTACACAGCGTCCTCGCCGCGGCCCAGGAGAAATAGGCGCGGCGCTACACGGCAACGCGCCGGCTGATTTCGACAACCCGATCGCTGGGAAGGTGGTAATGGTTGATCACGTGCGTGCAGTTGCGCTTCATGAAGGCAAAAATGTGCCGTTGCCACGCCGCCATTCCGGCCCCGCCTTCGCCTGCCACAATCGTTTCATGCCCGACGTACCAGGTAGCGTCATCCGTGGCAAAAAGCGCGTTAATCTCGCTGACGCCCTGCAGCAAGCGCGGGATGTCCGGATGTTCCATAAAGCCATACTGCGCCACGCCGTGCCAGTAGCCCGGCGCGCGCTGCTCTACCCTGATACGCTGTTCTTCCCCCACATAGGGCACATTCAGAATATCAATGGTAAGCGACAACACATCCTGCTGTAGCGCCCGGTTTCGCGCGACGTGCCAGCGCATGACCGGCGGGATATTGTTCTGCGTACGGGTCAAAAAGACGGCGGAGCCCGCCACCCTGGGCACCGTCTTTTGCTGAAGCTGGGCAAAGAACGCATCCACGCTGACGCCCTTCTCGCCCACCGATGCGGATACCGCCTTAACGCCGCGGTGCCAGATCAGCATCACCGTACAAATCGCTGCGGCCATCAGCAGCGGAATATAGCCGCCTTCCAGGACCTTAATCAGATTGGCAAACAAGAAGGTGGCATCAATCACCAGGAAACAGAGGGCAATCACCGCGCTGCTGGCCAGGCTCCAGCGCCACACTTCCCGCATCGCCACGAACAATAGCCCCGTGGTCATCAGCATGGTTAACGACACGGCGATGCCGTACGCCGCGGCAAGCTTATCGGAGGATTTAAAGAACACCACCAGCCCGATGGTCACCACCATCAGCAGCCAGTTTATGATCCCGATATAAATCTGACCGTAGCTTTCTGCCGCCGTCTGTTTGATGCGTAATCGGGGTAACCAGCCAAGCTGAATGGCCTGACGCGTCATGGAAAACGCGCCGGTAATAATCGCCTGACTGGCAATGATCGTCGCCAGCGCGGCAAGAACGATAAGCGGAACCTGGAGCACAGGCGGACAGAGCGTGTAGAAAAGGTTTTGCTTGCTGTCGGCACCGGCCAGAATCAGCGCTGACTGGCCAGCATAGTTGAGCAGCAGCGAAGGAAAGACGATACCGTACCAGGCAAGCCAGATGGGCTTTTTACCAAAATGCCCCATGTCTGCATACAGGGCCTCGGCACCCGTCACGCAGAGAAAAACGCCCCCCAGGACCAGGAAACTGGTGTACCCGTTCGAAAACAAAAACGCAATACCGTACGCAGGATTGAGGGCCAGCAGTACCGAGGGGTGTTGGACGATCCCCCGCACGCCCAGCGCAGCAATCGCCAAAAACCACAGCGCCATCACCGGGCCAAATATTTTCCCTATTCGGGCGGTACCAAAAGGCTGGATAAGAAACAGCGCCAGCAGAACTGCCACCGTCAGGGGTAATATGTACGGCTGGGACTCAGGGATCACCATCTCCAGCCCTTCAAGAGCGGAAAGCACGGAGATCGCCGGGGTTATCGCGCCGTCACCGTAAATCAGGGCTGCGCCAATCAGGGCGGCAAAAATCACCCACCGCCCGCCTTTGCCTTTTTCTACCAGAAGCGACATCAAGGCCATGATGCCCCCCTCGCCATGATTATCAATTCGCATGGCGAAGGCGGCATATTTTATGGACGTTACCAGGATGAGTGTCCAGGTAATCAGCGAGAGCAGGCCCAGTATGACGCCGGGCGTTGGGTCATGCTCAGAGAGCGAAAGCACCGTCCGGAAGGTATAGAGCGGGCTAGTGCCGATATCACCAAAAACGACGCCCAGCGCGCCCCCTGCAAGCAGGGTTAACCGGGAGAGCGGTTGGGACGGTTCACTGCTGTCGCGAGGGCGCATATTTTCCAGCAAGAGTCAGATAATCCTATAAAAAACATAGCCGATCTGCCCAGCCCGCGCCAACCGCGCGTCCTGTATTACTGCGGCTTGACCTTCGCCAGGCTGAACCAGATCCCCACTGCCAACAGCAGCAGCATTCCGCCCGCGCTGCCCAGCGCTACGCTGTGCGAGGTGATAAACGCGCTTTTCGCCGCCTCAATCACCGACACCGCCAGGGTCGGGGTCAGATCCTGCGCCACCTTCATCGCCTCGCCAATGGATGACGAGGCTTTATCGACGAGCGAGGCATTCAGCCCTTGCGGCAGGTCAATTGACGCCGAGAAGCTGCGGGTCAACAGCAGACCAAAGATGGCGATCCCCAGCCCCGCGCCCAGTTCATAAGACATGGTTTCAATCGCCCCTGCGGCAGCGGCTTTCTCTTTCGGCGCGGCCGCCATAATTGCCGAGGTTGAGGCCAGCAGCGCGCTGGCGGCACTGAAGCCGAGCAGCACCATCAGCCCCCACGCCTGCCATTGCTGCGTGCTGAAGTCGAGCATCGACAGGCCGATAAAGCTGACGGCGCTGAGCCCCATTCCGCCGGCGGCGACGATGCGTAGCCCCAAACGCCCGACCAGCACACCCGCGATCGGCCCGCTGAACCCGCTGGCGACCATCACCGGCAGCATGAACATTCCCGCTTCAAACGGCGTAAAGCCATGAACAAACTGCAGCTCCTGAGCCATCAGCAGCTCAAACCCGACCAGGGCAATCATGGCGGTCATCGCCATCACCACGCCGCTCAAGATGATGCGATGGCAGAACAGACGCATGTCGATCATCGGTACGCGGGCGCGGAGCTGAATACGCACAAAGACAAACAGCAGCACCGAGCCGGTCACCAGCGCGGACGCGACTACCCACGGTGACAGGACGCCTTTTAGCGCGGTTTTCGCACTGTAGACCAGCAGCAAAATCGCCACAATGAGCATAATGGCATGGCTAATATTCAGCGGCTGCTCCGGACGGCCCTGCTGAGGAGGCACAAAACGCGCGGCCAGCGAAACCACCACCAGCACGATCGGCACGTTGATCAAGAATACCGAGCCCCAGTAGAAATGCTCAAGCAGCATACCGCCAATCAGCGGGCCAAACGCCGCCCCGCCGGAACCCACCGCGGCCCAGACGCCGAGCGCAATATTACGATCCCGCGCGTCGATAAACAGCGTGCGGATCCCAGCCAATGTAGCCGGAATGATCATCGCCGCACCGATTGCCAGCGAGGCGCGGGCCGCAATCAGCCACCCTGCTGACGGGGCAAACGCTGCCGCCAGCGACGACAGGCCAAACAGCGTACTGCCAATCATGAGCAGTCGTTTAAAACCAATGCGGTCACCCAGGGCACCCATCGGCAGCACCATACCCGCCATCACCAGCGAGTAAATATCGATAATCCACAGCAATTCATTACCGCTGGCGCCCAGCGTCATGCTCAATGTCGGCGCCGCCACGTGCAGCACCGTCGCGTCGATCGCCACCGGGATATACACCAGCACGATAATCACTAACGCTAACCACTGACGAAACATAAATATCCTTTTCTTTTAAAACATGGACACATGTCCAGGATGCGATCCTACGTAAAGTTGAACGTATGTCCAGCTTTTTGTTACACTCGTTTCATCCCCATTGAGAGTGAGTAAACATGCGATATCTGAGCAAGGATGAACGGCGGGAAGCCATCTTACAGGCCGCCATGCGCGTGGCGCTGGCTGAAGGACTGGCGGCCATGACGGTACGACGTATTGCCGCCGAGGCCAGGGTCGCCACCGGCCAGGTGCATCATCACTTTACGTCCGGCGGAGAGCTAAAATCGCTGGCCTTCGTACGGTTGATTCGCGAGCTGCTGGATGCGGACGTCGCGAGTAAACAGGCTGGATGGCGCGAGCAGCTTCATGCCATGCTCGGCAGCGATGACGGGAGGTTTGAGCCCTATATTCGCCTGTGGCGGGAAGCGCAGATCCTTGCCAGCCGTGATGCCGACATCAAGGGTGCCTATGTGATGACCATGGAGATGTGGCACCAGGAAACGGTGGTGATTATTCGGGGAGGTGCTGAAGCCGGAACCTTTACGCTCACTGACCGGCCGGAAAATATTGCCTGGCGTTTGATAGGCCTGGTATGTGGCCTGGATGGGATTACGGTATTGAATATGCCAGAAATGGACGACGCGGCATTTAATAAGCACCTCGATAAGCTTATTTCCCTCGAGTTATTTTAATACTCCAAACGGAATATTATTCTTTACAAAACTTACAATTAGTGCGAGCACTGCCTCAAGCCAGGCAGCGTGGCTTCCTCCCCGAGCGGTGCCATCGACAACGGCATCGTGCCGATCGTTCTTATCTTCCCCTTCACCCGCCTGGTGCACGTGTGGAACGCGCCGCTGACTGTGTCGGGTGGCGGCTTCGCCTTACCCGACCTACGTTCGAACCCTGTAGTCCGGTAAGCCGTAGCCGCCCCCCGGGCTATAAGGTCAGAACGGAGTGCTTCCGCTTATGATTGAAACAATTAACATCAGGAGCAAAACCGCAGCGATAAGACCAAAAGCCAGTAACGCTGCATGAAAAGCGATCGTGGCCCCGGAAAAAAAGAGTGCCCCACTCACGGTCCATTTGTTCTCTTTGCGTAGGCCACTAATGAAAGCAAGTCCCAACGCCATCACAGATAACATTATTCCGCTAGCGACCAGTAACCGGTCAATATCTACCGGTTCCTTTTTCTTCTCGACGGTCGGCTGCTCTCCTTTTATACCAGCCATTATTCCTTTTTTTACCGCCGAAACCTTTTCAGCCACAACAACTTCAAGCGCTGTCGACTTTGAAGAAAACGGACCGAGGGTGAACTGAGCTAATGAGAGAAGCAGTGCAATAACGCCGAGCAACATTCCCACTGAACTGAATTTATTCCGAATCAAGATTTCCATATCAGTATGCCTTTGATATTGTCGGGTGGCGGCTACGCCTTACCCGACCTACGTACGAGCCCTTGTAGGCCCGGTAAGGCGTAGCCGCCACCGGGCTATTTTCCTGCCTGTGGATGCGTATCAAACCCTGCCATCACCGCCGTCAATTCTGACAGTGTAAAGCCGTGCTTAGGATCGTCAACCCCAAGACCAAACCGCGACTGCATCAACTGGTAAAGCGCCTCAGCATCCGGCAGGTGGATCTGCTCTTCAACGTGACCATTCTGCCAGTGGGTAAAGTTGAAGTTGGTCAGCGTCAGCTTGCCGCCGTCAGGCAGATGACGACACATCAGCAGATGATGACGGAAATGCGACTGCGGCCAGTGCGCCGACCAGAAATTCCCCATCACGTAATCACTGAAATACTGCGTTGTGAGGTCAAACTGGTACATCGACTGCCAGTGCTCGTGGTGACGGAACTGCAGCACCCAGTCATTACCCTCGCTCAGCAGTCGATACAGCCCGTGCGGCGTCTCTTGTTCTTCACTGGCGAGCAGACGAATCGGCGCCGTCAGCGTCTGGCCGCCAAAGCCGACATCGGCAATCCAGCGCTCACCGTTAAGCTCGACCAATAGCAGGCGGTGCGTGCGCGGGGGCATCTGAGGCGGACTCGCTAATACCACGCGTCCCAGCACGCTACGCACCGTAAACCCGACCTCGCGCAATACGCGTTCGAGCAGGCCGTTTTGCTCAAAGCAGTACCCTCCGCGACGTGCGGCGACCAGCTTGTCGACCAGGCAGCGATCGTCAAGCTGGATTTCGCGCGGCAGAACGACATCAATATTCTCAAAAGGGATCGCACAGTTGTGATGTAAATGCAGCGCGCGCAGGGTATCGATATCCACTCGTGTCGGTTGCGTCCAGCCGATGCGGGCGAAATAGGCGGTCAGGAATGGGGACATGAATCATGTTTCCTTTGATTGTGATGTTCTGTTTATAAACTAATTTTACGCACTCACTTTGATTTCAGTGCTTTTTCGTCATACTCATCGGTATAGATGAGGAGAACCTATGAGCCACTTTCGTCCTGTTGAATTACGTCATGCCAGCCGTCTGCTGAACCACGGTCCTACAGTGCTTATCACCAGTCGGGATGAAAGCCTCGACAGACGCAACGTGATGGCCGCCGCATGGTCAATGCCCGTTGAGTTTGAGCCGCCGCGCATCGCAATAGTCGTGGATAAAAGTACCTGGTCGCGTGAGCTGATTGAACGCAGCGGGAAATTTGGCATCGTCATCCCCGGCGTTGCTGCGGCCAACTGGACTTACGCGGTCGGTAGCGTCAGCGGGCGCGATGAAGACAAATTCAACTGCTACGGGATCCCGGTCGTGAACGGTCCTGAACTTGGCCTGCCGGTGATTGAAGAAAAATGTCTGGCATGGATGGAGTGTCGGTTATTACCCGTCACCTCCGCGGCAGAAAAATACGATACGCTGTTTGGGGAAGTGATTTCAGCGGCAGCCGATGAACGCGCGTTTGTCGCCGGACGCTGGCAGTTTGACGAGGATAAGCTGAATACCCTGCATCATCTTGGTGCCGGGACGTTTGTGGCGAGCGGGAAGATGGTGAAGGCGCTGGATTGATTGCCTAAATCCTATCTTACTGAATTATAATAAATTTCTATGGCATTTTATGTTTACTATTGCGTTGTAAAACGGAGGATATTTCCGGAGTTGCTGCATTAGCACTCTCGCGTTAAGGAAATATCAATGACATGGAATAAAGATGGCGCAATCTCCTATGCCAAATCACACGCCCAGCCGAAGAGCACGGGTTATTGTGCTCACTACGTCACCGAAGCGATCAGAACAGGTGGAAGATTAAAAATCCCCAATACGCGTCTGGCAAAAGACATGGGGCGTACATTGGTCAACGCTGGCTTCCGCCTGGTATACGATCAACCTCATGCCGGTGACGTTGCCGTTACCAAAATATTGTGGGTCACGATAGCGGGCACGTTTGCATCTACGATGGTCAGCAGTGGATAAGCGATTTTGTACAACGCACTTTGTATCCCGGACAGGCTTACCGAAACATACAGCCCCATTACGAATTGTTCAGGCATGACTAATGAAAACACTCTGTTTTTTTCTTTTCGCCCTGTCGCCGTTCGCGGTCGCAGATAGCATCTCTTCACCAGGCCAGGCGGCGCTAAAATTCAATCAATGGTATATCGCGCAATTAGATCAGAACAAACCGCCTGTACTTAATCCAGACATCATGAACGAGTACGTAGCCTCAGGGACCATTGCAGCAATTAAAGAAATGTACTCTGGCGACAGTAACGAAAAAGACATGCCAGATGCAGATATGTTCATCAAATCGCAGGATTGGGATGAAGACTGGAATCAGATAACCGTCTTACACTCTGATTTTGATGCCGTTTGCACAAACGTCTATATCGCGTTTGGTAAGAAACAAGATCACGTTGTAGCAGATTGTCTCGTTCAGGAAAAAGGCGTATGGAAAGTTCGCTCGGCCACGCTGATAAAGTAACAACGTGATATGAAAGGAAACGCCCTCTGTTGCAGAAGAAAAAGCACACGGTAGCCCAGCGGCTACCGTGTGCAATTCATTCACTACTTCGCACGTCGTGAAATAATCTCATCCGCAACATTCCGCGGTGCTTCCGCAAAATGATGGAACTCCATCGTATACGTCGCGCGCCCCTGGGACATCGAGCGCAATGTCGTGGCGTAACCAAACATCTCTGCCAGCGGCACGTCAGCACGAATAATCTGGCTTCCGTACTGCTCTGCCATCCCCTGCACCATGCCGCGGCGGGAAGAGAGATCGCCCATAATGTTACCGGCGTACTCTTCCGGTGTTTCCACCTCCACGTGCATGATCGGCTCGAGAATCACCGGATCCGCCCTGCGGGCGCCCTCTTTGAAGCCGAGGATCGCCGCCATGCGGAACGCCATCTCCGAGGAGTCAACGTCGTGATACGAGCCAAACGTCAGCGTCGCCTTGACATCGACTACCGGATAACCCGCCAGCACGCCGCTGTTTATCGCTTCCCGCAGCCCTTTCTCAACGGACGGGATATACTCGCGCGGTACCACGCCGCCCTTGGTGGCATCTTCAAATTTAAAGCCACTACCTGGCTCCAGCGGCTCCAGGCTCAGCACCACATGGCCGTACTGCCCTTTACCGCCGGACTGGCGAACAAATTTACCTTCGATATCCTTCACCGTTTTACGCAGGGTTTCACGGTAGGTTACCTGCGGACGACCAATGTTCGCCTCGACGCCAAACTCACGCTTCATGCGGTCGACGATGATCTCAAGATGTAGCTCACCCATCCCGGAGATGATGGTCTGGCCGGACTCTTCGTCAGTATGCAGGCGGAAAGACGGATCTTCCGCCGCCAGACGCTGCAGCGCGATCCCCATTTTCTCCTGATCGCCTTTGGTTTTCGGCTCGATCGCCAGCGAGATAACGGGGTCCGGGAACTCCATGCGTTCAAGCGTGATCACCGCGTTCGGATCGGTGAGCGTGTCGCCGGTGGTCACATCTTTCAGCCCAACGCAGGCCGCGATATCCCCGGCGCGCAGTTCGTCCACCTCGTGGCGATCGTTGGCATGCATTAGCACGATACGCCCGATACGCTCTTTCTTCCCTTTCACCGGGTTGTACACCGCGTCGCCTTTGCGCAGCACGCCAGAGTACACGCGGATAAAGGTCAGTTGCCCGACGTACGGGTCGCTCATCAGCTTGAACGCCAGGGCGGAGAACGGCTCATCATCGCTTGGATGACGCTCCGCGTGCTGCCCTTTTTCATCCACACCATCAATGGCCGGCACGTCCAGCGGCGACGGCATGAGCTCAATCACCGCGTCGAGCATGCGCTGCACGCCTTTATTCTTGAACGCGCTGCCGCACAGCATCGGCTGAATTTCACCCGAGATGGTGCGAATACGCAGCCCTTTGATAATTTCCGCTTCCGTCAGGTCGCCCGTTTCCAGGTACTTATCCATCAGATCGTCGCTGGCTTCCGCCGCCGCAGAGACCATTTTTTCCCGCCATTCACGGGCGGTACTGACTAAATCATCCGGGACGGGCGCATAGGTGAACACCATGCCCTGCGTCGCGTCGTCCCACAGAATGGTGCGCATCTTGATGAGGTCCACCACGCCGGTGAAATGGTCTTCGGCACCCACCGGAATGACAATCGGCACCGGATTGGCCTTCAGGCGTTCCTGCATCATGCGTACGACGCGGAAGAAATCGGCACCCGGACGGTCCATTTTGTTGACGAAGGCCAGTCTCGGAACGTGATATTTATTGGCCTGACGCCAGACCGTTTCCGACTGCGGCTGCACGCCGCCCACGGAGTCATACACCATTACGGCACCGTCGAGTACGCGCATGGAACGTTCCACTTCAATGGTGAAATCCACGTGCCCCGGGGTGTCGATGATGTTGATCCGGTGCGGCTCATATCCCCTGTCCATGCCCGGCCAGAAGCAGCTGACCGCCGCGGAGGTAATCGTGATCCCGCGCTCTTGCTCCTGCGCCATCCAGTCAGTGGTTGCCGCGCCATCGTGTACTTCACCCAGCTTGTGGCTCATCCCGGTATAAAACAGGATGCGCTCGGTGGTGGTGGTTTTACCGGCATCGATATGCGCGGAGATACCGATGTTGCGATAACGTTCGAGAGGGATGGGTCGGGGCATGATATTTCCTTAGTCACTATGACTTGTTTGTGACGACCAGGATGGTCGTGCATTCGTTCGTTTGCTATAATAGTCCTATTGTACGAGTATTATCGAACTATTTTTTAACGGTTGACCTATTGTTGATATAGCTCAATCTGACGCCAAACGCAGGAAAACGATGATCCCCAACCACCCTGAAACTGAACAAATACTGCTGGAAAATGTGCTGTTTGCCCTCGGCAACCCGCTCCGACTGTCGATCATTCGCCGGCTGGCCGATGGCAGCGAACTCAGCTGTAACGCGCTGCGCCCGGAAGACGTGGTGAAGTCCACGATGACCCACCACTGGCGCGTACTGCGCGACAGCGGCGTGATCTGGCAGCGCCCGCAGGGACGCGAAAACATGATTTCATTGCGAAGAGAAGATCTGGATGCCCGCTTTCCAGGGCTGATGAAGATACTGCTGCAGGTTAAATAATTTCAGTCTCTTCCAGATGATAGACCGGGATCCGCCGGGTTGTTTTGGTGAGTGTATCAAACACCTCGGCGTCGGACGTCACGATCCTCATCCCTGTCTTGCGTAACCTCTGTACATCCGCCGCGATGCGCTGAATGCCAAACCAGAAAAGCCCGTCGAGTGCCGTTACCGTTAACCCATTTTCCAGCGCCAGCTTAAGGCGTTCGCGAGGTGCTTTAACCTGCTGGGCAATTTGCCGGTAAGGCAATTCATTACATCCTGTCGCATCACTGCGCTGGATCCGCGTTTTCAGCTGATAGGTAAACTCGTCAGGTATTCCGTCGAGATCCCTTTTAAGGCTATAGACGCAGCCAAAGCGCTTGCCGTTAAACAGAACATTTTTCTGACTGAGCTGAAGCTCTTTTCTGACGGCGTCTATCAGCTGGGGCGCACGGGTAAGAAGCAGCCTGAAGGGCAGCTCGAAGCTGGTGACGTAATCCACATTAAGCAACGCGAGGCGCAGCCGCTCCTCTGCACCGGACTTTTGCTCGCGACACTCCTCCATCACCTCTGCCCACTGGCGCGTCAGACGCTCCGGCTCGGCGGCTTCGGTAAGGAGATATTTTTCAATCTGATAATCAACTCTTGCGGTCATCGTGTGGTATCCCGTCGCTGTGGATGCGGTAATTCTATACAGTACGGTGAGTTTTATAAAGGACTGAACCGCAGCGACATCCTGAAAATGTCGTTGCGATTCAGTATCCTGACGTTTCGGATCAGTGCGCCATAATCCAGCCCATCAGCAGCGTGGCGAAAATCACCGTCGACGCGCCGCCGATGCGGGTGGCGATCTGCGCGAACGGCATGAGCGACATCCGGTTAGACGCGGACAAAATGGCCACGTCCCCCGTCCCGCCCAGCCCGCTGTGGCAGCAGGTCACAATGGCCGCTTCCACAGGATACATATTCAGACGCGACGCGATAACGTAGCCGCTAAGCGCCATCGCAATCACGACCGAACCGCATACCACCACGTATCCCACGGAGAAAACCGACACCACGCTCTCAAGCGGCACGTATAACATCCCGAGGCCGATCATCAGCGGCCAGACCAGCGCAGCCGAGACGAATTTATAGCAGCTGTGCGCGCCCTGCTCCATTGAGGCTGGGATCACCCTGAAGTATTTACACAGGACGGCAATCAGGATCATCAGCACCGGGCCGGGAATGTGGACCAGTTTCTCAAACAATCCGCCGACGATGAAAAACGCGCACACCATCAGCAATCCGCCCCCCATCAGATGAAAATCCGTCTGCTGAGCGCTTTGTGCCCCGGCAAACAGGCTGGCGTCGTCTTTACTCCGCGTGAGCATGCCGTTTCCCGAAAGCGCAGGACGTTTCGCGCCGAGACGCGCCAGCGAGCCCGCACAAATAATGGCGAAGATATTCCCGACGACCGCAGCGGGTGCCAGCTGCGCAACGTAGACGTCCGGCGTCTGCCCCAGTATTGCCGAATAGGCCAGGGACAGCGGCAAAATCCCCTCGCCAATTCCGCCGCCGATGATGGGCACAATGATGAAGAAGAAGGTGTGGTAAGGCGTATAACCAAACAGTGAGCCCACCATGAGGCCGCTCAGCACGGCCATGCATGTCCCCGCCGCCAGCGGAACAAACATGCGCATCATCCCCTGGATCAGCAGCACCCTGTTCATTCCCAGAATGCTGCCGACCACCAGGCAGGCGATGACGAAATAGAGCAGATTCGCCTCTTTCATCAGCAGGTGCACGGTATCAAGGGTTTGTTTCCCGAATACGCCAAAATAGACCAGCACCGAGGGCACCATCAGGCACAGGATCGCCGGGCCGCCGATATCCTTCAGCACCGGGATTTGACGCCCCACTTTGGCAAACGCGAAGCCGAGGGTCATGATGACCGCGAGACCACCTATCATATTTTTCGGCAGCAGCCCTGCCCAGGCGGACGTCGCCACGATCGCGGCAATCCCGACGAACAGCATCAACGGGACCGTGCCCACCTCGGTATTGTTGAGCCCAAAGGCAAAACGCGAGGTAGACAGCTCAGAAGTCGGTACAGGATTATCTTTCATATAATCACCTGAAAATTGTGTTCGGATATACAGAGAAAGGAATAACTGAAATTATTCCTGATACGAAAAAATGTTCTTAAATATAAATAATGAATTATGCGGCCTTTTCTAAAAACAGGCTCAGGGTGAAATTAGCATGTGCTCCCGCAGAGAAATGTGAACGCAACAACTCTTTCCTTTTAAATAATTTAATTCATCATTATGTAACTAAAGTTATTCATGGCGATCGGTGCATTCCTTTTTGAAATTAATAAAACCAGAAAGAATGTGAACTTTATCACTCCTGCTCCGTTAGCTAAGCGCTAAATTACCCCCCAATCAAACGCACAATAAACCGTGTCTTTACACCCAGTAAAGCCACTGTTTTTACTCGCCTTTTATCTGTATTGCTTAAATATTCAGGAGTTAACCATGTCCCGGAAAGAAGTTCTGTACACCCCCTATAACGGGGCCGTATTGCTGGAAAATCCGCTGCTAAATAAAGGGCTCGCATTTATTAAAGAAGAGCGTGACAATTTTAATCTACATGGGTTATTGCCGCACAACGTTGAAACCATTGAAGAACAAACCGAGCGCGCCTGGGTGCAGTTCTGCCATTTTAAAAGCGATATTTCGCGTCATGTTTATCTGCGAAATATTCAGGACACCAATGAAACACTCTTTTATAATCTCCTGCGTTCGCATCTGAAAGAGACGTTACCGATTATCTATACCCCGACGGTCGGTGAAGCCTGCGAGCATTTCTCCACGATTTATCGACGCGCGCGCGGCCTGTTTATTTCATGGCCTAACCGCCATCGTATTGACGAGATGCTGCAAAGTTTTTCGCGCAACGACGTTCGCGTGATTGTGGTGACGGACGGGGAACGTATTTTAGGGCTTGGCGATCAGGGTATCGGCGGAATGGGCATCCCCATTGGCAAGCTGTCGCTTTATACCGCCTGCGGCGGGATCCATCCGGTCTCTACCCTGCCGATTATGCTGGATGTCGGCACCAATAATCAGCAACACCTCGACGACCCAATGTACATGGGCTGGCGTCATCCGCGCATCAGCGACGACCAGTACGCTGAGTTTATGGATATGTTTGTCAGCACCGTTAAAGTGCGCTGGCCCAACGTCCTTCTGCAGTTTGAAGACTTCGCGCAGAAAAATGCCACCCGACTTCTCCAGCGCTACCGCGACCAGCTGTGCTGCTTCAATGATGATATCCAGGGCACGGCCGCCGTCACCGCCGGTACGCTGATGGCGGCGGCGCATGCGGCGGGCACGCGCATTCGCGACCAGCGCGTGGTCTTCCTGGGCAGCGGCTCTGCCGGATGCGGGATAGCTGAAAAAATTGTGGCGCTGATGGTGGATGACGGCCTGACCGAGTCCGAAGCGCGCAGCCGGATCTTTATGGTCGATCGCTTCGGCCTGCTGACCGACGACATGACTAACCTGCTCGATTTCCAGAAAAATCTACTTACCGCGCGCGACGCCGTTAGCCGCTGGCAGGTAGAGGCGAAGAATATTTCCCTGCTTGACGTGGTGAAGAACGCGCATCCTACGGTGATGATCGGCGTGTCAGGCCAGCCGGGGCTGTTCAGCGAAGAGATTGTCAAAGAGATGCATCGCCACTGTCCGCGCCCCATCATCATGCCGCTTTCGAACCCAACCTCGCGGGCGGAAGCCCAGCCGCAGGATCTTATCGCCTGGACCCAGGGAGCCGCGCTGGTGGCCACCGGCAGCCCGTTCGCCCCGGTATTCTGGGAGAATGAACACTACGAGATCGCCCAGTGCAACAACGCCTATATTTTCCCGGGCCTGGGGCTGGGTGTACTGGCCTGTAACGCGCGCCGGGTGACGGAAGAGATGCTGATGGCAGCAAGCCGCAGCCTGGCCGCGCAGTCTCCACTGGTCACTACGGAAAAAGGTGGATTGCTGCCGCCGGTAGATGAGATTGAAACGGTGTCACGCCAGATTGCCGTTGCCGTCGCCCGGGCCGCGATTGCACAGGGCATGGCTCCGGCGATAGATGATGAGACGTTGATGGCGCGTATCGAGAAGACCTGGTGGCAGGCGGACTATGCGCCGTACCGCCGGTCTGCGCTATAGCGCCAGTCATGCCCTCACCCCAGGGTGAGGGCATCGCTGAGGTTTTAGTGCTGTACGCCTGAACGGTCAGAAAAATCGCTAGCGGAGAGAATATCACCCCGTGTTGCCGTCTGTTTCAGGCGGGTATACCGATCGGGTACACCTTCAGGACGCGTTTTGAAGCGACGGTGCAGCCACATATATTGCTCAGGCGCCATCCGTACCGCTTGCTCAATCGCCCTGTTCATCTGCGTCGCAACAGATTCTTTATCTCCCCCCTGCAACGCCTCGCTGATATCCTCCAGAATGATCAGTTCGTAACCGGTGCCGTCCGCCCTGCGGCGCGGCACAAAGGGAACGATGGCAGGCTTAGCGCTTTTGACCAGCATATAGCTCCCCGCGGTCGTGGCGGCATCCGGCACCGCAAAAAATGGCACAAAGACGCTATTGGTTTTGCCATAGTCATGGTCCGGGGCGTACCACAAAATTTCATTCTGCTTCAGCGAGCGAATCATGCCCTTTAAATCATGGCGATCGAGCATGGTTTTATTTGAGCGCAGGCGTCCACGCGTCTGGAGCCAGTCCAGCAGCGCATTATTGTTGGGACGATACACCCCAATACCGGGGTTAAGCATGCCAAATATCCGCGCGCCTAGCTCAAGCGTCAGAAAATGCATCCCCACCAGCACCACGCCCTTTCCTTGCGCCCTGGCCTTTTCCATGTGCTCATAACCCGTCACGGTAAAGCATTTCCGCACCCGCCATGCAGGCCAGAACCATGCCATTCCGGTTTCGATCACCCCCATTCCTACCGATTCAAAATTACGCTGCAGCAACGTCTCGCGTTCATCCTTTTTCATCTCCGGAAAACAGAGCTCAAGGTTGCGGCGGGCAATCTCAACGCGGCGCGGAAGCAGGCGCATCGCCAGTCGACCAAGCCCATGACCGATTCTGAACAGAAGCGGATAAGGGAGCAGCATAATGAGCCACAGCGCGGCAATGCCGGTCCAGCTTAGCCAGTAACGGGGATGAAGAAAGGCGAGTGAAAAACGGGGTAATTTTGTCATGAGAAAATTATCCTTTAACGTGTCTGTCCTTAACTGATTCTGTTGGAGATCTTTCCTAAGGATTGATGAGCTGTCAGTCAGAAACGTTAAGTGTAGCGGATAAGACAAAACGCATTTTTATCGTTTTTTGCGAAAAGCGGGAAGACGTGACGGGAAAAACCGGGAAGGAGCGCTCCCCCCGGCAATTGCGCTTACATTGAATAGCCTGGCTTTTTGATTAACTCGTCCAGCTTTGGTCCTATTTCGGTGTCCCAGACCTGCGCTTTCCAGTCCTCCTGGTTCACCTGATTCAACGCAACGGACACCGAGCTGTCTTTGCTGTTGAAATGGCGAATAATGACCTCAGCAATATCCTCGGCCAGTGCGGTTTTTTGTTCGTCGTTCAAATCGCGGGGAAAACATTTGATATCTACGTGTGGCATATGCAGGCTTCCAGTTGTGAGTAAGAGCTCCACGTTATCAGATAATACCGTTGGCCTTTAACACCTTGTGCAGTTCCGGCAGCTGGCAGACGGTATCTGCGATGGCCGTCAGTTTCGGCGTATTGGCTGCAAACCAGTCATGGCGTGGCCCCCAGGTGCGCGCCACCGCGATATACACATCCAGCAGCGTCAGCCGTTCACCTAACGCAAACGGGGCGGCCTTGAGCTGAGTGTCGAACCACAAATAGAGGGATTTCCGGTATTCGATGCAGTTTTTCTGCAGCTGTTCCGGCGCATCCGGCGCCCAGCGTTCGGGATAGTCCGCATACGTAAATGTGGGATAGACGTTGGCCACAAACCAGATCAGCAGACGCTGAAACTGCTGGCGTTCGGCCTGTCCCACGGGCGGCGCGAGATCGGGGCATCGGTCGAGCACCATAAGGGCAATCGCCGCCGTTTCGGTCATGATGGCACCATTTTCCAGCGCCAGCGTGGGTACCTGACACAGCGGGTTGAGCTTTTGCAGCAGCTCACGCTGCGGGCCGGGCTGGTCAAACCCGTCCACGTTGATAAATTGATAAGGGATATCAGCCAGGGTTAGCATCACTTCACCGATTGCCGAGCCCCAGCCGGGTACGCCATAGAGTTTTATCATGTTGCCCCCTGCGGGATGAAAACCCTAAGTGTAGAGCACCATTAGTAGGTTATCCCAGGCGGGTTGACCTCCGACTGCGCCACCGCTTCCCCCTGCTCGCCCCAGCGCGGCCTGCGACGCGTACACCAGCTCATTGGGGTCAGTTTGGATATCGAAAATTATTGTACGTTAAGGCTGTTATTTAACCACTCAGATATGAGAAAACCGCTCTCTGTGCAGATTCTCGTATCTTGATGGGCGATGCTGAGAGCACCGCTCAAACGATCTTAAAAAGATCCTTCTGAATCTTTGATCTTAATAGTATATGTTTTATCAAATTCCCCACCTGTCGCTACATTAGTGCCAAACAATCCGCCTGATACTCGTACGGTGACGATCCCCGGCTTTACTGGCACTCCCTGAACCCTGATGCAATTGTGAGCTGGAGAATCATTACAATACCTTAAAGTTAATCCTGTATCGGGTGGAGTCATTTCACCTACGAATCTTTCTTTTCCACTAGAATCTAAAGATGATACAGCACCACCATTTATATTTATTTCACTGGCATACAGCGTTCCTACTATAGCATCGTTAAGTGAATTACCATCAGGAGTAACATCAGCATGTAAAGTACATGCTGATACTGAAAATGAAATAAAAATAACAGAAAATATCCTCATGGCTATTTTAATGGTTTGAAAACCACTCCCCCGAAGAATCTATTAATGAAAAATTGCAAATCTTTTTTCTGTTTAATCCAGTTGGTTGACTGCCCCCAGGAAAATAACTTCAAATTAACATACCCATTTTTATCCTGTGTTACAGAACCATCCCATACAATCCAGTGCGTAGGTAATGTCGTGTTGTTTGTACTACCTTCAAGCAGCCCATCATTTATTAATGTCACGACTTTATAGCCTTGCTCAACATACTTATTTAAATCTCTGATCGCCTGGACACCTGCCTGAGTGATTCCTACATTACTGAACACCTTTTCATAACCGGCCTTTTCAAACCATTCAGTCAGTGTTTGCCACATTGTGATACCAGCCACTGGCGAATCAAGAGTATCAAAGTTCAGTACAGTATTCTCTGAATCCCTTAGCCCAGCCAGTGTCATCCAGTCAAGCCCTAAGATTCTTGGCTGACCTCCACCTGTATAAAACATACCTGAAGGGTGTTTACACCCTTCGCCAGGGGAGATGGTCAGTGCACCTATTTTAGTCTTTCCATACCGCCATAGTTCCCTGGCAGCTTGTGCATATACATCAGGACGATCCATTTGAACACAATAAAAAAATGCAGCAGGTCCACATACACTTGCCCTATCCTGATAAGGGTAAGAATAATGATAAAATCTGTCGTTTATCTCAGAATCAATTTTGTTTTTTTCAAACGGATCCTGCGGTGTTCCGATAGGATATTCTTTTGCTATAAATGGACGTTTCGGGATGGTGATTTTAATCTGCTTTGTTTCGCCTCCCTGACTCTCAGGTTTCATTGTCCCTTTTGACTCAAAATAACAGGGGTTCTCCCGCTTCACCGAAGACCAGGCTCTGCCTGACGCAAATTCTTCCAGCGTGTACATTTTAGTGAACGGAACAGGTGTTACACAGTGAGTATGCAACATGGTTTTTCGGTAAAGCTTCATTTCCATAATATAAATTGTCGAGAGTGACTCATTTATATTTCCGGTCATGTAACTCTGTGTTTCATAATTTTCCAAAAACGGCTGCTGCTTCACATTCACCAGGGGGGATTTATTCCTGCTGGATTCCATGCGATAAATACACAGGTCATACAGCAAAGAATCAGCCGGTACATTAGAGTTAATACGGGTTCTGAGATGGTAAACAGCCATAATTAATCCATTAATATATGCAGGTTAATATTTTCAGCGGATTCAGCATAATGCCATCCGGTAACCCCGTGTTCATCGATAACACCAGCTTCAGAACGTCCGTCCGGGAACATCAGAGTGTAGCGGCAACCAGCCATTAGCTGGCCATCGTCACTGGCGCACTGAAAGCGTATACAGTTCCGCGCGCCGGAATCCTGTGCCTGCTGCACCGGGACAGGCGACTGACTGGTATTGCGGGAGGTCAGAGAGCCGGTGCCTGTGCTGGTAGACTGCGTGGCTGAACCGTACACATAGTGATCTGGGCAACGGCACAGCACTCTGTCACCTGTGGCCGCATACGCTTTGCCTTCTTCTGCCCAGTCCTGCGCGGAGGCCAGAATTTCAAAATACCCGTTGCATTTGCTGCATGATGCCTTGTCGCCGGTCCGGGCTATTGCTTTACTTCCTTCATACCAGGACGCAGTCGCTGAAATGATTTCTCCGTAACTCGTTTTATCACCCAAACAGGCCAGTGCTCTTGCCATCATTAATCCATCAATATATAAGGGGTTATACTCACCGGCATCATACAACAATCACAACTTAACCAAAATCTTCGGCTTCTGGTTGCCGGTACAATGCCTGAATGCGGCATATCTGGGAGGGGCTGTACCCTGTCGCATCTACCGTTTCACGGATGCTCAGTTTCTTGACCTGCATGTAGTACAGGACTTTCTGGTGCCGCTCCTGATCGGCCTGTTTTCCCCGGTATCTCCCCAGCGTATGTGCGCGTTCAATTCCCTGTTTTTGGCGCTGGCGGCTGTTCATACGGCCTGTTGATGTCAGTAAGTACAACAAACAACCTCAACGTACAATATTTTCCGTTTCCCAAACGGAGCACCATCAGTAGGTTATCCCAGGCGGGTTGACCTCCGACTGCGCCACCGCTTCCCCCTGCTCGCCCCAGCGCGCCAGCACCTTCTGGTAATCTCCCCGCTTAATCGCGCCGTCCAGCGCGGCCTGCAGCGCGTACACCAGCTCATTGCCTTTTTTGGTGGTGGTCGCGACATAGGCTTTTTTCGGCCCTAAACCGACAACGCGGGTTTTGCCGGTGAGCGCCGCTTTGTAGGCCGAGACCGACTGAGGGCCAAAGAACACGTCCGCCCTGCCGGACTGAATATAGAGATTGCCCGAGGCATCGTCGTGGAGATAGACCGGCAGCGCAGGCGTCCGCCCCGCCTTTTTGTTCTCTTCGTTCCAGCCCAGCAGAATGCGCTCCTGATTCGTACCGGAGCCGACAATCACCTTTTTCCCTGCCAGATCTTCCGCGCTTTTGATTGACTGGATCTCGCTGGTGGATTTCACCGAAAACGCCAGCGAATCGACGCGGTAGGTCGCAAAATCAAACTTCTCTTTACGCTGTTCGGTCACCGCAATATTTACCAGCGCCACGTCGTAGCGCCCGGAGGCGATCCCCAGAGGCCAGTCTTCCCACGCCGTCGGCACCAGCTTCAGCTTCAGTCCAAGGCTGCCCGCCAGCAGACGGGCGATATCCGGATCGCTGCCAATGCGCGTGCGGTTATCGCTGGCCAGCAGCGCCAGCGGCGGAGAATTCAGCGCCGAAACGGCGACCGTTAGCGTACCCGGCTCCACGAATGTGTAGTTTGCGGGGATCTTCGCTACGGCCTGCCGATCCACCGTCACCGGCAGCGGCTGTTCGTTGGCTTTCAAATCAATGCTGGCGTGGCTCACCGTCGTGAAGACCAGCCCCGCCAGAAGTCCATATTTCATTGGCGCTCCTTACAAGACTTTGGAGAGAAACTGGCGCGTTCGCGCATGTGACGGACGGTTTAATACCTCGTCACTGCTTCCCTGCTCGACGATTTTTCCGTCTACCATAAACACCACCTGATCCGCCACTTCCCGGGCAAAGCCGATCTCGTGAGTCACCACCACCAGCGTGGTGCCGGACCGGGCCAGCTTTTTGATCACGTCCAGCACTTCCCCTACCAGCTCCGGATCCAGCGCCGAGGTGGGCTCATCAAACAGCATCACGCGGGGACGCAGCGCCAGCGCGCGGGCAATGGCAATACGCTGCTGCTGACCGCCGGAAAGATGGCGTGACCAGGCATCGGCTTTATCACGCAGCCCGACCACGTCCAGCAGGCTGTACGCCCTTTCCACCGCCTCTTTTTTGCTGAGCTTTTTATGCGCGATGGGCGCCTCAATCAGGTTTTCCAGCACCGTGAGATGCGGAAAGAGATTGAAGTTCTGGAACACATAGCCCACGTTGACGCGCTGTTTGAGGATCTCCTTTTCCTTCAGCTCATAGAGCTTATCGCCCTGACGACGATAGCCGATGTAATCCCCGTCAATCTGGATAAAGCCTTCGTCGACGCGCTCCAGGTGATTAATAGTGCGCAGCAGCGTCGATTTACCGGAGCCGGAAGGCCCGAGGATCACCGTCACGGACCCGGGCGGGATCTCAAGCGAGACGTTGTCGAGCGCTTTATGGCGGCCAAAAAACTTGCTGACGCCGGTAATCGAAATATGTCCTTCAGGAGAGGCTTGCATGAATAGGCTCCTGTGTTGGTGCGGTGGTGACAGAACGGGTACGACGGGTGGCACGGTTCTGATTAACGGCAGAGCGGCGTTCGCTGCGGGCAAGCGCGCGCTCGACGCCATACTGGATAGCGGACAGGACGGTGGTGATCGCCAGGTACCAGGCGGCACCGACCATCAGCAGCGGGATCACCTCCTGCGTGCGGTTGTAGATCATCTGGATGGTATAGAACAGCTCCGGCATCGCCAGGACGTACACCATCGCCGTGCCCTTAGCGAGGCTGATGATTTCATTGAACCCCGACGGCAGAATGGTACGCAGCGCCTGAGGCAAAATGATGCGCACCGTTCGACGCCAGGCCGGGAGGCCGAGCGCGGCGGCGGCCTCGTACTGCCCGTGATCGACCCCGAGGAATCCCCCGCGAATGATCTCGGCAGTATAGGCGCTCTGCACCAGGGTTAGCCCCACCACGGCGGTAGAAAACTGCCCCAGCACGTTGATGGTTTCAAAGCTGCCCCAGGTGATGCCGGTGAACGGCACGCCGAGAGAGAGCGTGTCATAGAGATAGGAAAAGTTGTACAGAACGATCAGTACCACAATCAGCGGCAGTGACCGAAACAGCCAGATGTAGGCCCACGCCAGGCTGCTCAGAAGCCACGACGAGGACAGTCTCGCCAGCGCCAGCATGCCACCCAACACCACGCTCAGCGCGGTGCCAATCAGGGTCAGCAGCAGGGTCTGCCCTACGCCTTCCAGGATCACCGGATCAAAGAACCAGCGGGCGAACACCGCCCACTCCCAGCGCGGGTTAAAGGCCACGGACTGAATCACGACCGCCAGGACAAACAGCGCCACCGCGGCGCCGACGGTCCGCAGCGGATAACGCGCCGGGACCACCTTAATGGTTTCAACGTTGCTCATCGTCGTTCCTCATGCGGTTTTACTGAACGCTTCGCGTACCAGCGTTTTGGTGAAGCGCAGCCGACCGTCAAACGGCGGCTGGCTGTACTCTTCCGGATCCCGGTTCAGATCGAACTGCGGCTGATATCCCTGACTAAGATAGAGCCGTACCGCTTCCGGCTGGCGAAAGCCGGTTGTCAGGTAGATTTGGCTATAGCCTGCCAGCACCGCCCTGCGCTCCAGCTCCTGCACCACACGTCCGGCAAGCCCCTGCTGACGCAGGGTTTTGTCCGTCCAGATGCGTTTGATTTCCGCGGTGCGTTCGTCAAAAGGTTTGTACGCGCCGGTGGCGATAATCTTCCCGTCGCGTTCCAGCACGATAAACAGCCCCTGCGGCGCTAAATACCATTCGGTGAGTTCAACTTCCGCGTCTTTTGAGAAGTAGTCGCCATAGCGGGCGGCATATTCACCGAACAGCCCCTCAATGATGGGCTGAAGCTCGGCATCCTCCGGGGAAACGTCACGAAATCGTTCGCTCATGCAGCCTCCTTAATCGCCCAGGCCAGCCGGGTTCACTTCGGACTGAGGAATGCGCTCAACCCCTTCCCCCCAGCGGTTCAGCACTTTGTCGTAATCGCCGTTTTTGATCACGCCGTTCAGCGCGGTTTGCACCGGCTCAACCAGCCCGCTGCCTTTTTTCAGCGTCACGGCAATGTGCGCCGCCTTCGGCCAGCCGCCGTCGACGCTACCCACCAGTTTGGTTTTCCCGTTCAGCGCCGCTTTCCAGGCGCCAATCACGTTCGGACCAAAGTAGGCGTCCGCGCGTCCGGACTGCAGCGCCAGCGTTTGTGCCGCATCGTCTTTGGTGTAGATCGGGGTGAAGGGCTTCAGTCCCTTCTTCAGGTTTTCGGCATTCCATGCCAGCAGAATGGCCTCCTGGTTGGTGCCTGAGCCGACGATAATCCGCAGCCCTGCGATGTCTTCCGCCTTCTGCAGCGACCCGATCGGGCTGGTGGATTTCACGTAGAACCCGAGGGAATCTTTTCGGTAGGTGGCAAAGTCAAACTTCTCTTTACGCTCTTTGGTGACGGTAATGTTGCTGATGGCGGCATCATATTTCCCGGAGGCCACGCCCAGCGGCCAGTCTTCCCAGGAGGTCGGCACCACGTTCAGCTCCAGCCCCAGGCTGTCAGCGACCAGACGGGCGACGTCCACTTCACTCCCCAGCAGCGTTTTGTTGTCATCGGAAAACACCGTCAGCGGCGGTTGATTGAGGCCCGCCACCGCAACGGTAAATTTCCCCGGCACGGCGAAGCGATAATCTTTTGGCAGCTGTGCCACCGCATCGTTGTTTTTGGCGGTATTAACCGGCGTTTTATTGGCCTCGATGCTCACGCCGGTGCCGTTAATATTCACATTCTCTGCCCAGACGGCAGGGGTAAAGGCCAGCGCGAGCGCCAGAATAAGCGATGTTTTCTGCATAGCGGTGTTCTCTTTTATTGTTGTGTGAACTGGTTTTTAGGTTCGTCTAAACCCAGACTTTCGCGCAGCGTGGTGCCCGGATAGTCGGTGCGGAACAGGCCGCGGGCCTGCAGAACAGGCACCACCTGATCAACAAAGCGCGGGAAGGTGTCCGGCGTGCCGCCCTGAATGATGAAGCCGTCTGCGGCATAGCCTTCAAACCAGGCCTGCAGGCCGTCGGCCACCTCTTCCGGCGTACCGGAAAAGCGCGGGCGAGGCGAAGCGGCTTCAAGCGCCACCTGACGCAGGGTTAAGCTGCGCTCGCGGGCGTTACGCTTGATTTCATCGGTGGTGCTGCGGAAGCTGTTTTTGCCTAAGTCGCCGATATCCGGGAACGGCTCGTCGAGCGGATACTGGCTGAAATCGTGATGTTCGAAGTAGCGTCCGAGATAGTTGAGGGCATCGTTAATCGACACCAGCGCCGCCGTGGTTTGATACTGGTTTTCCACGTCATCGGCGTCTTTACCCACAATCACGCTGACGCCCTGGAAAATATGTAAATCTGACGCGCGGCGTCCGTTACTTTCCAGCTGCTGCTTCACGTCGCGGTAAAAGGCTTTTGCCTCGTCGAAGGTCTCGTGATGGGTAAAAATGGCATCTGCATGCTTCGCCGCCAGCTTTTTCCCGTCGTCAGACGCGCCGGCCTGAAAGACAATCGGTCGTCCCTGTGGCGTTCGACCAATATTCAGCGGCCCGGCGACCTGGAAGAAATCACCGTGGTGGTCCAGGGTATGCAATTTTGCCGAATCAAAGAATTGGCCGCTCTCTTTATTGCGCACAAAGGCGTCGCCCTCCCAGGAATCCCACAGCCCTTTCACCACGTCGAGATACTCATCGGCAATGCGATAGCGCAGCGCGTGTTCGGGGTGTTTTTCGCGGGAAAAGTTCTTTGCGGACCCTTCCAGCGGCGAAGTCACCACGTTCCAGCCCGCGCGTCCGTTGCTCAGGTGGTCGAGGCTGGCGAACTGGCGCGCCGTGGTGAAAGGCTCGCTGTAGGAGGTGGATAAGGTTCCCACCAGCCCCAGGCGCGAGGTGATGCTGGCGAGAGCGGATAACACCGTCAGCGGTTCAAAGCGGTTTAAAAAATGCGGGATCGATTTCTCGTTGATATAGAGACCGTCGGCAACGAATAGAAAATCGAGTTTGCCCTCCTCCGCCTTCAACGCAGTGGCTTTGACGAAATCAAAATTGATGCTGGCATCGGCGAGGGCCTCAGGGTGACGCCAGGCGGACATATTTCCGGATGCGCCATGCAAAATGGTCCCCAGCCGCAGTTGTCGGGTTGCAGACATATTCACCTCTTAAGAATTAAACGTGTTGCAGGGCTTTTTCCGCAAGCTGTGCAAAATAGCGGGCAGCGGGCTCAATTAAGGCTTCATCCGGGTTGAATGCCGGATGATGCAAACCATACGGGCTGTTGCTGCCGATGCTGACAAACGCCCCGGGAATGGACTGCAGGTAGACCGCGAAATCTTCCCCGCCCATATGCAGCTCAGCGTGCCGGGTTTCGTATCCGGCGTCCCGGGCAACCGAGGTGGCGAAATCGGCCCAGCGTTCGTCATTGACCAGCGCGGTGGGCCCGGCATACCAGGTGATATCAATCTGCGCGCTAAAGGCGCTGGCAAACCCGGCGGCGATTTCGCCCACGCGGGCCTTCACGTTCTGCTGCACTTCCGTGCGGTGGGTGCGCAGCGTGCCTTCCAGCTCGACGCTTTCCGGCAGCACGTTCCAGGTGTTACCGCCTGCAATGCGCGTCACGCTCAGCACCACCGAATCCAGCGTGTTGACGTTGCGGCTGGCGACGCTTTGCAGCGCCGTCACCAGCTGGCTCGCCAGCACAATGGCGTCGTTGCCTTCATGAGGTCGTGCGGCGTGCGCGCCCTTACCGGTAATGCGGATCACGAAGCGATCGACGTTGGCATAAAACGGCCCGCCGCGGGTCGCGAACTCACCCACCGGCAGGCCGGGCTCGTTATGCATGCCGAAGATGGCGCTAACGTCACGCAGGGCACCGGCCCGTACCATGCTCTTCGCACCGCCAAAGTTCTCTTCGGCAGGCTGAAACAGGATCCGCACCCGGCCGTTAAGCGACGCTTCCCGCTCTTTCAGCTTCAACGCGGCGCCGAGGATGACGCTGGTGTGGATATCGTGCCCGCAGGCATGCATTACGCCTGCACGCTGGGAGCTAAACGGCACGCCGCTGCGCTCTTCAATCGGCAGAGCATCAATGTCGGCCCGCAGCGCAATCAGTTTGTTGCCCGAGCCGATTTCCGCCACCAGCCCGGTAGTCAGGTCGTAAGGCTGCGGGGTAATCCCGGCATTCGTCAGCCACTGGCGCAGGCGCGTCGTGGTCTCCACTTCCTGGCCGGACAGCTCCGGGTTCTGGTGCAGTTCGCGACGCCAGGCAATCAGCTGTTCGCCAAAGCTCATACGGTGACCTCCTTGTTAAGACGCGCCTCGGCCAGCAGGCGCAGCGACGCAACGCGCGTTGCTCCCTCCGCTACCGGCGTGTCGATGATAAATTCGTCAATGCCCCACTTTTCATACAGGGCGTTAAGCTGTTCGACCACCGACTCAGCCGTACCCGCCAGCAGCGACTGCGCCCGACGTGCAATGCGTACCGGCTCGCTGCCCGCCTGACGCGCAAAGGCGTAGGCCTGCTCTTCGCTGGCGACGGTGACGCGCTGGCCGTTTGCCAGCTCGACGCCCCACACTTCGACCTTTTGCGCCAGGGCTTCTGCCTCGGCCTGCGTCGGCGCGACAATCGCCTGTACCGCTACTATCGCGTCCCGCGTGCTGTTCTCACGCCAGGTGGTAATCACCTCACGCAGCAGGTCCGGGTCACCGTTCAGGTGCGCGGCAAACACAAAGTGCCAGCCGAGCCCGGCGGCCAGCAGCGCGCTTTCGGTACTCGCGCCCAGCAGGAAACCCTCAGCAGGCAACGGTGGCAGAGGCGTGGCGCGGACGGCATCCTCGGTTGACGGATGTTCAGGACGGATCCAGCGGTCGAGCTGGGCCAGCTGTTCGGCGAAGCTGCCCTTTTCCTGTTGATTCAGGCCCTGCTGCAGCGCGCGGGTTGAGAGCGGTAATCCGCCGGGGGCTTTCCCGACGCCGAGATCCACACGGCCAGGCGCCAGCGCGGCCAGCACGTTGAAATTCTCGGCGACTTTATAAGGGCTGTAGTGCTGAAGCATTACGCCGCCGGACCCAACCCGAATGCGCGTGGTTTGCCCGAGGATCCAGGCAATCAGCAGCTCCGGCGAGGGGCTGGCAAGGTGGGGAGTATTGTGGTGTTCGGCAATCCAGAAGCGGTGATAGCCCAGATTTTCTGCCTGCTGCGCCAGCGCCAGGGTACGCGCCAGTGCATCGGCAGCCGTTTCGTTTTCAGCGATGGGGCTTTTATCCAGAATGCTGATTCGCCATGACATGTTGCGTTCTCGTTTGACTTAACATGTCGACATTATTAAAGGCGCATTTCACCACTGAGAAACAATTAATTTACATTTAGTTTGCCGGAAATCAGATATATAAAACCATGCTAAGAATAAGACTTTAAGTCGGCAATCAGCGTTTCCACCTGCCCGCGCCGGGTAATGCGGATGAAGCGAATATGCCCATACTGCGGGTTTTGCAGATCGGCTTCATAGCGCGTGCGGTTGTTACGCCAGGTTTTTATCGTCCAGATGAGGATGGACTCTCTGCTGAAAAACGCGCGCCGGAAACTCTCTTTGTTCCCGGTGCCGGGCCAGAGCTCGTGCTTATGCCAGGCCCGTTTGATGGCCCTGATGACGGCCTGCCAGAGGGTGCGGGCAAAGCCATAATCGACCCAGACCACAACGTCGACATTACGCCATTTCACCGGCCGCGTGCGGTTATAGTTGCCGTCAAGCACCCAGTCTGGCGACGCCTGTAGCGCCTGCTCCAGCTTTTCCTGAAACACATCGTCCGGCGTGCCCTGCCAGTCGGGTCGCCAGTAGAGTCTGTCCATCTCGATATAGGGAATAGCCAGTTCGGTCGCAATCTGCTTCGCCAGCGTGCTTTTTCCGCTCCCGCTGGTTCCGATGACGTTAATTTTCACCTCAGCCTCACTGTGTTATCGAAAACAGCCCAAATCATAGCGTTTTCATCCTGTTAACGAAACGCTATTTCAGCATGGCAATTTTTCCTGAGAGACGATCTCCCTCTTTCAGTTTGGCTTATGTCGTTTATTTGCAGCGACTCCAGAATACACCCCTGAAAATATTTTCATTTTTATTACATTCGCCAGCATTAACAGATTAAAAATAATGAACAACGGGTATTTCAGACGGTCAGAATTTCAGAGAGAATATGCAGCAGGCCGTTATATAAAAATAATCACATTAATCTTGCCGGAGCATTTTCCGGACGTTTTTTTATTCTTGCACATCATCATGGAGTTACTCATGAGGCGTAACAGTCCCGTTACACAAAACGAGTATTTACTTAACGATGGTTCGACGTTAATGTCGACCACCGATATAAAAAGTCATATTACCTATGCTAATTCCGCTTTTATTGAAGCCAGCGGATATAAAGAAGAACATCTTCTGGGTGAGCCGCATAATCTCATCCGTCATCCCGATATGCCTGCCGAAGCGTTTGGCGACATGTGGTTTACCCTGCAGCAAGGCGAGACCTGGACGGGGCTGGTGAAGAACCGTCGTCATAATGGCGATCACTACTGGGTGCGGGCTAACGTGACGCCGGTCTGGCAGGGAGGATCCCTGACGGGCTATATTTCCGTGCGAAATATCCCCGCGCGGGAAGAGATCGCGGCCAGTGAAAAACTGTATGCCAAAGTGCGTAATAACGAATTAAAACATTACCGCTTTTATAAAGGATTACTGGTTCGGCGCGGTTTATTTTCGTTTATGTCGCTTTTTAAAAGCCTCAGCACCAGCAAACGCATTCATCTTGGTATTGCGACGACGGCCTTACTCTCCTGCCTGGCGGTGTATTTATTCCCTGATAAACTGGTGCAGTCGGGGAGTCTGGTACTGCTGTTTACTTCCCTGGCTTATTATCTTCATGCGCAGATCGCCCGGCCGGTAAAATCCATTGTGCAGCAGATGCAGCGCATAGTTTCAGGACGTAAAACCGACTATTACCATTTTGACAGGATCGACGACATCGGGCTGATGATGCGCCTGGTGAATCAATCAGGCTTGAATCTGAATTCGCTGGTTGACGATGTCGGGGCGCAAATCAGCGGGATTGGCACCATCAGCCAGCAGGTCGCGAAAGAAGGTGCAGCGCTGCAGACGCGCTCAGAAGAGACCGCAGACTTTCTCCAGCAGACCGCGTCGGCGGTGGAGGAGATCGCCAGCGCGGTGGAGCAGACGGCAGAAACCGCGAAAGAAGCCACGGAGATGGCGGATCGCACCCGCGACAGCGCCCACTGCGGCGAAGCGATGATGAAAGAGACCATCGGCATGATGCAGTCCGTGTCGCAGGATAACAGCCAGATCGTCGATATTATCAGCGTTATCGATCGTATTGCCTTCCAGACCAATATTCTTGCGCTGAATGCTGCCGTGGAAGCGGCGCGCGCAGGTGAAGCCGGGCGCGGTTTTGCCGTGGTGGCGGCCGAGGTGCGCAACCTTGCGCAGCACTCCGCGACGGCGGCGAAAGAGATCAAAGCGCTGATTGAGAAAAACGTCGCCAGCGTCAACGCGGGCGTGGAAAAAGTGGAACAGACCGAAACGCAGCTGACGGTTATGATCGACAACGTGCTGCGGGTCTCCTCCCTGATTAAGGAGATCGGCCACGCCACGCAGGAGCAAACCCAGGTGCTGACGCTCATCAACGCATCCATCTCCCGTATCGGCGCAATGACACACAACAATACGGGGATGGTGGATAACGTCACTCACGCCGCGAATCACCTGACGCAGCGCACGACGCGCCTGCAGCAGGCGATTGCCGTTTTTGGCACTTAGCCGTTCGGGTACTGCTCGTCGGTGACTTTTTCCAGCCAGGTTACCGGGCTGCCGTTAACGGATTCGGCGATGGCAATATGCGTCATCGCCGTTTGCGCGCTTGCGCCGTGCCAGTGCTTTACGCCGGGTGGGATCCAGGCAATATCGCCCTGATTCAATATTTCCGCCGCTTTGCCCCACTCCTGTAACCAGCCGCGCCCCTGCGTCACAATCAGCGTTTGCCCAAGGGGATGCGTATGCCACGCGGTGCGCGCGCCCGGCTCAAAGGTTACGGTTGCCCCGCCGACGCTGGCAGGTTCGCTCGCCTGAAATGGCGCGTCAATGCGGACCGTGCCGGTGAACCAGGCTTCCGGTCCCTTTGCTGAAGGTAATGACCCGCTGCGGATAATTTTCATCTTATGCTCCTCTTTTACTGTTGCGTTAACAGTAGCGCAAAGCAATCCGGAGCATTAGCGTGCATAATCAGATAGGAAATATGATTGAAATTCATAAATAGAGGCAATCGCGGTGCTAAAAGATAATTTCAACGACCTGCTCTCCTTTATGGTGGTTGCCCGCGAGCGCAGCTTTACGCGCGCCGCGGCGCAGCTGGGCGTCTCGCAATCGGCGCTAAGCCATGCCATGCGCAAGCTTGAAGCGCGGCTCGACGTTCGCCTTTTAACCCGCACAACCCGCAGCGTGGTTCCCACCCAGGCGGGTGAGCAGCTCTTTGCGCGCTTGAGCCCGCATTTGCTTGAGATTGAGCAGGAGCTCACGGCGCTTCGCAGCGCGCACAACAAACCCGCAGGTTCTATTCGCATCGTCGCCGGCGAGCATGCCATGGATGCCGTGCTCTGGCCGGTACTGAAGGCGTTTATGGTGCAGTATCCTGAGATTAACGTCGAAGTGACGGTCGATAATGGCCTGACGGATATCGTGGATGGCCGTTTCGACGCGGGAGTTCGCCTGGGTGAACAGGTGGCAAAAGATATGATTGCGGTACGGATCGCGCCGGACATGCGCATGGCGGTCGTTGGCTCCGAGGATTATCTGGCACGCTTTGGCGTACCGCAGACGCCGGAGCAGCTCGCTAACCACCGCTGTATCAATATGCGCCTGCCCACGCGAGGGGGGTTATACCACTGGGAGTTTCAGCGCGACGGGCGCGAGCTTCGCGTGCGGGTTGAGGGGCAGCTTACGCTGAACAACCTGTCGCAGCGCATCGACGCCGCTGAGAATGGACTCGGACTAGCCTACGTGCCGGAGGCGTCGGTTCTGGGGGCGCTGAGTGACGGACGGCTGGTCAGGGTTCTTGACGCGTGGTGCCCTACTTTCGAGGGGTATCACCTTTATTATCCAAGCCGTCGCCAACACACTACCGCTTTCAGGTTACTGCTAGATGCTCTGCAGCAATCAAAATCTTGACCACCTGGTAATAATTAAGAGAATCTGATGATTAAATAATCAACCCGCCAACTGTTTTGTCTAAAAACTCACCACGATTCAGCGTGTTGTGATCGCCGTCTGCTCTGACCACACGATTTCCTTCGACGTGCATCACTTTCGGCACGGTTATATTTTGCGTCGCTTATGAATTGCAGGTAGGATGCCTCGCCATGTTTCGCCTTATCCATACGCAGAATGACTGGGAAGGCGACATGTGTTTGCGCAGAAGCAATCGTTTGTATTGCGCTCTGCCAGGCAGGACTATCACGATAATGGTTCAGACAGGCAAACAGGTAACTCAATGAAAACAAGCAATAAAAGCGCAGCCGATCATCATGCTGCTAAACGTCGCTGGTTGAACTCCCACGAAGAGGGCTACCACAAAGCGATGGGCAACCGTCAGGTTCAAATGATCGCCATCGGCGGCGCTATCGGAACGGGTCTGTTTTTAGGTGCGGGTGCGCGTCTGCAAATGGCTGGCCCGGCTCTCGCCCTGGTCTATCTGGTGTGCGGGATCTTCTCTTTCTTCATTCTACGCGCGCTGGGCGAACTGGTACTGCATCGCCCTTCCAGCGGAAGCTTCGTCTCTTACGCCCGCGAATTCCTCGGTGAAAAAGCGGCCTACGTTGCGGGCTGGATGTACTTCGTCAACTGGGCTATGACCGGTATCGTCGATATCACCGCCGTTGCGCTGTATATGCACTACTGGGGCGCGTTTGGCGATGTGCCGCAGTGGGTATTTGCGCTTGGCGCGCTGGCGATTGTCGGCACCATGAACATGATCGGCGTGAAGTGGTTCGCGGAGATGGAGTTCTGGTTTGCGCTGGTAAAAGTGCTGGCCATTGTGATTTTCCTGGTTGTGGGTACCGTCTTCCTCGGCAGCGGCAAACCGCTGGACGGCAATGCTACCGGCTTCCACCTGATAACCGATAACGGCGGTTTCTTCCCGCACGGTCTGCTGCCTGCGCTGGTGCTGGTTCAGGGCGTCGTGTTCGCCTTCGCCTCTATCGAACTGGTGGGCACCGCAGCAGGTGAATGTAAAGATCCGCAGACCATGGTGCCAAAAGCCATCAACAGCGTGATCTGGCGTATCGGTCTGTTCTACGTCGGTTCCGTGGTGCTGCTGGTTCTGCTGCTCCCGTGGACTGCCTATCAGGCAGGTCAGAGTCCGTTCGTGACCTTCTTCTCTAAGCTGGGCGTACCTTACGTGGGCAGTATCATGAACATCGTGGTCCTGACGGCGGCGCTCTCCAGCCTGAACTCCGGCCTTTACTCTACCGGCCGCATCCTGCGCTCTATGTCGATGGGCGGTTCTGCGCCGAAGTTCATGTCGAAGATGAGCAAGCAGCAGGTTCCCTATGCGGGGATTCTGGCAACGCTGGTGGTTTACGTCTTTGGCGTATTCCTGAACTATCTGGTGCCGTCCCGCGTATTTGAGATCGTTCTGAACGTGGCTGCACTGGGGATTATCGCCTCCTGGGCCTTCATTGTGGTCTGCCAGATGCGTCTGCGCAAAGCAATCAAAGAGGGCAAAGCGGCTGATGTGAGCTTCAAGATGCCGGGCGCACCGGTGACCTCCTGGCTCACCCTGCTGTTCCTGTTCAGCGTGCTGGTGCTGATGGCGTTTGATTACCCGAACGGTACTTATACCATCGCGACCATTCCGCTGCTGGCCGTGCTGCTGATTGCCGGCTGGTTCGGCGTGCGTAAGCGCGTTCACGAGATCCACAGCACCGCGCCGGTTCATCACGACGATGATAAACACGACGCACCGCTGGTAGAAGAAACCTCGCGTTAATAAAAAAGCCGGGTGGCGGCTTCGCCTTACCCGGCCTACTTCTCATGGTTTTGTCGGCCCGGTAAGCGCAGCGCCACCGGGCAATTCCCACCTTACAGCGCGATACGAATGACGTCGTCAGGCTGAGTGGCTTCCTGCTGACGGGTCGACTTCTGTTTCACCGTCACGTACAGCGTTTTACCATCCCCAGAGAGTGCCAGGCTGTTCGGGTAAACCGGCGTGTCGAAGGTTTTTGTGACCTTATAAGATTTCGCGTCAATCACGCTCACCTTACCGGCTTCCCGGTGCGTCACATAGGCTTCATTGCGGGCCGGGTTAAACAGGACCGCCAGAGACTCCGGCGCGGCGATTTTCTCGATCACGCTGCCGTCTTTCAGGCTCACCACCAGCACTTCCGGCTGTTTTGAATCGGTCAGGAAGGCACGCTGACCGGCGGTATCGAGGCTCAGGTTCAGGTAGAAGTGCTCTTTACCGTCATCCTGCACTTTTTTACGGCTCAGGATCTTGTTCGTGGCCGTATCAATGGTTACCAGCTCACCGTCCGCATTCGTGGTATAGAGGCGTTTCGCCTGCGCATCCAGCGCCAGGCCGGTGCTATAGGTACCGGTATTGGCAATGGTCTCTTTCAGCTTCAGCGTTGCGCCATCCACCACCCAAATCACGCTCTCTTTGCCGACACCGGTGATGTAAATCGTGTTGCTCGCGTCATTCGCCACCAGCTGGCGTGGCTGCAGCGGCTTGACGGTTTCACTGCGCTGGCGATTATCGAGCACCAGACGCCCTTTCACGTCGCCCGTTTTCGCATCGATGGCCGTCACCGCGCCGTTGATAGTGTTGCCAAACCACAGGGTTTGCGTCGCGCCGTCGAGAGTGGCACCAAAGGGTTTGAGATCGCTATGAATCGCCTGCGTCACGTCCAGCGTAACCGGATCAAGGCGATAGATAACCCCGCCCTTATCGGTTTTGCGGCTTTGCGACGTTGCCACCCACAGCGCATTCTCCTGCTGGCTCACCGCCATTTCATACGCCCCTTTGCCCACCGCTTTACGCAGCACCTCTTCGGCGGCATGCGCCTGGAACGTCCCGGCAAGCAGTAAAGTGGCAGACAGCAGCGACAGGCTCAGACGCGGCGAGCACAGTTGACGTAAAGACATAACAATTCCTTTTCTGAAAAGTGGGGTTGGGCTGACATCACTTCCGGCAGACAACGTCATGGCATTGCCTTTTGATAATGAGAATAGTAATCATTAATGTGTTAAATGTGGAGTTTTTCTTTCCCGCTTCGCCTTCCATTAACGCAATGTGCGGTTATAGTTTTCAAAACTTTTACAAAACCTTTAACATATATGGACATGTTCCATTTGGTTCGTTTATACACCACAACCGGTTTTATTCATGAAAATCATTTCTGCCCGTAAGGCTTCTCTCCCGCTGCTGCTGGTTCCTGTTATTTTTGCGCCGCTCACTGCCATGGGCGCAGAGGAACAGACCATGATCGTCAGCGCCACGCCGCAAACCGTATCGGAGCTGGATACCCCGGCCGCGATCAGCGTCGTCAATGGCGATGACATGCGCCAGGCCACGCCTCGCATCAACCTGTCTGAATCCCTCGGCAGCGTCCCGGGACTGCAAATTCAGAACCGTCAGAACTATGCTCAGGATCTCCAGCTTTCGATGCGCGGGTTTGGCGCCCGTTCAACGTTTGGCGTGCGCGGTATCCGTATGTACGTCGACGGCATCCCTGCCACCATGCCGGACGGACAGGGCCAGACCTCCAACATCGACCTCTCCAGCGTGGAGAGCGTTGAAGTGCTGCGCGGCCCCTTCTCTGCCCTGTACGGCAACGCCTCTGGCGGCGTGATTAACATTAACACCCAGACCGGGCAGCAGCCGCCGACCATTGAAGCCAGCAGCTATTACGGCAGCTACGGTACCTGGCGCTACGGCATGAAAGCCACCGGCGCGATGGGTGACGGCACCCACGCGGGCGATGTGGATTACACCGTTTCCACCACCCGCTTCACCACCAAAGGCTACCGTGACCACAGCGGCGCGCGGAAGAACCTCGCTAACGCCAAACTGGGCGTGCGAATTGATGACGTCAGCAAGCTGACGCTGATTTTCAACAGCGTGGACATGAAGGCCAACGATCCGGGCGGGCTGAGCTATCAGGAGTGGCAGAATAATCCGCGTCAGTCTCCGCGCGGCGATCAGTACAACACCCGCAAGACCATCAAACAGACCCAGGCCGGTCTGCGCTACGATCGCCAGCTCAGCACGCAGGACGACCTCAGCGTGATGATGTACGCCGGCGAGCGTGAAATGACGCAGTACCAGTCGATTCCCTATCAGCCGCAGCTGAAACCTTCCCACTCCGGCGGGGTGATTGATATGCAGCGCCACTATCAGGGTATTGATACCCGCTGGACGCACCGCGGCGAGCTGCTGGTACCGGTCACCTTTACCACCGGCCTGAACTACGAAAACCTGAGCGAAGATCGTCGCGGATACGAGAACTTCGTGATGAACAACGGCGTGCCGGATTACGGCGTGAAGGGCGACAAGCGTCGAAACGAACGTAACCTGATGTGGAACGTCGATCCCTATCTCCAGACGAGCTGGCAGCTAACGCAGAAGCTGTCCGTGGATGCGGGAGTGCGCTACAGCTCGGTCTGGTTTGATTCCAACGACCATTACGTTACGCCGGGCAACGGCGATGACAGCGGTGACGCGAGCTACCACAAGTGGCTCCCGGCGGGCTCCGTGAAGTATGCGGTGACGGACGCCTGGAATCTTTACGCTGCCGCAGGGCGTGGATTCGAAACCCCAACCATCAACGAACTCTCCTACCGTGCCGATAATCAGGGCGGTCTGAACATTGGCCTGAAGCCGTCCACGAACAACACGTACGAAGTGGGCAGCAAAACCCGCATCGGCAATGGCCTGCTGACCGCTGCCCTGTTCCGCACCGATACGGATGATGAGATCGTGGTGGATGCCAGCTCTGGCGGACGTACCAGCTATAAAAATGCCGGTAAAACCCGTCGTCAGGGGGTGGAAGTCTCCCTCGACCAGCAGTTTGCTGAAAACTGGAAGCTGAAGCTGGCGTGGACCTACCTGGACGCGACCTACCGCACCAACGTCTGCGGCGACGCAGACTGCAACGGTAACCGTATGCCGGGCATCGCCCGCAACATGGGTTACGCTTCGTTTGGCTGGCAGCCGGAGGAAGGCTGGTACGCGGGTTCGGACGTGCGCTACATGAGCGATATTATGGCCGACGATGAGAACACGGCGAAAGCGCCGTCGTATACGGTCGTCGGTTTGAATACCGGATATAAATTCAACTATGGCAACTGGGGCATGGACGTCTTTGGCCGCGTCGATAACCTGTTTGACAAAGAATACGTTGGCTCGGTAATTGTTAACGAGTCCAACGGTCGTTATTACGAACCTGCACCAGGCCGTAACTACGGGGTTGGGCTGTCGGTTTCTTATCGCTTCGAGTAAGCAAAAAAAAGTTTATTTTATTAATGAAATAACCCTCCTGATGGCTTATTGCCATCAGGAGTTATTCACCAGATAAATAATTAGGTGCGGTATATAGTCGCTTTACTAAATAATCTCTTAGTTAAAATATTGTCGCTGTAAAAGCAAATTCGCTTCATCAATCACCTTATCAATCGCCTTCTGGCAGGCAGCAACATCTCTTCGCTCAAGGGCGGAAAGGAGTTCGTCATAGTGATATGTCGACGCTTTGATGTCGTCAAGCTCCTGATGCAGATAGTTCATACAGGGTCCGATGCGCACCCAGAGCTGTTCAATTAACGCATTAAGCGTCGGCATTTCCGCATACTGATAAAGCGTAAAGCGGAAAACGCGATTTGCATGAAGCGCCTGCTGAACGTTTCCGTTGCGCATGGCCTCATGGAATGCGTCAGACATTTTGCGCAACGCCTCCAGCTTGCCCTCTGACATATTCTGGCATGCAGCGGCGACCGCCATCGGCTCAAGCTGTTTTCTGATGGCGTTAATCTCGTTATAACGCTCCAGCGTCACCTCCGGAACCAGAAATGCCTGTGCGGGCGTGGCGTGTAACGCCCCGGATGACACCAGGCGCAAAAGCGCCTCGCGAACCGGCGTAATACTGGTTCCTAATTTATCGGCGATCTCTTTCGTAATCAGTCGTGCCCCAGGTTTGAGGGAGCCTGTAATTAACGCCCCTTTCAAACTGAGTTCAACTTGCATAGTAAGACTGATCCTTTGGGCTTTTTCTAAGTGATCCAAATCAAGCATGTTCAATTCCTGTAGCTAAAACTTAATGCTATTTTTAAACGCCAGTTTTAATAAAACGACGCTGGTCCGATATATCCTGTATCGTCATGCCTGGTGGTGGGAAGAACGTAAAAACATCAAAAAAAGCAAAATTTGTTTTTTATCGGTTTCGGGCCCATCCGGGATACGGGCGCGAAAAACCATGTCCATTAATTAAAGACAATATATCGTATCTTCACAAATAAATATGGCGGGAAACCCCCGCCATAACGCTGTTTATTTATTGTCACTCGCGACGCGAATCACGACTTTGCCGAAGTTACGCCCTTCAAGCAGGCCAATCAGCGCCTCGGGCGCGTTCTCCAGCCCGTCCGTGACCTGTTCACGATAGTGAATTTTGCCTTCCTGCACCCAGCGTCCCATCTCTTCCTGGAACTCCTTAATGCGGTGCCCGTAGTCCTGACCGATGATAAAGCCCTGCATACGAATGCGTTTCTTCAGGATGGTCGCCATCAGGAGCGGCAGACGATCCGGCCCCTCGGGCAAACCCGTCGCATTGTAGCCGCTCACCAGGCCGCACACCGGCACGCGCGCGGAGGTATTCAGCAGCGGCAGCACGGCATCAAATACTTTCCCGCCGACGTTTTCATAATAGACATCAATCCCGTTCGGGCAGGCGCGTTTCAGCTGTTCGGCAAAATCGGCCGCGTGATGATCGAGACACAGGTCAAACCCGAGGACCTCAACAGCATGGCGGCATTTTTCAACCCCACCGGCGACGCCGACCACCCGGCAACCTTTGATTTTGCCGATCTGCCCGACGGTCGCACCCACCGGGCCCGTCGCCGCGGCAACCACCAGCGTTTCGCCCGCTTTGGGCTGCCCGATATCCAGCAGCCCCATATAGGCGGTAAAGCCCGGCATGCCCAGAATACCCAGCGCCCAGGAAGGATGAGTCGGATTTTCGCCGAGCTTCACCAGGCCGCTGCCGTCTGAGAGTTCATACTCCTGCCAGCCGCTGTAGCCCAGCACCCACTCTCCGGCTTTGAAGTCGGGATGATTTGACTGTTCAACGCGGCTAACCGCCCCCCCCACCATCACCGCGCCCAGCTCAACCGGCGGTGAATAGGATGGCGCATCGCTCATGCGCCCTCGCATGTAAGGGTCCAGCGACAGCCAGACGGTACGCAGCAAAAGCTGTCCCTCAACGGGTGCGGGAACAGGCTGCGTTTCGAGACGAAAATTTTCCGCGACCGGTGCACCCTGCGGGCGAGAGGCCAGTACCCAGCGGCGATTTTGCGAAACAGATTGATTCATCGGGATCTCCTTCTGCTACAAATGTCATTACAGCCTGGCTCACGATCGGCGTTATCGCATTAGCATTACGAGCCTGACTGATTAAGCCGTACAACCAGATAAATACAGGGTTCATTCGTTTCGTTGATGAACCGACAGTCATTTGGCGGCCCCAGTTCGAGACAGTCCCCGGCGTGCATTTCGTGGCGCGTATCGCCCTCCTGAAACACCAGCTCGCCGGACTGGAGCCAGATCAGTTGACGTGCCAACGCGTAAGAAGAGGCAGGCATCGGAACATCGCTTCCCGCAGGCAGTTCAACCTGAACAAGGTCAATGGGCAGATCGGTGCGGGGAGAAACATGGCGGCGGAGGTAGTGCGTCTGCGGGTCGCGCCAGACGGGCTGGTTTGCCAGGCGCAGCAGCTTGCCCTCCTGCATTTCGGCCCGGGCAATAAGCGTTGACATGCTGATGCCAAACGCGCCGGACAGACGGGCAAGCAAGGTGGCTGTCGGGCTGCTGTCTCCGCGCTCTATCTTGTGAATCATGGCGCGGGAGACGCCTGCCCGGTCGGCAAGCTCGCTCAGGGACCATCCGCGAGACTCGCGTTCAAGGCGAATTCTTGCGCTAATCCGTTGATTCATTGTGTCTGTTATGGTGTTCATGACGTCATACTATAGTGTATGAACGGCATTTCAATGGGCTTTTGATAACAAAAAAATATGCCTTATGCCGTAGCGATCGGGCGATACGGTTGTGTAATATCGTAGGAATAACGTAATACTATAGTGAACAACACACACAGAGGGTTAATCATGATCGTTCGTCACGCCTGCAAAGAAGACTGCGCTGCGATAGGAGAGATCTACAACCACGCGGTGCTGCATACTGCCGCGATCTGGAACGATAAAACCGTCGATGCCGACAACCGCATCGCCTGGTTTGAGGCGCGCACGCTCGCGGGTTACCCGGTTCTGGTGAGCGAGGAAGACGGCGTTATCACCGGTTACGCCTCTTTTGGCGACTGGCGCGCCTTCGACGGTTTCCGTCATACGGTTGAGCATTCGGTCTATGTCCACCCGGATCATCAGGGCAAAGGTATTGGCCGCACGCTGATGAAGGCGTTGATAATCGAAGCTCGTCAGATCGGCAAACATGTCATGGTGGCGGGAATTGAGGCGCAAAACCACGCTTCGATTCATCTCCATGAAACGCTCGGTTTTGTGATAACGGGGCAGATGCCGCAGGTGGGGACCAAGTTTGGCCGCTGGCTGGACTTAACCTTTATGCAGCTTCAGCTCGACGAGCGCAGCGATCCGGACGCCATCCCATGAATCAGTCACTGACGCTGGCGTTTCTGGTGGCGGCGGGGATCGGTCTGGTGGTGCAAAACACCTTAATGGTGCGTATCACCCAGTCCTCCTCCACTATTCTTATCGCGATGCTGCTGAACTCTCTGGTCGGCATTGTGCTGTTTGTCAGCATTCTGCTGCTGAAACAGGGCGTCGCCGGGTTTAGCGAACTGGCCGCAACGGTACGCTGGTGGACGCTTATCCCTGGGCTGCTGGGGTCGTTTTTCGTGTTTGCCAGCATCAGCGGGTATCAGAACGTTGGCGCGGCGACGACTATCGCCGTGCTGGTGGCGAGCCAGCTAATTGGCGGGCTGGTGATGGACGTGCTGAGGAGCCATGGCGTTCCGCTCCGCGCCCTGATTGGCCCGGTGTGCGGCGCGGTGATGCTGGTGGTCGGGGCCTGGCTGGTGGCGCGACGCCAGTTTTGAACGTTACAGTATGGTGCCGCCTTTGGTCAGCTGTTCCTCACGCGCATCCATCTCCTCTTTATGCTGCTTACCGTGGTGTGAAATCGCGGTACGCAGACGCTGCTGCTGGGCGTAGCGTTCATCGCGGCTCAGCTCAGCGTCGTCACTTAATTCGATTAGCAGTTCATTCATGTGGGTGATGACACTCTCTTCGATGGCGGCATCGACACGGGCGGTAACTTCGCTTAAATGTGACATTGTCACTCCTTGTTATGTGCCCGGTGGCGCTACGCTTACCGGGCCTACGGGTGCCAAATGTAGGCCGGGTAAGGCGTAGCCGCCACCCGGCGATAAAACGCTTAGTTCAGCTTCGCTTTGGAGAAATCGCTGCCCATCAGGCTCACGCTGTATCCGGTCACGTTGCTGCGGGTCGCATAGAACGTTTTCCCGTTTGCCAGTGCGATCCACGGCGCCTGCTGGTAGAAAATCTCCTGCGCCTGGCCGTAGAGCTTCGCACGCTCGGCCGGGCTGCTGGTCAGCTTCGCTTTTTGCACCAGAGCATCATAACCCTTATCGCACCAGCGCGCGGCGTTTGATCCGGTTTTGATGCTGTTGCAGCCCAGCAGCACGTCGGCAAAGTTGTCCGGGTCGCCGTTATCGGACATCCAGCCAAACAGCGCGGAGTCATGTTCGCCTTTACGCATCCCGGAGAGATATTCCCCCCACTCGTAAGAGACGATTTTGGCCTTCACGCCCACTTTCGCCCAGTCGCTCTGGATCATCTCCGCGATACGGCGCGAGTTCGGGTTATACGGACGCTGAACCGGCATTGACCACAGCGTGACTTCCGCCCCCTTCTCCAGCCCCGCCTGCTTCAGCAGCGCTTTCGCTTTTTCTGGATCGTAGCTGTAGTCCTTCAGGTCTTTATTAAAGCCCAGCATATTTGGCGGGATCGGCGATTTTGCCACCGTACCGGACCCCATAAAGACCGCATTAACGATGGCCTTCTTGTCGGTCGCGTAGTTAAGCGCCTGACGCACCAGCACGTTATCAAACGGTTTTTTCTCGGTGTTAAACGCCAGATAGCCGACGTTCAGCGCATCGACCGAGTGCAGCGTCAGGTCTTTGTTGTTCTTTATGGCGTCAAACTGAACCGGGGACGGCGCAGGAATAATCTGGCACTCGTTGGTCTGCAGCTTCGCCAGGCGGGTTTCCACATTTGGCGTGATGGAGAAAATGAGATGCTTCGTCGGCACCTCGCCTTCCCAGTAGTTCGGGTTAGCGACGTAGCGGATCAGCGAATCCACCTTGTACTGCTGCAGCGCATAAGGCCCGGTACCAATCGGCCAGGTGTCTACGTTTTCAGGCGTGCCTTTTTTCAGCATCGCGTCGGCGTATTCGGCGGAGAGAATGGAGGCGAAATCCATCCCCCAGTCGGCCAGGAACGCGGCATTGGGCTCGCTGAGGGTGAACTGAACGTGATAATCGTCGACCTTTTTCACGTCCTGGATCAGCTTATCGAGACCCACGTCGTTAAAGTATTCGTAGTTGCCCTGCGACACGTTGTGATACGGGTGTTTAGGGTCTTTCTGACGCATGACCGAGAAAATAACGTCATCGGCGTTAAAGTCGCGCGTCGGTTTGAAGTATTTGTTGCTGTTGAACTTCACCCCTTTGCGCAGGGCAAAGGTATAAGTCTTACCGTCCGGTGAAATCGTCCAGGACTCTGCCAGCGACGGGACCGGGGTGTTTTTCACCGGGTCGAAATTGATCAGGCGGTTGTATAGCACCTGAGAGCTGGCCACAAATGACGGGCCAGAGCTGGCGATTTGCGGGTTAAACGACTCGGGGGACGCTTCAGAACAGTAAATAAGCGTGTCGTTGTTTGCCGCCCATGCGGCACCGGCGGGTAGAAGAGCGCTCAGCGCAAGGGCGAGCAGTGTTTTCCCTGTAGACATGGTTATAACCCTGACAGTTTTATTATATAAGACAGTAATAACAGCACAGGCGGTATGACCTGGCAAATAACGAAACACTATCAGGTTATTCTAAAGCCGCGTTTTTTGCTGTTTTAACCGCCAGCGCCCAAAATCGTGATTTGCCTTAAGGGCCATTATTCGTCAAGCACAACCGTCACTTTCTATGCCGCAAGAAATCGGCCCTTTTAGCGTCTCTTCCCCCGTTTGGTTGCTTCCTCATTTCGTTAAAGTAACGGTGTGAAGAAGTATATGGGATCAAATCGTGGCAAAAACTCTTTTACGCAGCGGTAACCTGGATGACTTTCAGGCCGTTGGCGGCGGCGGACAAGCCGTTTTTGAATCAGCGTTACAAATCCGGGAAGCGCTCCGGTTGCGCAAACAACAGGCCATCGTCGACTGTCTGGCTATTCCTCAGGTCAACGACAGCGGTGACCGCGTGGACTGGTATTCCCCTGCGGAAGGGAGCGTAACCAGCTGGAAAGCGGCCGATGAAGATGACCGCTATCGCGCCCTGCGCTATCTGGAAAACACGCTGGCCAGCGTTGAGTCGTTAAGCAAGAAATGCCTCCAGTCCCCCAAAACCGCACAGCAGCTTTTTGGTTCTCTGCTGTCGAAGGCGTTTCAGTTCCCGGGTGAAAACTTCCTCTTTCTGGTGGACGGAAAGCCGGTCATCAGCTTCTGGGGGTTCGTCAACCTGAACGAGAATGCGCGCGACGATGTCCTCGACTGCCTGCGTGAATCGCTGGTCCCTGAGCCTGCCCCCGTTGTCATTGAAGATCCTGAACCAGAACCTGAGCCAGAACCGGTTGTGACCTTTGAACACGCTGACGAGCCGCTGATCGCCCCTTCCACGGTGGTGCGCATTACGCCGGAAGAGCTGTATGAACCAGAGCCGGCCCCGGTCGTGGCGCAGCCCGTTCACGAACCGGCACCGCCGATCGTCGAGAAAAAGCGCCGCGTTCCCCTGTGGACGCTGCCGGTTGCCGCCGTAATCGTTGCCGCCATTGCCGCACCGCTGCTGTGGCCAAAACAGTCGCCTTCCGCTGAACCCGCACCGGCGCCCACACCTGAGCCCGTGGAGATTGCGCCAAAACCGATCAAAGCGGTTGAGCCGCTGGCCATGAAATTACCGCTGCATCAGGCAGAGGTCCTGGCAAGTAAAGAAAAAGAGCCTGCTCCTGTTCCTGCGCCACAGCCCGCCCCGGTGGTGATTGTCGCCATCCCGAAAGATGCCATGGTGATGGAAGCGAATCAGGTGAAAGCGGGATCGACGCGTTTCCTGAACGGCACCTGGCGTGCGGTTCTGGACGTGAAAGATCCGGTCACCGGCAAGCCGCCGTCAATGCGCTATCAGATTCAGAACAATAAAGGCTTCGCCAGGGTTGTCCATGGCGACAACGTTGTCTGCCGCGCGGAGGTCTTCTCCGGGCTGCACAGCAACGGCGAGCTGATGATTAAAAGTCGCGGTACTGCCCGCTGCACCGACGGTTCCCGCTACCCGATGCCGGAGATTGCCTGTAAAGCAGGCACCAGCGATATCGCAGAATGTCGCGCCCGTTATGATGCCAATACCGTCGTCCCACTGACGTTCAAGAAAGCAGGTGCCTGATCCTATGCTGGTTAATCTTTGCGACTATAAACAAAGCGTCACGCTTATTGCCAACAGCGGCGTGCAGTTCCTTGATTTCGGGCTGACGCCGCAGGATACCGCCAGCAACGGGCGCTTCGTACGTAAAACCGCGAACGGCCCGCTGTTGCGGCTCGATTTCGACCTGGTCAACGGGCGCTATACCGTGCCGGGGACGAACGGCGGGCAGCCTGAAGTGGTCAAACCGGAAACCACCATTCCGCTGCATCAGTCTCTGACGGTGCTGGACGGCGTCTGGCTTCCGGTCCCGTTCCTGCGCTTCAACCCGCCGCGAACCTTTGTTGAGGGGCCGGATAACTGGGCCCGCGTTCAGGTGCGAAGGCTGGATACACCCGATACGGCAGGTAATACGCACCGCGTTACTCTCGCCCTTGACAGCCAGATAGCTGAACACGCCACGTCCGCCCTGTCCCCGGTTGAAAACGATATTCTGAACGGGACCCGATTCGCGCTGGCCTGGCGAGACAATGAGGTGGAAAGTTTTCTCGACCAGACCTGGATTGACGGCTGGCTGCGCGAGGCATTTACCCATTATGCCGACGGCGTTGAGAACCGCTCCGAACGCGATCTCCAGCAGGCGATGCGCGGTTTTGAATATCAGGCCCACTGGCTCAACCTGATGACCATGCTCGGTGAACAGCTCACCGTGCCGGAAGTGAAATTTGTTACCCATACGCTCAGCACGCCTGCCATTCCGGTCGACCTGATCCTCGACGTGGGCAATACCCACACCTGCGGCGTCATTATTGAAGACCACGGCGACGCCAACGATGGACTGCGCCAGACCGCCGAGCTGCAGGTACGCTCGTTAAGCGAGCCGCAATTCCTGAACGAGCCGCTGTTCACCAGCCGTCTCGAGTTTTCGGAAGCGCGTTTTGGCAAGCAGCACTTCTCGGTTGAAAGCGGTCGCGAAGACGCCTTTGTCTGGCCGTCAATTGTTCGCGTCGGCGATGAAGCTCGCAAGCTGGCGATGCAGCGTCTGGGAACGGAAGGCAATAGCGGCATCTCCAGCCCGCGCCGCTACCTGTGGGATGAAACGCCGGTCGTGCAGGACTGGCGCTTTAGCCAGATGAACAGCAAAACCCAGCGTGAACCGCTTGCCACCGCGTTTCCGCTGATGAACCTGATGAACGATGACGGAGAACCGCTCTTCACGCTGCCGCAGGACGAGCGGCTGCCGGTCTTCTCGCCGCAGTACAGCCGCAGCACCCTGATGACGCACATGCTGTGCGAGCTGCTGGCGCAGGCGCTGGGGCAGATCAACAGCGTCGCCACGCGCTTACGTCTGGGCTTCCCGGCGTCGCCGCGCCAGCTGCGCACCCTGATCCTGACACTGCCTTCGGCCATGCCAAAGCAGGAGCGCGAGATTTTCCGGCGCCGCATGTTTGAAGCCATCGCCATCGTCTGGAAAGCGATGGGCTGGCACCCGCAGGATGAAGATTTTGTCACCCGCAAACAGCAGGATAAAAGCGTGGTGCCGGTGCCTGAAATCCAGATGGAGTGGGATGAAGCGAGCTGCGGTCAGCTGGTCTGGCTGTATAACGAGGCGATCTCCCGCTTTGGCGGACAGACCGAAGCCTTCTTCGCCTCCCTCGCCCGCCCGGACCGTGAGCCTGAGCCGGGTAGCCAGCCGGGCCGCGCGCTGCGCGTCGCGTCCATCGACATCGGCGGCGGCACAACGGATATGGCGATCACCCATTATCAGCTGGACGACGGTTCCGGCAATAACGTCAAAATCACCCCGCAGCTGCTGTTCCGTGAAGGCTTTAAGGTCGCGGGTGACGATACGCTTCTGGACGTGATTCAGCGCTACGTGTTGCCTGCCCTGCAAACGCAGCTGCAGAAGTCCGGTATCGCGGACGCCTCGCTGCTCATGGCTTCGCTGTTCGGCGACTCCGGGCGCATCGATACCCAGGCCGTACTCCGCCAGCAAACGGCGCTTCAGCTCTTTATGCCGATTGGCCATGCCATTCTTGCCGCGTGGGAATCGAGCGACGTTGACGATCCGCTGGCCGGTCTGCATGCCACCTTTGGCGATCTCCTGGCGCAGAAGCCGACCCGTAACGTGATGAATTATCTGCAGCAGGCGATCGATCATGCCCTGCCTGCGGGTTCAGACGCGTTTGACCTGTTCGCCGTGCCGCTGCACGTGAATTTCCGCGAAATGCAGGATGCGATGCTGGCCGGGCAGTTTACGCTGGCCTCACCGCTCCACGCGGTGTGCGAGGCGATATCCCATTACAGCTGCGATATTCTGCTGATCACCGGACGTCCCGGCTGCCTGCCGGGCGTTCAGGCGCTCATTCGTCATCTGCAGCCGGTGCCGGTCAACCGCATCGTCTGGCTGGATAAATACCAGGTGCACGAGTGGTATCCGTTCAGCCAGCAGGGGCGCATTGGCAACCCGAAATCGACAGCCGCGGTGGGCGCCATGCTCTGCAGCCTGGCGCTCGATCTGCGTCTGCCGCGCTTCAACTTTAAAGCCGCGGACATTGGCGCGTATTCAACCGTGCGCTATCTCGGCGTGCTGGATAACACCGTCAATACCCTGCGCGAGGAAAACGTCTGGTATCAGGATATCGACCTTGATAAGCCGGGCACGAAGCTCGACGCACGTCTGCACTTCCCGCTGCGCGGTAACGTCACCCTCGGCTTCCGCCAGCTGGCGAACGCGCGCTGGCCTGCCACGCCGCTCTACACGCTCAGCATTAACTCGGCTGAACTGGCGAAAGCCATTGCCGGTGACGGCGTGCTGAACGTGCGGCTGAAGCTCTGCGGCGGCAGCAAGCAGGCAGGCCCGGAGGCCTTCGAGCTGAGCGATGCCTGGCTGCAGGACGGCACGCCGGTTGCGCCTGACGCATTAACCTTCAAACTGAATACTTTGGCCGATCGCCGACACAGCGGTAGCCACTACTGGATCGACAGCGGGAGCGTATACCTGAAATGACAGCGACGACGACCACCACTCAGGCCTTAATCGGGTGGATTAATGAGACGCGCCTGAACGCCCCTGTGCTGGATAACGATGCTGACGCCCTGCTTGCTCGCATCAACGCGGCGCAGGCGCGGGAGCAGGCTATTGAACGCGCCATGACCCGCCAGAGCAGCATTGGGCTGTACGGTCACTCGCAGAGCGCGAAAGCACACCTGCTGTTATCTCTGTGCGGCAGCGGTAATGGGCGCCTCAACGTGACGCCGGGCCAGCGCACCTTTGACTATTTTTCGCATATCAATCCGGGACATGCCCTGACCAACATGGCCGTCCGCTTCAGCCGGGAAAACCCGGAGGCGGCGGATGAGGCGTTCCCACTGCGCCTGCGTCTGGTCACCGAGGCCGAGCTGGTACAGCTGTTTATTGCCCGCACGACGCTGCATCCTCAGATGCGCGCGGTGGATAAGGCGGTCATTGAGACACGCCTGGAGAAATGGCGCGGGCTGCGCCAGCCGCAGGGCGTGCCCGGCATCACGGCTCAGGAAGTGGGGGCGATTGCCCGCTTCTGGCAAAGCACCGTACCCGCCGCGAAACAGCAAATTGATGATGCCCTGTGGCATGAATTTGCCCGGCTGGTACCATCGCTCGATCTCAGCACCCGGGCAAGCGTCTGGTCCCTGCTGTGGGGCGAGCAGCAGGAGCTGACCCAGCAGTGGTTAAATCTGGCCCACGTGCTGCATCAAACCAGCCATGCCAGCGAGCTTGCTGCCCCGCTTAGCCTGCTGGTGGACAGCTTTGGCCTGCCGGGTGAAGGGTTCCTGACGCACGACGGCACGTTAGATCTTCAGGACGCGCAGGAGACGCTGCTTCATCCGCTGAATAACGGTGAAATGCTAAACGCCATCAGCATCCCCGTCGACGTGCTGGCCTTCCTGACCCGCGAGCTGGTGCTGCCGGTAGAGAACGGCGTACTGGATCACGTCGATATTATTGATATTCCGGTTTTTGAAGATAACCGTGCCGACCCGTTACGCCAGGCGAAATCCCAGTGGCTGCTCGAGCATTATCGTCAACAGCTTCAGCCGGATGTGCTGGTCATTTGCAATGCGACGGCGCAGCACGAACAGACGGCCAAAAAAGCAAAAGTGTTAATGAACTGGGTGAAGGAGACGCAGCCTGCTGAAGAATCTGCCCTGCCGGGGCTGGTATGGGCGATAACCCCTCACGACGCCCGCTTTACCACCCGGCAGAATCTCGATGAAGCCGTACAGCATCTGCTCGGGAAACCGGGTTTACGCTGGGGCACGCTGCAGGCGCTGGACAGCCACAGCATGCAGCGCGTCATCGAGTGGCTGTCTCAGGCCACGCTTCCCGCACAGCGACAGAAACGTCTCAGCACGCTGAAAGGCTTGCTGCGACAGGAGCTCTCATCGCTGATGCAAAGCTATCTGGCGCCGCTGGTTGAGGAACCGGGGACAAGACGCGCTCAGGCCGAAAACATGGTACGCATGCTGCAAAGCAGCGCCGCCCGCCACGGCGAACTGCTTGAAGGCCTGCTGCCGCCGCTGAAAGCCTTTGAAACGCTGCTTGCCGTTCAGCAGCCGCGCGAGGAGCAGGTGAACGGGCTGTTTACGGACACCATTGACCTGTTTGCCGAGAATGCACAGGAAAGCGCCGGACTGTTCCAGACAAAAGACAAAGCGCGACTGGCGCACAGAGTTTGGATAAATCATCTGCGCCAGTGGAGCCGCAATGAGGCCGCGGCCGCCCGTCTGGGGCTGGAACCTGCGGTGTTACAGCAAATCGCGGATGTGCTGGTGACCACCAGCTACCGGCTTGATCTCCCTCAACAGCTTCAGCGTATTGTCGAAGCGGATAAAAGCAGCGCTGCGCAACTGCATGCCGTGATGGGCAATTTCATTGGCTGGCTGGGTTACGACCAGACGCCGGTGGCGGTACGTCCGGCAAGCCGCATCCGCAAAGGTCAGGCCATCTTCGTTACGCCGGTGGTCAGCAGCGCCGAGCCCCGCCTGACGCGCCTGGGGGAACAGCCCGTGCATGCGGCCACCGCGTACGTATACGACTGGCTGGTCGCGCTCTATAACCGCGCGATAGAGAACATTGATTACCAGCATCCGCATGATGTTCAGCCTGACGCACGTCAGGCCTTGCACGCATTATTACGCTAAACGCTGATTAACAATGTAGCCGCATTTCTTGCCGGGTGGCGCTGCCGCTTACCCGGCCTACACTCTTCATCGTTGTAGGCCCGTGCAAGCGTAGCGCCGCCGGGCGAAACTTTTGCGCTCATCACTCCGTCATACACCCGGCTAACGTCTCTGCCAGCGCAGACGGGTTTTCCCACGACATAGAGTGCCCCGCCGCAGGGATGATTTTTACCTCAACGCCCTTTTGTTTCAGATTATCCACATCGTCATCCGGGAGAGACAGCTCGCCGAAAATCAACGTTACCGGGCAAGGAAGTGACAGGAACTGCGCTTCCCATTCCGGCTCAACGCCCGCCACCAGGCTCGATGCGCCCCGCCAGACGGCGTACGGCGCATTGCTCTGCAGGCATCCCGCCCACGCCGTTTTTTCTGCGCTGAGCATGGCGTCATAGCCCTGATTCAGAAACTGCTGCTCGGTTTGCGCTGCAATAGACCGGCTGAACATCCCCCCACCCGCATGAAAATTGGGCTCTGACACCATCAGCCCCTTAACGCGCGTGGCCAGCAGCCCCGCCGTTTCGATAGCAATGCTGCCGCCCATGCTGTGGCCGTATAACCAGAAGGCATCCAGCTTAAGGTGGTCAATCAGTTCCGCCACAACGTGCGCCTGGTCGGTGGTTTTATAGCGGTAGTGCTCAGGCTTGTCGCTGTAGCCGCTGCCGGGCAAATCGATGAGAATCGCTCTGCGCGCGCCAAACAGCGGGTCATGAACGACGCGGGGATATTCATAGGAAGAGGCGCAGCCCAGCCCGTGAATGAACACCACGGGATCGCCGGTGCCGGGCAGGTCATGCCAGCGCACGTTACAACCGGCCTGCTGCGAGTAAAAACTGTTCATAAGCACTCCTTTTACGATGCACTGTGTATTTATACAGTTACCGTATCTGGAATGCCATATTCATCTTTTAAAAATGGAAGCGTGCTTCAGAAAAGCGAGACCAGCAGCGCAACGGGAAAGCTCATTGGCCAGGTTGACCCCACCAGAAAAGCGCTGAGCAGGCGGATACGTTTGCGGTCTTTAGAGAGGAACCAGGTAATTAATGCGCAGATGGAAGCCATGATTGCGTAAAAAACCAACATCTTTTGATACAACGTCATTCTGTATACCAGAGCCGAAAAAATAACCGCACGCAATATGCGTCATATGTTGATACAGATCAAGTTTTTTCGTTACAGAATAACCACTTAAAAATTACGGATAATAACAATTGAGTATCATGCGTAACACTCATGGCGAGCGTGGCGAACGCCTGGCCGCGAATGCGACCAGGCATGACGGGCTTAGTGTTTGATCATCACATGCCGCACGACCGTATAATCCTCAAGCCCATAGACCGACATATCTTTGCCGTAGCCGGATAATTTCATGCCACCGTGCGGCATTTCGCTCACCAGCATAAAATGGGTATTCACCCAGGTGCAGCCGTACTGCAGCCGGGCGCTCAGACGATGGGCGCGGCCCACGTCTTTGGTCCAGACCGATGACGCCAGTCCATACTGCGAATCGTTCGCCCAGGCCAGCACCTGCGCCTCGTCGTCAAATTCGGTGACGCTCACCACCGGGCCAAACACCTCGCGCTGAACGATGGCGTCGTCCTGTTTTGCCCCCGCCAGCAGGGTTGGCTGGAAGTAGTAGCCCGCCCCCTCTTTTTTGCTCCCACCGGTGACAACGCGGATATGGCCGAGCGCTTTCGCGTCATCGACGGCCTGACAGACGCGTGAAAGATGGGCGGCCGAACTGAGCGGCCCAAGTTCGGTCGAGGCATCCTCCGGCGCACCCATTTTAAGGCTGGCGACCGCGGCGCACAGCTTTTCCACCAGCGCGGCATAAATGCCCTTCTGGGCATAAATCCGGCAGGCCGCCGTACAGTCCTGTCCGGCATTGTAGAAACCAAACGTCCGCACCCCTTCGACAACCGCATCCAGGTCGGCATCATCAAAGACGATAACCGGCGCTTTACCGCCCAGCTCCATATGGGTGCGTTTAATGGAGGACGCCGTATGGCCGATGATATGTTCCCCGGTCGCAATCGAACCAGTCAGCGAGACCATACGGACCTTTTCATGCCCGGTCAGCGGATCGCCGACCGTTTTCCCCCGCCCAAACAGGACGTTCAGGACGCCTGCCGGGAAAATATCTTTTGCCAGCTCTCCCAGCTTCAGCGCGGTCAGCGGCGTGATCTCTGAGGGCTTAATCACCACGCAGTTCCCTGCCGCCAGCGCGGGCGCCAGTTTCCAGGCTGCCATCATCAGCGGGTAGTTCCAGGGGGCAATAGAGGCAACCACGCCCACCGGATCGCGGCGAATCATCGACGTGTGGCCGTCAAGGTACTCCCCGGCGGCCAGCCCGTTAAGACAGCGGGCGGCCCCGGCGAAGAAACGGAAAACGTCGACCACCGCCGGAATTTCATCACCCAGAGCACAGTGCAGCGGCTTGCCGCAGTTGAGGGATTCGAGCCGGGCAAAGTCCTCCCCATGCGCTTCAATCGCATCCGCCAACTTCAGCAGGCACTCGGCACGGGTTTTCGGTGTGGTTTGCCCCCAGTCGATAAAAGCCTGGTCAGCGGCCTCTACCGCCGCGTTGACCTGGTCCGGCGAGGCTTCAGCAATTTCCAGCAGTACCTCTCCGGTGGCCGGATTATAAACCGGCTGTTTCTCGCCCTCTCCGGCAACCAGTTCACCCTTAATCAGCAGATGTGTTTGCATAGCATTGTCCTGTTGAATTCACTGTTATTTCCCGCTGCCGGCGATGCTCTCACCGTCACGGGTTAGCCACCAGGCTCCCAGAATGGGGATGGTCGTCACCAGCATCACCAGCAGCGCTACGACGTTGGTGACCGGCACGTCGCGCGGACGGCCGAGCTGATTGAGCAACCACAGCGGTAACGTGCGCTCGTGTCCCGCCGTAAACGTTGTGACGATTATCTCGTCAAACGACAGGGCAAACGCCAGCATTCCCCCGGCCAGCAGCGCGGAACCCAGATTGGGCAGCACCACATAGCGGAAGGTTTGCCATCCGTCGGCACCGAGATCCATCGACGCTTCCACCAGGCTCCAGGAGGTGCGTCTGAAGCGGGCAATCACGTTATTAAACACCACCACCACGCAAAAGGTGGCGTGTCCCACCACGATGGTGAAAAAGCCCGGCTCAAGGTTGATGGTTTTGAATGCGGTCAGCAGCGCCAGGCCGGTGATGATCCCCGGTAACGCAATCGGCAACAGCAGCAATAGTGAGATCGCATTCTTGCCAAAAAACTCGCTTCGCCACAGCGCCGCTGCAGCAAGCGTGCCAAGCACGAGGGCAATTGCGGTGGATAACGACGCAATTTGAAGTGACAACGTCACGGATTCAAGGATGTCGCCGCGCCCTGCCGCCACGCTAAACCACTTCAGCGTCAGCCCCTGCGGCGGAAAGCTGAAGGCCGCGTCTTCGGTATTGAAGGCATAGGTCGCGATAATCAGCAGCGGGAAGTGCAGGAAGATGACGCCTCCCCAGGCTGCCACTTTCAGAAACAGCGGTGCGCGTTCAGAGTGCATCGAATGCTCCCAGACGTTTCACGAACGCCAGATAGAGTGAAATCAGCACGATGGGCACCAGCGTGAACGCGGCGGCCATGGGCATATTGCCAATGGCACCCTGCTGTGAGTAGACCATGTTACCGATGAAGTAGCCCGGCGGCCCCACCAGCTGCGGAACGATGAAATCCCCCAGCGTCAGGGAAAAGGTGAATATTGAGCCTGCCGCAATACCCGGGATCGCCAGCGGCAGAACGACATAGCGAAAAGTCTGGCGAGGGCGCGCGCCGAGGTCGGCTGAGGCCTGCAGTAGCGAGGCAGGCAGGCGTTCCAGCGCCGCCTGGACGGGCAGGATCATAAACGGCAGCCAGATGTAGACGAAGACCAGAAACCGCCCCAGCCCGGAAGTGGACAAGGTGTTGCCGCCAATCGCCGGCAGCGTAAGGAGCGAGGTCAGGATCGGCTCCAGCCCCATATGACCAAGAAACCACTGCGCCACCCCGTCCTTCGCCAGCAGCAGCGTCCAGGCGTAGGCTTTGACGATGTAGCTCGCCCACATAGGCAACATCACAGCGATATAGAAAAACGCTTTCCATTTGCCGCGGGTGTATCGCGCCATGTACCAGGCCATCGGGAAGGCCAGAATGGCGCTGGCAATCGTCACCGCAATCGCCATCGTTAGCGTACGCAGGATGATGTCGTAGTTTGCCGGGTTAAAAAGCGCCTGAATGTTCGCCAGCGTCAGGTCCGGCGTGACGGACATGGTGAAATCGTCAAAGGTGTAGAACCCCTGCCACAGCAGGGTCAGCAGCGACCCTAAATAGACGATGCCAAACCACATCAGCGGCGCGAGCAGAAGCAGGAACAGGCCGAGCGACGGTTTACGCCAGAACAGCGCCGTCATGCGGCTTAAGCGGCCGCGCGAGGCGGGAGGATGCGCAACGCTCATATCCATTTCACCTCTCCTCGTGCAGGCGAATCATCGACTCGCGTGACCACGACGCCGTGACGGCCTGCCCCGGCGCAATGCCGCCCAGCGGCGAGGCTTCACTGAGATTGGCCTGGCTCACCAGCAGTTTGGCGCCGTCGGCGAGCTTCAGCTCCAGCCGCGTGGCGGCTCCCTGATACTGAACGGCCTGCACGATGCCCTGAACCTGAACGTCTCCGCCCTCATTAAGGCGAATATGTTCCGGACGCAGGGAATAGCTGCCTTCCATGCCGCATATTTTCTGCGCAAGGCCCGTATCGAAGACGTTAGAAGTGCCGACAAAACCGGCGACAAACGGCGTGCGCGGACGCATGTAGAGATCGCGCGGGGTATCCACCTGCTCAATGCGCCCGTTATTAAACACCGCCACCCTGTCTGACATAGAAAGGGCCTCGCCCTGATCGTGGGTGACGAAAATAAAGGTGATGCCGAGTTCCTGCTGAAGCTTCTTCAGCTCGAACTGCATCTGTTCACGCAGTTTGAGATCGAGCGCACCCAGCGGTTCGTCCAGCAGCAGGACGCGCGGCTCATTGACCAGCGCCCGGGCGATGGCGACGCGCTGCCGCTGGCCGCCGGAAAGTTGCGAAGGCTTACGGGCAACGGCAAAGCTCAGGCCCACTTTTTCCAGAGCATCACGGGCCTGCGCATGGCGTTTTTTCTTGTCGATGCCTTTGACCATCAGCCCGTAGGCGACGTTGTCGAGGATCGACATATGCGGGAACAGGGCGTAGTCCTGAAAGACGGTGTTCACATCCCGCTCCCACGGCGGCAGCGCGCTCGCCTCTTTGCCGAAGATAGAAATCGTGCCGCCTGACAGCTGCTCAAAGCCGGCAATCAGACGCAGGCAGGTGGTTTTGCCGGAGCCCGAAGGCCCCAGCATGGAGAAAAACTCTCCGTCACGAATGGCAATGGTGACCCCATCCACCGCCCGTACGTCGCCGTACAGACGGGAAACATTGTTAAACTCTACCGCGTACGTCATGTTCTGCTCCCGGGCAATTAACGACCGCCCATGATGGCGATGTAATCCTGCGTCCAGCGGCTGTAAGGGACAAATTTACCGCCTTCTGCGATGGGGGTTTTCCAGAACAAGATTTTGTCGAACTCGTTATAACCGTTTGTTTCGCAGCCTTTATCACCCAGCAGCGTGCTGGCCTTACACCCTTCTGCAACCACGGGCAGGGATCCAAACCATGCTGCCAGATCGCCCTGCACTTTCGGCGTCAGCGACCAGTTCATCCATTTGTAGGCGCACATCGGGTGTTTTGCCTGCGCGTGCAGCATGGTGGTGTCCGCCCAGCCGGTCACCCCTTCTTTCGGGAAGACGGTGGCAACGGGCTGGTTCTCGGCCTTCAGGGCATTCGCCTGATACGGCCAGGCGCTGGAGGCCACGACGCCTTCATTTTTGAAGTCGCTCATCTGGACGGTGGTGTCATGCCAGTAGCGGTGGATCAGCGCATGCTGGTCGCGAAGGACCTTGAGCACAGCGGCATACTGTTTTTCGGTGAGCTGGTACGGGTCCTGGATACCCAGCTGTGGCTGCGTGGCTTTAACGAACAGCGCGGCATCGGCGATATAAATCGGGCCGTCATACGCCTGCACGCGTCCCTGATTGCTTTTACCGTCCGGCAGATCCTGTTTGGTAAAGACCACGCTCCAGCTGTCCGGCGGCGTCGGGAAGGTTTTGGTGTTATACATCAGCAGGTTTGGCCCCCACTGATACGGCGTGCCGTAGACTTTCCCGCCGACGTTAAACCATTCCCCTTTCACAATCCGCGCGTCGAGGGTTTTCCAGTTGGGGATGAGGTCGGGGTTAATCGGCTGAACGCGTTTGCCCATGATCAGGCGGAGCGACGCATCACCCGAGGCGGTAACCAGGTCATATCCCCCTTTCGCCATCAGGCTGACCATTTCATCCGACGTGGCCGCCGTTTTGACGTTGACCGCACACCCGGTCTCTTTTTCAAACTGGGTAACCCAGTCATAATTTTTATCCGTCTGTCCGCGTTCGATATATCCCGGCCAGGCGATAATATCCAGCCGACCTTCCCCGTCGCCAATGGCCTTTGGTGGTTCTGCGGCTTGCGCTGTCATGATAGTCATGCCGAGCGCGTACAGGCTGCTGCGGGCAAAATGTTTGCTCATAAGAGTTACTCCTGTCGCAATGAAATTTAGCGGCAGCCGTGCCGTAAAAATATCTCCCTTATTAAACGTAGACCGCGCAAATGCGCCGCACCGTACGGCATCAGGAAATTTCATCAAGGTGTGACCGAGGGCGCATTCCCCGTTAACTGGATTATAGACAAGGAGTTAGACGCGAGAGACGGTATGCAGATTTCCTATGACAGGACACCGCGAAATATTCGCCGTGCCGTCATCAGGATAAGAATTGATTATTTAAATAACGGAGAAAAGTTTATTCCAGCATCGTGCTAATTAATTTTCCTAACTGAATGACCGCCTGCTCTTCTCGCTCTCCCCAGGCCCAGGAGGTATTAAACCGGAAGAACGGTGTCCATGCGTCAGAGGTGGAAAACATCTTTCCGGGAGCAATGCTGATGTGGTGCGTTAAGGCTTTTTCGCTGAGCAGCCCCGCATCCAGCTGCGCCGGAAGCTCCAGCCATAAAAAGTAGCCGCTGTCGTTATGGTGGATTTTGACGCCGGCAGGCATATGACGCAGAAGAGACTGCCAGGCCTGCTGCTTTCGCTCGGCGAGCGTACGCCGCAGGCGGCGCAGATGGGCGTCATAGCGTTTAGTCGCCAGGTAATCCACCAGCGCCAGCTGCACGGGAGAGCTGGTTGAGAGCGTGCTCATCAGCTGCAGCTGCTGAATGCGTCGCGCGTGCTTCCCTGCCGCGACCCAGCCGATGCGGAAGCCCGCCACCAGACATTTTGAAAAGGACGAGCAGTGCAGCGTCATATCCTGACGATCCCAGGCTTTTGCCGGGAGCGGCTTTTCGCGGCCAAAATAGAGCTCGCTGTAGACATCATCTTCAATCAGGGGGACATTGTGCTGCGTTAACAGAGCGACCAGCTGCGCTTTTTTTTCCGCGCTCAGCGTGAAGCCAAGCGGATTCTGACTGTTGGTCATGATCCAGCAGGCTTTAACCGGGTACTCATTCAGCGCCTGTTCAAGGGCATTCAGGTCAATCCCCTCGCGGACGTCCGTCGCAATCGACAACGCTTTGAGCTTCAGGCGTTCCAGCGCCTGCAGCGCGCCGTAGAAACACGGGTTTTCGACTATCACCCAGTCACCCGGCTCGGTCACCGCCTGCAGGCTGAGATTGAGCGCTTCAAGCGCGCCGGCGGTGATCACGATCTCTTCCGGGGAGATGTTCATCCCCTGCTGCGCGTAGCGACGGGCAATGGCGTGGCGGAGATCGACGTTACCCGGCGGCAGGTTTTCAATCACGCTCATCGCCGTCGCGGTTTTGCTGACGTTCGCCAGCGAACGGTTGAGCTGCTGCAGCGGGAAAAGTCGGGGATCGGGAAACGCGGAGGCAAAAGGAACAACGGACGGGTCGCGGCTGGCCTGCAAGACGTCGAAGATGTAGGTGTTAATATCTACCGCTTCGTCACGCATCACCTGGGCAGGTGGAGCAGGCTGTTGTGCGGTCGGGCGCGAGGCAACGTAATAGCCCGACTGCGGTCTGGCGACAATGCGCCCCTGACTTTCCAGCATCTGATACGCGTGGCCAACGGTCATAAAACTCATGCCGCTACTCGCCACCTGCTCTCGCAGCGAAGGCAGCTTATCGCCCGGCAGCCATACGCCAAGCTCGATCTGCGAGATAATTTGTTGCGCCAGACGCTGGTACTTTTTCATCAGATTCTCCTTATGACCGACAGTGTATATCAGCAGGAGAAAAAGAGAAGATTTAGCTAACTGTTATGGTTCGCGAAATGAATTACTTACGGTACTCGGTAACATGGCTTTGCGCCTGACGCGCAGCGGCCAGGTGATCGAGCGTAATCATCGACGATTTGCAAAAAATGCATTTCGCGCCGAGCGGGTTTTTCTCAGACATATCAAAAACTGAGGTACGGTACTGCGAGCCATGACAGCATGGGCAGCGGAAATGAATATAAGAAGTCATAGGATTCTCCTGACACGTAAAACGTAAATTACTAATGGGCCGATTGGGCAATAATGGTTTTAAACAAAACGAATCGGAAAGTAGATAAAGACCCAAGAGAGGCTGCGGAGAGGCACAACGTGATGAGAACTGCTTTATAAAACTACGTCAGATATTTATTTGGACTCAAAACCAGAAGACCATTAACGCACGGCGCTGACGACAAAGCAAGCGGTTTTATGCGTAAAAATCATAAAAATACAGTTTTTATTCCTCAGCGCGAAGTATATCAGATGGTTAAAGCATGAGATTTATGCCAACTGTTATGGTTAAAAATCACTTTTCTGCGTCTGATAGTCCGAACTTCGCCCCTATACCATAACAGCACACCGTTTGACATTGAGGCTGTGCATGTTTGGTTTAGATGCTTTTCACCTTGCACGGATACAGTTTGCGTTTACCGTATCCTTTCACATTATTTTCCCGGCCATCACCATTGGTCTTGCCAGCTATCTTGCCGTGCTCGAAGGCCTGTGGCTGAAAACAAAAAATCCGGTCTGGCGCTCGCTGTACCATTTCTGGTCGAAGATTTTTGCCGTCAACTTTGGTATGGGCGTGGTCTCCGGGCTGGTGATGGCCTACCAGTTTGGCACCAACTGGAGCGGATTTTCACAGTTTGCGGGCAGCATTACCGGCCCGCTGCTGACCTATGAAGTGCTTACCGCCTTCTTCCTTGAAGCCGGGTTCCTCGGCGTGATGCTGTTTGGCTGGAACAAGGTCGGGCCGGGTCTGCACTTCTTCGCCACCTGCATGGTGGCGCTGGGCACCATTATCTCCACCTTCTGGATCCTCTCGTCGAACAGCTGGATGCAGACCCCGCAGGGCTATGAGATCGTCAACGGTCAGGTGGTACCGGTGGACTGGTTCGCCGTGGTGTTTAACCCCTCCTTCCCTTACCGCCTGCTGCATATGTCGATAGCCGCATTCCTGAGCACCGCCCTGTTTGTGGGCGCATCCGCGGCATGGCATCTGCTGCGGGGCAATAATACCCCCGCCATCCGCGCCATGTTTTCGATGGCGCTGTGGATGACGCTGATTGTCGCCCCTATCCAGGCCATGGTTGGCGATATGCACGGGCTGAACACCTTAAAGCACCAGCCTGCGAAAATTGCCGCCATTGAAGGCCACTGGGAAAACCCGCCGGGTGAGCCTACCCCGCTGCTGCTGTTTGGCTGGCCGGATATGGAACAGGAGCGCACCCGCTTTGGGCTGGAGATCCCGGCGCTGGGGAGCCTAATCTTAACGCACAGTCTGGATAAACAGGTTCCGGCCCTCAAAGAGTTTCCGAAGGAAGACCGTCCGAATTCCACCATTGTCTTCTGGTCATTCCGCATTATGGCGGGCCTGGGCATGCTGATGCTGCTGCTCGGGGTGACGGCACTCTGGCTGCGCTACAAAAAACGCGTGTATTCGTCGCGCCCCTTCCTGTGGTTTGCGCTGCTGATGGGGCCAACCGGGCTGATTGCCATCCTGGCCGGGTGGATCACCACCGAAGTGGGCCGCCAGCCGTGGGTGGTCTACGGGCTCCAGCGAACGAAGGATGCGGTGTCTGCCCACGGCGATCTGCACATGAGCGTGAGCCTGCTGGCCTTCTTCGTCGTCTATACCTCAGTATTCGGCGTGGGTTACAGCTATATGGTGCGCCTCATCCGAAAAGGCCCGCAGCCGCATGAATCATTCGCCACCGAGTCCGACGGACGTCCGGCGCGCCCGCTTTCTGCCGTCATAGCTGAACATAAGGAGCAGCCATAATGGGTATCGATCTTTCCATTATCTGGTTTGTGATCATCGTCTTTGCCACGCTGATGTATATCGTGATGGACGGTTTTGATCTGGGGATTGGCATTCTGTTCCCGGCAACGCAGAACGCCGACGATCGCGACGTGATGGTCAACAGCGTCGCGCCGGTCTGGGACGGAAATGAAACCTGGCTGGTGCTTGGCGGTGCCGCCCTGTTCGGCGCATTCCCGCTGGCCTATGCGGTGATCGTTGACGCCCTGACCATTCCGCTGACGTTAATGCTGATCGGGCTTATATTCCGCGGGGTGGCATTTGAGTTTCGCTTTAAAGCCACGCCGGCACACCGCCCCTTCTGGGATAAGGCGTTTATTGGCGGTTCCATTCTGGCGACATTCACCCAGGGCGTGACGGTAGGCGCCGTCATTAACGGCTTTACCGTCACCGGTCGGGCCTTTACCGGCGGCTCCTTTGACTGGTTCACCGCGTTTAACCTGTTTTGCGGCGCGGGGCTGGTGGTGGCTTATGCGCTGTTAGGCTCTACCTGGCTGGTGATGAAAAGCGAAAACGCGCTGCAGCAGCGGATGCGAGAGGTGTCGAAAACGCTGTTACTCGTGCTGCTGGCGTTTATTGCGGCGATCAGCCTCTGGACGCCGCTTGCACACCCGGCCATCGCTGCACGCTGGTTTACGCTGCCGAATCTGTTTTATCTGCTGCCAGTCCCTGCCCTGGTGGTGATTTTTAGCCTGTACCAGTGGCGCTGCCTGAACAATCCCGACAGCCATAGCCGACCGTTTATCCTCACGTTGGGGCTGATATTCCTTGGGTTTAGCGGGCTTGGGATCAGCATCTGGCCGCATATTATTCCACCGTCTATCACCCTGTGGCAGGCCGCCGCACCGACGCAAAGCCAGGGCTTTATGCTGGTAGGCGCGCTGTTGATCATTCCCGTTATTCTGGTCTACACCTTCTGGAGCTACTACGTATTTCGCGGCAAAGTTCAGCATGGGGAGGGTTATCACTGATGCAACAACCGGTCTGGAAAAGATTGCTGTGGCTGGCCATTATCTGGGGCGGCAGCGTACTGGCGCTGGCTGCTGTCAGTATGCTCTTCCGTATGCTGATGACGGCGGCAGGGTTTAAATCGCATTAACGTCACTCCGGGCAACCGCTGCGTTGCCCGGTACTTCCCCCGCACTTTCAGATAAACCCCATTAACGCGCGGCAGAGTATCGTTACACTGGAAAAAGATTCACGGTATTTATAGTTTGAGAAGAAAAATGAAAAAGCTCATTGCGTTAAGTGTTATTAGTCTTGTCCTTACCGGGTGCGTTAATCCGGGTAAAGCCTCCGTTCAGCCGGAGCAACTTAAAAACCACCGCTTTGTGCTGGAAAATGTAAACGGTAAGGCCGTGAAGACCGCGACAACGCAACCTGAGATCGGTTTTAGCGCGCTGCCAGATATCAGCCTGGTGAATAACATCAGCGTTTCCGGCCAGATGTGTAACCGCTTCAACGGACAGGGGAAATTGTCCGAAGGCGAGCTTAAGGTTAAAACGCTGGCAATGACGCGCAAGCTCTGCACTGAACCGCAGCTGAATGAGCTGGATCAGACCATCGGCGACATGCTGCGCAAAGGGGCGCAGGTCGACCTGACTGAGGACCAGTTAACGCTGGCGACAGCCGATAAAACGCTGATGTTTAAGCGTATAGAATAATCAGTAGTTACCGCAGCTTCCAACGGCAAGCGACTGTTCACTACAGCGTTTGCCATTTGGCAAGGCGCACATCCCAATAGCAGAACCATCAAGCTGGCGGGCGACAGACAGCGAACCGCCAATCATTGCGCAGTTGGCCTGACCAGAACTGGACATCGCCGCTCTCATTCCCGGCGCCACGTGGGCTGCCGTTGCCTGCTGGACTGGTTCATTGCTACATGCCGACAACAATAATGCGGCACACCCTACCAAAAATGCTGAGCGCATGCTCTCTCCCCCATGAATAATGCGAAACCTATGCATAATAGGCATCACAACCCGTGTCGTCGAGAGTGGAAGTGCGTATTTATGCGCTCCAGAAACAATTTCTCGCAATTTTTTCGCCAAAAGCTTGATCTACTCATTGATGGCAAGAATGCCAAGGACACAAAAGCGAAAATCGTAAAATCCCTCGTTTGCTAGAATACACTGATAATATTCAGGGTTTGTTGCCGTAACACAGACCCCTATTTTTTGCGCAATGTAAGGGTGTTGTCCTATGCAAACTATTGACGGCAATGGTGCAGTTGCCTCAGTCGCGTTTCGCACCAGTGAAGTTATTGCCATCTACCCGATTACGCCGAGTTCTACCATGGCCGAGCAGGCAGATGCATGGGCGGGTAACGGGTTAAAAAACGTCTGGGGTGATGTCCCGAGAGTGGTTGAAATGCAGTCTGAAGCCGGTGCAATTGCCACGGTACACGGTGCCCTTCAGACCGGCGCGCTTTCCACGTCGTTTACCTCTTCTCAGGGATTGCTGTTAATGATCCCAACGCTGTACAAGCTCGCCGGTCAGCTGACGCCCTTCGTTCTGCACGTTGCCGCGCGTACCGTTGCCACCCACGCGCTCTCTATCTTCGGCGATCATTCTGACGTGATGGCCGTGCGCCAGACGGGCTGCGCGATGCTATGCGCCAGCAGCGTTCAGGAAGCGCAGGACTTTGCCTTAATTTCGCATATCGCCACGCTCAAAAGCCGCGTGCCGTTTATTCACTTCTTTGATGGTTTCCGCACCTCTCACGAAATCAACAAAATCGTCCCGCTGGCTGACGATACTATCCTGAATCTGCTGCCGCAGGCGGAAATCGACGCCCATCGCGCCCGGGCTCTGAATCCTGAACACCCGGTTATTCGCGGGACATCGGCGAACCCGGATACCTACTTCCAGTCCCGCGAGGCCACGAACCCCTGGTACAACGCGGTTTACGACCATGTTGAACAGGCAATGAATGACGTTGCCGCCGCGACCGGCCGAGCGTACAAACCGTTTGAGTACTACGGCCATCCGCAGGCGGAACGGGTAATAGTGCTGATGGGCTCAGCCATTGGGACCTGTGAAGAGGTGGTTGACGAGCTGCTGACGCGCGGCGAAAAAGTGGGCGTGCTTAAAGTGCGTCTCTATCGTCCGTTCTCGGCCAAACATCTACTTTCGGCTCTGCCTGCAAGCGCCCGCGCTGTGGCGGTGCTCGATCGCACCAAAGAGCCGGGCGCACAGGCGGAACCCCTCTATCTGGATGTGATGACCGCCCTGGCAGAAGCCTTTAATCAGGGCGAACGTGAAACGCTGCCGCGCGTGATCGGGGGGCGCTACGGTTTGTCCTCCAAGGAGTTTGGGCCGGACTGCGTGCTGGCGGTATTCAACGAGTTAAGCGAGGCGAAACCCAGGGCGCGCTTTACCGTCGGCATTTATGATGATGTGACCAACCTGTCCCTGTCGCTGCCGGAAAATACCCTGCCCTCGACCGCCAAACTTGAGGCGCTGTTCTATGGTCTGGGCAGCGACGGCAGCGTCTCCGCGACCAAAAACAACATCAAAATCATCGGCAACTCAACGCCGTGGTACGCCCAGGGTTACTTCGTTTACGACTCCAAAAAAGCTGGTGGCCTGACCGTTTCCCACCTGCGCGTAAGCGAACAACCCATTCGCTCTGCGTATCTTATTTCTCAGGCGGACTTTGTTGGCTGCCACCAGCTGCAGTTTATCGATAAATACCAGATGGCCGAGCGCCTGAAACCCGGCGGTATTTTCCTCCTCAATACGCCTTACAGCGCGGACGAAGTCTGGGCGCGGCTGCCGCAGGAAGTTCAGGCGGTGCTGAACCAGAAAAAAGCCCGCTTCTACGTGGTCAACGCCGCGAAAATTGCCCGCGAATGTGGCCTGGCTGCACGCATTAATACCGTGATGCAAATGGCCTTCTTCCACCTGACCAATATCCTGCCGGGCGACAGCGCGCTGGTGGAACTGCAGGGTGCGATTGCAAAAAGCTACAGCAGCAAGGGCCAGGAACTGGTCGAGCGAAACTGGCAGGCGCTGGCGCTGGCGCGTGAATCGCTGTTTGAGGTACCGCTGCAGCCGGTGAATGCCGAAAGTCCGAATCGCCCTCCGGTGGTGTCCGATGCGGCGCCTGATTTCGTTAAGACCGTGACGGCGGCAATGCTGGCCGGTCTGGGTGATGCCCTGCCTGTCTCTGCGCTACCGCCGGATGGCACCTGGCCGATGGGCACCACGCGCTGGGAAAAACGCAACATCGCCGAAGCGATCCCCATCTGGAAAGAAGAGCTGTGTACCCAGTGCAACCACTGCGTGGCGGCCTGCCCGCACTCTGCCATTCGCGCCAAAGTGGTGTCACCGGAAGAGATGGAAGCCGCGCCTGCCAGCCTGCATTCCCTGGATGTGAAATCTCGTGATATGCGCGGACAGAAATACGTTCTGCAGGTCGCGCCGGAAGATTGCACCGGCTGTAACCTGTGCGTCGAGGTCTGTCCGGCGAAGGACAGACAGGATCCGGAGATCAAAGCCATCAATATGATGTCGCGTCTTGAGCACGTTGAAGAGGAGAAGGTCAATTATGACTTCTTCCTGAATCTGCCGGAGATCGATCGCAGCAAACTGGAACGTATTGATATTCGTACGTCACAGCTGATTACGCCGCTGTTTGAGTACTCTGGCGCCTGCTCCGGCTGTGGTGAGACGCCGTATATCAAGCTGCTTACCCAGCTGTACGGTGACAGGATGCTGATTGCCAACGCAACCGGCTGTTCCTCGATTTATGGCGGTAACCTGCCTTCAACGCCCTACACCACCGACGCGAATGGTCGCGGTCCGGCGTGGGCAAACTCGCTCTTTGAGGATAACGCCGAATTCGGTCTGGGCTTCCGCCTGACCGTCGACCAGCATCGCGCACGCGTGATGCGTCTGCTGGAGCAGTTTGCCGGGCAGATCCCTGCTGAGCTCAATGACGCCCTTCACGCGGACGCAACGCCAGAAGAACGTCGTGAGCAGGTTGCCGAGCTGCGTCAGGCGCTTCAGGGCGTGGCGGGAGCGGAACAGCTGCTGACCGACGCTGACGCCCTGGTCGAAAAATCAATTTGGCTGATTGGCGGTGACGGCTGGGCTTACGATATCGGCTTTGGCGGACTGGATCACGTGCTGAGCCTGACCGAAAACGTCAATATCCTGGTTCTGGATACGCAGTGTTATTCCAACACCGGCGGTCAGGCGTCGAAAGCCACACCGTTGGGCGCCGTGACGAAATTTGGTGAGCACGGTAAACGCAAGGCGCGCAAAGATCTCGGTGTGAGCATGATGATGTACGGTCACGTTTACGTCGCGCAAATCTCGCTGGGTGCTCAGCTAAACCAGACGGTAAAAGCCATCCAGGAAGCGGAAGCCTATCCTGGCCCGTCGCTGATCATTGCCTACAGCCCTTGCGAAGAGCATGGCTACGACCTGGCACTCAGCCACGACCAGATGCGTCAGCTGACCGCGACCGGCTTCTGGCCGCTGTACCGGTTCGACCCGCGTCGTGCTGACGAGGGTAAATTACCGCTGGCGCTGGATTCGCGTCCGCCGTCAGACGCCCTGGCCGAGACGTTAATGCAGGAACAACGCTTCCGTCGGCTTAACGCGCAGCAGCCGGAAGTGGCCGAGCAGCTCTGGAAAGATGCCGCTGCTGACCTGCAAAAACGTTATGACTTCCTGGCGCAAATGGCGGGTAAAGCCGAAAAACCGACCAGCGACTAGCGCTAACTCCTCTGCCCGGCTTGTCCGGGCATTTTTTTGCCATAAAAAAAGCCCGGCGTATTCACACCGGGCGAATCCAGATAATCAATGAATATCTATTGAGTTCTCTTAATAGCATTCATGTTAATTATGGATGAATCATCTTAAAGGCATATAACGCCAGCAAGATTACCTTAATTAACGCCTGATTAATAATTTCAATTTAATATACTTACTTTTAAATCATTCATACGATCAATGATCATTTCTGCTGATTTATTCAGTTTAGATTTTACTTAGTTAGTAACAATTCTATTTTATTACTCTTACACGGGAGTGATTTAGCATGAGACAACTTTCTCATTCTGAAAGTTCAACAGGTAATTAAATAAAAACAACTGCAAAGGAATATCACAATGCAAAGAAAAGTACTGGCTCTGATGATTCCGGCTCTGTTAATGGCTGGTTCTGCACATGCAGCAGAAATTTATAATAAAGACGGTAACAAATTAGATCTGTACGGAAAAGTAGATGGTCTGCACTATTTCTCCGACGATAAAGGCGCTGACGGGGATCAAACCTATATGCGTCTGGGCTTCAAAGGCGAAACCCAGATCAACGATATGATGACCGGCTATGCGCAGTGGGAATACAACATTCAGGCCAATAACACCGAAGGGTCTGATAATCAGTCCTGGACGCGTCTGGCCTTCGCCGGTGTCAAAGTGGGCGACTACGGTTCTTTCGATTATGGTCGTAACTATGGCGTGCTGTACGACGTGGAAGGCTGGACCGATATGCTGCCTGAGTTCGGCGGCGACTCCTACACCAAAGCCGACAACTTCATGACCGGCCGTGCCAACGGCGTAGCAACCTACCGTAATACCGACTTCTATGGTCTGGTGCAGGGTCTGAACTTTGCGCTGCAGTATCAGGGCAAGAATGAAGATGCCAGCAACAATCAGGAAGGCACCAACAATGGTCGCGACACGCGTCACGAGAATGGTGATGGCTTTGGTATCTCTACCACCTATGATTTTGGCATGGGGATTACTGCCGGTGCCGCCTACACCTCTTCTGACCGTACCAACGAGCAGGTGATGAACACCACAGCGGGTGGTGACAAAGCGGATGCGTGGACTGCGGGTCTGAAATATGACGCCAATAACATCTACCTGGCGGCAATGTATTCTGAAACCCGCAATATGACCCCGTATGGTGATAACACCGACGCCGTAGCGAACAAAACCCAGAACTTCGAAGTGACTGCGCAGTACCAGTTCGACTTCGGCCTGCGTCCATCCCTTTCCTACCTGCAGTCTAAAGGTAAGGACCTGGGCAACGGTCAGGGCGATCAGGATCTGGTTAAATACGCTGACGTAGGCGCGACCTACTACTTCAATAAAAACATGTCCACCTACGTTGATTACAAAATCAACCTGCTGGATGAAGATGACAGTTTCTACAAAAACAACGGCATTGGCACGGATGATGTCGTCGCGTTAGGTCTGGTTTACCAGTTCTGATTGTCAGAGCCCGCATCATGATGCGGGCTCGTTTTTTGAAACTCGTCACAAAAGACAGTTTCAGAAAGCGGTTGGTTGAGGGTAAGTTGAAAGAAAGCTGGTTAAACTCAGGTGATAGCCCTTTCGTCACTAAGGATAACAGCGTTGTTTAGTCGTGTATCCCTTGCAGTACTTACCCTTTTAGCTATGCTGTGGATGGCGTTAATTTTTGATTTTGGTGATATTGTCGGGCATCTCGGCGCGCTGTTAAACCATCTGGATGGCAGTTAACTATACTGATTAAAAAGCGGCCAGACGGCAATCATGCCTGCTCTTCCCCTTTCTCGCGAAAAGAGAGATAGCCAAATACGCCACTTTTCCCATCCGTGGGATGGTTGACACCGTCCATCACTGTTACCAGAGGGAAATCAAACGGAGAAACGCTTTCAAAACAGGCGACGTTCACGCCGTATTCATTTGGATTAGAACGCCTCTGATGGAACGTGTAAATTCCGCACACTGAGCAAAAGAAATGCCGTGCCGTGCCCGTGTTAAAACGGTACTCGGTGAGCTTATCTTCCCCTTTGGTCACCTTAATCCCTGACAAAGGCGCAGAGACAACGACCGCACCCCGCATGCGACAAAAAGAACAGCTGCAGCGCCGCGCGGTGTTCAGGCCATCGGTAAGCTCAACGGTGAATGCCACCGCGCCGCAATGGCACTTCGCATTACGTCTTTCAGCCATGGGCTATACCCCTTTTCTCACCAGCTCGGCGGCTTTCACGAAAACCTCGTCTTCTACACCATCGCCTTTTTGCCTGCCGAGCCTGACCAGCTCATCGACAATGCTGTTGCGATGGATCGGTTTCTGCGCAGAAACCAGCCCAATAACGGCGGCCCCAATCGCCAGCCCCACTAATCCGGTTTGTTCATCTTTGTTTTTCATATTCATGCTCCTGGTACAACAAACAAGCGTAGCAGGAATACGGTAAAACGGAATGCCGGACACACGCTCTGTGAATATTATTTAAACAGTTCAGGCAGGTACGACTTCCAGAATCGACAGATACGAACGGGTGTCTATTATTTTGTTCAACTTCAGGTTGGTCTGTTCAAACAAGGCCTGATACTCAGACTCTGTTCGTGCCCGTCCTCCATCAAAGCTTGTTAACAGAAGAAGGTCAATTTCAAATCGACCCTGTTCATTATTTTCTTTTTTAATAAGCGGCTCAAAAATTAATAGCCGAGAATTTTCTTTCATTACATTTCTGCAGCAGTGAAGTAACTGAATGGACTTCTCATCAGGCCAGTCCATCAATATATACTTAAGCAGGTAAATGTCCGCCGTTAGAATCTCGGCGTGAGTCCATATTTTGGCGTGTTGATATTTGCCGACCAAATTTTGATATCATTTTGCAGGAGAATAGTGAAATCAGATTTCAGGTGCATCACCATACCATTGACGCTTTCCGCATCCACCACTGAAAAATGCTCAATTCTGTTTTGCCCTATCTGGACACAATTATATTTGGCGGGCAGCACTTTACCATTGACATTTAGCGGTAGATTATTCTCACCACAGCGGCCTTCCGTAATATATGACACGAGCAAATTAGCGGATTTCCTCCCAGGCTGGAATACGCTCACCATGACGGGATAACCTGCCGAGGTCTGCGTCATATCGTAAAGCACCGCATTTTTCATATACCAGGTGTTATATTCCCGCTCCTGAAAAGCGGACCAGGCAGGCGCAGTAAAACACGCCAACACTGCCAGCATAATAGATACTATTTTCATGGGATGTCATCGTCCGTGGTGTTGCACGTATTATTCAGATTGTGCAAAAAACAGCAACAACTTAAGAATAGTCCTACTACTATTGGCAGTGATGGAGGGTTAATTAACGCATGCGCGATGCGGTCTGTCTCCTGTTGCTAACGTATGTTCGCTTTATTTATTCCGACCGGCCATTCGGATCGCTTCCAGACCGACGCGCTGTCCGAATGACAGCTCTAACGTATTTCCATCGGGATCGGCAAAAAAGACATAGTAGTCGACGGGATCGCCTACATTCTCAGGCGCCTTCCTTAGCACACCTTCAGCGGTGGCCATCGCGGTTTTTCTGTCAATTTCTTCGCGGGTCGCGCAGGCAATACCCAGATGCCCGAAGCGACCCAGCGGCGTGTCGGTCACGGTGTCGGCCTGTACCAAAACCAGTGCAAAAGGACGGGTATGGTCGCTAAGCCATGCTACTTTTCTTGCATCAGGGATGTCGGGTTCACGCAAATGAATGACCTCCATACCGGCATAGCGACGATAGAAGGCAATACTCTTTTCCAGGTCCCTGACCATAAACGCGACATGAGTGAAACCTACATCAATGTCTTTCATTTTAAGATGTTACTCCTTTATCAACGTGGTGCTGACATCTTAAAAGCTCAAGTTAACTTGATGTCAATACGCTCATAACGAAGAAACAGGAGAGAAATGGTAAACTGCCGCCATCACGGCGATGCTGACGACAATGCTCAAGAAAAAGTAGGTTTTGAAAGGCTGCTTTTGTGTTTTATGGCGAAAGAGCTGTTGGCCCACAATGGCGCCAGGCCAGCCTCCGGTCACGCCAAATACCAGCAACGTCGCTTCCGGCACTCTTCTCATCCCCTTCCGCGCCGCCATTTTATCGGCACCATATATCACCACTGTCAGCACATTGATCAGCAGAAACCACACGACCACAGGATTCGATGATAAAAGGCTGCCGATTGCAGCGAATATCAGGAGTGAGTAACAAAAGCGATTGAGAGTCATTGAATGCGTCACTGGATTGTTGAGCGGTTTGGAAGACGCATTATACGTTATCTTCGTCATGTTTCGGGAGAAACACTTATAGCTGGATAAACCTCATTCCACCGTCACTTTAACTTTAGGCTTCGACAAAAGGACTTTGACCAGTTCCTTGAAAGCAAGAGGTCTGTAGAAGAAGAATCCCTGTAAAAACCGGATGTTATTACGGATGAGATAATCAAGTTGCTCTTGCGTTTCAACACCTTCCGCCACAATGCTAATTGAGAGTTTTTTTGCTAATTCCAGTACCGAATCAAGGATCAGGGTTGAGTCCTCATTGGCGTTAACCCTGGCCACAAAACTTTGGTCGATTTTAATGTAATCAATATGCAGTTCTTGCAGATAGGAAAGACCGGAATATCCCGTGCCAAAATCATCCAGCGCAATGGCAAATCCGTTGTTATGCAGTTCATTCAGCGCCCTGACGAGATGTTCATCGATGTGGAGCGGTTCGCGCTCGGTTACCTCAATGACAAGGTTGAGATCCTGTTGAATAAAACTGTGTTTGTAGTGGAGACACTCTTCCACAAAGGTGGACGCTACGATGTGAGAAGCGCTGAAGTTAATCCCTACATGAAACCCTTCTGGCAGCAATGTAGAAATAGCGTTCATTTGTTTTGCAACCTGTTTCATTAGGCTCTGAGTCAGAGGAATAATTAACCCTGATTTTTCAGCGAGAGGAATGAAAGATGCGGGAGAAATAAACCCTGACTGCGGATGCTTCCATCTGGCCAGAACTTCCACACCTCGCAAAGTTCCCTCCCTGCCGCTAACAACCGGTTGGTAATACGGCGTAATTTCATTTCTGTAAATGGCGGTGCGCAATGATTCTTCTGGTGAAACATCTTTAGAGAGATATCGCTGAAGTATATAAGCAGAAAGAGACGATATTATCAGCAGAAATAGCACCACGCCGCCGGCTCGATTGAACAATCTCTTAAGGCTGAAAAGGACTGGCGCGTTAAACTGTATCTCGAAAGGATAATTAGAGGCTTTTACCCTCAAAACCTCTTTCTTCGAAGGGTCTGCCGTCGCCACATCGCCTGACAGGCCCAAAAGGGTATTGCCTACTCGAAGTGAATATTCAACGCCATTTAATGGCATATCCAGCGCATCCCGGATATGGCTGTCGCTGATGCTCACGATGATTCGGCTTCCGGCATGATTGGTTTGGTATAAGAGCACAGGCAGGCCGTTGACGGTACTTCCCGCAGGGACGAGCAGCAACGATGATTCCGGGAGCACTGAGCTGTTGACCAACAACACGCGGTTTCCCGGTAAAGAAGAGCACCAGACCGCATCATTTTTCAGGATAACGACCGTTCTCAGATGAGGCTGTAATGAAGCCTCAGTGCCTAGCCGATATTGCCCTTCCGCATCACACTCATTCTCAGCAAGTTGCTTCGCCAACTGAGTCGCATGACGGGCTTCTTTAAGAATGACATTAATGTTCCGCACGACATAGTGCGCCCCTTCAAGGCTGTCAGCCCGTGCAGAATACCAAACCTGTAAATTGATGATAAAAACGCCCAGCAAAAATATTGCCGTGGCTGCAGCTACGGGGATAGATGCATGGCGCATTTAGAATTCTCGATTAGAGTGAGGTTACCGCTTCAACGCTGCTGAAGTGATTGAATTGTCATCGTCTTAATCATGGTAGATAACGTAATAATTACCATGTCAGGCGTCGAAAATTTTCGTTCAAACACGAATATTTGATCTGCGCCCATGGTGCAATAAACGACATAATCGAGGGGAAACAAAAAGGCCACCGAATGGCAGCCCTGCTGATACGCTTTTTTAATAGCGCTTTGTGGTGTTGACTGGCGTTCTTTCTGACCAGTCAGGCCTCTCGCCAGCCATGATTGCACGCTGCTGTGATGGCGTCACAGACTGGGTTATTTCAGGCATAGCCTTGTATTCGGGTTGTTGAGGTGGACTGAGAACCAGATCAGAGCTACAACCTGACAGCAGGAAAATGCACAGTAGAGATGAATTAAGCTTGAACACGTAAAACCCTTCCAATGGGATAAAATTTCTGAAAAAGCGTTGTGCTGGACATAATTAGCCTAATCAAAATATATTCTCAAGGTCAATACGCGCAGCCCTTTTTCATGCCCTGATTCGCAAAGGCGAACATAAAGTCGACGACTTTTATCGTGAGTTGGTACCAGATTCAACGTTACTGGAAACATTATTTTAGCCACCCGGATGGCTAAAATAATGTTTGCTTATCAACGCAGTCCGTGCCTTAATGATTTAGTTGGTTCGATGCAATACCTAATGCAATATTTCATCAGGCAGTCCTCATAACCAGGCGCTATCGCTGATATCCCCTCCTTTTGAGTCCATACGTTGTCATTTCTTATCATTTAAAGAGTCTTTAAAAGGAGTATTCATGTCTTCACGAATTCAAGGTCTGGTTAAGTGGTTTAATGAAGATAAAGGCTTTGGCTTTATCTCCCCACTTGATGGCAGTAAAGATGTTTCTGTTCATTTCTCTGCCCTGCAGGGAGAGAGTTTCAAGACGCTATTTGAAGGTCAGAAAGTCGAATTCGCGATTCTGAGCGGCGATAAAGGCCCTGCTGCTGCAAATGTAATACTTTTAGATAGATAAAATTATCAATGGCCCGCGATTACCAAAAAGCTTTCTTGAGTAACCGGGCCCTGGATAATATGACTGTTATTCATATCAACAGCCAGCATATTTTCTTAACAGGTGTGCTAACCGATGTGATGAAGCGCAGAACTGCTGCGTGAATGGTCTAAAACTAAAGGCTAACTCTTTATGTTAACTACTTTGATTTAGAATCGTTGAGTAGATTTAAACAAAGCGTTGCAGTACGGGCAGACAAGTTGAGCGCCCTTTTGCACGCGATTAAAACTGTGCTCTGAATCTTTTGAGCAATTTGGACATGGACATTTGACTAAATGATTTCGACGAAACTGTGCATTTTTACGTCCAGACATAGGCATCTCCTGATTTTACGGACTGCTACAATACACGTTAAAGCTAAAAATTGCTTGCTTTAGTTTTCGAATACTCCCAAAAACACAGGGTGGTTTATGAAGAATGTCATCGTTTTTTTCAATGGAAAACCTGGTAAAATTGTCACGGTGCAACAAGGAACGACGTCCGTAAGGCAGGAGTATCCGGATGGTAAAGAAATACACCTTCAGATCATGTCTGCTGGTTTTCCATCTTTAACCGGAGATCGCAGCTTTGTTTACGTTGCCTCTGATAGAGAACTCACCTCGCAGAAAATACTTGATGCAGCAAAAATCCATTTGTGAGCTGCATTTTCGGCTAAATCTCAGCCACTTCACAAAAGGAAAGATAAAACCTCAGTAAAATCGCCAGTATTTTCAGCGAGCGCTTTTAGGCTTTATCTTTTGAATTAAAATAATAAAAAGTCTAACTATTAAAGCCTGCTAAATGCAGGCATTTTTTATTAAAGCTGCAACCAAACGCCACTTCGCTTTTATTTACATAATACAGACTTAAACTCGACACTTCTTTTCATTAAAATTTTGCTCTTTGCAGGAACTAATGCAAATGAAATGAGTCAAATGAAGACACTTACCAGGAAAGATTATTTTATGACATCTTATATTATAGTAACCACTGTTGCCGCTGTTATGGGGTTGATAACCTTGAGTCTAATCAAAGTTTGGATCAGCACCTCGAACAACCCTGACAATCTGTGACTTCATCGCAAGCCACTTACGCTTCTGGTAAATCTATGATAACCAGCGTGCCAAAACTGCCTGTTTCTACAGTATGGGGAGAGCCAGCTTTGGCTACATAAAGCTGTCCAGCCGTTACAGAGATTTTTTTACCCTTAACGCTCAGCTCCAGACGTCCATCAATGACCAGTAACCCCTCGTCATACTCATGTACCTCTTCAATCACTGAGTGCTCATCCATTCGTAAAACTTTGAGATTCGTTGTTCCAATGCGGCCTAATACACGAGAGTGCCAGGTCTCTGGTAATGCAAGTGCTTCGGTTTTGAGGTCATAAAGCGACATAACGTCATTCCTTGTGATGTTCTTTTCACGATCTTATGCCATATAAGCTCCCTGCCGTCATATAACAAATATGGAAAACCAGTGCGAGTAAGATGCTATAGGTCTTGAAACCACAGCGCAGGCTGACAGCGAGTTGCAACGTCAGATATAACCCCGCTGCAAAACGTGCTGGTATTCGCCGCCGGAATCCGTACCATACGCGGCATACAATATTTGCCCCTGCTGGCTCCGAAGGTAGTACTCAATGCAAGAGAATCAAGAGATTAACAAAAAAGAGCAATACAACCTGAATAAGCTACGCTGATTTTGCCAACCCATTGATATCATTTATTTTATCATTTAATTCAATTAGTTATAGCATAGTAACTTCTCCCTAAAGCTACCCAGAACTACATTTTTTGTGCCCTTTTTTTGCCCCTATTTCGCATTTTTGCCCCTAAATTTGCCCCTAACTTTAGCCAGTGCGCCCCCCTTCTTCTCCCTGCCCTATACTTTAGGTCTGACATCTGGCTGGAGGTTTCTATGTGTGGACGTTTTGCACAAGCCCAAACCCGTGAAGAATATCTGGCTTACCTGGCCGATGAAGCCGATCGTGACATCGCATACGACCCGGAGCCGATTGGACGCTACAACGTTGCACCCGGTACAAAAGTTCTGCTTCTGAGCGAACGCGACGAGCAGATGCATCTTGATCCGGTTTTCTGGGGTTATGCGCCCGGGTGGTGGGATAAGCCGCCACTGATTAACGCTCGCGTCGAAACCGCGGCCGCAAGCCGAATGTTTAAACCTCTCTGGCAGCATGGCCGGGCTATCTGCTTTGCAGATGGATGGTACGAGTGGAAGAAAGAAGGCGACAAAAAACAGCCCTACTTCATTCACCGGGCAGATGGCCAGCCGATATTTATGGCAGCAATCGGCAGCACGCCGTTTGAGCGAGGTGATGAAGCGGAAGGCTTTCTGATAGTGACGTCTGCAGCTGATAAGGGTCTGGTCGACATTCACGACCGCAGGCCGCTGGTCCTGTCACCTGAAGCGGCGAGGGAGTGGATGCGACAGGATATAGGCGGAAAGGAAGCTGAAGAGATAGCTGCAGACGGTTCCGTGCCGGCAGACAAGTTTATCTGGCACGCCGTGACGCGCGCCGTGGGTAATGTAAAAAACCAAGGACATGACCTATTAGAACCAGTCTCGCTCTAGTACTATGTATTGACTAATATTGTTCATGGTATAAGCAGGGAATGCCTTATGAATAACTGTCGTGATTGTAGAAATCCAATACACCACGGAGCTAAAAAATGTCACCACTGTGGAAGCTATCAGAACTGGATCCGTCACCTCAATACGTTTGCTCTGTTTACTGGCTTCTTTCTGACACTGCTTTCAATATGGACAATTCCATTTATTAATGGTGTTTTTCAATCTAAACAGGCAGAAATAGTTACCTCTATCATATCTGGCGAGTCAAATAAGCTTCATTTTATGATCGCCAATAACGGCAATCAGCCGGCAGCAATTACTTCTATTGAAATTGACAGTAAGATGAGTTTCGGAATAGGTACATGGTACCTCGACAATCAGCTTGATGGCACACTCCTTGAACCAGGGCAAGCTAAAGTACTTAATGCCTCAAACGGGGCACCTATACCTTCCCCTCTTCCCTATGAAATTCAAACGATTTTAAATTCCAAAGAAGATGTTCCAAAAAACTGTACTTTAGTCATCCAATACGTCGAACTTAATGGCAGCAACAAAACTTTTACTTATCCTTTTACGTGTTCGCCTGTCGAGGCAGCTCAATCCCATGGCGGCCTATCTGACCTTCAATAAATCGGCATAACGAGTTGTGTAGCGAGGTGAGAGCATGTCACGTTTCATTTGCCACTGCTGCTGTATGCCCTGCCCAGCAAAGTAGAGCGTGCCTTTCCCGTCTTTCGCGTTGAGATGATCGAGGACCTCCATCAACCTCTCGCTACCTGCCCGCGGCGAGTTCTCGTCGAACAGGTTGAGCTGGGCCACTCCTTGGCTAAAGAAGTCCCCAAGCATAATGCCGGCTTTCTGGTACCGGTGACCATCCTTCCAGATTTTATCCAGGCACTTTACCGCGCCGTTGATTATGTCGCGGGAATCCTGTGTAGGAGTGAGAAGCTTCATTGAAGCACTGTTACCGTAATACGGCTCGTTAATCGCAAAGGGAGAGGTTTTCACGAATGCAGAAATAAAGCGGCAATACTGATGCTCGCCCCGAAGCTTTTCAGCACCTCTTGCCGCATAACTGCAGATAGCCTGGCGCATCTGCTCATAGTCCGTGACGCGTTCTCCGAATGACCGGCTGCACACGATTTCCTGCTTTACAGGCGCAAACTCCTCCAGATCAAGACAAGGCTCGCCGCGCAGCTCCCTGACCGTTCGCTCGAGTACCACATTAAAGTGTTTACGGATAATCCAGGTGCTCTGCTCCGAAAGGTCGAGGGCAGTTTTAATGCCCATTGCGTTCAGCTTTTTACTGATGCGCCTTCCGACACCCCAGACGTCCTCCACCGGAATAAGAGCAAGCAGTCGGCGCTGGCGATCGATATTGGATAGGTCCACTACCCCACCCGTTTGCCGCTGCCATTTTTTGGCGGCATGGTTTGCGAGCTTCGCCAGTGTCTTTGTCTGGGCAATGCCAACACCGACCGTCAGGTGCGTACGCTTCAGAACTGTAGCGCGGATCTCTTTCCCGAAGTCTGTCAGGTCCCGGCAGTTTCTAACCCCAGTCAGGTCACAAAAAGCTTCATCAATACTGTAAATTTCGACGCGGGGGCTCATTTCTTCCAGCGTTGTCATAACCCGGTTCGACATGTCAGCGTAAAGCTCGTAATTACTGCTGAAGCAGACAACGCCCGCGCGCCGGAAAAGCTCCTTTTGCTTGAAAAATGGCTCCCCCATGGTGATTCCTGCCGCTTTTGCTTCTGCGCTGCGTGCGATTACGCAGCCATCGTTATTTGAGAGAACAACAACAGGCCGCCATCTCAGGTCCGGCCTGAATACAGTCTCGCATGATGCGTAGAACGAATTCACATCACAGAGAGCAAACATATTCAGCTCGCAGATTTAACGATGAAAGTAACAACGCCGAAAACATCCAGCGTGTCTTCGCTGCCAACAACAATCGGACTATATGCGCTGTTCATAGGATTGAGTTGCACTGTAGGGCGCAGCTGCAGACGTTTTACAGTAAATTCTCCTTCTACTGCTGCGATGACAATGTCACCGTGCTCAGCAGTGCGCGAACTGTCCACCACCAGCAGATCGCCGTCGCTGATCCCTGCTTCGATCATAGAATCACCCGCGGCTTTGACGAAGTATGTTGAGCTCGGGTGAGCAACAAGTAACTCATTGAGATCGATGCGCTGTTCAACGTAATCAGCCGCGGGGCTCGGGAAACCACACTGCACTAAGTCACTGAAAAGCGGAAGAGCGATAATTTCTCTCAGTTCTGTTGGCCTGATGAATTCCATGACACACACCTCAAATACTGCTTTTATATACAGTAGTTTTATTTGTAAGTGTCCGCAAGATACAGCCCTACCGTCACTGCTTAAAGCTTCGCCGTTTCGTTTCTAAGTTTCTATGTCGCTTCGAATTATGAGTTTTGTAAATTTTATGCTCATAACCATTCTTGATAAGATTTCAACCAGTTTCGAAACGGCCCCTTATTCACCTTCTTCTGCAGTCATGGCCAACTCCGCCGCGATCATTCTTTGGTTGTACAGAGAATCGACAGGCATTTCGACACGGACGGACAAAAACTGGTCGCGGGGAATATCGACCGGCTCCGCCTCACTAATATCCTGTATTTCGTTCCTGGCGAATACAGGCGCGCCAGGATGTGTTCGATGATAGGTTTTTACCAGAACAGAACCATCCGCGTTAACCACATAATCCAACCAGATAAGAGGCTGTTTGTTCCTGTCGGTTGGGATATCAAAACCGCCATCAATGCCGCCCCAGGCCGCATCAGAGTTAAGCCCCTCACACCCTTCAACCAGATATTCACCAATGCCCAGACGGGTTACAGTGCAGCCATCTGATTCATCGTTAGTCTGGTATGATCCATCCGAATATACTTTAACCACAGGCGATGCTGCTTTGAGCGTACCATCGCTGGCTCTGGTGGTATTGCCCGTGGTGTAAGCCTCCTGATATGACCAAGACGAGCCACCGTAATACGAAAACCACGTCCGCCTTAGAATGTAGGCCTGATGAATACGGGTTGGTCGGCTGCCCCGATTGACGACAATAGACGTAATACCGGTATTTGCAGCTAACCCGAGCTGGGTCTGTCCGTCATTTTGATGGGAGGAGAAACAGGTCGGTGTAAATGCGTCCATAGCGTCCAACAGCGGGCCATCACCATTGATAGTTCCGAGCCCAAATGCTCCCACTTGCATGATGTTCCCGGCCGTCGTTCCGACGTCCTTTGTTGCGCTACTTCCCAAACCGAGGTTTGTGCGAGCGTCTTCCGCCTTCGTTGCCCCGGTCCCGCCGTCAGCGATTCCAATCGCACCGTTGCTCCCTTTCTGGGCTAATTTACCGATGCTGGGGATGGTTACTGGCGTGCCGTTGATGGTTACGGTGATGCTCTGATTTGCCGATGTGGTGGCGAACGTCTCCCACGCACCAATATTCTCGTCATACTCTTTGATAAGCTGAGACATCGCCTGTGCCAGGCCATCGACCGAGATATTGTCTGATACCAGAATGCCGTACTTCTGACCGCTGAGCGTCGGGGATGCCGCAGGCGTGACCGTCATTGACGTGGCGCTGTTCACTGCTGAAATCTGGAACATCTGAACCGGGTTAGACATGACGATAATCGTCTGGCCAGCACGAACCTGGCTGGCGGGTGCCGTCCAGTTCGTGCCGGTGCCGGTTGCCGTATTTCCGTTAATTGCGATGGTGCCGGTGTTATAAAGCATATTTTCTCCAGGCAATAAAAAACCCCGCCGGGGCGAGGTTTGTCTTGAAACAGAATGAGTTACTGGCAGGTGGTGCGGGTGAACGTGTTGGCACTAACCCAGGTCCAGTTGAAGGGATAACCGGCGCGATACTGGGTCTGATTGTTTTGTTTACGCACTCCGTAAATCTGGACGCTGCTTTCCTGCCCGCCGATAAGGGCTATACCGGAACACACAGGTTGTTGTTTCTCAATAATGCCAGAGCAACCGGAGAGCAATACTGCCACCGCCAGGCAAAGAATCATGTTTTTCATAGTGGTTATATCCCAGGGCATTCACAAGGTTACACAATAACAATATGAATCAACGGGATATAATTGATTTGGTAGATCAATCATTCAAAATTGATCGTTGAAAACGATCAATCAAAGTTAGCGCAGTTAATGGCCATGATGACGTTTCTCATGTTTGAGTACGCGACGTTTTGCAGTCCTCCGGAGGGTGTTGTCTGCGGCCGGGCAAAAATCCGCGTATTGCTTCCCTCAAGTTTTGCCATGCTCTTGTAGATTGCCGCATAGGGCTGCGGCTGGCCACCGGCTGATATAACCCCGGTAATCAGGCCAAGCATGGCCGGCATGCAGGCCCACTTCCCCGCCCGTGTTGTGTTGATGTTGTAGCCTGAGCTGGCATCCACTCCGGCTGTGCCGATGGCGACAACATCGCTGAGCGTGCGCGTTTCGTTGGTTAGAATCAGCGTTCCCGATGCATCCCACACGGCCAGCCCGTAGTCTGGCTTTGTTTGGGGGAAGATCGAAAAGAAATAAACGTACGCTGTGCCAGCTGCTACAGGTCTGAGAAAATCAATCGTGATGGTGTTTCCGCTTATCGTCTGGGTGATTTCCACCTCAACCGTGCAATGGACGAAGGCGACAACGGGCTGACCTGAGGGAAAGGTGTGCGTCACCTTGGTATTGAAACCTGATGTTCCCTGCAGCACAGCCGTTTTGCGCACCTGCAATGCCAGCGGTGAACTGTTTGCCGTCACCCATACTTCGCCACCTGTCGTCGACAGTAATACGCCGTACTGCGCCATTTATGCCCTCTCTATCTGGAAAATGAGAAAAGCCGCAACGGCGGGTTCAGTCCCTGCTGAGAAGTCGGTATCCCCCGCTGAGGTCACCGTTGCGGTACCACCGGAGATGGTGATCTTCCTTCTTCCCGTTCCCCACTTATCATCGTTCATGACCTGAAAGTAGGTCAGTTTGCAACCCGGAGGAAGGACAACGGAAAAAGAGCCTGTTTTTTGGTTAACGGCCAGCTGCAGATAGCCACAAACGCTGACTGGCTTAATTCCATAGTTGTTAACCTTGCCTGATGCATCCCATGTCTGAACACCGTATTCCGCCATCGTATCTCCTGAAAAAAGAGGCCACGCAAGAGGCCTCCCGTTACCATGTGCCGGTGATTCTCCCTATCTGAACCCTCAGTACATTGTTAGCATCCTTAACACTAATCGTCTGATTAGTCTGCTTCATGGCCCCTTCACCCGCAGTTGAACCGTAGTTCTCAAGCGTGCCGGTTCTAAAGTTTAAGGACAGGCCAGCCTGGTTCTGTACGTAGTTAACCGAGCTGATTGTTTCAGCCAGCTTCGCTCGCGTAATAGTGGCATCGCCTATTACCGTATCCCTGATAATTACCTGCCCGTTTTGAATCACGAACGGAAGCGTAACGGTAGCTCCGGCCTGGTGAGTAACTGCGAAGCGGTCTGCCAGGAAGATAACCTGCGACTGCATGCCGGATGGCGTGTTCTCAACGCCGATCCCCATACCCGCGGCGTAATACTGCCCGTTACTGGAGACACCAACTTTGATGTTGTACATTGCTTTGAGGTCACCATTTACGTTCGCGATGGCCTGAGCGTTTGTTGTAATGGCTGAGGTATGCCCGTTCACCGTCGCCGTTATGCCGTTTATCTGAGTGGCCGTAGCCTGCTGATAGTCGGAGAACGTCTGATTCAGGCTGTTGATGGATGCCTTGTTGCCGTTGACGTCCGTCTGCAGGCTCAGCAACGAGCGCGCCGTTGCCTCCCTGTCGTTGACAATCACCTCATCAATACGGTCCAGATTCGCGCTGTTGCCGGCGACCGATGCAGACAGGGTTTTACGCGCAGCCACCTGTGCCAGCCCGTTCTGGATAATGGCAATGGCTGAGTTCTTAACCCCGCCCGTCATGCCTTCCATAGAAACACTGATGCTGTCAATTCGCTGGCCCAGCGCGGTATCAGCCGTCGCAACGGTCTGCTCAAGCTCTGAGAGGGAAGACGACACTTCACCGATCGTACTCGAAAGCTCATTAACGCTGGTCTGAACCTTCCCGACGTCCTGAGCATTTTTGGCGATATCCTTCGCCTGCTGCTCCAGTTCGTCGTTGGCCTGTTTGATGTCGTCAGCCATACCAGCAATTTTTTCGTTGCTGTCCACCGCGTTCTCGATCAGGTCTTTGAACGTATCCGAGTCTTTAATCTCCTCCAGGATCACATCGGTGATGTCGGACACATCGATACTGGCCTGACCGCGCGCCCATTCTGTGTAACCTGATTCGTTGCCGCTGCGGTCCACCAACTGCGCGCGGTACCAGAAAATCTGCCCAGCCTTAAGGCCCATCTGCTGATATTTGCGCTGCGGGTAAGGCACATCGGCCAGCAGCATCGCATCGTCTTCGGTACCGGTCAGGCTGTACTGAATTTCCGTCTTCAGCGTGTCGTCGGTATTCGCGGGGAATCCCCAGTTCAGCTCGATACCGAATACCACGTTTTCAGAAGCGATGAAGCCAACCGGCTTCGGTGGGTTGCCCACTTTACCCGTCAGCGTTTTCTCTTCTGAATAGCCCCATCCGGATGAAATTTCTGCGGCATTGATTGCGCGCACGCGCACAAGGTAGCGCCCGGCATAAATCCCGGGGACGTCGAATGACGTGGTGGAGCTGCGCGGCACGTTAACCCAGTTCCCGTCGTTGCGGCGCCATTGCGCTTCATAGGCGATAGCGTTCTGCGCCAGGTCCCAGCTCACGCGCATCGTTTCGACGCTGATATTTTGCTGCACCACAGAAAACGAGCTGATCACGATGTTCGCAGGCGGCGACTGGTTGCCCGGCGGGATCACGCTCACCGGCCGCTGGTCAATGATGGCTCCGGTATCAATGCGATCGAATTTATCCGGATCGTGATTTGCACCGACGATTGTGAACGTGCCGTCATTATTATCAGTTACCGTAATAACGCGATACTGCTGTGCGTAGAGCTCATCAGACTCAATGACCCATACGGCCTCAGCCACAGGCGTTTCGCTGTAAGCGGTCGTAACGGTCACTTTATTGCCCGTTATCGACTGAATGGTGCGTGACTGTGAAACACCCGATGGAAGATTGACAATCATCCTGTCGGCTGCCGAAGCATCCGGCGCCCTGTCCAGCGTCAGCACGCGACCATTCGCCGCAGAGATACGGCCGCCCAGGTCGCGCCCGGAGAGATTTCGGTCCGCTACGGCGATTACATAGCCAGGCTGTGGAATGTTGCCATCTTCCCCTACATTGAAAGTAACAACACGATCTTTATTGTTGGTGAGGATCCCCCATCGCCCTTTCCGATTCGCTTCTGACTGACGGGTACAGCCGATCGCAGTTATCTCAAGTTGATTAAACCCATAACGCGCAACCAGCGCCTGCTCAAAAACAGGCTCCATCGCATCAGAATAAGCGTTATCAGGATCAGACCAGGACACCAGCGCATTGGTGTAACGGTTCTTTGTGGTGCTGCTGGAATAGGTAAAGCGCCCATCAATAACGTTCGCATGCGTGTATGTAAAATCAACATCTCTCGGCATATCCGCCAGCGCCACAATCTGGTCGTCGCCCCAGTAGGTCATCCCACGGAAGATTGCAGCAAAATCACGCAGGACCGTATAAGCGTCGTTGCGTTCCTGAATGTACACGTTGCAGGTATAACGTGGTTCGGTACCACTTCCGCCTTTGCCATCCGGTACCATCTGATCGCAATACTGTGCAACCTGGTAGAGCGTCCATTTATCTATGTTAGCCGTTGTAAGACGATCCCCAAGTCCGAAACGGTCGCTAACCACCAGGTCGTAGAAAATCCATGCAGGGTTATCGGTCCAGGCCCATTTAAATGTCCCAGTCCACGTACCGCTATAAGTACGGGTTTCGGGGTCGTAAGTATCCGGAACGCGGATAACACGCCCACGAGGCTCGCAGGAGATCTGCGGGATAGAGCCGTTAAACTGGCTTGAATCGAATTCGATATAAAGCAGCGCTGTATTTGGATAGCGTAATTTGGCGTCAATTACCTCGGTGAAGCTCTGCAGCATCATCGTGTCGCCGATCTTCGCGCTGTTGGCATCAGACGTAATCTTACGCAGTCGGATTGTCCAAGTGCTGCCAGCCTGAGGTAAATCGATACGGTGGCTGCGCTCGTAACCTGACGTCGTTTTGCCGGTCACGCTGGTATTGAGTACCGTCTGCCATGTGCCGCCGTCCGTCTGCAGGTCAATCGCATAATTAACCGAGTAACCGACCAGATCGCCGTCGTCCTCCTGTTTGAAAAGTGATGGCCATTTCAGACGCAGGCGAACTGCTGAAAGCTGCGTATTGGTAAACGTGCGCGTCCACGCTGTAACGCTCGTTACCTCAGTTCCCACGCTGATTTCGTTTTCGGTACCGGGTATGCCCTGAATATATTTTTGCGCCTGAGTTCCCGCGCGAAATTCCCACGTCACGCCGCTGAAGTTTTGAGAGCCGTCAGCATTTTCCAGAGCCGTTCCGTCCAGGTAGATATCTTTCGCAGTCAACTGCCCTGCAAATTCGCCCTCTCCCAGTGCAACGAGGATTTTTGCCTTTGCTACAGATTGCAGATCATCAGGCTGTTCGGTAGGGGTTCGGGAACTTGAGCTGCCGCCCTTGCGGCCTTTTATAGCGATTGCAGTTGCCATATTGCGCCCATAAAAAAAGCCACCCGAAGGTGGCCTGAAGAAGGTTTTTATTTATTGCTGGTCTTCGACATAAATCCCGGCAGAAATAATCGCGCCGCCGATTCGCCGGCGTCCATAAAGAAGTGGTACCGGATTCCCCTGGGCTGTCGTGTTTGTTACTCCACCAAAGGCGTAGCTGGCTTGGTTATCCGCTGATTGCTTACTGGCGAGCCCGGTGGTCTGTGGAGAAAGCATCTGGACTACGCCACCCAATGCCATTGCCCCACCGATCTGGAACATAATGTTACTCGCGGCGATGCCCACTCCGGGCATCCAGATTGCGGCAGCAACTAGGGCAACGCCGAGGATGGTCTGGAAAACACCACCTCGTTTGCTCCCGACGATAACTGGGGCTATGCGGATATCAGCGAAACTCTGGTCCATGCTCAGTTCATCATTGTTCAGATTACGCTTACCGCTGAAAACTGCGTAGGTTAAGCCGCGCTGCTTACTGGTATTAAGAAAGCGCTCGAAGCCCGGGACGATCACACACAACGCTCGGATGGCTTCTTTGGGTGAGGCTACTGAAAGTTGAAATTCACGGCCAAACGTAGCACCAAGTACACCATAGAGACGTATAGTTCTAATAGGTTCATGAATAAGGAATGGCATATATCATCCAAAAAAACCCGCGCTCAGCGGGTTTTAAATAGTCACACTAAAAAAATAAATGATAAAAATCTTTGTTTTTAATGGCTCATGCTGTCCCTGTGAAAATTCATTTCTCAGTCTTAAGGCCGGTTAGATCATATTTAAACTGCCTTGAGCCAGACTGGAAGAAATCCGCCTCGAGAATTAGCTTCTTATGGGTTTTGAGGTTCTTAATGAAAGATGATGAGTTATCAAAGAAAATAACATCTGAGCTACCATCTGCTGCTCCAGACATTGCATACCTTTGGATTTTACCATCGTCAAATTTCGCGGAAACATGACATCCATCATAGGAATTACAACTGAACTGGCCCTTACTGATCACGATTATAGCTTCAGTCAGTGGTAGTGATTCAGGTTTCTGACCAGCCTTCAATTCTGTTTTCTTTGATCGTAGTACTATAGTTAACTTTGACCCTCCATTATAAGGAAAATCAAAGTCTACTGCGTTATCAGACTCTGTTTGAGAAAACTTTTGTGCGGTTCCTCTCATTTCATCATTTTTATAGCTAGTATGCCACTCGGCAGAAACAGCAACTCCGCTAATCATCATACCTAAAACTAAGAAAGCTACTTTTTTCATGTTCATTTCCTTTGGACTAAAAGTAGGATAAATCCTAATATCATGGTGCTATAAAAGGAAGCCACAAACATACCTAGGTAAGCAAATTTTGTGAAATTATCTGTTCATGCCTTAGCTGCTTCATTGTCCTTTCCTGCCAGTAGCCACCATACGGAACACGCTGGCTGAGATGACCGTAAAGATGATGAAGTAAAATATCACCTTTAAGCAATATGCCGGCATGGTTCCACTTGTTAGACTGAACTTGCATGATCACCATATCACCCGGTTGCAGCGGACCGTCGATTTCGCGGAAACCACACTCATACCAGCAATCCTGATAGAAATTGTCCGGATAGGAGTCCTCCCACCACGGATAATCAACACGGTAATCCTTCAATTCGATGCCATGTTCCTGCCAGTAATAGCTCATTACGAGTCCCCAACAGTCATAGTGTCCAAGCACAAACGGGCGCCCGATCAATGGCAATGCGTCGCGAGGACTAATGGTGCGAAAGTCTCCTTCCGGCCAACTGACAATATGCCAGGGCAGCAACGTTGCATCGCATTGAGCCTTGTCCAGTTCGCTTGGTTGGGTCGTCGCGTCCGGGTGGCTATGAACGATTCCCGTTATCGTGCCCCAGTCTTCAGCAGCAGCGTAATCCTCTGGCGCAAGGTGAAACTGTTCTGTTGGTTCGGCAGCCAGATTCCTGCATGGGAAATAGCGTTCCACGCGGCTTTTCTGCGCTATCACACCACAGCATTCGCGGGGATATTCTTTCGCTGCATGCGCCAGGATGGCCTGAATTGTTTTTTGACGCATGTTAACTCCTGATCAAAGATGTTCCCGGAAAACCACCGAAAGGAAGTTCATTGTGTTCACCAAACCGAAGCTTGCAGGCCGTAAGCGTACCGTTGCATTCATCCAATGAGGGATCGCTTACCAGATTATTGTTTTTGTCGAAGTAAAGCGTGCCGGCATAGTCGCAGCCGTCACCGGTGCGATATTTATTCCGGATACACCAGGTACATAGAGAATGAAGTTGACGTGTAGGGATCATCTTTCCCTGCAGATCCATAGGGCTGGTAAGAACAAACTCAATACTCTCGCCGGGCAACTCACTATTTTTACCGTCGATATAGAAAACCCGCTTCCTCACCTGAAGGGGATCTGCAGTGGGATTTCCATCCGGAAAATTACGTGCATCGAGGTAATGCGTGAATGTGTCATGAATAGTGACTTTGGCCTGAAGCATATCGTCGTAGGCAAGACAGAGCGCGGTGATAGAACTGTCTATGTTGGCAACGGTTAGTGTAGGCTGCGCGCTACCGCCATCAGTAGAAGCTTCCAGCCCCTCCAGCTTATATGGCCAGGCACCATACTCTTCGCCCTGCCACCAGATGCTCTTCGCCTTAAGCTTTGATACGTCGCCACCAGCAGTGGCAATCTCTTCTTCGGTATGCGGCAAGTTATATGCATGAAAGCGCAGAATGTCCTCAAGGCCAAATGTGGATCCGTCCACTTCAATAAGACGTATTTTTTCGCCTGGTTCGAGGCGTTGATAATCCCGGGTAATCATGGTGAGTAAGCCTGTTTGAATGTTGCAGAAATGGTTATGACCTTGCTGGAGAGCGGCTGGGCTTTAATGGAATCAGCTTCAATCCGGTATAAACCGGTTTCGCCAACAGGGGATGTCCAGATAAAGGATTTTGTAATGTGTTCGCGGCAAAACCTTAGTGCATCGAGCATCTCAGTTTTTTTTCCCGTAAGGGTTATTGGCCAGGACTGTTTTTCAGGATTAATTCCATCCCCAACGATCTGCTCATAGCCGTCACCAAAGGATGCAGAACGAGTTGAGTAGCTGAACTCCCCCTCCATTCCTGCCTGTATCTGGGTTCGCCAAGTGAATGTTTGGATCGCCACTTATCCTCCGGGCATAAAAAAACCCGCAGAAGCGGGTTATTCACAAGAGTGCATACGAGGTATTAAAACGTTTCTATGGTCGAAATTCGGTAGACATAAGGGCCACGCTGCATTCCGTCCTCGTCAGTTTCGTTATATGTAATGACACCGTCTACATTCAGGGGGATATCAAGAATATCAATTGTTGCGGTGTTTTTTTGGATTGTTGAACCCCAATCCAGAAGAGCTAACCCATCCCCAAATTCTTCCATTACGAATGGGTAACGCTCAACTCCCCATATCTCAAAGTTTTCTACAAAACCAAAACCGAAGGCAGCAGAGTCATAATTTAGTTTTTTGTCATTCAGGACTGGAGAAACGAATGAAATGCTTGATTTTCCATCCCCTACCCATAGGGCTGTCACTTTAATTGAAGCCATTCAAAAACCCTTAACTTATTAATTTCACGGAGATAATCATAACACCTCAGTATGAGAATGCTCTGTATTCTTGATACGATTACCAAAAATAGGGGTACTACAAATGAGAGTTCCTGTTAATTATCTAGATTTCGTTGCATTCCAGATTAGCCCCCCAGGTTGCAGCTGTTTGGCAATCCCAGCACGAACAGATTGATCGATGGTCTGTTTGTAAGCCCGTGAAATAGCGTCGTTGCTGCCTGAAGTCTGCTGCTGAGAGTTCTGGTTTTGAACGACTACAGACGTTTGAACATTTACGCCACCAGCAGCAGGAGATTGCAGGCCATACATTGGTGCCCGACCAACGTAACCACCATCGGCATACCCTTGTGCTCCACGCATAAGCGCATAGAGATTGCCGACACCCAATGCACTGGTCGCTTCCTTCGTAAAAACAAACTCACCGCCGTGTACAACGCCTTTCGGTTGGTATTTACCGCCATCACCGGTGTAGCCGCCACTATCAAAACCGGGAACCAAGCCACCGCCGGCAAAACCAAAGAACGCCCCGATACCCGTTCCACCAAAGGCTGACTTCATTCCATTAACCAGAGCCAGTTGAGTCAGCATCTGGGCGATGCCCTTGAGGAAAGTGGAAAGGAAATCTGAGAAGTTAGATTTACCTGTGGTGAAGAAATCAGTCAGGGTGCTGGCCATCCCGGTGAAGGCATTGCTGGTAATCGTCTGCACCTGCGAGTAAACATTGGTCGCGCTGTCCTCAAATTCAGCCCAGCCCTTTTTCGCGCCGGTCAGCCAGTCACCGCGTAGCTGATCCTCAGCATCATAGTAATCGTTAGCTGCCTTAAGCTGTTTCTGGTATCCCTCTTCATCCAGCGAACCACCAGTATTTTTCCAGCCGGCGGCGAGCTGACTTTTTGCCAGCTCTCGCTGCGCCTGGCGGTCACTCATCCCGGCACCGTTCACTAATGCAGCCTGCTTCTCTGCCATCTGCGTGACGTATTTCTGCGAGGTATCCATTCGCTTGTTCAGCTGTTCCTGTGCGGTAATCTGATCACCTAACAGGGCTTTCTGCCATGCCAACTGAAGCACCTGGTCTTTACTCGCCAGCAGGGATTGTTCCTGCTTTGTCAGTAAACGTGAACGCGACGCCTCCTCCAGCACCTGAAATTTCGCTTCAGTCGTCCACAGATCTTTGCGCTGCTGGCTGATAGTGTCGTTCAGCCCTTTATGCTGCTGCAGCGCGCGTAACTGTGCCTGAAGCGCCAGCAATTCGGCCTGGGCAGCATCCGTGCTGCGATCTCCAGCCGATAAAGTGCCCTGCTTTCCGGTTTTGGTCTTTTTGCCAAAAGCAGCGACTCCTTCCCGATCCTTCTGGGTGGTTGCGGTACTTATCTTTCTGGTCGTATCGAGGTATTTACCTGCACTGATATCAGCCGCATCCCAGTCTTTTTTCAGCTGAGAGACGCTGTCACCATATGCGCCGGCCATTTGTTCGTTGTAGTCCTGCCATCCCTGCAAAGTATCTGTTTTCGCCCAGTCGGGAACGAGATTAATCGCGGCAGCGATAGAGGAAGAAATAATCTGGTTCAGCTTCTGAAAAACGATCGCAACGCTGTAATAAATTGCGTTGAATTCCTTCAGTGTGTTTGATGCCAGTTCAGCTACCCATTGACCGATACTCTGCATGGCCTCAGACGCCCAGCCCTTGATATCCAGCCACAGGCGACCAAACGGCGTCAGCGAGTCGTAAGCCTGCTCCCCACGTTTTGCCATCGTATCGCCAAACAGGTCCATAGCCTGCGTAACGGCCGCGGTCTGGTCCTTTTGCTTGATCAGATCGTCAACATGCTTAAGTTGTGAAACGGTCAGGAAATTATATTGTTCGTTGAGACTCTGCAGCGCTTTAACAGGGTCTTTTTCGATGTCCTTATAGGCTTTGGTGATGTCCTGCGCCGAGACTATACCGGTCTGAACCGCCAGCGCCGTGGAGCCAGCTGCTTTTTCAAGTTGCTGCTGTGTCAGCGATCCCATGCCAACCAGCTCAGTCATCAGACTCTGAACGGTTCCTACAGTAGCGCCAGTAGAGGCAGCAATAGACTGGGAGGAAGCCATGATCTGGAGCGCTGACGTGCCGGCAATGTTGCCAGTCCGTATAATGGCCTTGTTGATTTCGTCGTAGGCGGTGAAGTAGTCCGATCCCGCTTTGGCCGCAATCAGTACAGCACCGGCCAGGCCGCCAATTGCCACTCGGGCAGGAGTCACCATCGACAACATCGCTTTCAAAGCATTGCCTACACCGCCAAACGAGTCACGTAGCTGACCGCCCTGCTGAATAGCAACCATATAAACCGGCATACCGGAAGCGAGTGAGGTCACAATGTCAGTCATTTGCATCGGGAGATAACGCATAGCATTGCGATATTGGCCCGCGCTGATAGCCCCAGACTTCCATGCTTCTTCCTGCTCTTTCAGCTTTGCGATCATTGGGGCAGCACGATCGGATACGCCGAGCTGGGCAGCTTTTAGCTCTAACAGTTCTGCGCGCGTTTTTCCGATTGCTGTGACCTGCTCCTCCAGCGAATCGATAAAGGTTTTGCCCGCCGCAGCTGTACGCTGCGCGGCCTGAGCCTGTTCAATGCGAGCCCGTCCCTCTGCGGTTTCAGACTCCATGACCTGTGCCAGTTTTGCCCGCGTCGTCTCAAGCACGCTGTTGTAACGAGTAAAATCCTCGTCTCCCACCAGCCCTTTACCGCGAAATTTCGCCAGGCTCTCCTGGATAGTGTCCAGTTCATCCAGCGCCTTGTTTACCGGGCTGATCTTATTCAGCAGGTTCTGCAGTTCCTGACGCTGCTGCTTCAGGCTTTCGCTGTTTTTCTTCTGGTTATCGATACCGGTGCGGAACGTGCTGTTCAGGTCATCCGCTTTACCTGCCGCGGCGGACGCGGTCTCCTGAAAGCGATCCAGTGCCTGGTTACCGCGCTCCAGCTCACTGGTATTTACGCGCAGGGAAATCGTGGCGATGTCGTTACTCATTCCGCCCTCTCTTTATGCATAACTTTTAGTGCGGCGCTCTCCATGATTCTGATGTCCGAAAGCGCGGTTGCCTCGTCCTCGACGTGATGCAGGCGCATTACCCAGGGCAGCACGTTGTAATCAAGCCCTGATGCACCTCCCATGCCCGTGCGCCACTGCGTACTGACAGCCTGGAACACCAGGAATGAAGGCCATACATCTGGCCAGACGTCGATATATTGATCGTCGTAGTCATCCTGCGTAAGCCCGTAGGGCGCCAGGTCTGCCGCTGTGGGTTCAGGCGTATAGAATGCAGAGGCAACCGCTATAAGTTTTTTTCGCGCTGCCCCATCAGTTCGCGATAGTAGGTTTCAGGGATAGCCTTCATCGCCGCCGGATAGTTTTCCAGCAGCACCGACAGGTTTTCTGCGTTGAAAGCATCGGGAAGTGCCCAGCCAGAAATGATTTCCATCAGAAAATCAGTGGCGGTTTTGCCTTCCAGTTTTTCCAGATCAGCCAGCTCTTTAAGTGGCTTATGATTGAACGTGAATGTCAGCACGCCATCCTCATCGCCGGCGCGCGGGATCGAGACGTTGGCCTTAAATGTTGGTTTGGGCTGGAGGGTGAATTTGGTAGCCATTGATACCTCTTACGAAAAAAAGCCTCCACAAAGGGAGGCATAGGATATTGAAAGCTCTGACGGGTCAGGCGGCAGCGTCAGTCACCTTGTAGAACGTCATCGCCGGTGACTGCAGGTTCAGCACCACACTCACTGTTTCTACCTCGTTAACCGCAGTAGTCGGCGTGTCGTCAAAAGATGCCGTGGCCGCCCAGTAACGGTTCTCCTTCGCCTTCGGCACGTACATGTAAGCCGCCACGGTCTCTTCGTCTTCGTCCAGCTGGCGCAGCAATGGATATACCGGAAGCGTGGAGTCATGCGCGATCGAATAGGTCTGCGAGACTGCGGATTTATAGGTGTTCAGGTTGCGCTGGCGATCATCGCTGAGGAACTGAATCTGCGTGGTGTTCTGATCACCACCAGATTTCGATAGCTCAGTGATTTGTGGCAGCTCGGTCCATTCTTCAATTTTGCGAATAGAGCCGGAACCGCCACCAGCCGCGTATTTGTTTTTGTTGGTGGTGTTGATGTTGCGAAGAGTTACAGCATTTTCCGCAATCGCATCGATTTTCGCGATAACGTTATCAATACCCGACCAGTTGCAGTTCACGTGAACGATATCGCCGACCGCTATATCGTCTGCGGCGCTAACTGTGATCACCGCGTGCTCAGCATTCGTCGCGCCGGTGAAAGTAATGGCCGGGCCGTAGCCCGATGCCAGATAGACATGAGCGCCGTTAGGCAATGCAAAGCCCATAATGGTTACTCCTTTAGAAACGGGAAAACCGGCTCAAGGCCGGTCCCTCGTGGGACATCACGGAGGGAATCAGTTGATAATGTCTGCCCGATAATTCAGGCTGACAGGAACGGAGTAGGACACAGGTGTAGGGACGCCGCGGAATATGCCAGGCGCGCTGCTAATCCAGCAGGTAAAGTCTTTGCCTGCAATTTCCAGCCCCTCGGGGAACAATTCCGCTACTCTGCCAGCCAGGGCAACGACGGAGGTACGGCCGGAGCCGGCTGGCGCCACGACATTAATCTGGTACACGCCTGAATAAGTCCGGCAGCGCAATCCGAGATCGATTGTTCGCGGCGTAACGGGCATATCGTGAACGGCCAGGTACATCTCGTTAGCAGGAGGTGTGAACGGCACGTTCTCCCATGCAACCGAAATGCCCTCGGCATCGGCCCAGGCACCCAATCTGGCGGCCAGTGCAGATGCAATATCAGGAATCACTTAGTCACCTCTCTGACAGCTTCCTCAAAGAAGCGTTGAAACTCAGCTGCAGTTATGCGGACCATACCGCCTGGCGCCTGTGTGGAATGCCCCATTTCAAGCGGGTAGGCATAGGGCACGTTGTTGCAGAAATAAATGGCCTTCATCCCGACTTTGAAGAGCGACAGCGTGTAGTTCCCGGCCGCTTTTGTCAGATCACCTGTCTTATCAACCCGGCCTGTCTCGTCAGTCGTTGGCGCATCAAAGGACACCTGCCAGTTACCGCGAAAGCGTCCGCCCGTATACCCCGGCGGTGCTTTGATATCCATCCCATCCACCACCCGGGCTTTTTTCTTCAGTCGCCCGATTTTGGTCAGGTTGTCGGGATTGGCCCGCTGCGCCTCATTGTGGTCGTAAACAGCGCGATTATAGGACACGGCTGTCTGGTTAACTTCCCACAACTCCGGGTTGCCCACTGGGGACATCACCACCAGCTGGTTAAGGATTTTGATTCCGACGGCGCGTACCACTGCCTCCTGATTTGTTTTCGCCTTATTAACGAAAGCCGTAATTTCAGCCAGGAAAGCCGTGTTCTCGCCCATGCTAAGCCCTCAGTTGCGCTTTGTAGCAGAGCACCAGCACGGCAGGTTTTGCCGGGTTCGGTTTGACAACACGGTAGGCTGTGCCGTCAATATCAACCACATCACCTATTTTAATTTCCTGCTCTGCCGTAAAAACGATCTGCACATCGCCGTTAACGATGACCGTTCCATCAATTTCGCCTGGCGCGTATTCAGTCTTCACGCCCACAGCAGTAAAACGTACCGCTTCAGTTTTATGCTCAACGCCGCCGATAACCGTTACCGAGCCTTTACGGGTGACGTTGTACGTCGCGCCGTTCTGCCTGAGCATGCGGGTCGTTCTGGCCTGCATACGTTGGTAATCAATCGCCATATCAGGCCCTCTCAGCAAATGCATTGATGGCGTAACCACGACCACCAGCGAGGTCGCCCAGCAGCGCCATAACGGCAGGATAAGACGGCGTGAAGACTTCGCCATCTGCGACCGCGTAGGTCATGGTTACAGCACCTTCCACACGTTCAGTTTTCACAGCGGCTTCGCGCACGCTGGAGAGTAAATCGCCGTCGATTGCCTCTACCGCCAGCATGCACTGCGCGGTTATAACCTGCCGTGGAACTTCATCCGGCGGGAAATCATGTTCATCCAGAACGACATTCACGCGTGGCCAGGCCAGCGGCTGTCGAGGGTCGGCTTTTGAGCCAACCCAGTCCAGCCCCTCCAGGTAATCCATTGCCTTAATCAGCAAAGATGTGAGCTTGTCAGGCAGTTCAATGCCGCGTATTTCCGCAAATGAGGCAAGATCCTCTTCACTGGCGTAGCTGTTGGCATCAGGAGAGGTGATATCGGTATTGACCATCGAATCATCCTGTTTATGGGGCTTTCGCCCCATTCGTTATTCCCCGGCAGGCGCAGTGAAGGTGATCTCTTCAGTGGTTTTCGCCACTCCATCTACAGTACCGGTTACCGTGAAGGTGCCAGCTGCGTCTGATGTGAGTTTCACCGTTGCACCACCAACTGATCCCGTCTGAGAACTGGCCGTGCTAAGCGTGCCACCTGTGGACGTCCACGCGACGGTTTTACCGGATACACCGGAGCCATTCAGCGTGTACTTCAGAGAAACAGTTACCGCGTCTGTGCTGTCAGCAGTTGCGGAGGTTTTATCCGCTGACAGCGTTACTCCCCCACAGCGGATCCCAGTTTAATCAGCACGCCTGCCGTAGATTTGTTGCTGGTGAAGTGTTTCTTCCAGTTGCCCGCAGTGCCGATGGCGGTCAGGTCAGGGTTATCACCTTTGGCGGTATCCCAACTGTAGCCAAGCAGATCGACGTTAACCACGCCTTCAGCACGGTAGCCGATCGCAAGGTTTTCCTGGTCATTGATGTCATAGGAACGGAAGCCCGGCGCCTGAGACTCGGTGACGGTAACCGCACCAGCTACCAGCCCAAGGATCGCATCAGCGTCCATTGTGTCGGTCACCAGCACAGGTTTACCCAGCGTGCCTGGCTGCCCGCCGTAAACCACCACGCCCGCCTCTTCGTAGATTTTGTTGGCAATCGCCTCATCAACAATGTCGAAGTAAGTGGCAGAGTGCATCACGAACAGGACCACGCGGTTAAACTTGTCCCCGTATTTGCGCAGGCCGCGCGTCAGGGTCTTCTTGCCGTCAGTTTCGATATCGGCGGTGACCACCATGTCCGCGTTAGCGCCAATCGCCGCAGTCAGCGCTTTCAGGCCGTATTTCACGTAGCCTTCCAGCGTGGCATCTGCGACATCAACGCCGATAACTTCGGAGAACTCATCAACGGAGCGGCCACGGCGTTTAAAGGCCTCTTCCGTGGTTTCATACGGGCCGTATTTCCAAGGTGCTTTAACTGATACCGCTTCACCGGCACCGATTTTTTTACCTGTGACTTTATCGACAGAGTTCACATTGCGCGATTCAATAGAGCCGCCCACCTTGTAGAACGCTCGCTTGCGGAAATCGCCTTCAATCAGCTCGTTATCCAGAAGGATCGCTCCGTTGGATGACGCGTTGAAAATTGCCAAGTTATCCTGGCGGCGCTCGAGGAAAGCGGTCTGCGCCAGGTCGTCATAAATAACCAGGTCGGTATTAACAGTGGTAGACATGGGTTAATCCCTTATTTCGGAAGTTTGAGGAAGGCCTGCTGGCCGTGTTTGCGGATGTAGTCCGCTTTGTCGCTGGCGCTCATTTCGGAACGTTTCAGGCTGCCACCGCTGTTTGATTTGTGTCCGCCTGCGCCGGTGCCTTCGGCGCGCGGGAACAGGTGCGGAGCCGTCTCCTTAAGAGACTCCGCCCACTCAAGCGGGCTTAGTGGGGTTTTGCCGTCTTTACCGAACAGAACATCGCCATTTGCATCAACTGCTACGGCCTCGCCTTCGTCGTTGAGCTGGAATGTGCCTTTGGCACGCAGGATCAGATCGTCGGATGCTTCAGCCAGCGCGCCAGCTTTCAGCGCTGCGGCACGAATAACATCACCCAGAACGCGATCCCGGAATTTGTTGGAGAACGCTTCGGCTTTATCCGCACGTTCGTTTGCTGCTTTGATCTGCTTATCCGAATCGGCGCGAAGGCGTTCAGTGCGCTTATTCAGAACCTCATCAATTTTTCCACCAGCGATAAGCTGCGCCTCTTCGTCGTCGGAAAAACGTTGCAGGATGCCACGCACTGCGTCAGGGTCGATACCGTCAAAGCGTTTGAGGGACTCGGTTGACTCTTTGAGCTTTCCGAGCAGTTCAGTGTTTTTGTTTTTCAGCCCTGTAACCTGAGCCGACACCTGCTCATCAATCAGCTTCTGAATGTCGGGAGTGATTTCAGGAGCGCCACCACCACCGCCTGATTTATCTTCTTCACCAGCCGCCGAATAATATTTAATGAGCATGTTTCGAATTAACATAATTTCCCCTCGGGATTTGTCGGGCCTCGCCCATAAAAAAGCCCCGGCGGATGCCAGGGCGTGTAGAAAGGATTGGTTGTCAGGTTTCGGTGCCAGAAAGCTGTTTGAGCCGCTCCAGGCTAATCCATTCGCCTTTGTCAGTGAACATATCAGCCAGGTCGATTTCACCCGCGCGGAACAGACGGCCACGCTCGGCACCCAGAACCTGATCCTGGCGTTGTGCCGACTGGCGCGCGAGCCATTCCAGATACGAGGTTTTCCTCGGTACCTGTCCATCCATGCTGGCACGAGTCCCCTCGTCCATCTCGTCGATATCGATGCCGAGTTCGCGCCACGACTTGAGGATCAGGGTTTCAGTAGAACGGCAGCAGAAATGAATCTTCCCGGGTCCCTGTAGATAAGGCACCTTATGCCCGACCGGTTTGTTATCGAGGGTGTAGCGCAGCAGGTCACGAACAATGCAGTCATGACTTGTTTTATTGTCCAGCGTAGACAGCCACTGTTTGCCTTTCACGATATCGCTGTTGGCACTGATGAAGCTGTTGCGTGCTGTGGCAGCCAGATGATTTACGGCTGTTTTAGCGATGCTGGCTGCATTTGCCCTGCTCATCTGCAGCGCGCCATCGCGATAGTCTTTGTTGGCGTGGCCACGAACATTGCGGGCTATAGTTTCTACCGTGTCGCCGGCAAGATACCCCCTGCGGACAGCGTTCACTATCCGCGCCAGCCTGTCCGATTCCAGATTCTCCGCCCACTCACTCAGCAGCCTCCCCTGAAAGGGTTGCGCCATCGCCGCGGCATATACCATATCGGCGGTGATGCCCTGCAGCGGATACTGTGACAGGACCTGTGATGGCAGAAGGGAATCGTACAGGCTCAGCTGATAACTGGCTTCGTTCTTTGCCAGCGCCACCAGCTCACCCTCGAGCCCTGCTTGCATGGTCGCTATGGCTTGGTGGTTAAGCTCGCGCACGCTGCCCAGTAAACTCTGCAGACGGCTAACGGTGAAGCTCTCAGGAGGCAATCTGTCGAGCGCATCCAATAGACGTGCCAACAGGTCAGCATCCGTCTCGTTAAGCAACTTCACCATCCGGTTTGCCACGCCGGTGGCGTAGCGGCTTAACCAGATGGAATGTGCGATTGATTCATCGCGCAAGCTTTCGTTTACTGTTGCCATATCAGCCACCGGTCAATGTGGGGGCTTGGTTGCGAAGTGCATCAATCACTTCGTCCGGGCTGTCTGCCGGGTCGATAAGGTCAAGCTTCTGTAGTGCTCGAATCATATCGCTATCGCGCAGCGCACCGGACTGCCAGGCGTTGACGATTGCCGTCACCATGCCCGACTCGGCAACCTTAGCAATGAATTCCTGGTTGATGGTGTAACTCGTCGTCTCACCATTGATGCCAAGGTATTTCGCACACCATCCCAGCGCCAGCGTATAGGCCTCAGAAACGTTTGAAACGCAGATACCGAGCACCGATGTTGATGATGTTTGCTCACCGCTAGCCTGCGTCGCCGTCTTCGCCGTGGCGTTCTGCTCAATCAGCCGGGCACCAAGCTGCACCATGTAATCGCGTTTGCTGTCCATGGCCTCTTTAGCCAGCATGTTCGGCTGTGCCTGGGCATAACCAAACGAGCCCTCCTTGGGAAGCAAAAGCGGTGATCGGGAACCAATTTTCACGCCCTTCTTCTCGAGGTGATCGCGCCAGTTAGTATCAAGCCCAGTCATGTACGGCTGCACCTGGCCACAGAACCATACGCTGTCTTCATAGTCAGCGCTGTTACGGTAATGCCCGTGGTTTATCTCCACCAGTGCGGCCAGCGGTGAATCATCGATAGTGGGATCGTTGTTCTGAGCACCGACAAAGGTGAACGGGATTTCGTCCCAGTAGTCCTTTCCTTTCGGCTTTGGGTGGTACTCACTATCAACAGTGTAGGTTCCGCTCGCGGAGCCACCAGCCCGGCGCCATACGCGGCAGATGAACCGCCCTTCTTCCAGCGCTAGTTCGCGGTACTGGATTTCATCCTTGTAAGAGTAACCATCCGGCTCTTCTACGCATTCGCGCAGTACCACCAGCACCAACTGATCGCGCCCGTTAATTCGCTTTGTTCGCCAGTTGATAATGTTCTCTGCCGGATAACGGAGAATAATCGCCTCATCGGATTCTGCAGCGTAATCGACGTAAATGCCCTCTCGCGCAACCTCCAGCACGTTCTCGGCCACCAGCTGCGACTGCTGATAGATACTGGTACCAGCCCCGTCAGCATTGTCCAATAGGTATTTGAGCTTTTCAGGACCGTTAAACGTGGGGTCCTTTCGATACGCCATCCCAAGCATGCCGATCTTCGTATTACCGGCAATGGCGTAGAACACCGCACGGCTTAGATAGTCCTCATTGCGCTTGCGATTGCGTGTGGATTTATCGGTTGGGTCGAGATAAGGCAGATACTTATTTCCCGCCGCTTTTACGGCCTCAACTCCTTTGCAGAAGTCCCTGTATTTCCGCCAGGCAGCAGAAGCCGCCCGGTGTTCTGGTCGAACCCAGGTGATGTCGTCGTTTGCCATATCAGAAAGTGGTGTCCATGGTGATTGAGTATGCCGGTTTCACGATCGGGTAATCCTTCACGATGAAGTACCCACCAGCATCATTGGGGTGATCGTTATCAGCTGATTTGTCCGGTTCGCCATTGGCCGCCCAGATTTGCTGCTCGAGGCTCTCGGTATAAACCGGGCAGTTTTGCACGTTAACCAAATAGCGGCGCTCGCCGTTGGCGTTGCAGAACATGGCGTTCATCGAGTTGATGCGGTCTTTAACCGGCGGGTTGGCATCATCAACAATGACGCTGAACCCGGCATCATTAAGCTGGGCAATATCGGTCTTGCTGGCGTTCTGCGATTTGCGTGAGTCGCCAGAGGCATCCGGATAGATGTAAATCTCCCGGCTTTTAACGTAGCGACCATCCTCGTAGCGCCAGAACTCTTCCTGAATGCGCTTAATCATCGCTGGCGTGTCGTAGACCTTCACCAGCTCGCGAACCGCGCGTGGTAGGCCATTACGCTTAACGTGAACAATCGCGGCCATTTTCCCCACGTTGAAGTCCATACCGATGAAGAGCGGATCCCCATCCTGAATCTCGTCAGAACAGTTATTCAGCTTACGGTTGAACGTATGGTAAATGGTCCCGCTGTTGAGGTTGGTGAACTTGCCGCGCAGATAGGCCTGAATCAGTTCGTCAGGGTATGAGCTCAGGAGCGATGGAATATAGTCAGGCGGCAGGTTCTTTGCGTTGTCGAACGTGCTGGCCTGAATCAGACCGTACAGGGCCGACAGTTCTGGCTTTTCACGTACCGCCTTCACGAACTGCTGGTAAACGAATTTGAACCCTTCCGGCGTTGTCGTGACGTCAATTCCATTTCTCAGACCGGGAATGTTGTAACGCATTCGGGCGATTATTTTTCGCCATGCCTGCTGCGCTTTGGCAGCCGCCATGACGTCCAGCTCATCCACCATCGCATTACCGATTTTGAAACCAACTATCGAGCCGGGCTTCTCCATAGAGCGGCAGATTGTGGTCCCGCGGTACCGTCGCCCCTCGTAGAAGTGAACCTCTTTGTTCCCCTCGTTAATTTTGACGCTTAAACCCCAGTCAAATGCCACCTCTTCAATCGTCGGGTAGAAGATGTCACGGATCTGCGGGTACGTCGGCGCGAAATAACCCTGGTTAATCTTCGGGTGTTCCCACATCCCTTTGCAGATCCCGCCACACCCCACCCATGTCTTACCGGAACCGAACCCGGCAACGTAGGCTTTGAATTTGTGCTGCATCGCGAGGAAGCGCGCCTGAGGAATGTTAAGTGTCGGGCTGATCCCCATCGTCTGCCCTCGCATCCACTACGTTGATATTGATCTGCACTGGGGTTGGTTCATCGTCCTCACCATCACCGGCCAGCTCTTTACGGAGTTTCTCAACCTCCAGCTGCCGACGTTCGATTTCAATCTGCTGCAGACGTTGTGCAAACTCGCTGTCGGCCAGGCCCAGGCGCTTCATTACCGCTTCGAACATCCGCTCGCGGCTGATTGCTGTAATTTCGACGCCGTTTTTGCCGACCTTCACGCCGGAGTAAGCGAGCCGAGAAGCTGCCGGGAGTTTGCGAGTGTCAGGGAAGTAAGGCTGCCCAATGCCGTCACCATTGCAGCGCGGGCATTCGGGGTTAGGCTCCCTATTGTGGTCGTAGCCGTAACCGCCAGTGTCTTCTGGCTGCTTCGCGCCCTCTTTACCTTCAACCTTCGCTTTCTCTTCTTCGAACTCAACAGCATCGCGCCACTGGTAGTGGTGACCGAAGCCCCAGCAGTAGCGACACGCACCGCGGCGATACTGTGAGATTTGATTTGCATCGAAAGTGGCGAGCTGCCACATCTGAGCGAGGACTTCATCGGCACTGCCAAGCGTGCGAGCTATAGAGGCCTTCTGCTGCTGTGCAATGGCCTGTGCAACTGAAGTTTTCTGAAGGAGTTGATAGCCGATTTGTTCAGCTGATTTACTACTGTAGCCAGCCCGGATAGCTGCCTGTGTGGCATTGCCATCCTTCAGGTACTCCGCGACAAATAAGCGCTGCTGAGCAGTAAGTCCATCATCATCTGTCAGCTCATTTGCGCTTTTATCTTTCTGCGCAGTGCGCATTTTTTTTTGCGCAGGTTTTTGCGCAGTTTGCGGAGTAGGTTTTTTGATATATCGACGGGCGGTAGCGTAGTTCAGTCCCTGGGCCTCACACCACTCCTTCGGTGATATGCCGGTTACGGCATGGACGGACAGGAACCGTTGATGAAGCACGCCCCAGTCCGGTTTTGACATAAAGTAAGTTCCCCTAGTTCAATGCAAACTCAAAAAGTGAACCAATTTCCACCCATAGAGTACACATCACTTGACCAAATGCATTGATGGATGCACTATAGATAGTGAAGACCACCTATAGAAAACCATTTTAGATCCGGAGTGATGAAATGAAGGTAACTCAGCAACGAATCAATGAAGTCGCACATATAATGAATGTAGAAATCTATGAGGAAGCATTTGGAGGGAAAGCTCGCGGGCGTTTCCTTATAGATCGCAAGCAAATGCGTGACTTACTGGGGACCTCTAAGCTTCACGACACTACACTTGCTAAGCTTTATGTAGCCTGTCTAGATGAGGGTATTGTCATGATTGATTTGGACGAGGTCTTCGCTTTTATCGAAGCGAAAATGGTACGTAAATACCGCAAGGCTCCAGTAAGGATTACTGACAAGTTTGTTCCGCCAAATGAATCAGATGACGATTTAATGGAGGAAGAAGAGGAGGACTAGTTCTTTCTTCATCTTCATCAATCGGTTATTGCGATTACGATGGGTCTACCTATGGTGATGGCAGCAAAAAAGCCACCAGCATGTGCCAGTGGCTAGGATGAAAATCAGACATGCTGGATAAGAGATTCATTAAGCGTTTAAGCTGATAATCTTCAGTACAAGCTTATTCATTGGGTTAGGGTTAGCGTGATCTGTAGCGTGTAATTCATCACCAACTTTGAGTGGTTTTAAATTAAACGGCTCTTGCCCATAGCGGTACATTTCATTGTTATGAATTACCTCCCCCACTAATGTGAATACTTTTCTTCCATCATGGAATAGAGAGATAGCCCTTTTGGTACCATCGATCTTTATGCTGAACTCACGGGAGAAATGAGCATGATGTAGGCAATACTCGGCATGACCACTATCAAGATCATGAAGGTATGTCACTGCTCTGTTCCCTAACGCTGTCAATGTAAAAACAGAATTGTTGTCGGATTTTAAGTCCGTTAAAACTACTCTACCTGTAGACATAATGACCTCACCAATTTTGTGTGAGGTCATTATGAATATCCAAAGCTAAAAAATGCAACTTAATCAGACATATCACAGTTGTTGCGGCAATCGTTCCAACCCCTACTCTTGTTGTGATGACATCGATGCGCTCAGCCTTTCGCAGTTCGTCCGCCACGATTTGTTGTGCGTCAGTATGGCCTTCTTCGTCTGCTACTCCAGCATATCCCAGTCGAGATCCGTTCCATAGAGGGTTTAACCCAATCTCAAGCCGTGTTTATTACCTCAACTCTTGCAGGTCCAGTTTGTGCGCAACTCGCGATCAACATAGTCGCCAGGCATATGGTTAACATTCTAATGTACATTCCTGACCTCATTTGTTTCTATGAGTGTCACTGTATGCCGCTTTCCGAGTAGAACAAGGTTTTTTATCTTATAAGTACATTTAATTTTCTTGGGCTGCGCCGAGGTGT
>NZ_AVOP01000036.1:0-251136 GCF_000733275.2 Enterobacter sp. EGD-HP1
GGCCCTTACGGGCCTTTTTTATATTCTGGTTTTTCTCACGCGATCCGCGTAAATCGACAACGTCTGCTTCAGCACGTCCAGCGTCACCGGCTTCGACAGACAGCTGTCCATGCCTGACTCCAGACAGCGCTGTTTCTCTTCCGCCAGCGCGTTCGCCGTTACGCCCACCACCGGCAGCGTCAGGCCCAGCTGTCGGATGCGCTGCGTCAGACGGTAGCCATCCATGTTTGGCATGTTGACGTCGCTAAGCACGATATCAATATGATTTTTACTCAGCACATTCAGCGCATCCACGCCGTCATTGGCCGTTTTGCACTGGTAGCCCAGCGATCCAAGCTGGTCAGCCAGCAGGCGGCGGTTAATCGGATGGTCATCCACCACCAGAATCATCATATCGTCATTCACCGACGCCAGAGAGTCCGGTGACGGCAACGCGCCTGCACCGTCGTTCTCTTCGAGCTCCACTTTGTAGATGCGCGCCAGCAGGCTCAACAGCTCGTGCGGCGTTGCGACACTGTGTACCCATTCCCCAGGCGCACGCTCGACAGGAATGCCAATGTGGCGACGACAGAAGAGCACCGCCCCTCTCCCCTGCCACGGCTGTTCCGGCATCTCGTCGGCGATCAGCACATCGTCAACATCCGGCGTTTGACCTTCATAGCGACACACTCTCACTCCGCTGTGGGCAAGCATCGCCGTCAGGTAGTCATTCAGCGAGGCGTTATGCACCGCCAGCCAGCAGCGCTTGTCGCTCAGCCCGTCCACCGTCGCTTTTGCCGGATACTGCGCCGAATAGAGCGGAATGCGGATGGTGAACTGGCTGCCCATGCCGGGCTCGGTATCCACGGAGATATCACCGTCCATCATGCTGACGAGCTTCTCACAAATCGCCAGCCCCAGTCCGGTCCCCTGGAAGTTACGCTGCACGCCGGTCCCGACCTGGAAGAATGGGTCGAACAGGCGAACCACTTCCTTCGCCGGGATGCCGACGCCCGTGTCGCGCACGCGAATGCTCAGGTAATCCCCCGCCCGGCAGACGTGCAACACGATACAGCCAACATCCGTGAATTTAATGGCGTTGCTGAGCAGGTTAGAGATGACCTGCTGCAGGCGCATCGGATCGCCGTGCAGCGTCAGCGGCACGTCCGGTTCGATAAAGCAGTAGAGCCCCAGCTGTTTACGCACCACCAGCGGCAGATAGTTGGCGCTGATATGGTTCATGACCTCGCGCGGCGAGAACTCCCGCGGCTCGATTTTCAGCTGCTCAGACTCAATTTTAGAGAAGTCGAGAATATCGCTGATGATTTTCAGCAGCAGGCTGGAGGAGTTGTTCATCGCCGTCACCAGCCTGTCGACCCCTTTCGGCAGCTCTTTGGTCTGCAGCAGGTCGAGGTTACCAATGATCCCGTACAGCGGCGTTCGCAGCTCGTGGCTGACGGTGGCAAGGAACATGGATTTCGACTGGCTGGCCTGCTCCGCGGCCTGCGCCATCTCCTGTAGCGACTCTTCCATCTTCACGCGCGCGGAAACATCCACCAGCACGCAAATCGCCACGTTTTCATTGCGATAGCGGGAATGGACAAAGCTGATCTGCAGGTTGGTGTGCGTGCTGGTGAGCACGTCGACAAAGTTAACCTGCTGACCGCAGATAATCTGCGTCAGCCTCTGCCGGTCTTCATGCGTCAGCATGTTCAGGTAGTTATGCGCCAGTTCGTTACTCAGGATATTGGTCCCGTCCTGGGTGCGCAGAATACAGATCCCCACCGGCGCCGAAGCGACAATCTTGCGGTTAAACTGCTCGTGTTCCTCGAGCCGCTGGGCGTCACTTTCGGCGGGAATAAAGATTTTCCGCTCATACATGCGCGCCAGCGTAAACAGCGCGCCACCCGCGATCAGGTTCAGCAGAATCGCATTCATGATGAGAATGCGTATGCGCTCAAGCACCATATCCACCGGCACCGAGTAGACAATGCTCAGCGAGGATGGCAGCAGGCTTTTTTTCAGCACCAGCTCGCGGAAGCCGGAGGTGTAACCAAACCATGACCGCTCCTGCATCCAGTGCGGTTCAACGTTTAACCGGTTATCCGGCCCGGCGAGTGAGATCAGCTGATGGCCGTTTTCATCCAGAATGGTCACCCCCATGGGCAGGCTGCCTGGGGTGAAGAAGTTTTCCATGCGGATGGTCTGCTCAATCCCCAGCAGCGCCTGCAGGCGATTGCCGAGATACACCGGCGTCAGAGCGTAGAAATAGCCCACGCCCGGGCGCGGGCCCTGGCTAACCCAGAAGATGTTATTCCCGCGCTCGTCCTGCGGCGCATTGCGATATTTCACAATACGCTCATGCAGGCTCTTCAGCGCATCGTCACGCTCAACGGGCACATCACGCAGGCCAAAGTCAGCCATGCAGAGATTTTCACTGCCAATCAGGAATACGCGATTCAGGTCGTAGGCGGCGGAGAAATTGTCGCGCCAGTAGCGCATAAACCAGGCAAGAGACTCCAGCGACCCGCGCCAGGTATTGCTCATGGTGGAGCAATCGGAGTCCGGGAACAGCGGCTGGAAGTCCGGGACTTCGGTTTTGTCATTACGCCCCCGAAGCGCAAGGATGCCGTTTTCCGCCGTCAGACGATTTTCGGCAATATACTTCAACTCCTTCATCACGTCAGACGTTCGCTGAATGTAGCGCTGGGCCTGGTCGGAGCTTAAGTTAAACTCCTGGCGGATCTCCGCTTCTTTCTGGTGCAGCGCGTTAACGATGTAAAACACCGAGAACAAGGCCACCAGCAGCCAGAGCAAGAGCGCCAGCGCCCGAAACAGATAGCGAGAGACTTTCAGCGTAGTACGAAAGGAGACGAGGTATTTCAAAGGGGCGAGGCTCCGCCGTCGGGGTCAAAAGAATGTGGTTAAGGTAGCGGTAAACGCGCCGGGTCGCAACGTTGACTTATCTGCTTCTGCAAAAGAAAAGGGCCGGAATCCGGCCCTTTTTGCTTCAGGAGTGATTACTCGTCAGCATCATCCGCTGCGTCATCGTCAGTGTCGGCTTCCGGCGCGATATCATCATCGCCTTCCGCAACGCTACCGTCGATGGAATCGAGCTCTTCGTCATCCACCGGCTCAGCAACGCGCTGCAGACCCACCACGTTTTCATCTTCCGCGGTACGGATGAGGATCACGCCCTGGGTGTTACGCCCCACCACGCTGATCTCAGACACGCGGGTACGCACCAGCGTACCGGCATCGGTGATCATCATGATCTGGTCGGCATCGTCTACCTGCACCGCGCCCACAACGGAACCGTTGCGCTCGGTCACTTTAATAGAGATAACGCCCTGCGTGCCGCGAGACTTGGTCGGGTATTCGCTTTCTGCCGTACGTTTACCGTAGCCATTCTGCGTCACGGTCAGGATTGCACCTTCGCCGCGCGGAACGATCAGGGAAACGACGCTGTCTTCGCCCGCCAGTTTGATACCACGAACGCCCGTAGCGGTACGACCCATTGCACGGACGGCGTTCTCTTTAAAGCGCACCACTTTACCGGCCGCAGAGAACAGCATCACTTCATCGGAACCGGAGGTCAGATCCACGCCGATCAGCTCGTCGCCTTCGTTCAGATTCACCGCAATGATCCCGGCGGAACGTGGGCGGCTGAACTCGGTCAGGGCGGTTTTCTTCACGGTACCGCTGGCGGTCGCCATAAAGACGTTCACGCCCTCTTCGTACTCGCGTACCGGCAGGATGGCGGTGATACGTTCGTTCGCTTCCAGCGGCAGCAGGTTAACGATTGGACGACCACGTGCACCGCGGCTTGCTTCCGGCAGCTGATAGACTTTCATCCAGTACAGACGACCGCGGCTTGAGAAGCAGAGGATCGTGTCATGGGTGTTTGCCACCAGCAGGCGGTCAATAAAGTCTTCTTCTTTAATACGTGCCGCAGATTTACCTTTACCGCCACGACGCTGTGCTTCGTAGTCGGTCAGCGGCTGATACTTCACATAGCCCTGGTGAGACAGGGTGACCACCACGTCTTCGCGATTGATCAGGTCTTCAATGTTGATATCAGAGCTGTTTGCGGTGATTTCGGTGCGGCGCGCATCGCCGAACTGATCGCGGACCAGTTCCAGCTCTTCACGGATCACTTCCATCAGGCGATCTGCGCTACCCAGGATATGCAGCAGCTCGGCAATCTGTTCCAGCAGCTCTTTATATTCATCGAGCAGTTTTTCGTGCTCAAGGCCGGTCAGTTTCTGCAGACGCAGATCCAGAATCGCCTGCGCCTGCTGTTCAGTCAGGTAGTACTGACCGTCACGCACGCCGAATTCAGGCTCCAGCCACTCAGGACGCGCCGCGTCATCGCCCGCACGTTCAAGCATGGCGGCCACGTTACCCAGCTCCCATGGACGCGCAATCAGGGCTGCTTTCGCTTCTGCCGGGGTCGGCGCACGGCGAATCAGCTCAATAATAGGGTCGATGTTGGCCAGTGCAACGGCCAGCGCTTCAAGGATATGGGCACGGTCACGCGCTTTGCGCAGTTCGAAGATAGTACGGCGGGTCACCACTTCACGGCGGTGACGCACGAACGCGCTCAGGATCTCTTTCAGGTTCATGATCTTCGGCTGACCATGGTGCAGCGCAACCATGTTGATGCCGAAGGAGACCTGAAGCTGAGTCTGGGAATACAGGTTGTTCAGCACAACCTCGCCCACCGCGTCGCGTTTAATCTCAATCACGATGCGCATACCGTCTTTGTCAGACTCGTCACGCAGCGCGCTGATGCCTTCAACGCGTTTTTCTTTTACCAGCTCGGCGATTTTTTCAATCAGACGCGCTTTGTTCACCTGATACGGGATCTCGTGAACAATGATGGTCTCACGGCCGGTCTTAGCGTCTGCTTCCACTTCGGCGCGGGCACGGATGTAAATCTTGCCGCGTCCGGTGCGGTACGCTTCTTCAATACCGCGACGACCGTTGATGATCGCCGCCGTCGGGAAGTCCGGGCCCGGGATGTGTTCCATCAGCCCTTCAATGCTGATGTCTTCATCGTCGATATAGGCCAGGCAGCCGTTGATCACTTCGGTAATGTTGTGCGGCGGAATGTTGGTTGCCATACCGACCGCGATACCAGACGAACCGTTAACCAGCAGGTTCGGGATCTTGGTTGGCATCACATCTGGGATGCGCTCGGTGCCGTCGTAGTTATCGACGAAATCAACGGTCTCTTTTTCCAGGTCGGCCATCAGCTCATGAGCGATTTTCGACATACGGATTTCCGTATAACGCATCGCCGCAGCGGAGTCGCCGTCGACTGAGCCAAAGTTACCCTGACCATCTACCAGCATGTAACGCAAGGAGAATGGCTGCGCCATACGAACGATGGTGTCATAAACGGCGGTATCACCATGCGGGTGATATTTACCGATAACGTCACCGACGACGCGGGCAGATTTTTTATAGGCTTTATTCCAGTCATTGCCCAATACGTTCATGGCGTATAGTACGCGACGGTGTACCGGCTTCAGGCCATCGCGGACATCCGGCAGCGCACGGCCAACAATGACCGACATCGCATAGTCCAGATAGGAGCTCTTCAGCTCTTCCTCGATGTTAACCGGTGTAATTTCTCTCGCAAGGTCGCTCATCTAACCGCTATCCCTCTACTGTATCCCGGATTCAAAGGTCGCAAATTATAACACAGCCGAGGTGATTGAGGTAAACCTATACGCTTTATTCACGGGGATTGCCTGATATACTCCTTTGTCTTGCTAAATAAGGAGTAAAAGCGCCCATGAATGCCGAAAAATCCCCGGTGGCTCACAACGTTGACCACGAAGAGATTGCCAAATTTGAAGCGGTGGCGTCCCGCTGGTGGGATCTCGAAGGTGAGTTCAAACCGCTGCATCGCATTAACCCGCTGCGTCTGGGCTATATCGCGGAGCGTTCCGGCGGTCTGTTCGGTAAGAAAGTGCTCGACGTCGGCTGCGGCGGCGGCATCCTGGCGGAGAGCATGGCGCGCGAAGGGGCCACCGTCACCGGCCTGGATATGGGCTTTGAACCGCTGCAGGTGGCCCGTCTTCACGCGCTGGAGTCCGGTATACAGGTGGAATACGTGCAGGAAACCGTGGAAGAGCACGCGGCGAAACACGCCCATCAGTACGATGTGGTGACCTGCATGGAGATGCTGGAGCACGTTCCCGATCCGCAGTCGGTGGTGCACGCCTGTGCAAAACTGGTGAAGCCGGGCGGCCAGGTCTTCTTCTCAACCATCAACCGCAACGGTAAAGCCTGGCTGATGGCCGTGGTCGGCGCAGAGTATGTGCTGCGCATGGTGCCGAAAGGGACGCACGACGTGAAGAAATTCATCAAGCCAGCCGAGTTGTTAAGCTGGGTTGATCAGACGTGGCTCAAAGAGCAGCACATCACCGGCCTGCACTACAATCCGCTGACCGATAAATTCAAGCTCGCACCGGGCGTTGATGTTAACTATATGTTGCACACCACCGCCAAAAACGACTAACGTCATTCGTTATTCTTATAAAGATTGCGCGACATCATGTTGCGCAATTCTGACCTCTCGTTGAAGAAATCAGCACTCGATCAAATTTTGAATTTTTTTTCTTAATTATTGACATGTCTTCCAGGCCTTACGGTACGAGGACTTAGCCTTTTTTACCCTTTCACAACCTCAATTTAACGTCAAAATCAACCCTTGTGCTGAAAAGATTCGATACTAGAATACTCACCATATAGCGTTTTTCTTATCGCAAACCCCCTATATGTAGTATTTATCCACAGAGTTAGTCACAAGACGGATCTGTGGATAAGCGGGGGATATTTTTTTATTTCACGGACAGGTAAACCCCACATGAATCAGAGTCTGCTGGTGACAAAGCGCGACGGTACTACCGAGCGTATCAATCTGGACAAAATCCATCGAGTTCTCGACTGGGCAGCAGAAGGACTGAACAACGTATCTATCTCCCAGGTTGAACTGCGTTCCCACATTCAGTTCTACGACGGCATCAAAACGTCTGATATCCACGAAACGATCATTAAAGCGGCGGCTGACCTCATCTCCCGCGAAGCACCGGATTATCAGTACCTCGCTGCACGTCTGGCGATTTTCCACCTGCGTAAAAAAGCCTACGGCCAGTTTGAGCCGCCGAAGCTTTACGATCACGTAGTGAAAATGGTTGAGCTGGGCAAATACGACACGCATCTGCTGGAAGACTATACGGAAGAAGAGTTCGAGCAGATGAACGGGTTTATCGATCACTGGCGCGACATGAACTTCTCCTACGCGGCGGTGAAGCAGCTCGAAGGCAAATACCTGGTTCAGAACCGCGTAACCGGTGAGATCTACGAAAGCGCCCAGTTCCTCTATATTCTGGTGGCCGCCTGCCTGTTCTCTAACTACCCGCGTGACACCCGTCTGGAATACGTGAAGCGTTTCTACGATGCGGTTTCCACGTTCAAGATTTCGCTGCCGACGCCAATCATGTCTGGCGTGCGCACCCCTACCCGTCAGTTCAGCTCCTGCGTACTGATCGAGTGTGGTGACAGCCTGGATTCCATCAACGCCACCTCCAGCGCCATCGTGAAATACGTTTCCCAGCGTGCCGGTATCGGCATCAACGCCGGTCGCATCCGTGCGCTGGGCAGCCCGATTCGCGGCGGTGAAGCGTTCCACACCGGCTGTATTCCGTTCTACAAGCACTTCCAGACGGCAGTAAAATCCTGCTCTCAGGGCGGCGTGCGCGGCGGTGCAGCGACCCTGTTCTACCCGATGTGGCACCTGGAAGTGGAAAGCCTGCTGGTTCTGAAGAACAACCGCGGCGTGGAAGGCAACCGCGTGCGTCACATGGACTACGGCGTGCAGATCAACAAGCTGATGTACACCCGTCTGCTGAAAGGTGAGGACATCACCCTGTTCAGCCCGTCCGACGTTCCGGGCCTGTATGACGCGTTCTTCGCCGATCAGGACGAGTTCGAGCGTCTGTACACCAAATACGAAAAAGACGACAGCATTCGTAAGCAGCGCGTGAAGGCGGTAGACCTGTTCTCCCTGATGATGCAGGAACGTGCCTCTACCGGCCGTATCTACATCCAGAACGTGGACCACTGCAACACCCACAGCCCGTTTGACCCGGTGGTTGCGCCAGTGCGCCAGTCCAACCTGTGCCTGGAGATCGCCCTGCCGACCAAACCGCTGGAAGACGTGAACGACGAAAACGGCGAAATCGCGCTGTGTACGCTGTCCGCGTTCAACCTGGGTGCGATTAAGAGCCTGGACGAGCTGGAAGAGCTGGCCGTGCTGGCAGTTCGCGCGCTTGACGCCCTGCTGGACTACCAGGATTACCCAATCCCGGCCGCTAAACGCGGTGCAATGGGCCGTCGCACCCTGGGTATCGGCGTGATCAACTTCGCCTACTGGCTGGCGAAAAACGGCAAGCGTTACTCCGACGGCAGCGCCAACAACCTGACGCACCAGACGTTCGAAGCGATTCAGTACTACCTGATGAAAGCGTCCAACGAGCTGGCGAAAGAGCAAGGCGCGTGCCCGTGGTTCAACGAAACCACCTACGCGAAAGGCATTCTGCCAATCGACACCTACAAGAAAGACCTGGATGCGATTGTCAGCGAGCCGCTGCATCTCGACTGGGAAGGCCTGCGCGAGTCCATCAAGACCCACGGCCTGCGTAACTCCACGCTCTCTGCCCTGATGCCGTCCGAGACCTCGTCGCAGATCTCCAACGCCACCAACGGTATTGAACCGCCGCGCGGCCACGTCAGCATCAAAGCGTCGAAAGACGGCGTGCTGCGTCAGGTGGTGCCGGATTACGAAACGCTGGGTAACAACTACGAGCTGCTGTGGGAAATGCCAAACAACGACGGCTACCTGCAGCTGGTGGGTATCATGCAGAAGTTTATCGACCAGTCGATCTCTGCCAACACCAACTATGACCCGACGCGCTTCCCGTCCGGCAAGGTACCAATGCAGCAGCTGTTGAAAGACCTGCTGACCGCCTATAAATTTGGCGTGAAAACGCTGTACTATCACAACACCCGTGACGGTGCGGAAGACGCGCAGGACGACATGGTGCCGTCAATTCAGGACGATGGCTGCGAAAGCGGCGCATGTAAGATCTAATGTAAATGCCGGGTGGCGCTACGCTTACCCGGCCTACGATTTTGTTTGCCCGACTGACAAAATCTCTCACAGGACACACTCATGGCTTATACCACCTTTTCACAGACGAAAAACGACCAGCTCAAAGAGCCGATGTTCTTCGGCCAGCCGGTCAACGTGGCACGCTACGATCAGCAAAAATATGACATCTTCGAAAAGCTGATTGAAAAGCAACTCTCTTTCTTCTGGCGCCCGGAAGAAGTGGACGTCTCCCGCGACCGTATTGATTACCAGTCGCTGCCGGATCACGAAAAGCATATCTTCATCAGCAACCTGAAGTACCAGACGCTACTGGACTCCATTCAGGGCCGTAGTCCGAACGTGGCGCTGCTGCCGCTGATCTCCATTCCTGAGCTGGAAACCTGGGTGGAAACCTGGGCGTTCTCCGAAACGATCCACTCCCGCTCTTATACCCACATCATCCGCAACATCGTGAACGATCCGGCGGTGGTGTTTGACGATATCGTCACCAACGAGCAGATCCAGAAGCGCGCGGAAGGCATTGCCCACTACTACGACGAGCTGATCGAGATGACCAGCTACTGGCATCTGCTGGGCGAAGGCACCCACAACGTGAACGGTAAAACCGTTACCGTGAACCTGCGCGCGCTGAAAAAACAGCTGTACCTGTGCCTGATGAGCGTCAACGCGCTGGAAGCGATTCGCTTCTACGTGAGCTTCGCCTGCTCCTTCGCCTTTGCCGAGCGCAAGCTGATGGAAGGCAACGCCAAAATCATCCGTCTGATCGCCCGCGATGAAGCCCTGCACCTGACCGGTACCCAGCACATGCTGAACCTGCTGCGCAGCGGTACGGACGATCCGGAGATGGCGGAAATCGCCGAAGAGTGCAAGCAGGAGTGCTACGACCTGTTCGTGCTGGCGGCCCAGCAGGAGAAAGAGTGGGCAGACTACCTGTTCCGCGACGGCTCCATGATTGGCCTGAACAAAGACATTCTGTGCCAGTACGTTGAGTACATCACCAACATCCGCATGCAGGCTGTCGGTCTCGACCTGCCGTTCCAGACGCGCTCTAACCCAATCCCGTGGATCAACACCTGGCTGGTGTCCGATAACGTGCAGGTGGCGCCGCAGGAAGTGGAAGTGAGTTCTTACCTGGTCGGTCAGATTGATTCTGAAGTCAACACTGACGACCTGAGCGACTTCCAGCTCTGATGTCACGCGTCACGTTAAGTCTTTCCGGCACTGAGGTACTGTGTCGGGAGGAGCACCCTTCTCTGCTGGTGGCGCTTGAGGCACATCAGGTAGAAGTAGAGTACCAGTGTCGTTCCGGCTACTGCGGCTCCTGCCGCTGCCGCCTGGTCGCCGGCCAGGTGGACTGGCTGACCGAACCGCTGGCCTTTATCAACGAAGGGGAAATTTTGCCCTGCTGCTGCCGGGCGAAAGGCGATATTGAGATCGAGATGTGATTGCGTCGGGTGGCGCTTCGCTTACCCGACCTACAAAACCGCAGTTCGTAGGCCGGGTAAGGCGCAGCCGCCACCCGGCAATTTCAGCGTTAATCCTTCAAAAAGCTCACCGCTTTATCCGGGAAATCCGTAAACAGTCCGTCCACGCCCGCCTGGTTATACAACACCTCATAAAGCTGATTCACGTCCGTGGCATACGGCGGCAGCTGGTCTGCACGCACGGTATACGGATGGACCTGCATCTTGCTGGCATGCGCCTCTTTTACCATCGCCGTCAGCTTCACGTGTCCCGGCGCTGAGCCTTCCGCCACCAGCATGTGGTAATCCGGCCCGATGCCGTCGGCGTACTGCGCAATCTGCTTCATCGCACCCGGCTTAAACATCCAGTCGTAGTTATAGTTAACCCACTTCCCGTCCGGCTGCTTCTCCTGGGTTTCATTCCAGTCGGTATAGGCAATCAGCTGTACCAGATTGAGATCCATCCCCATCTTCGGTTCCAGCTCGGTTTTGATGCGCTTCAGTTCGGCGGCGTCAAAACACTGCAGGTAGACTTTGTCCTTCTTGCTGGTGTAGCCGTACTGCTTCAGCACTTCCAGCGTCTTCGCGGCAATGTCTTTCCCTTCCTGATGGTGGAACCACGGCGCTTTGATCTCCGGGTAGATACCGATGTTTTTACCGGTGGAGTGGTTCAGGCCCTGAACAAATTCAATCTCTTCCTGGAAGGTATGAATGCGGAAGTCAGATTTGCCCATCGGGAAACGGCCCGGATAGACCTGCACCTTCTTGCCGTTTTCAATCTCGAAGCCTTCGGTAAACTTCAGGGAGCGAATCTCCGCCAGCGTGAAGTCGATGGCGTAGTAGCGGCCATCCTTACGGGCGCGGTCCGGGAAACGCTCCGCCACGTCCGTCACGCGGTCCAGATAGTGGTCATGCAGGACGACCAGCTGGTCGTCCTTCGTCATCACCAGATCCTGCTCCAGATAATCCGCGCCCTGGGCATAGGCCATCGCTTTCGCCGGCAGGGTATGCTCCGGCAGATAGCCGCTGGCGCCGCGGTGGGCGATAACGATTTTATCCGCCGCCAGCGCCGAGCCGGTCATCAGGCCCGCCAGCAGCAGGCCGGCTGTTACGTAAGATAATTTCATGGCATTGCTCCTTATTGACGACGCGCCTGCACTTCCGCGTGGTGACGTTTCTCACCGATCATCACAACAATCAGCAGCAGTACCGCCAGCACGCTACCGCCGATCATCACCATAAAGCCGCCGTCCCAGCCGAAGAAGTCAACGGTGTAGCCCACGATGGCGCTTGCCGCGACCGAACCGCCCAGATAGCCGAACAGACCGGTAAAGCCTGCCGCCGTGCCTGCCGCTTTTTTCGGTGCCAGCTCCAGCGCGTGCAGACCGATCAGCATTACCGGACCATAAATCAGGAAGCCGATGACGATCATGCAGGCCATATCTACTGACGGGTTGCCCGGCGGGTTGAGCCAGTAAACGACGGTGGCAATGGTCACCAGGGTCATAAAGAACACGCCCGTCGCACCGCGGTTGCCTTTGAACACCTTGTCCGACATCCAGCCGCAAAGCAGCGTGCCCGGGATCCCGGCATATTCATACAGGAAATAGGCCCAGGACGACTTATCCAGCGCGAAGTGCTTCACCTCTTTCAGGTAGGTCGGGGACCAGTCGAGGATGCCGTAGCGCAGCAGGTAAACGAACACGTTCGCCACCGCGATGTACCACAGCAGCTTGTTCGGCAGGACGTACTTCATGAAGATCTGTTTTGCGGTCAGCTCTTCTTCGTGCTCCTTGCTGTAATCATCCGGATAGTCGTTTTTGTACTCTTCAATCGGCGGCAGGCCGCAGGACTGAGGCGTGTCACGCATCAGCGCAAAAGCGAAAATCGCCACGACGATGGCGCCAAAGGCAGGCATATAGAGCGCAGCGTGCCAGTCGTTGAACCAGGCCATCCCCAGCAGGAACAGCAGCGGCGGAATACCGCCACCCACGTTATGCGCACAGTTCCACACCGACACGATGCCGCCGCGCTCCTTCTGCGACCACCAGTGCACCATGGTGCGCCCACAAGGCGGCCACCCCATCCCCTGGAACCAGCCGCAGAGGAACAGCAGCACGAACATAATCGCAATACTGGACGTCGCCCACGGCACAAAGCCCATGAACAGCATCACCGCCGCGGCCAGAATCAGACCGGCGGGCAGAAACACGCGCGGGTTAGAGCGGTCCGACACCGAACCCATGATGAATTTGGAAAAACCGTAGGCGATTGAGATCCCCGACAGCGCGAACCCCAGATCGCCGCGGGAGAAGCCCTGCTCCACCAGATACGGCATGGCGAGCGCGAAGTTTTTACGTACAAGGTAGTACGCAGCGTACCCGAAGAAGATCCCCAGGAAGATTTGCCAGCGCAGACGGCGGTATAGCGGATCAATTTCTGCCTCTGGCAGACGCGCCCGATGCGGCGCAGGTTTGAAGATACTGAGCATAACAGCCTCCGTGGCCTTGAATTGAATGAGCAGGTGGCTCGCACCTGAATTCCAGAGGCGGGGATGTTAAGAAATCACGGTGATTGTTACTGTGAATCAACGCACAGATTGTTACAGAAATATGACAGAATGCGCAAAAAAGCGCATGAAATCACGTTTTACTTTCGAATTTCGCGCGTTTATGTTCGAAATCAAACAAACCGCACGATTGATATGGCTAAATGATAAAAAAACGAACATAGAGGGTAAACAATGACCATTCACGATCCTCGCTACAGCGATGTGATAATCATTGGCGGTGGCGCAACCGGCGCCGGGATCGCACGCGATTGCGCCCTTCGCGGCTTAAGCGTCACGCTGCTGGAGCGTCACGATATCGCCACGGGCGCAACCGGGCGTAACCATGGCCTGCTGCACAGCGGCGCGCGGTATGCGGTTACCGACGGTGAATCCGCGCGCGAATGTATTGCTGAAAACCAGATCCTCAAGCGTATCGCCCGCCACTGCATTGAGCCGACCGACGGCCTCTTTATTACCCTTCCCGAAGATGACCTCGCCTTTCAGGAGACCTTTATTACCGCCTGCAATACAGCGGGCATTCAGGCTGAGGCCATGGACCCGGCGCTGGCACGGCGGCTGGAACCGTCGGTCAACCCGGCGCTGATCGGCGCGGTGAAGGTGCCTGACGGCACCGTTGATCCCTTCCGCCTGACCGCCGCCAATATGCTGGACGCCCGCGAACATGGCGCGCACATCCTGACCGGGCACGAAGTGACCGGGCTTATCCGCGAAGGTCACCGCATCTGCGGCGTGCGGATCGTTGATACACAATATAACGAACACAGCGAGCTGTATGCCGCCGTGGTGGTCAACGCGGCGGGGATCTGGGGGCAGCGCATCGCGGAATACGCGGACCTGTCGGTGCGCATGTTCCCGGCGAAAGGCTCGCTGCTGATCCTCGACCACCGCATCAATAACCACGTGATCAACCGCTGCCGCAAACCGTCTGATGCCGATATCCTCGTCCCGGGCGACACCATTTCGTTAATCGGTACCACCTCAACCCACGTCGACTACAGCGAGATTGACTATAACCGCGTAACCGCCGAAGAGGTGGACATCCTGCTGCGCGAAGGGGAAAAACTGGCCCCGGTGATGGCCCAGACGCGAATTCTGCGCGCCTACGCGGGCGTGCGTCCGCTGGTCGCCAGCGACAACGACCCGAGCGGGCGTAACGTCAGCCGGGGTATCGTGCTGCTCGATCACGCCGCGCGCGACGGCATGGACGGGTTTATCACCATCACCGGCGGCAAGCTGATGACCTACCGCCTGATGGCCGAGTGGGCGACCGATGCCGTCTGCCGCAAGCTGGGCAATACCGAACGGTGCGTGACGGCAGAGCAAGCCCTGCCCGGCTCGCGTCAGTCCACCGAAAAAACGCTGCAAAAAATTATCTCCCTGCCCGCGCCGCTGCGCGGGTCCGCTATTTACCGCCACGGCGACAGAACGCCGCAGTGGCTCGGTGAAGGACGCCTGAGCCGCAGCCTGGTATGCGAGTGCGAAGCCGTCACCGCCGGTGAGGTGCAGTACGCGGTGGAGAGCCTGACGGTCACAAGCCTGCTCGATCTTCGCCGCCGTACCCGCGTCGGAATGGGGACCTGTCAGGGCGAGCTGTGCGCCTGTCGTGCCGCCGGACTGCTGCAGCGTTTTCACACCACCACCGCCACCCAGTCGCTCGATCAGCTCAGCGCGTTTTTAAACGAGCGCTGGAAAGGCATTCAGCCTGTCGCCTGGGGCGATGCCCTGCGCGAAAGCGAATTTACCCGCTGGGTCTACCAGGGGCTTTGCGGTCTTGAGAAGGAGCAACGCGATGAAATTTGATACCGTCATCGTCGGCGGCGGGCTGGCAGGCCTGCTCTGCGGCATCAAGCTCACGAAGCAGGGGCTGCGCTGCGCCATTATCACACGGGGCCAGAGCGCCCTGCACTTCTCGTCGGGCTCGCTGGATCTGGTGGACGAAGCGTGCCGCGATACGCTGCCGCCGGAGCACCCGTATCACCTGATTGGCGCGCAGCACATTGACCGCTTTGCGCTGGAAACCGAAGCGCTGCTGGCGGACTGCGGCGCGCGTCTTAAGGGAAGCGCCCGGCTCAATCACCAGCGCGTCACGCCGCTCGGCACCCTGCGCTCTGCCTGGCTCAGCCCGGAAGAAGTGCCCGTAGCGCCCTTCAATGCCGCACGCGTGCGGGTCGTGGGCATTAGCGGCTTTCTGGATTTTCAGCCTCATCTCGCGGCGGCGTCACTCAGTCGCCAGGGCGTCAATGCCGAAACGGCAGAGATAGAGCTACCTGAACTGGATGTCCTGCGCGACAACCCGAGCGAGTTTCGCGCGGTGAATATCGCCCGTTTTCTGGATAACGAGGACAAATGGCCGCTGCTGTATGACGCGCTCAGGCCGCTCGGCGACGGCTGCGACGCCCTGCTGATGCCCGCCTGCTTTGGTTTACGCGATAACCGGCTCTGGCGCTGGCTCTCGGATCGGCTGCCCTGCTCGCTCGGCCTGCTGCCCACGCTGCCCCCTTCCGTACCCGGCATTCGCCTGCATACCCAGCTCCAGCGCCAGTTTGTCGCGCAGGGCGGCGTGTGGATGGCCGGTGATGAGGTGAAAAAAATCACCCTGACCGACGGCGCGGTGAGCGAAATCTGGACGCGTAACCACGACGATATTCCGCTTCGTGCCCGCTATACGGTGCTGGCAAGCGGCAGCTTCTTCAGCAACGGGCTGCTGAGCAGCCGGGAGGGCATCCGGGAAGCCATTATGGGGCTGGATGTTCGCCAGCGAGCCTCCCGCGCGGACTGGTATCAGAGTGATTTCTTCTCGCCGCAGCCCTGGCAGCAGTTCGGCGTGATTGTCGATAGCCAGCTGCATCCGCAACTTTCCGGTAAGCCCGTCAGTAATCTCTTTGCCATCGGCTCGCTGCTGGGCGGGTACGATCCCATTGCCCAGGGATGCGGTGGCGGGGTCTGCGCCGTCACGGCGCTGTATGTGGCAGAGCAGATTAGCCAGCGTACGGAGGCTGAACAATGAACGACACCCGTTTTGAAAGCTGCATTAAATGCACGGTGTGTACCACCGTCTGCCCGGTCAGCGGCGTGAACCCACGCTATCCCGGGCCAAAGCAGGCCGGACCGGACGGCGAGCGTCTGCGTCTGAAGGACGGCAAGCTGTACGACGAGGCGCTGAAATACTGCATTAACTGCAAACGCTGCGAAGTCGCCTGCCCGTCGGATGTTAAAATCGGCGATATTATCCAGCGCGCCCGGGCGCGCTACAGCACGCAAAAGCCGACGCTGCGGGACGCGATCCTGAGCCATACCGATCTGATGGGCAGCGTCTCGACGCCCTTTGCCCCGCTGGTGAATGCCGCGACCTCGCTCAAACCGGTGCGCCAGCTGCTGGATGCCACGCTGAAGATAGATCATCACCGCAGCCTGCCGAAATATTCTCACGGCACCTTCCGCCGCTGGTACAAATCCGTCGCGGCACAACAGGCGCAGTACGCCGACCAGGTGGCCTTTTTCCACGGCTGCTATGTGAACTACAACCACCCGCAGCTGGGTAAAGATCTGCTGAAGGTGCTGAACGCCATGGGAACGGGCGTTCAGCTACTGAACAAAGAGAAGTGCTGCGGCGTACCGCTGATTGCCAACGGGTTTACCGATAAAGCGCGCAGGCAGGCTCAAAGCAATGTCACCTCCCTGCGCGAAGCGATTGTCGATAAAGGGATTCCGGTGCTGGCGACCTCGTCCACCTGTACCTTCACCCTGCGCGACGAGTACCCGCATCTGCTGGACGTGGATAATACCGGCCTGCGCGAGCACATCGAGCTGGCGACACGCTTCCTGTGGCGCAAGCTGGATAGCGGGCAGACGCTGCCGCTGGGGACATTACCGCTGAAGGTGGTCTATCACACGCCGTGTCATATGGAGAAAATGGGCTGGTCGCTCTATACGCTTGAGCTGCTGCGGCTTATTCCAGGCCTGGAGCTGACGGTGCTGGATTCGCGCTGCTGCGGGATTGCGGGAACCTACGGCTTTAAGCGTGAAAACTACGAAACGTCACAGGCGATTGGCGCCCCGCTGTTCCGCCAGATTGAAGAGAGCGGCGCGGATATCGTGGTAACGGACTGCGAAACCTGCAAGTGGCAGATTGAGATGTCCACCAGCAAGCGCTGCGAGCATCCAATCACCCTGCTGGCGAAGGCGCTGGGCTGAACATGGCCGGGGCGAAAGGCCCCGGCACAGGTTTTACTCGATGAACAGCGACTCGACCACATGGATCCAGCCGTGCTCGCTGGCCACCTCTTTGCCATTCAGCCAGCGGCGCAGCATGTTCAACGCCATCATGGCGCAAACCTCCTGACGCACCGCCAGGCTGTGGCGGGTGATGCTCATTTTTACCCGCAGGGCCCAGGTGCCTTCCGGCGTCGCCAGCGCGAAGTTAAGGTATTCCTCGTCCAACCCGCCGACAAACAGCGCCAGACCGGCAAAATGCTTCACCCTTCTCTCGGAAGCCCAGCGGGCGGTTTGCGCCAGGGTCTCCTGCTGGAACGGCACCACTTCGCTGGCCAGCAGCGGCGCATTGACGCGCGACAGCTGCAGCGCCAGCAGGCCACCGGTGAACTGCTCGCTTAAGGTCACGCTCAGCTGACGCGACTGCAGATGCGTCGCAATCTGCGCCGGTAGCCCTTTCGTTCCTTCAAAGATCAGGCTTTCGCCCGCCACGCGCTGCACCTCGGGCCACAGAGCCAGCATCGCCTCTTTCTGCTCGGCCGGGCCTGTCAGCTTAAGCTCAATGATCGGCATGGAGGAGCGGTAGCCCATGGAGACGCCCGGCGGCAGCGGGAGAGGGTCAAGGCTCTGGGCCAGATCGCTTTCAGAGCGGCCAAAAGTGGTCAGACGCAGGCACAGCGGCGGTTCAGGCAGGGTAAAACGATCGCGAAGGCGCGGCAGGATCTGCTGCTCGACCATCACTTTAAATTCTGAGGGCACGCCCGGCGTAAAGAACATCAGGCAGCGGTTCAGCTGCATGGCAAACCCACACGCGGTACCCACCGGGTTATCGACCAGCTCGGCGCTGGCGGGAATTTCAGCCTGTTTGCGGTTGCTGGGGGCCATGATGCGGCCACGTTCGGAGAAAAAGCGCTCCATCTGCGAAAGCCACGCCTCGTGCAGCACCAGCCCTTCGCCTTTAGCGGTCGCGGCAGCCAGCGCGCTGAGATCGTCGCTGGTAGGGCCGAGCCCACCGTTCACAATCAGCACGTCGCAGTGTTCGCTGCGCTCGCGCAGAATAGCGACCAGCGACTCAAGATTGTCGCCCACCGTATTGCGGCGCGTTAACGGTAATCCTTGCTCAAAGAAAAGATCGGCAAGCCAGGCGGCATTGGTATCAATAATTTGTCCATGCAGCACTTCGTCGCCGGTGGATAACATCTCCACGTTAATCATTATGTTCTCCCGCTTATTTGGTCAAAACACTATAGCGCAAACGCGGGGTGGAGAAGAGAGAAACTGGCGCGGCAGGATGCCGCGCCGGAGTGGATTAGAAGCCTGCGCTGACGCCCACGTACGGGCCGTCGGCCAGCGCGTTGTCGCGGTTGCCGTCTTTACCGGCCAGGTTCAGATAGCGATAGCCCGCTTCGATGGTAATCGGACGCATGATGGTCCAGCGCGCGCCGGCGTTGGCCTCTTCATAGCTTTCGATACCGCTTGAGAGGGAGTCCGGCGAGTAGTAGTACTCACCAAACAGGCCGAAGCTGTCGCCAATTTTCCACTGCAGGCCGCCGCCCACTGCCGCCGCGTACCCTTCGTCACCGTCATTTGGGTTGGTATAGATACCTTTACCGCCGACGGTGGCCAGGAACGGGCCAAGAGGAATGTTGAGACCCAGGCCGAGGCTGGCCGCGTCGCCGTCGTCATCGTTATGCGTCCAGCCGCCGGTCATCGCCAGACCGGAAGTCTCGGTACCCATGCCAAAGCCCAGGTGGGTATAATCCTGACCCGCCGAGCCGTTAATGCTGATGGCGTTAGCCGCCGCAGATACAACCATCAGGCCGAAGCCCAGTAATGCCACTTTTTTCATTGTCGTGATCCCGCACAATTATTATAAAGAAGTCCCAAAACCGCGAGATTTTAACCGGAGTCTCCCGGGGATCAAGCACTCTGCGTGCGGCAGAACGGTAGATTGTAACTAATTGAAACGGCTACTATCCCTTCAGCGATGCGTTTACCCACTGCTGCAGCGCGCGGCGTGAGACTTTGATGCCGCCATTTTTGAGTTCGGTCGGCAACAGCAGCCAGCGGACGGGTTGCTCAAAACGCGCCACCTTATCCCTGACCCAGTCAGGCAAACAGGTGATATCTGTTCCCGGCTCGCACTCCACCACCGCCACCGGACGTTGCCCAAACTCGGCGTCGTCCAGCGGAACGATAAACACCTGGTTAATCTGCGGATGGCGGGCGATAACCCGCTCAAGGCTTTCCGGCTGGATCCCTTCTCCGCCGCTAAAGAAGAGGTTGTCCATGCGGCCCAGGATCGTCAGGCGGCCGTCATGCCATTCACCGCGATCGCGAGTGGCGAACCATCCCTGCGCGTTGGTCAGCGGAATCAGTTCACCGCCCCGCCAGTAGCCTGAGGCCATACTCTCTGCCCGGATCCAGACCTCACCGTTAACCACCTGCACCTCTCTGCCCGGCAGCGCATAGCCTACGTCCGGCTCGCCGTCCGCCGCTTTCGCGCAGACGGTAGAGGCAAACTCGGTCAGGCCGTAGCCGCAGAAGGTGTGAATCTCCTGCTCTCGCGCCTGCTGCGTCAATTCAACAGGGATGGCGGCCCCGCCCAGCAGCACCGCTTTCAGTGCGACAGGCTGGTGGGCATTAAGCAGGCGCCAGAGCTGGGTCGGCACCAGCGAGGCGTGCGTACAGCCGCGCAACGCCTGCGCCAGCGGCTGTTTCTCGCGCACGGTTAACCGCGCGCCGGCCTGCAGCCAGCGCCATAAAATCCCCTGCCCGGAAACGTGAAACAGCGGCAGCGAAAGCAGCCAGTCGTCGTCTTCACCGTAGGGCATCAGCGACAAAACGCCGCTCGCGCTGGCGAGATGGGCGGCGCAGGTATGCACCGCCGCTTTCGGCAGCCCGGTGGAGCCGGAGGTCAACGTCATGGACGCCAGCCGCGCAGGCTGCCACGCAACGCGATATTCACCCGCGCGCTCGCGCATGCTCAGGGCAGGAAGACCGTCGTAGCTGCCGTCCAGCGCCAGCGCAAAGCGCAGCGTCATCTGCGGGAGCAACACGTCCAGCAGCGGGCGCGGCAGCTGCGGGTTAACGGGAAGAATGCGCGCCCCGCACTGGAGCAGCGCCAGCCACGCCAGCAGGGTTTGCGGGTGATTATGGGCCAGCAGCAGCACGCCGTGGCCCTCCTCCACGCCCTGGAGGTGAAACTCTGCCGCAAGGCGGTCGACGCGTGTGCACAGCTGTTGCCAGCTCAGCACCTCGTCGTTCAGCCTGAGGGCCGGTTTATCAGCAAACTGCGCGCGCCAGTGCCGCCACGGCCAGTCGGTAAAACTCATCGCAGCGGCTCCAGCGCCGCGACGTAGAGGCACGGCAGCGCGCTGTCCGGCCACGTGCGGATAAGCTGAGCCTGCATCAGGTTCAGCGTGTCGAGACCAGGGATCGTGCCCGGCGTTAGCCAGGCGGCAATGCGCGCCAGCTGGGTCAGCCCAAGGCTGGACTCGATCGACGAGCTGATGACCGCCGTAAGTCCAAGCGCGTGCGCCGCCGCGACCTGCTCGCGCACCTTTGCCAGGCTGCCGGTCAGCGTCGGCTTAATCACCACCGCGCTGACGCCGGGCTCGGCGACAAATTCAAAATCGTCCTCGCGCAGGCTTTCATCCCAGGCGATGGCTATCCCCGTTTCGCGGGCAAACGCGCGCGAATCGTCGCGGGTTTTGCACGGCTCTTCGAGGAAGGCAATGCGGCTGCGGTACGCCGGGTTGACGTACTTTGCAAACTGCTGCGCCTTGAGCGGCGTCCAGGCGCGGTTAGCGTCAAGACGCAGATGAAGGTCGGGGATCGCCTCCAGCAGCAGGTTGGCGACCATGCCGTCGCGCACCGCTTCGTAGAGACCGACTTTAATTTTCGCCACCTTCTCGCCCGGCATGGCGGAGAGCAGCGCGAACAGCTCGTCAGGATCGCCCGTACAGAGCGGTGCCGCGCGGTAGTTAGCCTCTTCCGGCAGGCTACCGTCCAGCTCCGCCAGCGCGCAGCTGATTCCAAAAGCCGCGGAAGGCACGTCCGGCAACGCCGGATCCGCCCCCTCGCGCCACGCGTCCGCCCACGCCAGCAATGCTGACTGCGCGTCCTCCAGCGACTCCAGGCTAAAGCCCGGCAGAGGCGAAATCTCGCCCCAGCCTTCCCGCTCGCCCTGCTGCAGATGCACCAAGAAGCCGTCACGGGTTTTTAACCGCCGTTCACGCAGCACCACGCCCGCGTCCATCGGTATCTGCCAGCGGTAAACCTGCGCGCGACGCATTACGGGTTCCGTTTGTATTTGCTGAAGTCCGGCTGGCGTTTTTCGTTAAACGCGTTGCGCCCTTCCTGACCCTCTTCGGTCATGTAGAACAGCATGGTGGCGTTGCCCGCCAGCTCCTGCAGACCCGCCTGGCCGTCACAGTCGGCGTTGAGAGCGGCCTTCAGGCAGCGCAGCGCCATCGGGCTGTTTTGCAGCATTTCACGGCACCAGCGCACGGTCTCTTTTTCGAGATCGGCAATCGGTACCACGGTATTCACCAGGCCCATATCCAGCGCTTCCTGAGCGTTGTACTGACGGCACAGGAACCAGATTTCGCGGGCTTTTTTCTGCCCGACGATGCGCGCCATGTAGGAGGCACCCCAGCCGCCGTCGAAGGAGCCGACTTTCGGGCCAGTCTGGCCGAAGACGGCATTCTCTGCCGCAATGGTCAGATCGCACATCATGTGCAGCACGTGACCGCCGCCGATGGAGTAGCCTGCCACCATCGCCACCACCGGTTTTGGACAGGTGCGGATCTGACGCTGGAAATCGAGGACGTTCAGGTGGTGGGTACCCGCATCGTCCCGATATCCGCCGTAGTCGCCGCGCACTTTCTGATCGCCACCGGAGCAGAACGCTTTATCGCCTTCGCCGGTCAGGACAATCACGCCGATGTTGTCGTCGTAGCGCGCATCCGCCAGGGCCTGAATCATCTCTTTCACGGTCAGCGGACGGAAGGCGTTACGCACCTGCGGACGGTTGATGGTGATTTTGGCAATGCCGTCGGTGGATTTGTGGTAACGAATGTCGGTGTAGCCTTCGGAGCAGTCCTGCCATTCAACCGGGGCGTAAAGCATGTTTTCATCAGGATAGATCATAGAGTGTCCTTTATTCGATAACGCAGTATCTGAGCCAGACTCGCGATAACCGCATCGGGATTTTCCCGGTGGGCGTTGTGTCCGGCATTGGGAATGGCATGGCGAACGGCGTTCACTTCCGCGGCCAGGGCCGCGAACTTCTCATCACGTTCGCCATAGAGATAATCAAAAGAGAAATCGCGTGCGCTCAGCGCGGCGCGCAAATCGGGCTGCACGGCCAGCGAGGTCGCCTCAAGCATCGTCGCCAGCGTCGCGCCGCTGTTCTGGCTGCGAAGGGTAATCAGCGCGTCGCGCTGGGCGTTCGTGAGAGAGGTGAACACGGGCTGTTGGTACCAGTCAGCGAACACCTTCTCCAGCGGTTCAGTGCGAAAACGCGTTGCCCAGCGATGGTCAGATGCCCGCCGCGCATGTCGCGCCTCGGCATCCTGCAGGCCCGGATGTCCGCCTTCCACCACCACGCCCTGCAGGCCCTCTGGCTGCTGGCAGGCATGGAACATCGCAATGCGGCCGCCGAGGGAGTACCCGATGAGCCAGAATTTCAGTATGTTGTAACTAAGCAAGGTTCGGGTGAGCAGCGTGCTCATCTCCTCAAACCCCACCACGCCCAGATCCCGGGATCCACCGTGACCCGGCAGATCCAGATACAGCCGGGGGTAATCGCTGAGCCCTTCACCGACCCTCTGCCACTCGCGGCAGTCCCCGGAAAAGCCGTGCAAAAAGACCAGCCAGGGATAGCCTGGTTTTCCGGCTCTCTGCACGCCAGAGAGGATCACAGCTGGCTCACCTGCGCCAGCAGGCTTTGCAGGGCCTGCGCACCGTCAGCATCGTTCACCACCAGCTCAATCAGCGTCGCACCCGGCTGCTTCCAGGCGCTGCTTAACGCCGCGTCCAGCTGTTCCCAGCTTTCCGGGCGATGGTATTTCAGGCTAAACATCGCCGCGGCATGTTCAAACTGCACGTTCTGCGGCATCAGATAGAAGCGCTCGCGGTCGCTCTGCGGTGTTGGCAGCAGGGAGAAAATCTGCCCGCCGTTGTTGTTGACCACAATCAGCACGAACGGGGCTGACGCCTGACGCAGCAGCGCCAGCGCGTTGAGATCGTAGAGCGCGGAGAGATCCCCCACGATGGCCAGCGTCGATTTCGCGCTGGCGCGCTGCACGCCCGCCGCCGTGGAGATCAGCCCGTCGATGCCGCTGGCACCGCGGTTGCTGTACACCGGGTAGCCCGCGGGCAGCTTCGAAAAAGCGTCAATCAGCCGCACGACCAGGCTGTTGCCGACAAATAGCTGCCCCTGCTCAGGCAGGCACTGGCGAATACGGTGCGCCAGCCCGGCCTCGCTAAACGCTTCACAGTGCGCTTTGGTCAGCTCCCACGCCCGGCGCGAAAGGTCCGGGATGGCCACCGCCCAGGGCTTGCGTTTTTCAGCCGGATGCAGCGTCAGCCAGGCGTCGATGCTGCTGACCAGACGACGCCCGCGGTGGTGAGCCGGGTCAAGCCGTCCTTCCAGCGAATCCACCAGCCAGTACTCTTCCGGCTCGCAGGTAGCCTGCCACTGCAGTAAGCGTTTGCCGGTCAAACTCGAGCCAAGCTGGACCACAATCTGCGCCTGCGCCAGTTCGGTGACCGCTTTGGCATTACCCAGCCAGAGGTCGGCGCACGGCAGCGGCTGACCGGTCTGGGAAAGCACGTCGCCTATCAGCGGCCAGCCGAGGGTTTGCGCCCATTCGGCAACCAGCTTGCCTTCGGCAGCGCTCATGCGCCCGGCGATCACCACGCCGCGCTTCTGTCGCCAGAAGAACCAGTCGCGCTGCTTCGCGCTCTCAAGATGCGTCTGCTCGCGCAGCCACGGTTTTTCACTCTCCCACCAGTCGCCAAGGGACTGCTGCCAGTCAAGGCCCGTGTCGTCCAGCTCACCGTAGAGCGGCTCGGCAAACGGGCAGTTGATATGCAACGCCCCGGCGCGCAACGTCTCCATGGCATGATCGACGGTGGAGACAAGCCAGCTTGCCGGAATATCCTGGGTGGGACGCGGTAACGAAATCGTCTGCGAAGGATGAGAAGCAAAGAGCCCCGGCTGGCGAATGGCCTGATTAGCACCGCAGTCGATAAGCTCAGGGGGACGATCGGCCGTCAGTAAGATCAGTTTTTCACCGGTTAACCCGGCTTCAATCAGGGCCGGATAGAGGTTCGCCACGGCGGTACCGGAGGTGACGATCACCGCCACAGGTTCTTTGCTGACTTTCGCCAGCCCGAGCGCAAGATGGCCGAGACCGCGTTCATCAAAGTGGGTGTGGTGAATCAACGCCCGGTTTTCAGCGGCCGCCAGCGTCAGCGGCGTTGAGCGAGAACCCGGTGCAATACACACGTGCCTGACGCCATGGCGCGTCAGGGCTTCAAGGATCACCGCCGCCCAGCGTCGGTTAAAAGAACTTACTGACATGAGATTGTCCGGTATCAAGAATGCGACACAGTATAAATAATAGAAAAAATTGGAATTTTGATATGAATCGGGATTGCGCGATTCAGTATTAATCCCTTAGGAGCAGAGAACGCAATCCGGCAGCTTTGTTTTCGATCTCCTGCCACTCCTGCTCCGGGTCAGATCCGCTGACAATACCGGCGCCGGCGTAGAGCCGCAGAGAGTCCTCCAGAACGCGCGCGGAGCGCAACGCCACGCAGAACTCACTCTGTTCGGGGGATAAATACCCGGCCGAACCGGCGTACCACTCGCGGTTAAAGGGCTCAACCTTCTGGATAAACTCGCGGGCTGGCTGTCGGGGTAATCCGGCAACGGCCGCAGTCGGCTGCAGCATAAGCAGACACTGCTCATCATCGGCCTGTTTGAGCTCGGTCCAGATACAGCGGCGCAAATGCTGCACTTTACGCAGGCGCACCACCTGGGCGGGCAGTACCTCAAGCGTCTGCGTATGATGCTGAAGACGCTGGCAGATATCTTCCACGACCAGCATATTTTCGCGCTGGTTTTTATCATCGTTCAGCAGCCACTCGCCGAGACGCTGCGCCTGACGATCGTCGGTATGACTGGCGACGGTGCCCGCCAGCGCTTCCGTGCGCAGCAGCTTGCCGCGCCGCCGCCAGAGACGCTCGGGCGTAGAGCCAAGAAACGCATTGCTGGCGTCGAATACCATGCAGAAATGGTAGCAATGTAAATTGAGGGCGCGGCTGGCCGCCATCAGCGCGACGGGGTTAACGCGCTGCGTGAACTGCAGATCGGTTGCCCGGGCGAGAACCACTTTTTCAAAATCACCGCGCGCGATGGTCTCTGTCGCCGTGCGGATAAGCTTCAGCCACTCGGCCTGCTGCGGCTGATGGGTTTCGTGCTCAACATGAACGGACAGCGGACGGATAGACCTCGCAGGACGGAGCTGCTGTAAAAAATCCAGCGCGACGCGGGCATCCTCCACAAGCGAGCGGTCGCTCCACAGCTGCAGGCGCAGCGTGGCGTTGCCGGCGGTGCGTCGCCAGAGCAGTCTCGGTAAAAAGAGGCTGCCCTGTTCGGGATTAAAGGCGTTCAGGCCGCAGATACGGGTATCACTTGCTGCGTTTTGCTCGCGCAAAAACTGCGTGGCTAACGCCAGAGAGGAAAATTGGGTGACCGCCCCCAGCGCGGCCAGCTCTTCATCGCCGTTACGCTGCTGCCAGTAAAACTGCGGATAACACTGCTGCTCGCCCAGCCAGGCGAGGGGATCGAAGGCGTCGTTTAACGGGAAAGAGACATCGAAATGACGTATGCCGGGTGTGGCGGGTAACGCTTGCGAAAGCTGGGTACGCAGTTGCTCCAGCGCGAGGAAAATCGAATTCACGCGAACCTCTCCCTGTTAAAACGTCATATTATACGGGGTACTGGCCATAAATAGCAGTACCCACGTATAGGGAGTGGTTAAGCGGCTTAACGACGGGCTAACAGCAGCCCCAGCACCAGACCTACGGCAGCACCCACGCCAATGCCCTGCCACGGTTTTTCATGCACGTAATCATCGGCACGATACACCGCTTTTTTGGCACGGTAGTAGTAAGTATCTGACGCATGGCTGACGCGGTTTTTCACTTCATGCAGCGCCTGCTCGGCACGGGCTTTTAGCTCAATATATTTCTGATCGGCAGGGTCGCCCGAGGAACGTAACACCTCTTCCAGCGTTTCGCTCAGCAAGGCCAGGTCATCGTCGATACGGGTATCCCAGGATTGAAATGACATATTTTTCTCCATGTTAGTACACCAGTCCGCTAACTATAGCCAACGAGATGCCATTACGCCTGTTTCGTTTCCCGCGCCATGCCGATGTGGGGAATGCCATCTTCGTCATACACTTCCGTTACCGGCGTGAAGCCAAAGTGGGCATAGAACGACTGCAGGTGCGCCTGCGCGCCCAGGTATAACGCCTTGTCCGGCCACTGTTTCCGGCACGCCTCCAGCGTTTTTTCCATCAGCTGATAGCCCAGCTTTTCGCCGCGCGCCTTGCCGCTGATGATGACGCGACCAATGACGACAGGCTCAAAATCGTCCTCGCTTTTCAGAATCCTCGCATACGCCACCAGCTCGTTATCCCGCCAGCCGAGAATATGGCGGTTCTCGCCAACGAGGTCATCGCCGTCGATGTCCTGATACGGGCAGGTCTGTTCCACAACAAACACTTCGCAGCGCAGCTTCAGCAGGGCATAAAGTGAATGAACGGTGAGTTCGCTATTATGTAAATCTTGCCACTGGATCATGTCAGTCTCCTTCCTGGGGTTCATCACGTTATACTAAACCCCTCCCCGTTCGGCAAAGGGCTGATTGCGTTATGGAACTGATTTTTCTGGGTACGTCCGCTGGCGTGCCAACCCGCTCACGGAACGTGACGGCGATACTGCTGGATCTTAAGCACCCCACCCGCGGCGGGCTGTGGCTGTTTGACTGCGGTGAAGGGACGCAGCATCAGCTGTTACACACCGCTTATCACCCCGGCAAGCTGGATAAAATTTTTATCACCCATCTGCATGGCGACCATCTGTTTGGCCTTCCCGGCCTGCTGTGCAGCCGCTCGATGGCCGGTAACGCCAACCCGCTAACGATTTACGGGCCTGCGGGTATTCGTGAATTTGTTGAAGCTACGCTGCGCCTGAGCGGGTCGTGGACCGATTATCCGCTAGAGGTCGTTGAGATTACCGAAGGCCTGGTATTCGATGACGGGGATTATATCGTCACCGCCTCCCCGCTCAATCATCCTGTGGAGTGCTACGGCTATCGCATTGAGGCGCATGATAAACCCGGCGCGCTGGATGCCGCCGCGCTGATGGCCGACGGCGTAAAACCTGGGCCGCTGTTTCAGCGTCTGAAGCACGGAGAGAGCGTGACGCTGGAGGACGGGCGCGTTATTAACGGCCAGGATTATCTCGCCGCACCGCAGCCCGGCAAAAAACTGGCGATTTTTGGCGATACGGCTCCGTGCCCGGCGGCGCTCACGCTGGCCCAGGGCGTGGACGTGATGGTGCATGAAGCCACGCTCGAAACGGCGATGGAAGAGAAAGCCAACAGCCGGGGCCACAGCTCCACGCGTCAGGCGGCGCAGCTTGCCCGTGATGCGGGCGTCGGGAGACTGATCGTCACCCACGTCAGCTCGCGCTACGACGCGCGGGGATGCGCAAGCCTGCTGGCAGAGTGCCGCACGCTGTTCCCGGAATGTGAGCTGGCCGAAGATTTCGCTCAGGTCAGCGTTTAGTCCTTCATTTTTCCCTCAGGATGCCGATAACGATTAAAAGGTCAGCATTTCTCTCGAGGGTAGAATGGATAATTTCCAGAAAGATATTGATGACAGGGCGAATCTGACCCTGTCGAACCGTTTTGAACTGTTGCTGTTCCGTCTTGGCACCTCTCTGAACGAAAATAAATCCGAGCTGTTTGGCATTAACGTCTTTAAGCTGCGTGAAATTGTGCCGATGCCGGAATTCACGAAACCCGCCGGGATGAAGTCACCGCTGATGGGGATGGTGAATATTCGCGATCAGGTGATCCCGGTGATTGACCTGGCCGCCGTGGCGGGCTGTAAGCCCACCACCGGGCTGAACATCCTGCTGATCACCGAGTATGCGCGCAGCGTGCAGGCATTTGCCGTGGAATCGGTTGAGAACATCATGCGTCTGGACTGGAAGCAGGTGCACGCGGCGGAAACCGCTGTTAGCGGTCGCTACATCACCAGCATCGCGTGTCTTGACGAGAAGACCGATACCAACGATCTGGCGATGGTGCTGGACGTTGAGCAGATCCTGTATGACATCACCCCGGCTAATCACGATCTGCACGCCACGAACCTGAAGACCACCAAATTCCATATCAAACCGGGCGCTGTCGCCATCGTCGCGGAAGACTCCAAAGTGGCGCGCTCGATGCTGGAGAAAGGTCTGCAGGCGATGGAGATCCCGGCGCAGCTGCATATCACCGGCAAAGAGGCGTGGGAAAAAATTGGCGTGCTGGCGGCACAGGCTCAGGCGGAAGGGGTTCCCATCACCGATAAGATCGCTCTGGTACTGACCGACCTCGAAATGCCGGAGATGGACGGCTTTACGCTGACGCGCAAAATCAAAACCGACCCGTTCCTGAAGGACATTCCGGTGGTGATCCACTCTTCCCTCTCCGGCAACGCCAACGAAGACCATATTCGCAAGGTGAAGGCGGATGGGTATGTGGCGAAGTTTGAGCTGAACGAGCTGTCGTCGGTGATTGAGGAAGTGCTGGACCGCTCGATGAAGAAGATTGACGGGCCGTTGATTAGCAGGAAGCAACTGGCTTAGTCGGGTGGCGCTCCGCTTACCCGACCTACAAAACCCGTAGGCCCTGCAAGCGGAGCGCCGCTGGGCAAACCATAAAAAAACCCGCCGAGGCGGGTTTTTTGTTTTTACATCAGCGGCATTGCTCGCTGCACGATATCAATCAGCGGCTGCGGATAGATACCGAAGATCAGCACCAGCAGCGCGGAGATAAGCACTACGATACCCCCGGCGCTGTACTGCCAGTTGGATGGCGCATCACGGTTGAGCTGCTGAGGTGCGCTCAGGTACAGGCTCACTGCCACACGCAGGTAGTAGTAGAGACCAATCGCGGAGCCGATAACCACGCCCGCAGTCAGCCACCACAGGTGCGCCTGCACACCAACAGCCAGCACGTAGAACTTACCGATAAAGCCAAGCGTCATCGGGATACCTGCCAGAGAGAGCATCATCACGGTCATTACCGCGGACAGGATCGGACGGTGCCAGAACAGACCACGGTAGGAGAACAGTGAATCGGCATCTGGGCCACGGTACGGGCTGGACATCAGGCTCACTACGCCGAAGGCGCCGAGGCTGCTGAACAGGTAGCCGGCCAGATACACGCCCACGGCTTCCATCGACATCTCACCGCTCTGCAGCGCAATCAGCGCCACCATCAGGTAGCCCAGATGAGAGATAGATGAGTAGCCCAGCAGGCGCTTGATGTTGGTCTGGCTCAGCGCCATCAGGTTACCGAAGATGATGGAGACGAACGCGATAATGCCCAGCACCACGCGAACCGCTTCGCTGTCACCCACCGGCGCGTACAGGAACAGACGCATAACCACACCGAAGATAGCGATTTTGCTCGCCGTCGCCAGGAAGGTCGACACAGGAGCCGGAGCGCCCTGGTATACGTCTGGCGTCCACAGGTGGAACGGCACCAGAGAGAGTTTGAAGCCGAGGCCAACAATCATCATGCCCAGACCCGCCAGCAGCAGCGGCTCATGCAGCATGCCGTCGCCGAGGCTCTTGCCGAGCGCCATGAAGGAGAGATTACCGGACTGTGCGTACAGCAGCGCAATACCAAACAGCAGGAACGAGGACGCAGCAGCAGACAGAATGGTGTACTTGATGCTTGCTTCCAGCGAGCGCTTCTGACGGAAGGCGTAACCAATCAGGCCGAACAGCGGCAGAGAGATCAGCTCAATGCCGAGGAACAGCGCGGCCAGGTGGTTCGCATTCGCCAGCAGAATGCCGCCCAGCGCGGCTATCAGAACCAGCAGGTAAAACTCTTCTTTATTGTCGTTGTAGCCTTCGAGCCACGGGTACGCAAAGGTACAGGTTGCCAGGCTCGCCAGCAGCACCAGACCGGTATACAGCATGGCGTAACCGTCAACGCGCATCAGCGGGGTGACGTCCATCGCCCCACCCTGGCCAACAAACCAGAGAGAAACTAACGCGGCGTTCAGGCCGATGACCGACAGCGTGGCATTCAGGAAGTGATTGCGTCGCCACGCAATGGAGAGCATCACAACCACCACCGTCAATCCGACGATCAGCAGCGGTAGCAGCGCGATCAGTTGTTGTGGAGTTATTGTCATGGCGAATTACGGCCTTGTAGTAGAAGCAGAATTAACAAACCACTGCTGGATGTTACCCATCGCGCTATGCGAGGTATCCAGAATCGGCTGCGGGAAGAAGCCCAGCAGCACCAGCAGTACGACCAGCAGCAGGATGATGAACAGCTCGCGCAGCGACATCCCCGGCAGTTCTTGTGCAGCAATTTCGCTCTTCGCTTTACCGAAGTAAGCGCGGTGCAGCATCGCCAGCGAGTAGACGGAAGCGAACACCAGACCAAAGGTGGAGATCACGGTAATCACCGGTACCACTTTGAAGCTGCCGAACAGAATCATAAATTCGCCGACGAAGTTACCGGTACCCGGCATCCCCAGGGTGGCAACAGCGAAGAACATGGAGAGCGCTGGCAGCCACTTAATTTTGCTCCACAGACCGCCCATCATGCGCATGTCGCGGGTATGCAGACGTTCGTACAGCTGGCCGCACAGGATGAAGAGACCGGCTGCGGACAGACCGTGCGCAATCATCTGGATCACCGCGCCCTGGTACGCCAGCTGGCTGCCGGTGTAGATAGCAATCAGCACGAAGCCCATGTGGGAAACGGAGGTGTAGGCAATCAGACGCTTGATGTCGTACTGCGTGAAGGCCATCCAGGCACCGTAGAAGATACCGATCACACCCAGCCACATGGCAATCGGTGCGAACTCTGCGGAGGCATTCGGGAACAACGGCAGAGCGAAACGCAGCAGACCGTAGGCCGCCGTTTTCAGCAAAATGCCCGCCAGGTCAACGGAACCCGCCGTTGGTGCCTGAGAGTGCGCGTCTGGAAGCCAGCCGTGCAAAGGAACCACCGGCATTTTCACCGCGAACGCGATGAAGAAGCCCAGCATCAGCAGGTATTCAACGCCGTGGGACATCGGGGTCTTCAGCAGCTCTTCGTAGTTGAAGGTCCAGGTGCCGGTCGCGTTGTGGTGAACAAACACCAGCGCCAGAATAGCAATCAGCATCACCAGACCACTCGCCTGGGTATAGATGAAGAACTTGGTTGCCGCCGTGATACGCGTTTTACCGTCGGACGCCTTGTGGCCCCACAGCGCGATCAGGAAGTACATCGGCACCAGCATCATCTCCCAGAAGAAGAAGAACAGGAACATGTCGATGGCAAGGAACACGCCGATCACACCGCCCAGGATCCACATCAGGTTCAGGTGGAAGAAGCCCTGGTATTTTTCGATTTCACGCCAGGAGCAGAGTACCGCCAGAACGCCGAGCAGACCGGTCAGCACCACCATCAGCAGCGACAGACCGTCAATCGCCAGGTGGATCGTAATCCCGAAACGCGGGATCCACGGCAGGATGAACTCAGACTGCCACTGCGGAATGCCCGCAGACTGGGTCAGTGAGTAACCGCCCTGCAACCATAGTTGCAGGCCAAGCGCGAGCGTCAATCCCATGGTGATCAGCGCGATCCAGCGCGGCATCTTCACGCCAAAGCGTTCAGTCTGCCAGCACAGGAAGCCGCCGATGAAGGGAATTAATATTAGCCAGGGTAGTAACATGGCGATTTACATTCCTTTTTAAGGCCCCCAGCAGGGGCCTGATTTTCAACGAATTCGAATAAAATTCACTTAACGATCAACGCAACACCATCAGCAGCGCCAGCACGACAACCGCACCGATGCTCATGGACGCCACATACCAGCGCAGATAACCGTTCTCGCTGTACAGCAGGCCTTTACCTGCAAAGCGGGAGAGGATCGCCGGGATATTCATCAGGCTGTTCAGTGGATCGCGTTTCAGCAGCCACGCAATGCCCAGGAACGGCTTAACGAAGATCATGTCGTACAGCCAGTCGAAGCCCCACGCGTTGTACCACCAGGTGCCCAGCAGACGGCCCGGCGCGCTGTTGGCAACGGCAGTCACCAGCGTACGTTTGCCCAGCCACAGCCATGCTGCAATCAGGATGCCCGCGATAGCGACCACACCGGAGGTGATTTCAAGCGTCAGAACGCGACCGTGCTCAAGCTCGGTTGTCGCCGGGAGTACGCCCTGCAGCGGTGGCACAATCATCGCGCCAACGAAGGTGGACAGTACCAGCAGCACAATCAGCGGCAGGTGATGGGTGATCCCCTTCCCTGCGTGAGCGTGAATTTGTTCTTTACCGTGGAATACGATGAAAATCATACGGAAGGTATACAGGGAGGTCATGAACGCACCGACCAGACCCGCAACCATCAGATTGATATGACCATTCGCCATGGCACCCGCAAGGATTTCGTCCTTACTGAAGAAGCCCGCGGTGATCAGCGGCAGTGCCGCCAGCGCCGCGCCGCCCACCAGGAAGCAGACATAAACCAGCGGGATGGACTTACGCAGTCCGCCCATCTTGAAGATGTTCTGCTCGTGGTGGCAGGCCAGGATCACGGAACCAGATGACAGGAACAGCAGCGCTTTAAAGAACGCGTGCGTCATCAGGTGGAAAATGGCTGCGTCCCATGCCTGAACGCCGAGCGCCAGGAACATGTAACCAATCTGGCTCATGGTGGAGTACGCGAGAACGCGTTTGATGTCGGTCTGCACCAGCGCGGCAAAGCCTGCCAGCACCAGCGTGACCGCACCAACGATACCCACCAGATGCAGAATTTCCGGGGTCATCAGGAACAGACCATGGGTACGCGCAATCAGGTAGACGCCGGCGGTGACCATGGTCGCGGCATGGATCAGCGCGGAGACAGGGGTAGGACCCGCCATCGCGTCGGCCAGCCATGTCTGCAACGGCAGCTGCGCGGATTTACCCACGGCACCACCCAGCAGCATCAGCGTTGCCCACCACAGCATGTTGTTGCCTGCGGCGAAGTGCGCAGGCGCCAGTTCCACCATTTCGCGGAAGTTCAGCGTGCCCAGTTCGTTGTAGAGAATGAACAGCGCGAAAGCGAGGAAGACGTCACCCACGCGGGTCACGACGAACGCTTTCATGGCCGCTGCGCCATTCTTCTGATCGGTGTAGTAGAAACCGATCAGCAGGTAAGAACACAGACCCACGCCTTCCCAGCCCAGATACATCAGCAGCAGGTTATCGGCCAGAACCAATACCACCATGCTGGCGATAAACAGGTTGGTGTAGGCAAAGAAGCGGGAGTAACCCTCTTCACCGCGCATGTACCAGGAAGCGAACATGTGGATCAGGAAGCCAACGCCGGTGACCACGGAGAGCATGGTCAGCGAGAGGCCGTCCAGCACCAGGTTGAAGCCGATGTTGAAATCACCGACCGACATCCAGGTCCACAGCGGCACGCTGAATGGCTGACGTCCGTTGTTAAAGAAGTCGATACCCGCATACGCCGTCACCAGCGCAGCCAGGCCGATAGAGCCAATGCCCACAGTTGCAGACAGATTCTCAGACCAGCGGCCGCGAGAAAACGCCAGCAGCACGAAGCCAATCAGCGGAAAAATAATGGTTAAGGCAAGCATGTTCATCCACGCAACTCACTTACTGAATCGATGTTCAGGTTCTGGCGGCGACGATGGAGCTGCAGCAACAGCGCCAGGCCAATACTCGCTTCGGCAGCCGCGAGGCTGATGGCGAGAATGTACATCACCTGACCATCGGTCTGGCCCCAGTAGCTTCCGGCGACCACGAAGGCCAGCGCGGAGGCGTTAATCATGATTTCCAGACCGATCAGCATAAACAGCAGATTGCGGCGGATAACCAGACCGGTCAAACCCAGGACGAATAAAATCGCAGCGAGGATCAGTCCATGTGTTAAGGGGATCATGCGCGCTCCTCCATTTTTCTTTTCGCGCGGTCGTCAGTGCGGTTGCTCAGCACCTCGCCAGCACGCTCTTCGCGGCCAACGTGGAAAGCAACCACCAGACCTGCCAGCAGCAGCATTGAGGCCAGTTCAACCGCCAGAACGTATGGGCCAAAGAGCGTAATACCGACCTCTTTCGCGCCAATTGGCGTCCCGTCGATGCCCTGATCGTTTACGCCCAGAATGGCGTAAACGATCACCACCAGCATGATGGCCGACAAAATTGCCGGGCCAATCCACACCTGCGGTTTTAACCACTGACGTTCCTGCTCAATTTCAGAGCCGCCCAGGTTCAGCATCATCACCACAAACACGAACAGCACCATAATGGCCCCGGCGTAGACGATGATTTCCAGCGCACCGGCGAAGTGCGCGCCCAGTGCGAAGAACACCCCGGAAATGGCCAGCAGCGAGATGATTAAGTACAGCAGCGCATGCACCGGATTGGTGTGCGTGATCACTCGCAGCGTAGCCAGGATGGCGATAAGGCCACAGATATAAAAAGCGAATTCCATTGCCCTCTCCTTACGGTAACAGGCTCTTGACGTCGATAGGCTTAGCTTCGTTCTCTGCTTCGCCCTTATCTTTGCCGTCGATTGCCATACCCGCCATCCGGTAGAAGTTATATTCCGGGTATTTGCCCGGACCGGAAATCAGCAGATCCTCTTTCTCGTACACCAGATCCTGACGCTTGTACTCACCCAGCTCGAAGTCTGGAGTCAGCTGAATCGCCGTGGTTGGGCACGCTTCTTCACACAGACCGCAGAAAATGCAGCGTGAGAAGTTGATGCGGAAGAACTCAGGGTACCAGCGGCCGTCTACCGTCTCTGCTTTCTGCAGAGAAATACAGCCTACCGGACACGCTACCGCACACAGGTTACAGGCAACGCAGCGCTCGGAACCGTCCGGATCGCGCGTCAGCACGATACGGCCACGGTAGCGCGGCGGCAGATATACCGGCTCTTCCGGGTACATCCGGGTTTCGCGTTTGGCAAACGCGTGCAGGCCGATCATCCAGATACTGCGTACCTGGGTACCGAAGCCTACCAGTAATTCTTTTAAGGTCATGGTCTATAGCCCCTTATGGCTGCTGCCAGAGAATGACAGCGGCCGTTACCAACAAGTTGACGAGCGTCAGCGGCAGGCACACTTTCCAGCCGAAGGACATTACCTGGTCATAACGCGGACGCGGTAACGCTGCGCGAATCAAAATGAACATCATCATGAAGAACGCGGTTTTCAGCGCGAACCAGATGAACGGCGGTAAGAACGGGCCATGCCAGCCACCGAAGAACAGCGTTACCATCAACGCGGAAATGGTGACGATACCGATGTACTCGCCCACGAAGAACAGACCGAATTTCATACCGGAATATTCAATGTGGTAACCGTCGGCCAGTTCCTGTTCGGCTTCTGGCTGGTCAAACGGGTGACGGTGACACACCGCCACGCCCGCGATAGCAAAGGTAATAAACCCAAAGAACTGCGGGATAACGTTCCAGATGTCGGCCTGGTTATTGACGATGTCGGTCATGTTGAATGAACCGGCCTGCGCCACCACGCCCATCAGGGAGAGACCCAGGAACACTTCGTAGCTCAGGGTCTGCGCGGAAGCACGCATCGCACCCAGCAGCGAGTATTTGTTGTTGCTGGACCAGCCTGCGAACAGCACCGCGTAAACCGCGAGGCCTGCCATCATCAGGAAGAACAGAATGCCGATGTTCAGGTCAGCGACCACCCAGGTCGGGCTGACCGGAACGATAGCAAACGCCAGCAGCAGCGAGGTGAAGGCGATCATCGGTGCCAGAGTAAAGATCACGCGGTCCGAGAAGCGCGGGATCCAGTCCTCTTTAAAGAACATCTTGATCATGTCCGCGACCAGCTGGAGTGAACCACCCCAGCCCACGCGGTTCGGTCCGTAACGGTTCTGGAACAGACCGAGCAGACGGCGTTCACCAAAGCTCATGAACGCGCCGCAGGTGACCACCACCAGCAGGATAACAATCGCTTTCAGAATGCTCAGCAGGATGTCGATAAGATCCGGCGTTAACCAACTCATGCTTTTGCCTCCTGCAGATTATCAAGACGCGCACCCGCCAGTACCGGCGCGATGCCAGGCATACCCATCGGCAGACCCACCTGCCCTGCTGTCAGACCTTCGGAGATAATCAGCGGCAGGCTGATTGTCTGGCCGTCATAGCTAAAGGCAATGTTTGCGCCAGCGTTAACGCCAAGCTTCGCGGCATCCGCCGGGTTGAGCTTGATGTACGGCTGCGGCATACGGGTCTGGAAGACCGGAGAACGCTGAGACAGCTCGTCGCTACCGAACAGATGGTAGTACGGCGCGATACGCCAGTTGCCGTCCTGCGCCTGGAAGCTCGCCGGTACGGTGGTAAAGAAGTCCAGACCGGTTTCGGAGGCTTCAATCAGACGCACGCCCGGATCGCCGTGGCGCAGGGAGCCGCCCACTTCAGCCTGGAACTTGTTCCATGCCTGCGGGGAGTTCCAGCCCGGCGCCCATGCGAATGGGATTTGCGAACGCGGCGCAGACGGCTGGTTGTTCCCTTCCATGGAGAAGGCGAACATGGTGTCTTTATCCTGCGGCTGGCGCGGTTCGTGCACGCTGATGTTGGCGCGCATCGCGGTACGGCCGCTGTAGCGGTGCGGTTCACGCGCCAGTTTCTGGCCGCGGATGCGGAAGCTTGCTTCAGGCGCGGCATCTTTAATGCCTGCCAGCTGAGGCAGTTTTTCGACTACCGCGTCGATAACGTGGTCGAGCTGCGTCCAGTCCACTTCACGGCTCTGCACGGTGCTGTGCAGGGAGTGCAGCCAGCGCCAGCTTTCCAGCATCACGGTGTTGCTGTCGTAGTACGCCGGGTCATAAACCTGGAAGAAACGCTGCGCGCGGCCTTCGTTGTTGATTACGGTACCGTCGCTTTCTGCGAAGCTTGCCGCAGAGAGCACCAGGTGCGCTTTGTCCATGATCGCGGTGCGCTGATGGTCAATGACCATCACCAGCGGCGCTTTGGAGAGTGCGGTGTCAACGCGAGCGGCAGAGGCGTGGCGGTGCAGGTCGTTTTCCAGCACCACAACGGCGTCAGCGGCACCGGATTCCAGTTCGCTTAACGCTTCTTCCAGCGAGCCGCCGCCGATCATGCCCAGACCGATGCTGTTCACCGCACGGGCAATCATGGTCACGCCGACGTCAGCACCGCGGCCCTTCAGGGCTTTGGCAACGTTGGCTGCCGCCTGAATGATCTCGGCGCTGCCGGCGTTAGTCCCGGAAACAATCAGCGGTTTCTTCGCACCCGCCAGAGCCTGAACAATCACGTCAACCTTGTTCTGCAGGTCGCGATCCAGTTCTACCGCCGGAGAGTTGCTGTCCAGCGCATGGGCAATCGCAAAACCGAGGCGCGCCTGATCTTCAACCGGCGCGCAGTAGGTCCACGCCGCGATGTCGTCCAGACGGGTGTTGTCGACGTTGGTCACAAACAGTGGATGCTTCGCGCGCTGCCCGATGTTCAGGATCGCCGCAATCTGCCAGTCGGCCACTTTCTGCGCGGCTGCCATTTCACGTGCTTTACCCTTCACCGCCTGACGAACCGCCAGAGCCGCGCGTGCGCCGGTCTGCGTCAGGTCTTCACCCAGCACCAGAACCGCATCATAGGATTCAATTTCGCGCAGCGCAGGGGTATGAATACCGCCTTCACGCAGCACTTTCAGTACCAGCTGCAGACGTTCCTGCTCGCCCTGGGCGATACCGGTATAGAAGTTTTCCGCGCCAACCAGCTCGCGCAACGCGAAGTTGCTTTCGATGCTGGCGCGCGGGGAGCCGATACCGATCACTTTCTTCGACTGGCGCAGAATATCGGCCGCGCCCTGCATCGCCTGTTCAGCGTTCAGGGTAATGAAGTCATCGCCACGGCGCTGAACCGGCTGACGCGGACGGTCTTTCAGGTTCACATAGCCATAGCCGAAACGACCGCGGTCGCACAGGAAGTAGTGGTTAACGGTGCCGTTGTAACGGTTTTCGATACGACGCAGTTCGCCGTAACGCTCACCCGGGCTGGTGTTACAGCCGAGGGAACATTGCTGGCAGATGCTTGGCGCAAACTGCATGTCCCATTTACGGTTGTAACGCTCGGAGTGGGTTTTATCGGTGAATACGCCGGTCGGGCAGATTTCTACCAGGTTACCGGAGAATTCGCTTTCCAGCACGCCGTCTTCCGGGCGACCGAAGTAGACGTTATCGTGCGCGCCGTATACGCCCAGATCCTGACCGTCCGCGTAGTCTTTGTAGTAACGCACGCAGCGGTAGCAGGCGATGCAGCGGTTCATTTCGTGAGAGATGAACGGCCCCAGGTCCTGGTTGCGGTGGGTACGCTTGGTAAAGCGATAGCGACGGAAGCTGTGGCCGGTCATCACGGTCATATCCTGAAGGTGGCAGTTACCGCCCTCTTCACAGACCGGACAGTCGTGCGGGTGGTTGGTCATCAACCATTCCACAACGCTTTCGCGGAACTGTTTCGCTTCTTCGTCATCAATCGAAATAAAAGTGCCTTCGGTGGCTGGCGTCATACAGGACATCACCAGGCGACCACGCGTGTCTTCCGCGTTTTGATATTGCTTCACCGCACACTGGCGGCAAGCACCGACGCTGCCCAGCGCCGGATGCCAGCAAAAGTACGGAATATCGAGGCCAAGAGACAGACAAGCTTCCAGCAGGTTATCCGCCCCGTTGACTTCGTATTCTTTGCCGTCTACATGAATCGTAGCCATTAGCATGCTTCCAGTTGGCTCGGTCGAAACCGAGCGTTAATCAAAATTCTTGTCGTTACCAGCGCGCTTTAAGCAGGTTCGGCTGAATCCCATTAATCGCATGGGTATTGCTGAACGGCTGCTTGATGCCTGCTTCGAACTCGTCGCGGAAATATTTGATCGCGCTCTGCAGAGGTTCGACGGCACCCGGTGCGTGGGCGCAGAAGGTTTTACCCGGACCTAAGAATCGACACAGTTGCTCAAGCGTCTCGATATCCCCAGGCTGGCCTTCGCCACGTTCGATTGCACGCAGGATCTTCACGCTCCACGGCAGACCATCACGACACGGTGTACACCAGCCGCAGGACTCGCGGGCGAAGAACTCTTCCAGGTTACGCACCAGCGAGACCATGCCGATCTCGTGGTCGACGGCCATCGCCAGCGCCGTACCCAGACGGCTGCCTGCTTTACCAATGCTTTCGAATTCCATTGGCAGGTCAAGGTGGGCTTCGGTCAGGAAGTCAGTCCCTGCCCCACCCGGCTGCCAGGCTTTAAATTTCAGGCCATCGCGCATGCCGCCGGCGTAGTCTTCAAGAATTTCGCGCGCGGTGGTACCGAACGGCAGTTCCCAGACGCCAGGATTTTTAACGCGACCGGAGAAGCCCATCAGCTTGGTTCCGGCATCTTTGCTTGAAGAGATGCCCTGATACCATTCCACGCCGTTGGCGAGAATCGCAGGAACGTTACACAGGGTTTCGACGTTGTTTACGCAGGTCGGTTTACCCCATACGCCGGAGCTTGCCGGGAACGGTGGCTTGGAACGCGGGTTCGCGCGGCGGCCTTCCAGGGAGTTAATCAGCGCGGTTTCTTCACCGCAGATGTAACGCCCTGCACCGGTGTGCACGAACAGCTCGAAGTCAAACCCGGTGCCCAGGATGTTTTTGCCCAGCAGTCCCGCTTCGGTCGCTTCCGCAATCGCGCGACGCAGGTTTTCCGCCGCTTCGATGTACTCACCGCGCAGGAAGATGTAGCCACGGTACGCTTTCAGCGCGAACGCGGAGATCAGCATGCCTTCCACCAGCAGGTGCGGCAGCTGTTCCATCAGCAGGCGGTCTTTATAGGTGCCCGGCTCCATTTCATCGGCGTTACACAGCAGGTAACGGATGTTCATGGATTCGTCTTTCGGCATCAGGCTCCACTTCAAACCGGTGGAGAAACCTGCGCCGCCGCGCCCTTTCAGGCCGGAGTCTTTCACCGCATTAACGATGTCATCCGGCGCCATGCCGCCAAGGGCTTTACGCGCACCGGCATAGCCGTTTTTGCTCTGGTATTCGTCGAGCCATACCGGCTGTTTGTCATCGCGCAGACGCCAGGTCAGCGGATGCGTCTCAGCAGTACGAATTACAGTTTTCATTTGTACTGCTCCAGCAGGTCAGGAATCGCTTCCGGCGTCAGATGGCTGTGAGTGTCCTCATCAATCATCATGGTCGGCCCCTTGTCGCAGTTACCCAGGCAGCAGGTTGGCAGCAGAGTAAAGCGTCCATCGAACGTGGTCTGGCCCGGCTTGATATTGAGCTTCTTCTCAATCGCAGCCTGAATGCCCTGATAACCGGTGATGTGGCAGACAACGCTGTCACAGTAGCGGATCACATGGCGGCCAACCGGCTGACGGAAGATCTGGCTGTAGAACGTAGCTACGCCTTCTACGTCACTTGCCGGAATACCCAGCACTTTCGCAATCTCGTAGATCGCCCCATCCGGCACCCAACCACGCTGTTTCTGTACGATTTTCAGCGCTTCAATGGACGCCGCACGCGGGTCTTCGTAGTGGTGCATCTCGTGCTCAATGGCGGCACGTTCTGCTTCACTCAGCTCAAAAGCCTCGGTTTGTGGTTGTTGATTCTCGTGCATAATTAGCGGTCCACATCTGACATAACAAAATCGATACTACCCAGATACACAATCAGGTCGGAGACCAGACTGCCGCGGATGGCGGACGGGATCTGCTGCAGGTGCGCAAAGCTCGGGGTACGCACGCGGGTACGGTAGCTCATGGTGCTGCCGTCACTGGTCAGGTAGTAACTGTTAATACCCTTGGTCGCTTCAATCATCTGGAAGGATTCTTGCGCCGGCATGACCGGACCCCAGGAAACCTGCAGGAAGTGGGTGATCAGGGTTTCGATATGCTGCAGCGTGCGCTCTTTCGGCGGCGGCGTCGTCAGCGGATGATCCGCCTTGAACGGGCCTTCCGGCATGTTGTTGAGGCACTGCTCAAGGATGCGCAGACTCTGGCGCAGCTCTTCTACTTTCAGCATCACGCGGGTGTAGCAGTCGGAAACACCGCCGCCCACCGGGACTTCAAAGTCGAAGTTCTCATAGCCAGAGTAAGGACGGGCTTTACGCACGTCGAAATCAATACCGGTCGCACGCAGACCTGCACCTGTCGTACCCCATTCCAGCGCTTCTTTCGCACCGTAGGCAGCAACGCCCTGGGAACGGCCTTTCAGGATGGTGTTGCGCAGCGCGGCTTTCTCGTAGGACGCCAGACGTTTTGGCATCCAGTCGAGGAATTCACGCAGCAGACGGTCCCAGCCGCGCGGCAGATCGTGTGCCACACCGCCGATACGGAACCAGGCCGGGTGCATACGGAAGCCGGTAATCGCTTCGACCAGATCGTAGATTTTCTGACGGTCGGTAAAGGCGAAGAAGACCGGGGTCATCGCGCCGACGTCCTGAATGAACGTGGAGATGTACAGCAGGTGGCTGTTAATACGGAACAGCTCTGACAGCATGACGCGAATCACGTTAACGCGATCCGGCGTAACGATACCCGCCAGTTTCTCAACGGCCAGCACGTATGGCATTTCGTTGACGCAGCCGCCGAGGTACTCGATACGGTCGGTATACGGAATGTAACTGTGCCAGGACTGACGCTCGCCCATCTTCTCAGCACCACGGTGGTGGTAGCCGATGTCCGGTACGCAGTCGACAATCTCTTCGCCATCAAGCTGAAGAATAATACGGAATGCACCGTGCGCAGACGGGTGGTTCGGACCGAGGTTAAGGAACATGAAGTCCTCGTTGTCGGTACCGCGCTTCATGCCCCAGTCTTCCGGCTTGAAGGTCAGCGCTTCCATCTCCAGATCCTGCTTGGCTTTGGTCAGCTCAAACGGATCGAATTCGGTGGCACGTGCCGGGTAGTCTTTACGCAACGGATGGCCTGTCCAGGTCTGCGGCATCATGATGCGCGTCAGGTGCGGGTGGCCGTCAAAGGTCATGCCGAACATTTCCCAGGTTTCACGCTCGTACCAGTTGGCGTTCGGGAAAAGTTTGGTGATCGTCGGCAGATGCATGTCGTTTTCAGACAATGCCACCTTGAGCATGATATCCGTATTACGGTCTATTGAGATCAGGTGGTAGAAAACGGAAAAATCCGCAGCAGGGAGACCCTGGCGGTGGGTACGCAGACGTTCATCCATGCCGTGTAAGTCAAACAGCATGACGTACGGTTTTGGCAATTTCTTGAGGAAATCGACAACTTCCAGCAATTGCTCACGCTTCACCCAAACAACGGGTACCCCGGTGCGGGTAGCCTGAACAGTAAAGGCATCCGGCCCAAAACGGTTGCGCAGTTCGCCAATGACGGGGTCATCCAGATGATCCCTTGTCTGCCAGGCGGCTTCTTGCGCGGTTAAGTCGGTCATATTGTTCACCATTGCAAATGGTCCGTGGTGACTGTTGAGCCTGGCTTCGCGCTATTTGAGTAGTGATATGCGAAGGTGTTCTCCAGGCCTACAGGCGCAAATTAAATTTCGTCAGGCGTACGCAGATTGGTGACGGCAATACGTTCACCACGTTTACGCTCGCGCTCAGATTGCATGTTCGCGCGATACACACCCTGATCGCCAACAACCCACGACAGTGGGCGACGCTCTTTACCGATAGACTCCTGCAGCAGCATCAGCGCCTGCATGTAAGCTTCCGGACGTGGCGGACAACCCGGGATGTACACATCCACTGGAATAAACTTATCTACGCCCTGCACGACGGAATAAATGTCGTACATACCGCCAGAGTTTGCACATGCGCCCATGGAAATAACCCATTTAGGCTCCAGCATCTGGTCATAAAGACGCTGAATTACAGGTGCCATCTTAGTAAAGCACGTACCGGCTACCACCATCAGGTCAGCCTGACGTGGGGAAGCACGCAGTACCTCTGCCCCAAAACGCGCAACGTCATGCACCGCAGTGAATGACGTCACCATTTCAACGTAGCAGCAAGAAAGGCCAAAGTTGTATGGCCAGATGGAGTTCTTACGACCCCAGTTGACCATATCGTGCATGGCATGTTCGAGTTTGCCCATGTACACGCTTTTATTGACTTCTTGCTCCAGGGGGTCGGTTACGATCTCCTGTTTTTGCAGGGGGTAACGGTCATTCTCACCGTTAGGATCTATGCGGGTGAGCGTATAATCCATCTTATTGCCTCGCTGTTACTGCTGACGATTAGAGATACTGTTTTCCGGGTTGATGTGTTCACGGCGTGAACGCACAGGTGTCCAGTCCAGCGCGCCGATGCGCACCAGATAAACCAGACCGGCCAGTAGCACTAAAATGAAAATTGCGGCCTCGACAAAGCCCACCCAACCACTTTCGCGAATGGAGGTAGACCACGCGAAGAGGTAAAGCGCTTCCACGTCGAAGATGACGAAGAACATGGCTACCAGGTAGAACTTGGCAGACAGGCGTAAGCGAGCGGTACCTACTGAATCAATACCTGATTCGAAAGGTGTGTTTTTGTGCCTTGCGCGGGCGCGACCGCCCAGGAACCAGCCGCCGACTAACATCAGGCAGCACAGGCCAATGGCTACAATAAGAAAGATTGCGAATGCCCAGTGATGAGCGATGACTTCTGTGGATGTTGACATACTCATTGCTTACTCATCAAAAGTGATACCAACGACACTGCTCTTGCTGGCAGATGGGCATCACATCGATTCATGGGGAGGAACAAATAACCTTACACTAACTGTCAGAAATGAGACGTAGACAGCAAAATGATGGGGTTTTTTACTCCTTTCTATAACCTATTGTCAACTTTAACAAAGGTTTCTTCACATTAAATTACATCGAGCGATTCTCATTAACATTTGGTGCCCTTTAACCCTGGTGGGTGCATGACTTTCCGTCAAATGTATGTTGTTGAATCGTGTCCGTTTCGGAAGTAAAAAAAATAACCCTCCTATTTTGACAGGATTTGCCAACGATTCCTCCCCCCAAATAGGAGTATTTTCTTGATCTGAGACACGCTTTTGTTAATTCAACCTGGAAAACGGCAACATATTTCCTGTTTTTTTAACATGAGAGGGATGTGGATGAAGTTAGAACGGAAAACGGACAAGTTTTAAGCAAAAGCATTTAGCTTATTGATAAATACAGAATATCCTGAAAATCCATGCGCCATAAGCGGGTATTTTTGCTAAAAAAAAGCCACTGCATGTCAAAATCACACGAGTGGCTTTTTTTTACACTTACATTTTGTTACCAGAATTTTGAGCTATCGATCACTCAAAGTCCCCTTCAACGATCAGGGAGTCGTCCCCCCCTTCGGAGGTAACGCGCTCGAACTGCCACGGGTTATGGTAGTTTTCCATCGCCTCGAACACCACTTTGGCCAACTCGTTATGACTGGACGAATTGTGGCAGAGCAGATACTCCGTATCCGGCAGCGCAGGAAGACCATCGGATTTACCCAGAACGCGCAGATCGGGGCTCATCATCTCTACCGGACGGGCCGTTACACCCAGACCGGCCTTCACGGCGGCACGGACCGCTGGCAGCGTGGAAGCCACATACGCCAGACGCCACGGAATGTTGGCCTCATTCAGCGCCGTCAGCACCATATCGCGGAACGGGCTCGGGTCATCCAGTAAGACCAGTGGAACCGGCTCACCTTTTTGCAGCACGTATTCGGCTGCGCAATACCAGTGCGTAGGGGATGTACGCAGCGTCAGGCAATCAAACTGCCCGGGACGATGCGTCGTCACCACCAGGTCGACTTTATTCTCATTTAACATCTCAACCATAAAGGCATTACGCTTTACGCTAACGTCCAGCGCAAGCTTCGGATAAACCGAACTAATTCGATTGAGAAGAAACGGCAATATAGTATCCGCTGACTCATCAGATGCGCCTAACGTTAGCACCCCTTGAAGGTTGCTAAACATTAATGACATACATGCTTCATCATTAAAGCGAAGAATTTTCCTGGCATAACCCAGAAGCTGAATACCGTGTTCCGTTAAGAGCTTATTACGCCCATGACGCGCAAAAAGCTCTTTACCAACCAGTTGCTCCAGCCGCTGCATTTGCTGGCTGACGGCAGACTGAGTTCGGCAAACGGCGGCAGCAGCTGCTGCAAAAGTGTTGAGATCGGCGACCGCAACAAACGTTCTCAGCAGATCGAGGTCGAGATTCATTATCGGACGATTTGCATTTATCATATCAATTCACTTTCAGGTTGCTCGTGCGGAGCTGCCCGGGTTGAAGCTGTGTGTGTACAGTTAAGCAATTCCCTCTGAAGATTTTCCCTCGCATCCCGGCCCGGCAGACTGCCTGACAGATAGTTATTGTGCTGCTTTATATCAACAGTCAGAAAGCACGTTTCATGACGTTATTTTTATTCTCTTAAACGTTCAGGATATTTAGATGTTCGCAGGTTTATGTAAATTACATTAAAGGTGTAACACCTTTTCTGCCATCTTTATCGCAGCGCTGTCAACGTAGCAGGAGATGTTCGACACATTCCAGCCAGAGATAACTCTAACAATAACAATCAATTAATTCGGAAAACCAGTGTCAGATATACAAAAAGCTGGTATCTGACCTCTGCTTTCCTGAAAGACATCTTAACCCAAATCCACTTTATTTATAAGTCTTATTGCAATATTGAGGATTAAAGAAGAATGTTAAGCTTCTAAACTAATTTTATTAGAATTAACTAAAGTTGCATTTTTTAGGTTAATAATAAATAAATTTTAATTTAGATTAAGACCATTCATTAATGGCACTTAACATTAATTTCACATGAGTAACTTTTAGCCACAGCATGCTATTACAGGAACATGTATCAAGCATTCAGGTTTAACGAAATGTCACTCAGGGTGATTGCCACCTTTGCCCTGCTCGCCACTTATTTTTACCAGCACAATATACACAATTTTGACAAATGAATAGCACATTTAACCTAACATAGCACTGTGCGCACAACTTTACGCCAGCATAAAAGCGCACACGCAGCAAAAAAGATTTATCAAAATTTTGCCCCCGGCACAAAATCTTCTACTGCACACCCTTCAAAACGAAGCGAGGGGGGAGTACATTATTCCGTGCTGACTTCCACGGCAGGGAGTGGCAATAATAGCGAAAAGGTTAAAGGTTCATGTCCCCTATCGAAAAATCCAGCAAGCTAGATAACGTCTGTTATGACATCCGAGGCCCGGTTCTGAAAGAGGCAAAACGCCTTGAAGAAGAAGGCAACAAGGTTCTGAAACTCAACATTGGTAACCCTGCGCCATTTGGTTTTGAAGCGCCGGATGAAATTCTGGTTGATGTGATCCGCAACCTTCCTACTGCACAAGGCTATTGCGATTCAAAAGGACTTTACTCTGCACGTAAAGCCATCATGCAGCACTACCAGGCACGCGGTATGCGTGATGTTACCGTTGAAGACATTTATATCGGCAACGGCGTCTCTGAACTGATCGTGCAGGCGATGCAGGCGCTGCTGAACAGCGGGGATGAAATGCTGGTACCCGCGCCGGATTATCCGCTGTGGACGGCTGCCGTATCACTGTCCAGCGGTAAGGCCGTGCACTATCTGTGCGACGAGTCCTCTGACTGGTTCCCGGACCTCGATGATATTCGCGCGAAAATTACGCCCCGCACGCGCGGCATCGTGATCATTAACCCGAACAACCCAACGGGCGCGGTGTACTCAAAAGAGCTGCTGATGGAGATCGTCGAGCTCGCCCGCCAGCACAACCTGATCATCTTTGCCGACGAAATCTACGACAAGATCCTGTATGACGCGGCACAGCACCACTCAATCGCTGCGCTGGCCCCGGATCTGCTGACCGTCACGTTTAACGGCCTGTCTAAAACCTACCGCGTGGCCGGTTTTCGTCAGGGCTGGATGGTACTGAACGGTCCCAAAAAGCACGCCAAAGGCTATATTGAAGGGCTGGAGATGCTGGCCTCCATGCGTTTATGTGCCAACGTTCCGGCGCAGCACGCGATCCAGACGGCGCTCGGCGGCTATCAGAGCATTAGCGAGTTCATCGTTCCCGGTGGTCGCCTGTACGAACAGCGCAACCGCGCGTGGGAGCTGATCAACGATATCCCGGGCGTCTCCTGCGTGAAGCCGAACGGCGCGCTCTATATGTTCCCGAAAATTGACGCGAAGCGCTTCAATATTCACGACGACCAGAAAATGGTGCTCGATTTCCTGCTGCAGGAAAAAGTGCTGCTGGTTCAGGGTACGGCGTTTAACTGGCCGTGGCCGGATCACGTGCGTATCGTGACGCTGCCGCGCGAAGACGATCTCGAAATGGCCATCAGCCGCTTCGGGCGCTTCCTGTCCGGTTATCATCAGTAACGCTGGCTTTCTGCCGGGTGGCGCTGCGCTTACCCGGCCTACAACACCTTCAAATTTGCATCTTCCCTCCCCTCCCCGCACAATGAACGCCTGTCGCAGTGAAGACAAAAGGTAACCTATGAGCCAGAGTCATTTCTTTGCCCACCTCTCCCGCCTGAAACTCATCAACCGCTGGCCGCTGATGCGCAATGTCCGCACGGAAAATGTGTCAGAGCACAGTCTGCAGGTTGCGATGGTCGCTCACGCGCTGGCCGCCATTAAAAACCGCAAATTCAACGGTCAGGTCAATCCAGAGCGCATCGCCCTGCTGGCGATGTACCACGATGCGTCAGAAGTGCTGACCGGCGACCTGCCTACGCCGGTGAAATATTTCAACTCGCAGATTGCGCAGGAATATAAGGCCATCGAGAAGATTGCCCAGCAGAAGCTGATTGACATGGTGCCGGACGAGCTGCGCGACATCTTTGAGCCGCTCATTGATGAGCATCAGTACACGGAAGATGAAAAATCGCTGGTCAAACAGGCCGACGCGCTCTGCGCCTACCTGAAGTGCCTGGAAGAGCTGTCTGCGGGAAATAACGAATTTTTACTGGCAAAAACGCGTCTGGAAAAAACGCTGGAATCCCGCCGCAGCGAAGAGATGGACTACTTTATGCAGGTGTTTGTACCGAGCTTCCATTTATCGCTGGATGAGATTAGCCAGGATTCTCCGTTGTGATTTTTTCGCCGGGTGACGGCTTCGCCTTACCCGGCCTACATTTCTGCGCTCACGCTAAAACGGGAACAGGACCGGTATCAACACCACGCATACCAGCATCACCAGCACGGTGAACGGCACGCCCAGCTTCACGAAATCACTGAACCTGTAATTCCCGGGCCCCAGTACCAGCGTATTCACCGGTGAAGAAACGGGCGTCATAAATGCCGCGGAGGCTGCCATTGCGACCATCATCGCAAAGGGATACGGCGACACGCCCATGGATTTGGCCATCGCCAGCGCAATCGGGGCCATCAGTACCGCCGTTGCGGTATTGGAGATAAACAGACCGATGGTGGCGCACATGATAAACAGACAGACCAGCATCATGTACGGCCCATACCCACCGCCAACGTCCATTAAACCTTTAACGATCAAATCCACCCCGCCGGTTTTTTGCAGCGCCAGGGCGAAGGGCATCATCCCGACGATGAGAATAATGCTCGGCCAGTGAATGGCTTTATACGCGCTTTCGGCGTCAATGCAGCGGAATTTGCCCATCAACAGGCAGGCGATAATGGCCGCGACCGGATTGGGGATCTCGTCGGTCAGCATCAGCGCCACCATCAGCACCAGACAAAAAATCGCGTGGGGCGCCTGGCTGTGCGCCGGGGAGGCGTCGCTCTCCTCGACAGGCATGTTGAGCACCACAAAATCGCGCCCTTTTTGCCCGAGCTGGCTAATCAGCTTCCAGTTACCGACAACCAGGAAGATATCGCCCAGCAGGATCGGCTCATCCACCACCGCCCCTTCCATCGCCACACCATCGCGCTTCAGCCCCACGACATTCAGGCCATAGCGGGTTCGGAACCCCATTTCCCGCACGGTTTTACCCAACAGTTCCGATTCCGGGATCAGCGATACTTCGGCCATGCCGACATCCAGCGCCTGATCGGAGAAGTACTCCCCGCGCAGCACCATCGGTTCCAGCTGCTGTTCGCTGCAAAACTCGCGCAGATCCACGTCCGCGGTGGACATATCAATCAGCAGGACGTCCCGCGCGCGGAATTCCGACACTCCGTTGACGTTGACGATCACCCGGCGAAAACGACGCCAGCGCTCTACGCCGATCACGTTCGCGCCATAGCGCTCACGTAGCTTCAGGTCGTCAAGGCGCTGTCCCACCATCGGCGATCCGGGGCGAATAGCCAGGCGGCGCGCGCGCCCGGTGAGGCGGTACTCTTTAATCAGATCGCGGAAGGTGCGTCGCTTCCACCCTTCTTTATTTTTGTCCTGTTTTTCACCTTTCAGGGCAAACCGGGTCAGCAGCATGTAGACCACGCCCAACACCAGAATGAACAGCCCAAGCGGGGTGACGCTGAAAAAACTGAAGCCCTGGAATCCTTCCCGGATAAGCTCGCTGTTGACGACCAGGTTCGGCGGCGTGGCCACCAGCGTCATCATGCCGCTGATCAAACCGGCAAAACTCAGGGGCATCATCAGGCGCGACGGTGAGATCTGCATCCGCATGGAGACGCTCAGCACCACCGGGATAAAGATGGCGACCACGCCCGTTGAGCTCATAAACGCCCCCAGCCCGGCGACGGTCACCATCAGGTAGATTAGCATTTTGGTTTCGCTGCTACCGGCCACCTTGACCAGCCACGACCCCATGATGGTTGCGACGCCAGTACGCACCAGCCCATCACCAATAATAAACAGGGCGGCAATCAGGATAACGTTAGGATCGCTAAACCCGGAGAAGGCTTCCGGCAGCGTGAGCGTACCGCTCAGCACAAACGCGACGATGACAAACAAGGCGACGGCGTCCATGCGCACCTTGCCCGTTGCAAAAAGAAGGATGGCGATTAAAAGCAGGCTCAGGACCCAAATCAGTTCACCGTTCACAACATGTCCTTGTCAGTGGGAGAGGAGAAATTGTGCCATAAAAAAGCCCCAGCAATGTGGGGCTATATCATGTGATTACATTTTTAGCGAGACGGTTACAACCCCGTCAGAGGCTTTCGAAACCGCCAGCGCCGTCAGTGAATCCAGCACAAGGTCTGCCTCCTCCAGGCGGGGGGATCCCGCCGGAACATTCACCGCGATAACGTGGCTTCCGGCGTTCAGCCCGGCCAGTACGCCAGCGGCCGCATCTTCTACTACCACACACTCTGCGGGGGCGAGGCCCAGCAGTTCAGCGCCCAGTAAAAACGAGTCGGGCTCCGGTTTACCGCGCTTAACGCGCTCCGCCGTGATAAACACTTCCGGCTTCGGTAAACCTGCCGCCTTATGACGGGCGTGGGCGACGGGAATGGAGCCTGAGGTGACGATAGCCCACGGGATCTGCGCTTCGTTCAGATGCTCAAGCAGTTCACGCGCGCCCGGTAAGGCAGTGATGCCGTCCGTATCCGTGGCTTCAATGTGTTCCAGGTATTTGAACTCCGCCTGAATGTCGTCCTCAGAGCGTCCGGCCAGGAAGTGCCGTAGCGAGGTGATGGCCTGTTTGCCATGGATAAAATTCAGCACGTCCTGATGGTCGATGCCATGTCGGTCAGCCCAATGGCACCATGAACGCTCCACAACCGGCAGCGAATCCACCAGCGTACCGTCCAGATCAAACAGAAAACCTCTACACTGCACACGCACCTCCGTCAGGCATTAATGATTTGTTGAATTTCGTTGCTGCTTAAATGGTACTGACGCGGGCAGGCGTGCCACGCGCTCAGCATACGCTGATATTTATCCCACATTGGGGTCTGCGCGTTGAAGCCGTGGGTGCCCGCGTCAAAGTGGGTATAACGCCCTTCTGTATTCACCATAAAGCGAACATAGCTCAGATAACGCGCTTCCGTTGCGGCATCAAAGCCTAAGAAGGTCACGCGGCGCTCGTCAATGGACTGCTGATCTTTGAGATTCGTCCAGGACACGTGCAGGGCGTGATACATCTCCATAATGTCGATCACGATGCGACAGGTTTCTTCTTTCAGCTCGCCAAACTCGCGGTCCAGTTCGCGCATTTGCAAACCAAAACCGCGTTCTACGATGGTTTGCAGGCGGCTGTAGCGCGCAGCGTTATCGGGATCAAGCATAGTCATCATCTTGTACTGGTTAGACAAAATCAGACGTTGAGCATGGGTCATTTCCATCTTTCGACTCCTGTAGCGCATTGCACTTTAAAAAAAAGACACGGTAACTGATTGTTACTGTGCCTTCTTTTCGTCGTCGTTTCGATGATCAATCACAAGTCATCGAGGAATGTTTTATCCAGTTGCTTAAAAGCGCGCTTTAACGTGTCTGCCAGCGCCTGGTAATCCGGCTTGCCTTCAACAGGGGCGAGCGCCTGCCCGGCCTCCTCCAGTTTTCCGCGCACTTCATAAAACCAGTGTAAAATAGAAGGGGGAAGCGGGGTGATGGAGCGTTTACCTAACCACCACAGGCCCTGCATGGGCAGGCTTAGCGCGAAGAGCGCCGTCGCGACGGCAGGACCAAGCTGCCCGCCTAACGCAATCTGCCAGCACAGCGTAAAGACAGCGACAGGCGGCATAAAGCGAATCGCATAGCGCGTGGCGCGGATGGTGCGATTCTCAATGAACATCGGCGCAAGGCGCTTTTCCATCGGCCACGTCTTTGCGTAATGCTGTCCCCGACGAAACAGACTAAAGAAATTTACGGACGGGTTCTCTGGTGTCGACATGGCTGTACCTCAACTTCACATATAAAAATTAAAATTTTCGTGCAAAACCACAACAAGCTATGACAACGTTCAAAATATTTTGTCATCTCTACCCCGTATCGGGTATCCTGTGCCAGCCTGATAGGGCCATAGACGAGAATCATTAACTCGTCAAATTATTGCATATTATGCCATTGGCTGAAAATTGTGCAAAATGGCATAAAATCATAGTTATTTCTTTCATCATGCCACAATGTTCGTTTGGCATGATGTTAATCATAAATGTCTGAGTCGTCATGCGTTACGCTGTTAGACTCACTGACGTTTTTTTAGCCACGTATCAATTATAGGTACTTCCATGTCGAGTAAGTTAGTACTGGTTCTGAACTGCGGTAGCTCCTCACTGAAATTCGCCATCATCGATGCGCTCAACGGTGACGAATACCTCTCTGGTTTGGCCGAATGTTTCCATCTGCCTGAAGCACGTATCAAGTGGAAGATGGACGGCAGCAAACAAGAAGCGGCTTTAGGTGCAGGCGCCGCTCACAGTGAAGCGCTGAACTTTATCGTTAACACTATTCTGGCACAAAAACCAGAACTGTCTGCTCAGCTGACTGCGATTGGTCACCGTATCGTCCACGGCGGCGAAAAATACACCAGCTCCGTCGTGATCGACGAATCTGTGATCCAGGGCATCAAGGACTCTGCGTCCTTCGCACCGCTGCACAACCCGGCTCACCTGATCGGTATCGCTGAAGCGCTGAAATCCTTCCCGAATCTGAAAGACAAAAACGTGGCCGTATTCGACACCGCGTTCCATCAGACCATGCCGGAAGAGTCTTACCTCTATGCCCTGCCATACAGCCTGTACAAAGAACACGGCGTACGTCGTTACGGCGCGCACGGCACCAGCCACTTCTATGTGACTCAGGAAGCCGCAAAAGTTCTGAACAAGCCGGTTGAAGAACTGAACATCATCACCTGCCACCTGGGCAACGGTGGTTCTGTTTCTGCTATACGCAACGGTAAATGTGTTGATACCTCCATGGGTCTGACCCCGCTGGAAGGTCTGGTGATGGGTACCCGTTCCGGTGACATCGACCCGGCGATCATCTTCCACCTGCACGACACCCTGGGCATGAGCGTTGACGACATCAACAAAATGCTGACCAAAGAGTCTGGCCTGCTGGGTCTGACCGAAGTGACCAGCGACTGCCGTTACGTTGAAGACAACTACGCAGAGAAAGAAGACGCTAAACGTGCAATGGACGTTTACTGCCACCGTCTGGCGAAGTACATCGGCTCTTACACTGCGCTGATGGAAGGCCGTCTGGACGCGGTTATCTTCACCGGTGGTATCGGTGAGAACGCGGCAATGGTTCGTGAACTGTCCCTGGGCAAACTGGGCGTTCTGGGCTTCGACGTTGATCACGAGCGTAACCTGGCTGCCCGCTTCGGCAAGTCTGGCTTCATCAACAAAGAAGGCACCCGCCCTGCTCTCGTTATCCCAACTAACGAAGAACTGGTGATTGCGCAAGACGCGCACCGCCTGACTGCCTGATTCCACACCGCCAGCAATGCTGGCGGTGCTGTTTTGTAACCCGCCCAATCGCGGCGGTAACGAAAGAGGATAAACCGTGTCCCGTACTATCATGCTGATCCCTACCGGAACCAGCGTCGGCCTGACCAGCGTCAGCCTTGGCGTTATCCGTGCTATGGAACGCAAAGGCGTTCGTCTGAGCGTCTTTAAGCCTATCTCCCAGCCACGTGCCGGTGGTGATGCGCCAGACCAGACCACCTCCATTGTTCGTAAGAACTCCAATCTGCCAGCGGCTGAACCGCTGAAGATGAGCCACGTTGAATCTCTGCTGTCCAGCAACCAGAAAGACGTGCTGATGGAAGAGATCATCGCCAACTACCATGCTAACGCGCAGGACGCGGAAGTGGTGCTGGTTGAAGGCCTGGTCCCGACGCGCAAACACCAGTTTGCCCAGTCTCTGAACTTTGAAATCGCGAAAACCCTGAACGCAGAGATCGTTTTCGTGATGTCTCAGGGCACCGACACCCCGGAGCAGCTGAACGAGCGTATCGAACTGACGCGCAGCAGCTTCGGCGGTGCCAAAAACACCAACATCACCGGCGTGATCGTGAACAAACTGAACGCACCGGTGGATGAACAGGGCCGCACTCGCCCTGACCTGTCCGAGATCTTCGACGACTCTTCTAAAGCGAAAGTTGTCAAAGTTGACCCGGCTAAGCTGCAGGAATTCAGCCCGCTGCCAGTTCTGGGCGCGGTGCCATGGAGCTTCGATCTGATTGCCACCCGTGCAATCGACATGGCGCGTCACCTGAACGCCACCATCGTTAACGAAGGCGACATCAACACCCGCCGCGTGAAGTCTGTGACCTTCTGTGCGCGTAGCATTCCGCACATGCTGGAACACTTCCGCGCAGGTTCTCTGCTGGTGACCTCAGCAGACCGTCCTGACGTTCTGGTTGCAGCCTGCCTGGCCGCGATGAACGGCGTGGAAATCGGTGCGATCCTGCTGACCGGTGCCTACGAGATGGACCCACGCGTCAGCAAGCTGTGCGAACGCGCGTTCGCCACCGGCCTGCCGGTCTTCATGGTGAACACCAACACCTGGCAGACCTCCCTGAGCCTGCAGAGCTTCAACCTTGAAGTACCGGTTGATGACCACGAGCGTATCGAGAAAGTGCAGGAATACGTTGCGGGCTACATCAACGCAGACTGGATCGAATCCCTGACCGCGACCTCCGAGCGCAGCCGTCGTCTGTCACCTCCTGCATTCCGTTACCAGCTGACCGAGCTGGCGCGTAAAGCAGGCAAACGCGTTGTTCTGCCAGAAGGCGATGAACCACGTACCGTTAAAGCGGCTGCTATCTGTGCAGAGCGCGGCATCGCGACCTGCGTGCTGCTGGGTAACCCGGATGAGATCAACCGCGTTGCGGCGTCTCAGGGCGTTGAGCTGGGCGCTGGCATCGAAATCGTTGACCCGGAAGTGGTTCGCGAAAGCTACGTTGCTCGTCTGGTTGAGCTGCGTAAGAGCAAGGGCATGACCGAAGCCGTTGCGCGCGAACAGCTGGAAGACAACGTGGTGCTGGGCACGCTGATGCTGGAGCAGGACGAAGTTGACGGTCTGGTTTCCGGTGCGGTTCACACCACGGCGAACACCATCCGTCCACCGCTGCAGCTGATCAAAACCGCACCGGGCAGCTCTCTGGTTTCTTCCGTGTTCTTCATGCTGCTGCCTGAACAGGTTTACGTTTACGGCGACTGCGCGATCAACCCGGATCCAACCGCAGAACAGCTGGCCGAAATCGCTATCCAGTCCGCGGACTCTGCGATTGCCTTCGGTATCGAACCTCGCGTAGCGATGCTCTCCTACTCCACCGGTACCTCTGGTGCAGGTAGCGACGTAGAGAAAGTGCGTGAAGCGACCCGTCTGGCGCAGGAAAAACGTCCTGACCTGATGATCGACGGCCCGCTGCAGTACGATGCCGCCGTTATGGCTGACGTTGCGAAATCCAAAGCGCCGAACTCGCCGGTTGCAGGTCGCGCTACCGTGTTCATCTTCCCGGATCTGAACACCGGTAACACCACCTACAAAGCGGTACAGCGTTCTGCAGACCTGATCTCCATCGGGCCAATGCTGCAGGGCATGCGCAAACCTGTGAACGACCTGTCCCGTGGCGCGCTGGTTGACGATATCGTCTACACCATCGCGCTGACGGCGATCCAGTCTTCGCAGCAGCAGTAATTGTAAGGTCTTGCCGGATGGCGCTTCGCTTATCCGGCCTACAGGACCGTAGGCCCGGTAAGCGTGAGCGCCACCGGGCAACAAAAAGGCGACCACAAAGGGTCGCCTTTTTTATTACAGCAGCTCCCGCGCCGCCGACACAATGTCATGCGCCGTCAGGCCATACTCCTTCTGCAGGAAATCCTGCGTCCCCACCTGACCGTAACGCTCCTTGACGCCCACCCGCCGCATCGGTACCGGGCAGGTTTCCACCAGCACTTCCGCCACCGCCGACCCCAGCCCATTGTGAATGCTGTGGTTTTCACAGGTCACAATCCGTCCGGTTTTCTCGGCGTAGTTTTTCACCAGCATCCGGTCGATGGGCTTCAGGGTAAACATGTCGATGACCACCGCGCTTACCCCCTCCTGCTCAAGCTGGCGCGCCGCTTCCAGCGCTTCCGCCACCATGATGCCGTTGGCAATCAGGGTAATATCGGTCCCCTCGCGCAGCACGTTGCCTTTGCCGATGGTGAAGGTTGAGCCCGGGGCATACACGCTCGGCGCCTGCTTACGAATGGTCCGCACCCAGTAGAAGCCTTCGAGATCGATAAGCTGGCGCAGCACGTCCTCGAACATCACCGCGTCGGTCACCTCCAGCACCACCGAGTGCGCCAGACCGCGTACGATGCCCATATCCTCAAACGACATATGCGTGCCGCCGTTGTGGCAGGCCGTCACGCCTGCATCCGAGGCAATCACCTTCACGTTGTTGCGCTGATAGTCCAGGGACATAAACAGCTGGTCGAAGCAGCGACGGCTGGCAAACGCGGTAAAAGTGTGCACGAACGGCTTGCGCCCTGTGAGCGACAGCCCGGCCGCCGTCCCGATAACGTTCGCCTCCATAATGCCGCAGTTAATCACGTGCTGCGGATAATCGCGCGCCACGCCGTCCATCGCCATCGAGCTCATCAGGTCGGCTTCCAGAGCGATAATCTCGCTTCCTGCCTCAATCTGCTTTGCCACGAAGCCCGCGTAGACCTTACGCATCTCAACGGCGTCTTTCTCTCCTGCCGGTGCAACCTTAATCATGTGAAGCCTCCAGTTGGCGAATCGTCTCGTTGAGGGCCGCTTTGCTCTCCGCGGTCAACCGCAGGTGGTGCGAATTGCTGAGCTGCTCCAGGTACGGCACCCCCTGCCCTTTGATGCTGTCGAGGATGACGACTAACGGACGCGCATCGGCAGCCGGGACACGCGACGTTACTGCCAGCAGACCCGGAACGTCGTCGCCCTTCACCGTCGCCACGTCAAAGCCAAAGGCGCGGAATTTCCCCTCCAGATCGAACGCGCTGATGATCTCGTCCAGCTCGCCGTCGAGCTGCTGTTTGTTCCAGTCCACGAACACCGTCAGGTTGTTCAGGCCATGGTGGGCGATAAACTGAAACGCCTCCCAGCACTGCCCCTCGTTCAGCTCGCCGTCACCGACGATGCAGAAAACCCGATTCGGTCGCCCCGCCAGCCTGTGCGAGAGCGCCATCCCGCCGGCAATGGAAATCCCCTGCCCCAGCGAGCCGGTGGTGGCGTCCACGCCCCGCGTTTTAAGGCGGTCCGGGTGGCTTGGCAGGCGCGTGCCGTTCTGGTTCAGGGTGCTCAGCTCTTCCACCGGGAAGTATCCCTTGATCGCCAGCGTGCTGTAGAGCGCCGGGCCCGCATGACCTTTCGACAGGACAAAATAGTCTCGCTCCGGCCAGTCCGGATCCGCCGGGTCGATTTTCATCACCGCGCCGTACAGCACGGCCAGGGTTTCGACCACCGACATACTGCCGCCGTAGTGCCCAAAGCCCAGCTGCGTCAGGGATTTTAGCGTCTCAAGACGGATCTGACGCGCGAGTTCGGTTATCTCTTTCTCATTCATGATTTGGCTCCGGTGTTTTCCTGCGCGTTACCGCCGGCAGGTTTGTTTTTCGCGAAGACGTTGTACGCCACCAGCAGCGCGAACAACGCCACAACCAGCCCGGTGATGGCAAGCGGCGACAGGAAGCGCGCCAGGTTGCCGAGGACAATCCCGACCGCGCCGAAGTCGGCGTCCGAGAAGGTGGTGTTGGCAAAGCCAATGGCGCCCAGCACCGGCAGCAGCAGGACCGGCAGGAAGGTGATCAGCAGGCCGTTAGCAAAGGCGCCAATCATTGCCCCGCGACGTCCGCCGGTGGCGTTACCGAACACGCCCGCCGTGGCGCCGGTGAAGAAGTGCGGCACCACGCCCGGGAGGATCAGCACCCAGCTAAACTGACCGCAGATGAACAACCCTACAATCCCGCCGAGGAAGCTGAACAGGAAGCCAATCAGCACCGCGTTTGGCGCATACGGATACACCACCGGGCAGTCCAGCGCAGGACGCGCGTTAGGGACCAGCTTTTCCGAGAAGCCGGTAAAGGCCGGAACGATCTCCGCCAGAATCAGGCGCACGCCCTGCAGGATGATGAACACGCCCGCCGCAAAGGTGATCGCCATGATGATGGCGTAGACCAGGTAGTTCTGGCCGCCGCTGAAGGTGGCCTCCACGTACTCGCGCCCGGCGCTCACCGCCAGGATGAGGTAGATAATCATCATGGTCAGGGAGATGGAGATCGAACTGTCGCGCAGGAAGCTGAGGTTCTTCGGCAGGTTCATCTCTTCGGTTGAGCGGGAGCCTTTGCCGACCTTGCTGCCAATCCAGCCGGACAGCACGTAGCCCAGCGTGCCGAAGTGTCCGAAGGCAATTTCATCGTTGCCGGTAATGTGCTTCATGTAGCGCTGGGCAATCGCCGGGAAGAAGGCCATGATCAGTCCGAGGATCAGCGAGCCGGTAAAGACCAGCCCCACGCCCTCGAAGCCCGCCACCGTCAGGATCACGCCAATCATGCACGCCATATAAAACGTGTGGTGTCCGGTCAGGAAGATGTACTTCAGGCGAGTAAAGCGCGCGACGATAATATTCGCTACCATGCCGAAGGCCATAATCAGCGCGGTCGCTGCGCCGTATTTTTCCAGCGCAATTGACACAATCGCTTCATTGTTTGGAATAATGCCCTGAATCGTAAAGGCGTGCTCAAACATACCGCCCAAAGGATTTAATGACCCCACCAGCACCGTGGCGCCACCGCCCAGCACAATAAAGCCCAGTATGGTTTTAATCGTCCCTTTCACCACGTCCGAAAAGGCTTTCTTCTGCGCAACCAGACCAATTAGCGCAATTAAACCGACCAGCACCGAAGGGACTTTTAAAATATCAACAACGAAATTCAGCGTTTCAAGGATAAACATATCCACCTCGCCTTATCAGGATTATTGTCTGTCGAACCAGGCGCGCAGCTGCGCTTCAAGTTCGTTGATGTCGATGATGTTATTAATCACCACCAGCTGGCTTTCCGGCACGCTGGCGCTGGCCGCAATGTCCTTTGCCATCACGAAAAGATCGGCTGCGCCCGGTGTGGCCGAAGAGAGATCGGAATGTTCAACCTCAGCCTCAATCTCCAGTTTTTTAAGCACCTTTTTAATATTCATTTCGACCATAAAACTACTGCCCAGGCCGGAGCCGCAAATAGCCATGATTTTCATTGTTGTCCCCTTATTTTGAGTAGAGCACGCCCCATCACGCTGGCGCGTAATGTTGTGAATAATCGGATTAAAGAATTAAATCAGAAGCGGTCAATAATCGTTTTAATTTCCTCCAGGGTATTCGCCTGATGCAGTTCAGCCATATCTGCATCGCTGGAAAATAATTCAGCCAGCGATGAGATCATCTCAATATGGCTATTTTTGTCGGGTGCCGCGAGCATAATAATGACATCGACAGGGTCAAACTCACCGGCACCAAACGAGACGCCCTGTTTTAGTTTTAATAAAGACAACCCCAGTCCTTTGGCGCCTTCCTCCGGCCGCGCATGCGGCATCGCCAGCCCTGGTGCCAGCACATAATAGGGTCCTAACGTGTGGTGCTGCTGGATGATGGCCGTGACGTATTCAGGTTCAATCACCTGCAAATCCAGCAGCGGCTTCGCGCACAGCTCCAGCGCCTGCGGCCAGTTTTCCACGCTATCCTGCAGCGTGATGGTTGTATCATATATCCATTTTTTGAGCACTTTTCACTCCCGCTACACGCTAAAGATGAGCAAACTTTATTCAACACATCGCTGAATGACTGCGATCGCGATCACAAAGATAGCGCTACCAACCGTTAACATGCAGAAATGTGATAGCGCTATCAAATTGCAATCAAGGTGCTAAATCACAGCAAAAAAAGGGATTTAAGGCGTATACTGCCTGTCACGTGAAGCGAAGGAAATGAAGAACGCGTCTGGTCAGCAGGAAGGTGTATGTCTCTAACCCGAAAACGGCGCAGTACTGGTAAAGTGACACTCGCCGATGTCGCACAGCTTGCCGGTGTGGGCACGATGACCGTGTCCCGTGCACTCCGCACGCCCGAACAGGTTTCCGATAAACTACGAGAAAAAATTGAAGCTGCCGTGCAGGAGCTGGGCTATATGCCTAATCTTGCTGCCAGCGCGCTGGCCTCGGCGTCGTCATGGACGATAGCCATGGTGGTGCCTAATCTCTCCGAAGCCGGCTGCTCGGAGATGTTCGCCGGGCTGCAGCAGGTGCTACAGCCTGCCGGGTATCAGATCATGCTGGCGGAATCCCAGCATCGTCTTGAGCAGGAGGAGAAATTGCTTGAGACGCTGCTGGCGTCGAATATTGCCGCCGCTATCCTGCTCAGCGTTGAACATACCGACACCGTTCGCCACTGGCTGAAAAATGCCTCTATTCCGGTGATGGAGATGGGTGCCATGCGCGCTGACCCGATTGATATGAATATCGGGATTGATAACGTAGCGGCCATGTATGAACTGACGGAAATGGTGATTAAGCGTGGCTACCAAAATATTGGCCTGCTGTGCGCCAACCAGGAGCAGTGGATTTTCCAGCAGCATCTGCAGGGCTGGTACAAGGCCATGCTTCGCCACCATATGTCGCCAAACCGTGTCATTAACGCGGCGATGCCGCCGAGCTTCTCGACCGGCGCGGCACAGCTGCCAGAATTCCTGCTGGCATGGCCGGAGCTGGATGCGCTGGTGTGCGTCTCTGACGAGCTGGCCTGCGGCGCGCTGTACGAGTGCCAGCGCAGGCGAATCAAGGTGCCGGACGATCTGGCGGTAGTAGGCTTTGGCGATAGCGACGTGAGCCGCGTCTGTCAGCCGCCGCTGACGACGATGGCAGTGCCGCATCGTAAGATTGGAATTGAAGCCGGGAAAGCGTTGCTGGAGCGTCTGAATGACGGTGACTGGCGCGATCAAAAGCCCATCGCGTCCAGTCTGTGTCTGAGAGAGAGTTGCTGAATCTTACTCAGCCTCTTCCTCTTTCTCTGATTTGGTCGATTCGTTTTTGGCGTTGCGGGTCATCCACAGCGCCAGCGCTTTTAATGAATCCGGCGTAAACTCGTCGCAGCGCGCGGTGATCTCTTCCGGCGTCATCCAGCTGACTTCACTCACCTCTTCTTCCTGCAGGGCAAACGGGCCGTGAGAAACGCAGCTAAACAGCCCGCCCCAGACGCGGCAGTTTTCGTCTTCGAAATAGAACTGACCGTGCTCGGCAAACGGCACGCCGGCAATACCTAACTCTTCTTCCGCTTCACGACGCGCGGAATCCAGCAGCACTTCATCTGCCTGGACAACCCCACCTGCGGTGGCATCCAGCATACCCGGGAGAAAATCTTTGGTGTCCGTACGGCGCTGAACCAGAATTTTGCCCATCCCGTCATGCACAACGATGTACGTTGCGCGGTGACGCAGACGCTCCGCACGCATTTGTTCGCGGCTGGCCTGCGCGATCACTTCATTCTCTTCGCTGACAATGTCAACCCACTCTGTACTTGCCAAATGACTCTGCTCCACCATCGGGAAACCTTCTCTTCTAAGCGCTCTTTCGGCGCGTTTGCAGTTGAGGTGTAACTTACGGATTAATCGCTATCTGCGCAATAACTTGCTGATCATTAAGTGCGATAACGCTCAGGGTATTTCCATCCAGCATGCCGTAGCTCGCAGGATAACCGCCTTTCGGTATGCTGACCGAACCCGGATTGAAGTGATAAATCTCACCGCGTTTTTCAGCAACCGGAATATGAGTATGACCGTAAACCAGGACATCGCCAGCCGCGAGCGCCGGGAGATTATCCGGGCTAAAAAGATGCCCATGGGTCAGGAACAGGCGGCTTTGTTCCAGCAGCACCTGTTGCCATGGCGCGGTAAGGGGAAAATGCAGCAGCATCTGGTCCACTTCGCTGTCGCAGTTGCCGCGAACGGCGATAATGCGCGAGGCAAACGGGTTAAGCATTTCCGCGACCTGCGCCGGGGCGTAGCCCTCCGGCAGCGCGTTGCGCGGGCCGTGATTGAGCACGTCCCCCAGAATAATCAGCCACTGCGCGCCGCTTTGTGCAAACAGGGAGAGGACACGCTCGGTAGCGGGCAGCGATCCATGGATATCCGACGCAAACATCAGTTTCATCAGTCACTCCTCGGGAAAACAGACTGCCCCCATCATACCTGAAGCGTCAGGGCTTATCAGCCCGCGCGCTTAGCCGAGAGTGCCACATAGCGCTGCACAGAGGCGCGCTGCCACTGAAACGCGGCATAATCCACCAGCAGCTGCGGCACCTCATCGCCGTTGAGGATCAGGCGGTTAAGCATCAACGCCAGATCGGCGTCGGCAATGCACCACTCGCCGAACAGGTTCGGATTGCCGTGTGCGAGGAGCGAGGTGGCGGTTTCAATCAGTTTTTGTGCGCTTTCACGGCCTTCAGCGCTGAGCGCTGGCTTTTTCACCCCGGCGAACACGACGTCCGTCGAGCGTTCCACGCGAATTGGCACCAGATCGCTTCGCAGCCACGCCTGGATCTGCCGCGCCCGCGCGCGTTTTTGCAGGTCGTGAGGATAGATGCGCTCCCACTCCGGCGGCGCAAACCGATCTTCCAGATATTCATCGATCGCCGACGATTCGCTCAGGGCAAAACCGTCGATCTCCAGCACCGGCACGCGTCGGGTCAGGTCGTAGCCCTGCCACTGCGGTTTGAGATGTTCACCGCCGTCGAGATCGACGGTCTTCAGCGTAAAAGTAAGCCCCTTTTCGGCCAGCGCAACGTATACGCTCATAACATAGGGAGAAAAGAAATTGGCATCGGACCACAACGTGATGACGGGCTGGTTCATAACATCCTCATAGGCTGATCGGTTTTTACTCAACATATAATCTCTTTGCCTCGCTGTCACTTGATGAAAACTCACGATTTACAACAACCACCTATACTCATTTGTCATGGCACCCCTCTTCGCATGGACAGGAGTTGAGAATGATCGACCTTTATTATGCCCCTACCCCAAACGGCCATAAGATCACCCTCTTTCTTGAAGAAGCCGAGCTGGATTACAGGATCATTCGCGTGGATATCAGCAAAGGCGAACAGTTCAGCCCTCTCTTTCTGGCTATCTCGCCAAATAATAAAATCCCGGCCATTATTGATAACCGGCCTGCGGACGGGGGCAGACCGCTGAGCCTGTTTGAATCCGGTGAAATTTTGCTCTACCTGGCGGAGAAAACCGGCATGCTGCTGAGCGGCGAACTGCGCGAGCGTCACCATACCCTGCAATGGCTCTTCTGGCAGGCAAGCGGGCTGGGACCCATGCTGGGTCAAAATCATCACTTTACCGCTTACGCCCCGCAGCCCATCCCTTATGCGATAGAACGCTATCAGGTTGAGACTCAACGGCTGTATGACGTTCTGAACCGTCGGCTGGAGAAAACGCCGTGGCTCGGCGGCGATCATTACAGTATTGCCGATATCGCCTGCTGGCCGTGGGTGAATACGCATGAAAAACACCGCATTGACCTGGCTTCTTACCCGGCGGTGAACAACTGGTTTGAGCGCATCCGAACCCGTCCGGCCACTGAGCGAGCGATGCAAAAAATCCAGCAGATTTAACCGTCTATGAGGCTGGGTGCCCGCGAGCCTCTCATGTATGATGAGCAGGAAATACTGACACGGAGAAGACCTGCAATGTCACAGCCAGATGCTGTTATTCGTATAAAAAATTTACGCTTGCGTACCTTCATCGGTATCAAAGAGGAAGAGATCGCCAACCGTCAGGATATTGTCATTAACGTGGTTATTCACTATCCCGCAGACAAAGCGCGGGCCAGCGAAGACATCAACGACGCGCTGAACTACCGCACAATCACCAAAAACATCATCCAGTACGTGGAGAATAACCGCTTCTCTCTGCTGGAAAAATTAACTCAGGATGTGCTCGATATCGCACGCGAACATCACTGGGTCACTTATGCTGAAGTTGAGATCGATAAACTTCACGCCCTGCGCTACGCCGATTCCGTCTCCATGACGTTAAGCTGGCGACGCCAGGCGTAAACCTGGAGGTTGTATGAAGATTTTGCTGACCGGCGGTACAGGCCTGATTGGTCGTCACCTCATTGCGCGTCTGCAGGCCTTGCATCACGACGTTACCGTGGTCACGCGCAGCCCGGAGAAAGCGCGCCAGGTGCTGGGGGCGGGCATCGATATCTGGAAAAATCTGGCCGAGCAGCAAAATCTGGACGGCTTCGACGCCGTCATTAACCTCGCGGGAGAACCCATCGCCGATAAGCGCTGGACGGAAGAGCAAAAACAGCTGTTATGCAGCAGTCGGTGGAACATTACCGAAAAGCTGGTCGAGCTGATCCGCAATAGCCACACCCCGCCTTCGGTGCTGATTTCGGGCTCAGCGGTGGGCTATTACGGCGATCTCGGCGAGGTGGTGGTGACCGAGGAAGAGCCGCCCCATAACGAGTTTACCCATAAGCTCTGCGCCCAGTGGGAGCGTATCGCCTGTGCGGCGCAGAGCGATCGCACCCGCGTCTGCCTGTTGCGGACCGGCGTCGTGCTTGCGCCGAAAGGCGGTATTCTGGCGAAGATGCTTCCTCCTTTCCGGCTCGGACTCGGCGGCCCCATCGGCAATGGTCGTCAGTACCTGGCGTGGATCCATATCGACGATATGGTCAACGGTATTCTCTGGCTGCTGGATAACGATCTGCGCGGACCGTTTAACATGGTTGCGCCGTATCCGGTGCGTAATGAACAGTTTGCCCACGCGCTGGGACATGCCCTGCACCGCCCGGCGATATTGCGCGTGCCTGCCACGGTCATTCGCCTGATGATGGGTGAAGCGTCCGTGCTGGTATTAGGCGGGCAGCGGGCGCTGCCAAAACGGCTGGAAGCGGCCGGCTTTGCGTTCCGCTGGTATGAATTAGAAGAAGCGCTGGGGGATGTGGTGCGGTGAATATGTTACAGTGACAGGCCATGTTCCGAAGAAATGGCGTAACAATGGCAACAATCACCACACCCCGGCTTCACCTCACCCCTTTCGAACCCACTGACTGGGCCTTCTTCCGCTCGCTGCGAGAAGATCGCAGTATCATGCGCTACATGGCCGCCATCGCGCCGGAAAAAGAGACCCGACGCGTGTTTGCTGCACGCCTGATGTCGGAGCATGTCTTCGTGATCCGCTCTCTGGAGGACGATACGCCGCTGGGCGATATCGGCCTGCAAATCAGCTCTGAGAACCGTGAAGAGGCGGATATCGGCTACACGGTTGTGCCTGCCGCGCAGGGAAAAGGCATCGCCAGCGAGGCGCTGCGCGCGGTATGTGACTATGCGTTTAGCCAGACCAGCGTAAAAGCGATTAACGCATATGTGCTGGCGGATAACGGCGGTTCAGTGCGGGTGCTGGAAAAAGCGGGATTTGTACGTACGCAGGTGCTGGACAAGGCGTATGAAATTGACGGCGTGCGCTATGACGACTGGGTGTATCGACTGGAGTATGCCGGCCGGCAACGGAATTTGTAGGCCCGGTAAGCGAAGCGCCACCGGGCGATTGGGCTGCACTGCGGTTTGATGCCCTCACCCCGCCCCTCTCCCACAGGGAGAGGGAGAAAGGCAAAATCTACTTCAGAGATCCTTTGAGGAACTGCTGCAAACGCGGGCTTTGCGGGTTCGCCAGCACCTCGTCCGGGTGGCCCTGCTCTTCAATTTTCCCCTGATGCAGGAAAATCACGTGGTTCGAGACGTTACGGGCGAAGCCCATCTCGTGCGTCACCACCACCATCGTTTTGCCCTCTTCGGCCAGCTTCTGCATGATGCGCAGCACTTCGCCGACGAGTTCCGGGTCCAGCGCGGAAGTCGGTTCGTCGAACAGCAGCACCTCAGGCTCCATCGCCAGCGCGCGCGCGATGGAGACACGCTGCTGCTGACCGCCGGAGAGATGCACCGGGTATTTCATCTGCTGGCGCTCGTCGATACCCACTTTCGCCAGGTATTTCACCGCGCGCTCGCGGGCTTCCTGTTTGCTCAGGCCCAGCACCTGAATCGGCGCTTCCATCACGTTCTCCAGCACCGTCATGTGGCTCCAGAGGTTGAAGTGCTGGAACACCATCGTCAGGCGCGTACGCAGCAGGCGCAGCTGGTGTTTATCCGCGACCTTCAGCTGGCCGTCTTTGTCACGGACCAGGTTAATATTCTGCCCGCTCACCACAATCGAGCCTTCGCTCGGCTTTTCGAGGAAGTTAATGCAGCGCAGGAAGGTACTTTTACCCGAGCCGGATGAGCCGATGATACTGATCACGTCGCCCGCATTCGCCTGCAGCGACACCCCTTTCAGCACTTCATGTTCGCCGTAGCGTTTGTGCAAATCAATAACGTTTAATTTGTTCTCAGCCATCATCTTTCTCAGTGCGTCGAAGAAGGTTTTATATGCTGCAACCAGCGTTTTTCAGCCTTACGGAACAGGCTAATCAAAACATAAGAGATAATTAAATAGAGCACCGCCGCAATGCCAAACGCGGTAAACGGCTGATAGGTCGCGGAGTTAATATCGCGCGCGATTTTGAGCAGATCCGGCACCGTCGCGGTGAAGGCGAGCGCGGTGGAGTGCAGCATCAAAATCACTTCGTTACTGTACGCCGGTAATGCGATACGCAGCGCCGACGGCAGAATAATGCAGCGGTAAAGTTTCACCGAGGAAAAGCCGTACGCGCGCGCCGCTTCTATTTCACCGTAAGGGACAGAGCGAATTGCCCCGGCGAAAATCTCGGTGGTGTAGGCGCAGGTGTTGAGCGTCAACGCCAGCACCGTACAGTTCAGACCGCTGCGGAAGAACGCATTCAGCATCTCAGTGCCTTTTACGATCTCAAGCGTATACATCCCCGAGTAGAACACCAGCAGCTGCACGTACAGCGGCGTACCGCGAAACACGTAGGTAAACAGCCAGATCGGGAACTGGATAAATTTATTGTTCGACACGCGGCCAATGGCAAGAAACACCGCCAGAATGCCGCCCATCACCACGGAGGAGATCAGCAGCCAGAGCGTAATCGCCACGCCGGTAAAGCGGTAGCCATCCGTCCACAGCAGCGATTTCCAGTATTCCTGAATAATCTCAATCACAGGTCAGCCCTCTTCACACCCACGGAGTAGCGACGCTCGAGCAGAAGCAGCACACCATTGGAGGCGGTCGTAAAGACCAGATAAATCACGCCACAGACTACCGCAAAGTAGAACGGCTCCCAGGTGCTCTTGCCCGCCAGCTGAGTTGCTTTCACGACGTCTTCCAGACCGAGCAGCGAGACCAGCGCTGTCGCTTTGAGGATAACCTGCCAGTTGTTGCCGATGCCCGGCAGCGCGTAGCGCATCATGGCCGGGAACATAATCCGACGAAACGTTTGTGAAGAGGTAAAACCAAATGCGGTTGCCGCCTCAATGTGGCCTTTCGGCACGGCCATGTAGGCACCGCGGAAGGTTTCGGTGAAGTAGGCACCGTAGATAAAACCGAGGGTAATAATACCGGCCACCATCGGGTCGATATCTATTTGTCCCATGCCCATCGCGTCCGTTACGCTGTTAAGCGCAATCTGCAGACCGTAAAAGATAAGCAGCATCAGCACCAGATCGGGAACGCCGCGAATAAGCGTGGTGTAGCCTTCAAATATGAGCGCCAGCGGTTTGTTAGCCGAAAGCTTCGCCCCTGCGCCCGCCAGACCTATCAGCACCGCCAGCACCACGGAGCTGATAGCCAGCTCAAGGGTGACAAGCGCGCCCTGTAAAATAACGCCAGAAAATCCGTACAGCATACCGCGAGCCCTGTCGTATCGTGAGTGGTGGAACCGTGTCTTTTCCCCTCCCGCATCGGGAGGGGCCGCACGTTATTTGACGGGGCGATTAGCCGCCGTAAACATTAAAATCAAAGTACTTTTTCGCCAGCTTGTCGTAGGTGCCGTCAGCGCGCATTTCAGCAAACGCTTTGTTCAGCGCCTCACGCAGCTCGTTGTCTTCTTTGCGCAGGCCCATACCGGTGCCCACACCAAACAGCTTCACGTCCTTAATGGACGGGCCGCCAAACTTGTAATCTTTACCCACCGGCGTTTTCAGGAAGCCTTCGCTTGCCGCGACTTCATCCTGGAATGCCGCATCAATTCGGCCTGCCGTCAGGTCAGCGTAGATATTTTCCTGGCCCTGATAGGAGACGATTTCAATCCCCTTCGGCGCCCAGTGTTCGTTGCCGTAGGTTTCCTGCGTGGTGCCCTGCAGCACGCCGACGCGTTTGCCTTTCAGGGACTCCAGCGTTGGCTGCACGTCAGAGGATTTAGCCACCACCAGACGAGAATCGGCCGCGTAGAGTTTGTCGGTGAAGGCAATCTCCTGCTGGCGTTTTTCGGTGATGGAGAGCGAGGACATAATCACGTCGATTTTTTTCGCTTTCAGGGACGGGATCAGCGCATCCAGCGGGTTCTCAACGTAGGTACACTGTGCTTTGATGCGTTTGCACAGCTCATTGGCCAGATCGATGTCAAAACCGACCAGTTCACCCTTTGAATTCTTCGATTCGAATGGCGCATAGGTTGGATCGGTACCAATCCGAATTTTCTGCGGAATGGCTGCGAATGCCGCGGTGGCGCTGGAAAAGGCCAACACCAGAGATAGTGACAACACGAGTTTTTTCATATTTGTCCTCAACAAACTGTCTTCATACGGGATTTTTACGACGACGGGGTGGTGCTAATGTGCCATCAATTCCCTCTGTCAGGCAAAGACTAATGCCCTTCAGCCGGGAATTTTTGCATTATAAATGCGTAAGTATGCACAAAGCGATCCAATACGGTGCAAAAAACGCACCGTATTGGGTCAACCGCTCCCGTAACGCACCTTTGCGGTGCGTTAGCGCCGGGTATTATTCACCGTATACGTTGAAGTCGAAGTATTTCTTCGCCAGTTTGTCGTAAGTACCGTCTTTACGCAGCTCTGCAAAGGCTTTGTCGAAAGCGGCTTTCAGCTCGGTATCATCCTTGCGCAGGCCAATACCGGTGCCGTCACCAAAGTATTTTTTGTCTTTCACCGACGGGCCAGCAAACGCATAGTCTTTGCCCGCAGGCTGTTTCAGGAAGCCTTCGCTCGCGGCGACTTCATCCTGGAATGCGGCATCCAGACGGCCTGCGGCCAGATCAGAGTAAATCAGATCCTGGTTCTGGTAAGCCACCACGTCTACGCCCTTCTCACGCCAGGTCGCATTGGCATAACCTTCCTGAGTCGATCCCTGAAGCACGCCAACATGCTTGCCTTTCAGCGAGTCGATGGTGGGCTTAATCGGGGAGCCTTTCGGCGCAATCAGGCGAGAATCCGCGGCGTAGAGCTTGTCAGAGAAGGCGATCTCCTGCTGGCGTTTTTCGGTGATGGAGAGAGAAGAGATAATGGCGTCGATTTTCTTGGCTTTCAGCGACGGGATTAACGCGTCAAAGTCGCTGCCCACCCATGTGCATTTCACCGCAATGCGTTTGCACATTTCATTTCCCAAATCGATATCAAACCCCACGAAATCGCCTTTCGCATCCTTAGAAGAGAATGGCGCATAGGTTGCGTCTGTACCGATACGAACCGTCTGTGGAAGCGCTGCGTAGCTACCTGCTGCCGCACTTAACCCCACGAGCAAAGACAGAGCCAGAACCGTCTTCTTCATACATTTACCCTCAAGTACCGTGATTTTATTATGTATTGTGTTGTGTGTTGTGTTGCAGGCTTCATCTTGCAGGTCTTATGCCACATTGCCGTCTGGTCAAAACTTCGACGTTAAATATGTTAATAAAACGTTGCGATATTGCCTTAATGGTGAAAGATAGCAGGTCTGCCGAACGAACCGGAGAGAGAAAAAGGGAAAAAACGAATTAAATGTCGAGGATATGATCGCCGTTGCATAATTGCCCTGAAACAGGGCAACGTCTCTTTTCACGCACAGCATTTGTGCACAGTATCAGGCCCCTTGCCAGCGGATGAAGAGATCTTCCGGCAGATCGATGTCAAACTGATCCAGCACGCGGTTAACGGTCTGGTTAATGACATCGTCCAGCGACTGCGGGCGATGATAGAACGCCGGAACCGGCGGCATGATGACGGCCCCAAGCTCCGCGGCCTGGGTCATTAAACGCAGGTGGCCGAGGTGCAGCGGCGTTTCCCGCACGCAAAGCACCAGGGGACGACGCTCCTTCAGTACCACATCCGCCGCGCGCGTCACCAGGGTGTCGGTATAGCTGTTCACAATGCCGGAGAGCGTTTTAATTGAACAGGGCAGGATAACCATGCCGGCCGTTTTAAACGAGCCTGAGGAGATGCTGGCGGCGATATCACGGGCATCGTGAACGACATCCGCCAGTGCCTGAACTTCGCGCAGGGAAAGATCGGTTTCCAGTGAGAGGGTCTGCCGCGCCGCCTGGCTCATCACCAGATGAGTTTCGACCTCCGCCACGTTACGCAGAACCTGTAACAGACGTACGCCGTAAATCGCGCCGCTGGCACCGCTGAGCCCAACAATGAGTCGTTTCATGATTTTCGCCCTTACTGATTTCAGGGCAGACTGTGCAGGATTTTACGGGGAGTTGCAAGTGAGGGCATAGGCCCTCACCTGCCGGAGCATCAACCTTCGTTGTGCATCTCTAAGCTTTCGAGATCGTTCTGCAGCTGGACGGCTTTCGCATCGTCGTTGCGCAGCGAATCAAGATAGTCGAGGTACTGCTGGTCAACGTCTTTGGTCACGTAAATACCGTTGAACACGGAGCATTCGAACTGCTGAATTTCCGGGTTCTCGGCACGCACCGCGTCAATAAGATCGTTCAGATCCTGGAAAATCAGGCCGTCGGCACCGATGATCTGGCGAATCTCATCCACTTCACGGCCGTGAGCGATCAGCTCGTTAGCGGTTGGCATATCGATGCCGTACACGTTCGGGAAGCGAATCTCCGGCGCAGCAGAGGCCAGGTAGACTTTCTTCGCACCCGCTTCGCGCGCCATCTCGATAATCTGCTCAGAGGTGGTACCGCGAACGATGGAGTCATCCACCAGCAGAACGTTCTTGTCGCGGAATTCCGCGCGGTTGGCGTTCAGCTTGCGGCGCACGGACTTACGGCGCAGATGCTGGCCCGGCATGATAAAGGTGCGGCCAACGTAGCGGTTCTTCACGAAGCCCTGACGGTATGGCTTGTCCAGAATGCGGGCGATCTCCAGCGCGATATCGCAGGAGGTTTCCGGGATAGGAATAACCACGTCGATATCAAGATCGTCCCACTCGCGGGCAATCTTCTCGCCAAGCTTCGTGCCCATGTTGACGCGCGCGCTGTAGACGGAAATCTTGTCGATGAAGGAATCCGGGCGGGCAAAGTAAACGTATTCAAACAGGCACGGGTTGCTGACCGGGTTATCGGCACACTGACGGGTAAACAGCTGGCCCTTCTCGGTAATATAGACCGCTTCGCCCGGCGCAACGTCACGCAGGAACTCAAAGCCCAGGGTATCCAGCGCCACGCTTTCAGAGGCAACCATATATTCGGTACGGCCATCACCGAGGTCGCGTTTGCCGAGCACCAGGGGACGAATGCCGTTTGGATCGCGGAAGGCCACCATGCCGTGACCGATGATCATCGCTACGCAGGCGTACGCGCCGCGGATCTGGCGGTTTGTCGCGGCAATGGCAGCAAAGATGTTGTCTGCTTCCAGCGGGTAGTGACGGAAGTTATCCAGCTCGCTGGCGAACACATTGAGCAGGATTTCAGAATCAGAGGTGGTGTTAATGTGGCGACGTTTCTCTTCGAACAGCTTTTTACGCAGTTCATGCGCGTTGGTCAGGTTGCCGTTATGAGCAAGGGTGATGCCATACGGTGAGTTGACGTAGAAAGGCTGTGCCTCAGAGGCGCTGGAACTGCCAGCAGTAGGATAACGAACGTGACCGATCCCCATATTACCTTGCAGACGCTGCATATGGCGGGCTTCAAACACATCGTTTACGAGGCCATTCGCCTTGCGTAAACGGAAGCAGTTGTTTGCATCAATGGTGATGATACCCGCAGCATCCTGCCCACGGTGCTGAAGCACCGTTAACGCGTCATAAATCGACTGGTTTACCGGCATGAAACCGGCGATACCGACAATACCGCACATTCGTCTTTTCCTCGTTAAGCCACATCTCAGGGTTTATGCCCTGGGCAAAAAACTCGACGAGCTTTGCAGATAGTCAAAGAACCATCTGATGATGAAGCTGAACTCTGGAATGAGCTGCGATTTCTGCCAGTCTTCGCTTTTGGAGAACCCGGTGAAGGTATCCAGGAAGAACAGGATCGCGGCCACAATCAGCACGCCTCGTAATGCCCCGAAACAGATCCCGAGCACCCTGTCCGTTCCTGACAGACCGGTTTTCTCGACCAGCTGACCTATCACGTAATTCACGATAGCGCCGACAATCAGCGTCGCGATAAACAGCACCGCGATGGCGATTCCATTTCGGACCAGTTCATCTTCAAAGCCCGTGAACCAGACAGACAGGTAAGTGTAGTAATGACTGGCGACAAAGAAAGCACAACCCCAAGTCACCAGCGATAACGCTTCACGAACAAAGCCACGGATCAGGCTAACCAGACAGGAAAAACCAATCACCGCAATGATGGCGTAATCAATCCAGACCATATGTGTCCCACGATTTAACGCCCTGTCATCCAGTTCGGGGCGAATTCTAACAGAAAAAGAAAACGTTTGCGTAGGGATTTCCTTCCCACGCGTAAATAAAAAAGGCGCTGAAAAAATGTTCAACGCCGTGGCTTATCGCCTCTCTCTTTAAGGAGCAGGTCGTACTTAGTTCGCGCTGTAGCCCATCACCACACCGCTCAGGCCGGAGATCTGCTTCAGCTCACCGAGCGAACCTTTAAGCTTGTCTTTGGACGCTTCTGGCCCCACGAGGATACGGGTAATTTTACCCTGCACCGGCGTGGAAGGTGAAGTGTAAACACGATATCCCGCACTGCGCAATTTGCTCACGACCTCGTTGACCTTATCGGCGTTTTTCAGTGCACCGAGCTGCACAACGTAAGCTTTTCCGGTCGGTGCCGCGTCTTGTTTTGCCGGCGGAGGGGTTTCTGACGCCGCAGCCAGCTGCTCTGCGGCTTTATCCCGCTGCGGTTTCGGCTGCGGCTTCTCAACCGGCTTCGGTTTTTCAACAGGTTTAGGCTGCTCTATCGGCACCGGATCGATATCGCTGCTGCTCGCTGCCGCCAGACGAGACGGGTCAAGCGACGGTGCGGCGGCATCGCCTGCACGCACCTCTTCTGCCGCCCCTTCCGGCGGCTGAGCAGGCAGCGCCTGCGTCGCCGCTGGCAGCATATCCGGCTCATCGCGGTCACCCGGTTTAGGGACCAGCGGAATAGCGGCAAACTCATCCTGATAATGCTTTTTCTGCCCGTCGAGCAGACCAGGGAGAATAATCACCCCGAGCGCGACCAGCACAATGGTTCCTGTTAAACGGTTCTGAAACTTACTCGCCACCGGTTCTCCCCGCGTCCATCACTTCCATGACATGTGCCACCGTGTGGAATGAACCACACACCAGCACGGTATCTTCTGGTTTAGCATCCGCCATCGCGGCATGCCAGGCCTGAGCCACGCTACTGTAGATTGCGCCTTTGCCGAGATGTTCCATCAGCTGCTCAGCCGTCGCACCGCGCGGCCCCTCCAGAGGAGCACAATACCAGCTATCGACCGCACTCTCCATGCAGGCCAGCGTCCCGCCGATATCTTTATCATGAAGCATACCGATAACCGCCAGCACGCGCCCGGTTTTTGGTAACGATTTGAGACGTTCCGCGAGATACGCCGCTGCATGCGGGTTATGCGCCACGTCCAGAATCAGGCGCGGTGACTCGCTGACAATCTGGAAACGCCCGGGCAGAATTGCGCTCTGAATACCGTCGCGGATAGCCTGCTCGCTGACCGCTAATCCGCTGGCGCGCAGTGCCGCCAGCGCGGTGGCCGCGTTCGGCTGCGGCACCTGCGGCAGCGGCAGGTTGTCCAGCGCGCCCTGCGCATCGCTGAAGCGCCAGCCGTTGTCCCGAACCTCATACTGCCAGTCAACGCCGCGGCGCAGCAGACGCGCGCCCTTCTCGTTTGCCACGTCAGCAATGGTGTGCGGCATGTCCGGCTCGCCGACCACGGCGGGTTTATTCGCCCGAAAAATACCCGCCTTCTCGCGGCCAATGCTTTCACGATCCGGTCCCAGCCAGTCGATATGGTCCAGCGCGATGCTGGTGACCACCGCCACGTCCGCATCCACCATATTGGTCGCATCAAGACGTCCGCCGAGGCCGACCTCAAGGATCACCACATCCAGCTGAGCCTGTTTGAACAGCCACAGCGCCGACAGGGTACCGTATTCAAAATAGGTTAATGAGATCTCACCGCGCGCGGCTTCAATTTCCGCGAACGACGCCGTATGCGCCGATTCCGGCAGCTCGCTGTTCTGTACGCGAACGCGCTCGGTGTAGCGGACCAGGTGTGGAGAGCTGTACACGCCAACTTTGTAACCCGCAGCCATCAGGACAGATTCCAGCGTGCGGCAGGTCGTACCTTTACCGTTAGTGCCCGCGACGGTAAACACGAAAGGTGCCGGTTTGAGCACATCAAGACGCGCGGCGACCTGGCTTACGCGCTCAAGCCCCATATCGATGGTTTTACTGTGCAGGTTTTCCAGATAAGAAAGCCACGCGGCCAGGGGCGACGTGGCTTGTGGAATGCTTTTATTTTCCATAATGCCCGGTTGTCATTAACAGATTAGAAAGCAAAAGGGCAGCGCCAATCGGCCCTGCCCTTTTCAGTTATCAGGCCTCGGGTTCCTGATCCGGTACCACCACGCCTTCGCGCGGCTCATCCGGGTTCGGCGCTGGCAGATTCATCAGCTTCGCCAGGATGCTCGCCAGCTTCAGGCGCATTTCCGGACGGCGGACGATCATATCGATAGCGCCTTTCTCAATGAGGAACTCACTGCGCTGGAAGCCCGGCGGCAGCTTTTCACGAACGGTCTGCTCGATAACGCGCGGACCCGCAAAGCCGATCAGGGCTTTAGGCTCAGCGATGTTCAGGTCGCCCAGCATCGCGAAGCTCGCGGAGACGCCGCCCATGGTTGGGTCGGTCAGCACGGAGATGTACGGAAGACCGCGCTCCTGCATTTTCGCCAGTGCAGCAGAGGTTTTCGCCATCTGCATCAGCGACATCAGCGCTTCCTGCATACGCGCACCGCCGGAGGCAGAGAAGCAAATCAGCGGACAGTTGTCTTCCAGCGCCTGCTCAACGGCACGCACGAAGCGCGCACCGACCACGGAGCCCATTGAGCCGCCCATAAAGGCGAACTCAAACGCAGCGGCAACAACCGGCATCTCATGCAGGGTGCCTTTCATGACGATCAGCGCGTCTTTCTCGCCGGTCTCTTTCTGTGCAGAGGCCAGACGATCTTTGTATTTTTTGGAATCGCGGAACTTCAGCACGTCTTTTGGCTCAAGTTCGCTACCCAGCTCTACCAGAGAGCCTTCGTCCAGCAGGCTATGCAGGCGGTTGCGCGCCGACATACGCATATGGTGGTCACATTTCGGACACACCTCAAGGTTGCGCTCCAGCTCTGCGCGATACAGAACCTGACCGCAGCTATCACACTTCGTCCATACCCCTTCAGGAATGCTCGCTTTGCGCGTTGGGGTAATGTTGCTTTTAATTCGTTCAATCCAGCTCATTGATAACCTTTCTGCCTGAACCTGGTCGTATGCCAGTTTTGCTATAAGAGGCGAATAATGCCATTTTTGCCTCCAACAGACCATGAATGTTGCACATTAAAACATAACAGCCCGAAACTTTGGATAAAAAAGTGGTCGAACCGCCAGCGTGCATTTACTTCGCTTGTTTTGCCGCCGCACGTTTGTGACGAATGATTTCGATAACGCCCGGCAGTACGGAAAGCACAATAATCGCTACAATCAGTAACTTAAGGTTTTCCTGAACGATCGGTAGATCGCCAAACAGGTAGCCTGCGTAGGTGAACAGCAGTACCCACAGCAGCGCGCCAATCACGTTGTATGCCGCAAAATGACGATAGGACATATGCCCCATTCCCGCCACAAACGGTGCAAATGTGCGCACAATAGGCACAAAGCGCGCAAGGATAATGGTTTTTCCGCCATGGCGTTCATAAAACGCATGGGTTTTATCTAAATAGCTGCGACGGAAAATTTTCGAATCCGGATTGCTGAACAGCCGCTCACCAAACACCCGTCCAATCGTATAGTTGACCGCATCCCCGACAATGGCGGCAATCACCATCAGCACAACCATAAGATGCACGTTCAGGTCATTGGTCGGTAACGCCGATAGCGCGCCGGCAACGAACAGCAGTGAATCCCCTGGCAGGAATGGGGTAACGACCAGCCCGGTTTCACAAAACAGAATAAGAAACAGAATGGCATAAACCCAGACGCCATACTGCGCGACCAGCTCCGCCAGGTGAACATCAATATGCAGGATGAAATCAATCAAAAAACGAATTACGTCCATATTGTCTAAACCCTAATTGCACCTTTGTTTAGTCCGCTAAAAATAGCGGACCCATTGGCGGTTTCGGCAGGTCAAACCGATCCGGATAGTCAACCGAGACCAGATACAATCCTTCCGCTTTCGCCGTGGCTGCCGCAAGCGTTCTGTCCTTCGCTGCCAGCAGGTCTGCAATCCAGCTCTCCGGCTGGTGTCCGGCACCCACTTCCATCAGGCTGCCCACAATATTCCTAACCATATGATGTACAAAGGCATTGGCTTTGATATCCACCACCACATACGCGCCAAAACGGCTGACGTTAATGTGCATGACGTTGCGCCACGGCGTGCGGGACTGACACTGCACCGCACGAAACGACGTAAAGTCATTTTCACCAATCAGACACTGCGCCGCGCGATGCATGCGTTCAGCATCAAGCGGTTCATAAAAATGCGTGACGCCCTGGCTCAACACTGCCGGACGCAGGCGCTGATTGTAGATGACATAACGGTAGCGGCGCGCCGTGGCGCTGAAGCGCGCGTGAAAATCATCCGGTACAGCTTTTACCCAACGCACCGCGATGTCACCAGGCAAATTCGCATTTACACCCAGCGTCCAGGCGGCATCCTTACGCACGGCGGTGGTTTCAAAGTGCACCACCTGCCCCGTACCGTGAACACCCGCATCCGTACGTCCTGCGCACAGGACGTTAATCGGCTCGTTTGCCACCTGAGAGAGCGCTTTTTCCAGCTTCTCCTGGACGCTGCGCACCTCGTTCTGACGCTGCCAGCCATAATATTTACTGCCATCGTACTCAATGCCGAGGGCAATTCTATGGACCGGCTTTTGTTCCACGTCTGACATCAGTACAGGTACTCCTGCACCAATTTTTCAGCGATCTTGACCGCCATCAGCGCGCCGCCGAAGCGTACGTTGTCGGCAACGGACCAGAACTGAACCTGCTCCGGCATACCGTAATCGTTGCGCACGCAGCCAACGGAAAGATGCGCGCTACCGGTGGCATCGCCCACCTGGGTCGGGAACTCGCTCTCTTCAGAGAGCACGATGTCTTCACCGCGGCCAAACGCATCGCGCGCCTCTTCTGCCGCCAGCGGACGCAGCGCTTCAAAACCTACCATCTGCGCGTGGCCGTAGAAGACCGGAGACTGTACGACGTTCGCGGAGATCATCAGGCCATCGTCCTGCAGAATTTTGCGCACTTCATCGACGATACGACGCTCTTCGCGCACGGAGCCCTCGCGGTCCGGCAGCAGCGGAAGCATGTTGAACGCCAGCTGGCGGCCAAAGAAATCATCTTCATCAATCGGGATACCGTTCAGCAGCTTCGCGCTCTGCCCGGCCAGCGCGTCAACCGCCTTTTTGCCGTTCGCGGACGCGGACAGCAGGCTGGTGACAGTAATGCGCGACAGACCGCCGTCGTCGATCAGCGGTTTCAGGGCGGTCAGCAGCTGGCTGGTCAGGCTGTTCGGCACCGCAATGACGTTACGGTTGCGGTAGTCAGCCAGCACAAAGGGGTTCACGTCCGGCACCACCAGCGGCACGTCCGGCTCCATTGAGAACAGGCCGCTCAGGTCGATCACCAGGCAGCCTGCGTTGGTCGCCTCTTCAACGTACGCAGCAGTCGCTTCAGCGCCCGCGGCGAAAAACGCCAGCTGCGCCTGCGTCCAGTCGAACGCGGCCGCGTCCTGCACCATAACGGATTTACTGTTAAAACGCAGATGCTCACCTGCGCTGTCGGTACGCGCCAGCGCAAAGATGTCGCCCACCGGGAACTGACGCTCAGCAAGGGTTTCGAGCAGGGCTTCGCCCACGGCACCCGTGGCACCTAAAATGGCAATGTTCCAGCCTTCAGACATGGTGGTTTACTCCAGAAATAAAAAAGCGTCCCTGTCGGAGTATCCGACAGGGAGCATTAAGAAGACATTAATGCGCCGGGTGATGAACGGCGTTAAACCCAAGTTTATGCAGCAGCGTCGCCGCCGAAGCGTCGTCGCACATCACATACAGGGAAGACCACTCGCGGCGCTCAACGTAGTGCTTGCGCAGCTTATCAAACTCACCCGGGATCCCCGCCACTTTACGCAGCAGCGCATCATCGCGGCGCACATCATACACTAAATGCACCAGCCTTTTCAGCGTTGCCTGATCGAGCGGACCGTGCAGGGTAATGCGGCCAAATTCAGGTGCGGGAAGTAAGGTATCCAGCGCTACCTGCTGCGGATGGCCAATAAAGGCGCTGTAGGCCTCGAAGACCTGCGTCGTGCCGCGCGCTTTCCCCTCGAGGGTGTAACCGGCGATGTGCGCGGTGCCCACGTCGACCTTATTGAGAAGCTCAACGTTGAGATCCGGCTCCGGCTCCCAGACGTCCAGCACCACGCTGAGGTCTTGTCCTTCATTCAGACACGCCAGCAGCGCGGCGTTATCGACGACCGGGCCCCGGCAGGCATTTATCAGAATAGTGCCAGGCTTCAGACGACGGATCAGCGCGTCATCAGCAAGATGCAGCGTCTTATACGGCCCCTCTTTAAACAGCGGCGTGTGGAACGTCAGCACGTCGCACTGTTCAACCAGCTCGTCCAGCGGGCGGAAATCGCCGTCATCGCCGTTGTCTTTGCGCGGCGGATCGCACAGCAACGTGCGGATCCCTAAGGCTTCAAGGCGCTTTTGCAGGCGCCCGCCGACGTTACCCACGCCGACAATCCCCACGGTGCGGTCCTTCAGCGCAAAACCGTCGCGCTCGGCCAGCATCAGCAGCGAGGAGAAAACGTATTCCACGACGGCAATAGCGTTACAGCCCGGTGCGGCGGAAAAACCGATTCCGGCCTGCTTCAGCCATTGATCATCCACATGATCGGTCCCTGCCGTTGCGGTTCCGACAAACTTAATCGCTTTACCGGCGAGCAACGCCTCATTTACTTTGGTCACCGAGCGCACCATCAGCGCGTCTGCGTCATCCAGTTCGTTGACCGGGATCGGGCGACCAGGGACAGCCTTAACGTTACCCAGGCGGCTAAACAGCTCACGGGCATAAGGCATATTTTCATCAACGAGGATTTTCACGTCTGAGTACCTGTTTGAGAGGAAGAAAACCTGCCAAGTGTGCCATAATCTGGCCGCCAGGCATATACGTATGCCGGGTTTACGCTGAGTTTTGACTTTAAGGATTTTTGACGATGCAGCCTATTTCAGGTACGCCGCCGCGCCCTCCGGGTGAAGGCCCTGTCACGCCAAACGTTGCCGGTGAACAACCGCTATCCACGCAACAGCGCACCGTGCTGGAGCGACTGATCACGCGCCTGATTGCGCTAACTTCGCAGCAAAACGCGGAAGTCTGGGCCGGGGTGAAACATGATTTAGGCGTGAGGAACGACGCACCGCTGCAGTCGCGCCATTTCCCTGCCGCCGAGCAAAACCTGAACCAGCGTATTACTACCGCGCAGCAGAACCACACCACGCGTCAGATTGTCGCGCAGCTGACCGAGCTGCTGGGCCAGGGAAATAACCGCCAGGCGGTGAGTGATTTTATCCGTCAGCAGTACGGCCAGACCGCCCTGGGCCAGCTGACGCCCGACCAGCTGAAAACCGTGCTGACGCTGCTGCAGAACAACGAGCTGTCTATTCCGCAGCCTCAGGTGCGCCCGGCGACCGAGCGTCCGCTGCTGCCTGCCGAGCACAACACGCTCAAGCAGATGGTGACAAAACTGGCTGCGGCCACCGGCGAACCGACGAAGCTTATCTGGCAATCCATGCTGGAGCTGTCCGGCGTGAAGGCGGGTGAGCTGATCCCTGCCAAACAGTTTACGCATCTGGCGACCTGGCTCCAGGCGCGCCAGACGCTCAGCACCCAGAATGCCCCTACCCTGCATACCGTCCAGGCGGCACTCAAACAGCCGCTTGAGCCGCACGAGTTCGACGTAATTCGGGATTACGCCCAGCAAAACTGGCAGGTCACGCCGCAAACGGTCCTGACCACCGCGCAGGTGCAGGATCTGCTCAATCAAATCTTTGTTCGTCGCGCCGAGCGCGAAGGCGGCGTGCCGGAGGTGAGAAACATTCAGCCAATCTACAGCCCGCTGTTTGCGCCGGTCGTCGAGACGTTCAGAACGCTCTCGGCGCGTCCAGGGTTAATGTTTATTGCGCTAGTGATTGCACTGGCGGTTTTCTGGCTGGTTGCCTGAGGTTTTGCCCGGTGGCGCTACGCTGACCGGGCCTACAACGGCTCGAACCGTAGGCCGGGTAAGGCACAGCCGCCACCCGGCAACAACGGCTCAAGTCCTGCGAAACGCCACCAGCGTCACCACGATCCCAACCACCGCAGAAACCGCACCGGCCAGGAAGACGGACGGATAACCAAACGAGGTGGCTAACACCCCGGCCAGCGGTCCGGTGACCCCGTATGAGATATCCTGAAACGCCGCGTAGCCTCCTAGCGCCGTCCCGCGCACCTGCGGAGCCACGCGCTTCACCACTTCAACACCCAGCGCCGGAAAAATCAGTGAACAGCCACAGCCGGTTAGCGCCGCGCCCAGCAGCGCAACGGATGCCACGGGTGCATTCCACAGCAGCAGCAGGCCCACGGTCTCTATCATCAGCGACGCCACCGCCACCTTCACGCCGCCGAAGCGATCCGGCATCCAGCCGAAGAAGACGCGCATCAGCACAAACGCGCCGCCAAACGCGGTAAGCGTAAAACCGGCCATCGCCCAGCCGCGGCTCATAAAATAGAGCGAGACAAAGGTACCAATCACCGCGAAGCCTACCCCCTGCAGCGCCAGCCCGAGACCCGGCTGCCAGATTTGCCCCACCACGCTCCACAGGGAAGGACGATCGCCTTTGTGCGCGGGCACCTTACGCACCGAGCCGTTGAACGCCCATGCCACCAGCGGCAGCACCATGGTAGTGGCAGCCAGCGCCGCAAATCCAAACTGGCTATTAATCAGCAGCCCAAGCGGTGCGCCTGCGGCCAGCGCGCCATAGATGGCCATACCGTTCCAGGACATCACCTTGCCTGAACGTGCCGGGCCTACCAGGCCCATTCCCCAGGTCAGGGTGCCGGTCAGCAGCTGGCTTTCACCAAATCCAAGGATTAAACGGCCCAGCACCAGCAGCGCAAATTTATACGCGGCGTCTACCGGCAGGAGAGCCGCCAGCAGCCATGCGCCGCCCGCCAGCCCACAGGCAAACATCCCCTGTAACGCCGAACGTTTTGCACCGTGCTGATCCGCCAGCCGTCCGGCGTAGCCGCGGGTTAATACCGTGGCTAAAAACTGAATGCCCACGGCAATGCCGACCATGGTGTTGCCATAGCCCAGCTCCTGATGAACGAACAGCGGTATAACCGGCAGCGGCAGGCCAACGGTCATATAGGTCAGAAATACCGCAAACGCGATACGGAACAGCGAGACGTTCGCTGAAGGGGTTGTTTCTGTTTGAGTTACTGCAGTCATGCTTTACTCCGAAATGAAGAGTAAGGCGGGGAAATGCCACGCCCCCTCTACCTGATTATCAGGATTAAGGTGCGTTGGTTGACGTTAAACGCTTACGCATTATCGTGAGGATAATGTTGAGTGGTGAAGTTTGCCTTTGAGATCAGCCGCTTGTCAATGCATAAAAAAAGGGAGCCTTATGGCTCCCTTCCGGAATCAAACGTAAAACTTATGCTTTCAGCTTACGCATGACCAGCGTGGCGTTGGTGCCACCGAAGCCGAAGCTGTTTGACATGACGGTGGTCAGCGTCGCGTCCATTGGTTTGGTCACGATGTTCAGGCCAGCAGCCTGCTCGTCCATCTCATCAATGTTGATGCTTGGCGCGATAAAGCCGTTTTCCAGCATCAGCAGCGAGTAGATCGCTTCCTGCACGCCAGCCGCACCCAGAGAGTGACCGGTCATGGCTTTGGTCGCGGAGATCGCCGGGCTGTTGTCGCCGAAGACTTCACGGATCGCACCCAGCTCTTTCACGTCGCCTACCGGAGTAGAGGTACCGTGGGAGTTCAGGTAGTCGATAGGGGTGTCAACGCCGTGCATTGCCATCTTCATGCAGCGCACCGCGCCTTCGCCGGATGGCGCAACCATGTCGGCGCCGTCAGACGTTGCGCCGTAGCCCACGATCTCAGCGTAGATGTGTGCGCCACGTGCCAGAGCATGTTCCAGCTCTTCAACCACAACCATGCCGCCGCCGCCCGCGATAACGAAACCGTCACGGTGCGCATCATAGGTACGGGAGGCTTTATCCGGGGTTTCATTGTACTTGGTGGACAGTGCGCCCATCGCGTCGAATTCACAGGCCATTTCCCAGCCCAGCTCTTCGCCGCCGCCAGCAAATACGATGTCCTGTTTACCCAGTTGGATCTGCTCAACAGCATTACCGATGCAGTGTGCGGAAGTCGCACACGCGGAGCTGATGGAGTAGTTCACACCGTGGATTTTGAATGGGGTCGCCAGGCACGCGGAAACCGCAGAACCCATGGCTTTAGTCACCACGTACGGACCTACTGCTTTCAGACCACGCGGGCTACGCATTGCGTCAGCGCCGAATACCTGCGCTTTTGATGAGCCGCCGGAACCGGCGATCAGACCCACGCGCGGGTTGTTCTGATAAACCTCTTCACTCAGGCCGGAATCTTTGATCGCTTCCTGCATGGAGAGATAAGCATAAATAGAGGCATCGTTCATGAAACGAACCACTTTGCGGTCAATCAAACCGGTGGTGTCCAGTTTGACGTTACCCCATACGTGGCTACGCATACCTGAATCTTTAAACTCTTCAGAGAAAGTGATCCCGGAGCGTCCTTCACGCAGAGATGCCAGGACTTCCTGCTGGTTATTACCGATGCTGGAAACAATGCCCAGGCCAGTAATCACTGCACGTTTCATTCAATACCTCTGTAAGTCGCACTATAGTAAGTTTCGAGTCGCACAATAGCGTACACTTGTACGCCGAACAAGTCCGATCAGACATTTTCTGCGGAAATTTGCACCGATGGACTCACATCGTTAAGATCGTGCCACTGCCTGTCAGACGAGTAACTTACGTGAAACAAAACGCTATACAACCCGCCAACCTCGAATTCAACGCTGAGGGTACACCTGTTTCCCGAGATTTTGATGACGTCTATTTTTCTAATGATAACGGACTCGAAGAAACTCGCTATGTTTTCCTCGACGGAAACCAGCTCAGCACCCGCTTCCCGGCGCATCCGCGGAGCCTGTTTGTGGTCGCGGAAAGTGGATTCGGCACCGGGCTGAATTTTTTAACCCTCTGGCAGGCGTTTAACCAGTTTCACGCTGCACACCCTGAGGCTACGCTACAAAGATTACATTTCATCAGTTTCGAAAAATTCCCGCTCACCGCGCACGATCTGCGGCTCGCTCATCAGCGCTGGCCAGAGCTTGCCACCCTGGCGGAGCAGCTTCAGGCGCAGTGGCCGCCTCACGTCGGCGGCTGCCACCGTCTGATTCTGGAAGGCGGACGCGTAACGCTCGATTTATGGCTTGGCGACATCAATGACCTGACCGATACGCTCGATGATTCGATGAATCAGACGGTTGACGCGTGGTTCCTGGACGGTTTTGCCCCCGCCAAAAACCCGGACATGTGGAGCCAGCATCTGTTTAGCGCGATGGCGCGGCTGGCGCGTCCTGGCGCAACGCTTGCCACCTTCACCTCGGCAGGCTTTGTCCGCCGCGGACTGCAGGAGGCGGGCTTTACCATGCAGAAGACCAAAGGCTTTGGCCGCAAGCGCGACATGCTGGTCGGCAGAATGGAGCAGACGCTTGACGTTCCCGCTCAGACACCCTGGTTTGCACGCCGCGCCAGCGCATCACGTGAGGTGGCGATAGTCGGCGGGGGGATCGCCAGCGCCCTGCTGTCTCTCGCGCTTCTCCACCGCGGCTGGCAGGTTACGCTCTACTGTGCTGACGACGCGCCAGCAAACGGCGCGTCCGGCAACCGCCAGGGGGCGCTCTATCCGCTTTTAAGCGCGCACGACCCGGCCCTGTTCCGGTTTTTCCCGGCGGCGTTTACCTTCGCCCGCCGCATGTACGACGCCCTGCCGTTGGCGTTCGACCATAACTGGTGCGGCGTGACGCAGCTCGGCTGGGATGAAAAGAGCCAGCAAAAAATCACGCAGATGTTGTCGCTGGGTCTGCCGGAGGAGATTGCTCGCGCGGTCAGTGCGCAAGAGGTGGCAGCCACCGCTGGCGTGGACACCGGCTGCGGCGGCATTCAGTATCCTCTCGGCGGCTGGCTGTGCCCGGCTGAGCTGACCGCGGCGGTCATTACCCTGGCGCAGTCGCGCGGGCTGACGGCGCATTATGCTCACACCGTTGAATCGCTGAGCCGAAGCGAGCGCTGGAATCTGCGTTTTGCTGATGGCAAAGCGGCGAGCCATGCCAGCGTTGTGCTGGCAAACGGGCATAACATCAGCCAGTTTGTCCAGACAGAAGCGTTGCCGGTTTATCCGGTCGGCGGCCAGGTAAGCCATATTCCTTCCACACCTGCGCTCGGCAAACTGCGTCAGGTGCTGTGCTATGACGGCTATCTGACGCCGCAAAATCCGTCTAACGGCCATCACTGCATCGGAGCCAGCTACCATCGTGGCGAAACGGATATGCGCTACAGCGACGCGGATCAGGCGCAGAACCGCCAGCGCCTGATTGACTGTTTCCCGGATGCGGCGTGGACGCAAGAAGTTGACGTCAGCGCCGGAGACGCGCGCTGCGGCGTGCGCTGCGCCACCCGCGATCATCTGCCGATGGCGGGCAATGTGCCGGACTATGAGGCAACGCTTGAGGCCTATCAGGATCTTGCCGATAACCGGGATAACGCGGTAAGCGCGCCGGTTTATCCGGAGCTGTATATGCTCGGTGGATTAGGGTCTCGCGGGCTGTGTTCCGCACCGCTGCTGGCGGAAGTGTTAGCCGCACAAATGAGCGACGAGCCAATTCCGTTGGACAGGGTTACGCTTGCGGGACTGAATCCGAATCGCTTGTGGGTACGGAAACTGCTGAAGGGGAAGAAGGTTAAGTAGGGGGGCGGGCGCCTTCACCAATAGGGCTGAGGGGATATTCGTAGGCCCGGTAAGCGCAGCGCCACCGGGCGAAATACGATGACTTAGCGTTTAGCCTGCTGGAACAAATTGTCCCACATGCCCAGCACCAGCGACTGGTCGCGCGGAGAGAGCTCCCCGGCCAGAATGGCTTTTTCCAGGCTGCGGGTCACTTCAGCGTGAACGGCGTCGGCAGAGTGATCGTCACCCGCTTCCAGCTCGGCTACCGCGAGCGTCAGGTGACCACGCAGATAACCGCTGGCGAACAGCTCATCATCACTGGCGTGTTCCACCATGTCATCAATTAACGCCAGAATGCGTGATTCAAATTCTGCGATCATCTTCTTTCCTCTGTTAAAGATCTTCCGGCCAAGGGAAGCATTCCGCCGTGATAACCGGCGTGTGGTAATAATTCTGTAAGGCCTCAATCAGGCGTGCTGGACGTGCCGGGATGCCTTTCTCAAGATATTCCATCACCTGCGCATGCACGCGGCGCTGGAAGACGATACGGTCTGGCTCGAAGTCGCCTTCGAGGTTGTCACAGCTCACGTTGAACGGGAAACCCGCCGCGACGCAGAATAGCCATTCCAGCGCCTGCGGCTTCACTTCCACATCTTCAAACTGTCCCTGCGTGGCGGCGTCACGTCCGTCCGGGCAGTACCAGTAGCCAAAGTCCACCTGCTCGCGCCGCGCTTTCCCCGCAATGCACCAGTGCGAAATCTCGTGCAAGCCGCTGGCGTAAAAGCCGTGGGCAAAAACGATGCGGTTATACGGAATCTCTGCATCAGCAGGAAGATAGATCGGTTCGTCGTCGCCTTTAATCAGACGGGTATTAAAATCGTCAGCAAAACAGCTGTCGAAAATCTCAATCAGCTGTTCGTATTTATGCGTACTGTTCATTAGTGCATCCCCAACCAGGTGAGGATCTCCTGTCCATGGCTGTCATAAAGAAGTTTGGCGCTCATTACGGCCGAGACGATGACGATCATCGGGCGAATAAGTTTTTGTCCTTTGCTTAACACCAGACGCGAGCCCGCGCGCGCGCCCAGGAACTGTCCTGCCATCATCACAAATCCGGTTGCCCAGATGACCTTACCTCCGATGATAAACAGCAGCAGGCCGCCGACGTTTGAGGTCGCGTTGAGCACTTTGGCATGAGCGGTGGATTTGGCGAGGTTAAACCCGGCCAGCGTCACGAAGGCCAGCGCATAAAATGAACCGGCCCCCGGGCCGAAGAAACCGTCGTAAAAACCCACACAGCCACCGGCAATCAGGGCAAACGGCAGGCCGTGCAGACGACGCTGACGGTCTTCTTCACCGAGCTTTGGCATCAGCAGGAAATAAAGGCCGATGCAGATGACCAGAATCGGCAGGATCTGGCGCAAAATATCGGATTGCACGTGCTGAACCAGCAGCGCGCCCGACGTCGAGCCGATAAAGGTCATCAGGATATTGAGCTTCTGATCGGCCAGGCTCACCACCTTGCGGCGGATAAAATAGAGCGACGCCGAGAGCGAGCCGCCGCAGGCCTGCAGCTTGTTGGTAGCAAGGGCCTGAGCCGGGCTCATGCCTGCCGCCAGCAGCGCGGGTACGGTTAATAATCCGCCGCCGCCCGCGAGCGCGTCGATAAAACCGGCCAGCATAGCCACAAAGAACAGCACCACCAGCAGCAGCGGTGACACCATAAACAGATCGACGAAATTATCCATTAAAGTACATGCTCATCCAGTAGCGCCTGGCAGGAAGGCGGCAACGGAGGCGGTGTCTTCTTCTCAGGCTTAGAGGTTCCAGGTTTTGCCGGTTCAAACCAGCTTTGCAGTTCCGCACCGCAGCCATCGCCTGGCGGTGGTAGCGGCTGATCTTCACATTCCAGGCTGTTCGCCGGGCAGCGCAGACGAACGTGCATGTGCGCGCGATGCTGGAACCACGGGCGTACTTTGCGCAGCCAGTCGCGATCGGTTCCGGCATCCAGGCAGAGCTGCTGCTTGATGGCTGGGTTGACGAAAATCCGCGTGACGTCGTTATCTTCTGCCGCGAGCTTGATCATGCTGGAGACTTCCCGCGTCCACAGGGACGGCACAACGCGCTTGCCGTCGCTCGCGACCAGATCCAGCGCCTGCGGCTTCAGCAGCTGGGCAGACGTCCAGCGCGCTTTCGGCAGCTGCAGGAAGATATCAACATCCAGTCCGGTCTGGTGACTGGCGTGTCCACCGTTAAAACGACCACCGGCAGGCATCCCCATATCGCCAATCAGCATCGTACCCAGCCCCAGGTTATGCACCTGGTTTCCCAGACGCTGGATGAACAGCACCAGATCCGGGTGGCCGAAATAACGCCGCTGGTCGGTACGCATCACCTGATAGGTATCAGACTGAAGAGGCAGCTCCTGGGCACCGACGATACAGCCGTTGGAAAAGGCGCCAATGGACTGCGCGCTCCCTGCCACCGGGTGGGTGATTTTTTGCCATGGCGTCGCAGCCAGACTGGCTCCACTGGCGAGCAGCGCCAGCAGAGCAATTGCGGTTTTTTTCATGTTTACCAGCGTGGAATGGTGGTCGTCACATCCGCATTCTGCGCGCGCTGGCGCAGGAAGTGATCCATCAGCACGATCGCCAGCATCGCTTCTGCGATCGGCACCGCGCGGATCCCCACGCACGGATCGTGACGTCCTTTGGTGATCATCTCAACTTCTTCGCCAGAGCGGTTAATCGTGTGACCCGGCACGGTAATGCTGGAAGTCGGCTTCAGCGCGATGTTGGCAACAATCTGCTGCCCGCTGCTGATCCCGCCCAGGATGCCGCCCGCATGGTTGCTCTGGAAGCCCGCCTTCGTGATTTCGTCGCGGTTCTGACTGCCGCGAAGCTGAACCACGTCAAAGCCGTCGCCAATCTCTACGCCCTTCACCGCGTTGATGCTCATCAGCGCGTGGGCAATGTCGGCGTCGAGACGGTCAAATACCGGCTCGCCCCAGCCAGCCGGGACGCCGTCTGCCACCACGGTCACTTTCGCGCCAATGGAGTCGCCCTCTTTTTTCAGACCGCGCATCAGTTCGTCCAGCGCCTCCAGCTTGTCGGCATCGGCGCAGAAGAACGGGTTTTGTTCAACCTGATCCCAGTCTTTGATCGCCAGCGGAATGTCGCCCATCTGGGTCAGACAGCCGCGAATGACGATGCCAAATTTCTGCTGCAGGTATTTTTTCGCAATCGCCCCTGCCGCCACGCGCATCGCGGTTTCACGCGCGGAAGAGCGTCCGCCGCCGCGATAGTCGCGGAAGCCGTACTTTTGTTCGTAGGTGTAGTCTGCGTGGCCTGGACGGAAGACGTCTTTGATGGCGCCGTAGTCCTGGGAGCGCTGATCGGTGTTTTCAATCAGCAGACCGATGCTGGTCCCGGTGGTGCGGCCTTCAAAGACGCCGGAGAGAATTTTGACCTGGTCCGGCTCGCGACGCTGCGTGGTGTAGCGAGAGGTGCCCGGACGACGACGATCGAGGTCGTGCTGTAAATCGGCTTCGGTCAGTTCGATGCCTGGCGGTACGCCATCAACGATACAGCCCAGCGCCAGCCCGTGCGACTCGCCAAAGGTGGTCACGCGGAATAACTGTCCAATACTGTTTCCTGCCATCACGGCTCCGATGTTGTTGTTTGTGTTTGAGCGTTGTGAAACGGGCCGAAGCCCGCTGGATTAATCTTTATAGATGCTGAAGTGTTCGCGCGCGTCGAGCAGCTGCGCTTTGGTCAGCATAAAGACGCCGTCACCGCCGTTGTCGAACTCAAGCCAGGTGAACGGCACATCCGGGTACTGCTCTATCAGATGTACCATGCTGTTGCCCACTTCACAAATCAGAACGCCATCGTCGGTCAGATAATCCGGCGCGCAGGCCAGGATGCGGCGCGTCAGCTTCAGGCCGTCAGAGCCTGACGCCAGACCCAGTTCCGGCTCGTGACGGTATTCGTTTGGCAGATCGGACATGTCTTCCGCATCGACGTACGGCGGATTGGTGACGATCAGATCGTACTGCAGCGTTGGCAGATCGCGGAACAGATCGGAGCGAATTGGCGTAACGTGATGGATCAGCCCGTGCTCTTCAATGTTGTGCTCGGTCACGGCCAGCGCGTCGGTGGAGATATCGACGGCGTCCACTTCCGCTTCCGGGAAGGCGTACGCGCAGGCAATGGCAATGCAGCCGCTGCCGGTACACATATCCAGAATGTGCTGCGGCTGATGGCCGATCAGGCCTTCAAAGTGATTGTTGATCAGCTCACCAATCGGCGAGCGCGGCACCAGCACGCGTTCATCGACATAGAACTCGTGGCCGCAGAACCAGGCTTTGTTGGTCAGGTAGGCCACCGGAATGCGCTCGTTCACGCGGCGGATCACGCGCTCAACAATACGGTGTTTTTCGCTGGAGGTCAGGCGCGCGGTGCGCATGTCTTCGGGGATATCCAGCGGCAGGTAGAGGGACGGCAGCACCAGCTGCACCGCTTCATCCCACGGGTTATCGGTACCGTGACCGTACCAGATATTGGCGGCGCTGAAGCGGCTAACCGACCAGCGCAACATGTCCTGTATGGTATGCAGCTCGTTTACTGCTTCATCGACAAATATTTTATCCACTCTTTCCTCCAGGGCATGCTCGCATAATTTTCGGCGGCTAGTTTGCCATGAAGACGGCGATAAATCAGCAATGACGCGTCTCGCTTGAGGTTAAAAAATGCGTTTAGTCGGGTACACTGTCGGAAATACGAGATGAGAATGACGAATGAAAAAGAAAACATCGCTCAGCGAGGAGGATCAGGCGCTCTTCCAACAGCTAATGACCGGGACGCGTAAAATCACGCAGGACACCATCGTTCATCGCCCGCAGCGTAAAAAAATCAGCGAAGTGCCGGTCAAACGCCTGCTGCAGGAGCAGGCGGATAACAGCCACTATTTTTCAGATGAATTTCAGCCGCTGCTCAATACGCAGGGGGCTGTGAAGTACGTACGGGAAGATGTCAGCCATTTTGAGCTGAAAAAATTACGTCGCGGAGATTATTCGCCGGAGCTGTTTCTCGATCTGCACGGGCTAACGCAGATGCAGGCGAAACAGGAGCTGGGGGCATTGATTGCGGCCTGTCGCCGCGAACATGTTTTTTGCGCCTGCGTGATGCATGGCCACGGTAAACATATTCTCAAGCAACAGACGCCGCTGTGGCTGGCTCAGCATCCACACGTGATGGCTTTTCATCAGGCACCCAAAGAGTACGGCGGAGATGCCGCATTGCTGGTGTTGATTGAAGTGGAAGAGTGGCAGCCGCCAGAGTTACCCTGACAGAATGGCGGGAAGCACATTGCACCCGCCATATCGCACGTCACGTCAGATCGCTTTTGCCATCTTCAGGTTGCACGGACTCATTTGCCAGTTGAAGACACCTTTGCCCGTTTCGTCGAGAGAAACATTGGCAATCGCGGATGTCGTGAACATCGGCGGGGTCTCGCCAGGGCACAGCTCAGATACCAGATAGCCAACCAGTGGCAGGTGGGAAATGACCAGCGCGGAAGCGACACCTTCATTGCACAGCGCCTGAAGATAAGCGCTGACAAGGCCTACATCGCCACAGGGGGTAAGTTCAGGGAGAACATCCACGCTGGATGGCAGGTTCATACACTCCCCTACCACCTCCAGCGTCTGTTCTGCACGCAGGAACGGACTCACCAGAACGCGTTCGATGTCCACTTTTTGACCGTTGAGCCAGGTCGCCATCAGACGAGATTCGTCGCAGCCGCAGACGGTCAAAGGTCGTACTGAGTCACTGGCGGCATCGAGTGCCGCGTCGCCGTGACGCATGATAAAAACTTGCATATTGCACCGCTTTTGTTAACCAGAATCACCGGCGTTAACTACCCGCGATAAATGCTGAGAGGTAGAAAACCCGATGGCCGGGCATTGTGCCTGATCCATTCGGTGAATGAAACGCTGTTTTTTACCTCAATGGCGTAAGTATAGTCAATCTCTGTTTACAAAATCGCCAGAACAGGTTCATTCACTTCAGGATTTACCCTTCTTTGACCTCAGCTTACGAGGACAGTTTCCCTTGCAGGCCAAAATGTCTGGCCGCGTTCCGCCATCTGCAATAATTCGTCACACGGTGTAAACCGTGGACCATATTGCGAAGCCAGACGTTGCAGGATAGCAACCACTTCACCCGCGCCGAGCGTATCCATGTAACGGAACGGCCCGCCCAGGAACGGCGGGAAACCAATGCCAAAAACCGCGCCAATGTCACCATCGCGTGCGCTCTTGATCACCTGTTCACCAAAGCAGCGCGCCGCTTCATTGAGCATCATCATCACGCAGCGTTCAGCGCACTGAACGGCGGACAGTTTTCCCTGACCGGTGGTCGGAATAAGCCCATAAACCGAAGGGTCGACCTGTTTCTTGCTTTTACGCCCTTTCGCGCCGTAAAGATAGAAACCGCGTTCATTTTTTCTGCCTTTGCGATCGTCCTTCAAAATTGCAGAAACAATGTTTGCAGGGGGGCTAAAACGATCGCCATAGGCGGCTTCCAGCACTGGTATAATTTTAGTGCCGGTGTCTATTCCCACCTCATCCAAAAGTTGGATTGGACCAACGGGGAAACCAAACTTTACCAGCGCTTCGTCGATGTGTTCGATTTTCTCGCCTTCCGTCAGCAACCGCATTGCTTCATTAATGTAGGGAGCCAGAATGCGGTTAACGTAGAAGCCGGCTTTATCTGCTACCACGATCGGCGTTTTCCCCTGCTTCTTCGCAAGCTTGACTACCGTGGCGATAGTTTGCGGACTGGTGGTCGCGTGCGGAATCACTTCCACCAGCGGCATTTTTTCGACAGGGCTAAAGAAGTGCAGTCCGATTACCTGCTCCGGACGCACGGCTTTCGCCGCGATATCGCCAATCGGTAATGACGACGTATTGGAGGCAAAAATGGTATGCGGGGCGCAATGTTGCTCAACGTCTGCCACCATCTGCTGCTTAAGCGCCAGATCCTCAAACACGGCTTCAATCACCAGATCGCGGTGCGCAAAACCGCTGTAATCCGTCGTGCCGGAGATCATCGCCAGGGTTTTATCGCGCTCGCTTGCCTTGATATGGCGGCGTTTGACCTTTTGATCAAGGTTCTGCCAGCTGTACTGCAGCGCGTGGTTGATCCCTTTAGGAGTAATGTCTTTGATTCGTACCGGCAATTTGCCTTTGCTGGCGGTAACAAAAGAGATTCCGCCGCCCATGAGCCCGCCACCCAGCACGCCAATGGCCCGCAGCGGAGCGGGCTGCGCCTCGCTACCGGGATCTTTTTTCACGTCCGTACTGGCGAAGAAGATGCTGCGCAATGCCTGAGACTGTGGCGTCATCGCCAGTTCGCCAAAAGCTTTCGCTTCAGCGGCATAGCCGCTGCTGCTGCCCTGCGACAGCCCGGTTTCGATTACTTCAAGGATCCGCTTTGCCGCCGGGTAATTGCCTTTGGTTTTTTGTTCGGTCTTTTTGCCCACCATGTTGAACAGGAGCGTTCTTCCCAGCGGGCCAGCCAGCACGCGCTCACGTACCGGCAGAGGACGTCTTGCCTGACGCCCTTTGAGCACAAGCGCAACGGCGGCCTCCAGCAAAATGGATTGCGGCACGACGTCATCGACCAGACCGGCTTTCAGCGCCTGACGGGCACGCAGCTGTTTACCGGTTAAGATCATCTCCAGCGCGGTGCTGACGCCCACCAGGCGCGGCAGTCGTTGCGTTCCGCCGGAGCCAGGCAGCAGGCCCAGCTGCACTTCCGGCAAACCCAGGATGGTTTTCGCATCGTCAGTACAAATCCGGCTGTGGCACGCCAGCGCCAGCTCTAGCCCGCCGCCCAGACAGGCGCCGTGGATCGCGGCGATGACCGGGATCGGCAGGCTGTTGATCTCCGCCATCACCTGCTGGCCCTGACGCGCCAGCTCTTCGGCCTCGAGCGCGCTTTGCGCCCGGGCGATCATGTTGATATCCGCCCCGGCGATAAAGTTGTCGGGCTTGGCAGAGATAAACACCAGGCCGCGAATAGCTTTGTTGTCGCGGATCTGCTTTAGCATCGCGCGCACCTGAACACCAAATTCGGCCTTCAGGGTATTCATCTTTTCATCAGGCACATCAATAGTGATAACGGCCACGTTATCGAGGCGAACCGTCAGATTAAATGCAGATGGCATATCCATTATTCAGCCTCCAGAACCATTGCTGCGCCAAGACCGCCCGCCGCACAGGCGGTGACAAGGCCAAACCCGCCGCCACGGCGACGGAGTTCATGTAATGTTTGTGTGATCATCCTCGCCCCTGTGGCGGCAAACGGATGACCATAGGCGATAGAGCCGCCCAGCACGTTGAATTTACTCTGATCCACTTCGCCTGTGGCGTGGGCGCGGCCCAGTACATCGCGCGCGAAACGCTCGCTTGCCAGCAGCTGAACGTTTGCCAGAGTTTGCGCAGCAAACGCTTCGTGCATATCAATCAGGGTTAAATCAGCCAGCGTTAGCCCCGCGCGCTCCAGCGCCAGCGGCGTGGACCACGCCGGACCTAACAGCATGTCCTGCCAGACATCAATGGCGGTGAAGGCATAGCTGCGTAAATAGCCCAGGGGAGTGATGCCCAGCTCCTTCGCGCGGGATTCTGTCATCAGGATCACGGCGGCGGCACCATCCGTGAGCGGCGTACTGTTCGCCGCCGTCACAGTGCCGTGTTTGCGGTCAAACGCCGGGCGCAGTTTGGCGTAATCCGCAAGCGTTGAGGTGCCGCGAATATTGTTATCTTCCACGAGCGGTTCACGGTAAGGAGGAATATAGGCGGTCATGACCTCGTCGGTCAGCTTGCCTTCAGACCAGGCTTTTGCCGCAAGCTGATGTGAACGATGCGCCAGGGCATCCTGCTGTTCACGGGTAATGCCGTACGTTTTAGCCATCTGTTCGGCGGTATCGCCCATGCGCAGGCCGGTGGAGTATTCCGCGACGGCAGGTGGTACGGGCATGAGGTCGCGCAGGCGTAAACGCGAGAAGAGTTTGAGTTTCTGACCCGTCGTACGGGCTTTATTGGCATCCACCAGGATGCGCGCCAGCTTTTTACTGACCCCAATCGGCAGCACCGAAGAGGAGTCCGCCCCACCCGCAATCCCGGCGCGGATCGTGCCCGCCATCAGGCTTTCAGCGACGTTAGCCACGGCCTGGAAGCTGGTTGCACAGGCGCGGCTGACGCTGTAGGCATCCGTATGCACGTTCATCCCGGTACCGAGGACGATTTCCCGCGCAATGTTGGGCGCTTCAGGCATCTGCACAACCTGACCGAATACCAGCTGTTCGATGACCTCAGGCGGAATTTCGCTGCGAGCCAGCATCTCCCCCACTACCATTTTCCCCAGGTCGACGGCCGGTATGCCATGGAACGCCGTTGCCTGACGCGCAAATGGCGTGCGCAATCCACTGACTATGGCAATGCGATCGCCCTGACGGGTAATAAGCGGTAATGCCTGACTCATAACACTCCCCTGTAAAAAATTTTTCGCAAACATAAAGTGGTCTGACCTGATAATAGTCTTAACCATTTTTTTACATTCAGCCAATCGGGGAAACGAAAAAGTGCGAGCTAAGGCACAGAGAAGAAAAAGAAAATGCCCCTGCATGGCAGAGGCATTTGTGCGGTTTGTTGCCGGGTGGCGGCGTTGCCTTACCCGGCCTACACGATCGTAGGCCCGTGCAAGCGAAGCGCCGCCGGGCAATTAAGGATTAACGCAGGCCTAACTGGAAAATCAGCGTTTCTGCTTCGCAGGCGAAAACAAAGTCGATGTCCAGCTTCACGCCGCCTTCCACTTCGGTAAAGGTCGACTTGATTTCACACGGATCGGATTCAACGTCACGCGCACGCTTGCTCAGCGCGGCCAAGGTCTCTTCCGCTTCGGCGCGGTTGGTGAACACACGGCTGTAAGACGCGGTGCAATCGGTGTTGTCCATGATGGTCCCAACATCCATACAGCAGCAAACCGGGGTTTCATCAGCACTGCATTTACTCATAGCTCAATTTCCTCTGTATTCGCGCAGCGCGCGAGATAAACACGATGCTGCTATTTTACGCCCCGGCTTGGGCTCTCTCCAGCCGTTAATGGCGCAAAATCGGATAAGTGACCAATATCACACTAAAAAATGATCTAAAACAAAAACCACCCTTTTGGGTGAGTCGCGATGGTCACAATTTTGCCAACCAGATCTCGTTTCACGAAACATGTTTGAAAATATTAATAAACAAACTTGCAACATTCCGGCTGGTCGGACCTATACTCTGGCCACTGGTCTGATTTGTCTGTCATACCTCAGACCCTACACTTCGCGCTCCTGTTACGGTATGTAACAATTATTGAATAAAAATAACTCAATGAGGTTATGGTCATGAGCCAGAAAACCCTGTTCAACAAGACTGCGCTGGCAGTCGCAGTGGCACTCGTCTCCACTTCCGCCTGGTCAGCGGGCTTTCAGTTAAACGAATTTTCTTCCTCTGGCCTTGGCCGTGCATATTCCGGGGAAGGCGCTATTGCTGATGATGCAGGTAACGCGAGTCGTAACCCTGCATTGATCATGATGTTTGATCGTCCGACGTTCTCTGCCGGTGCGGTTTATATCGATCCTGATGTCAACGTTTCTGGTAAGTCGCCTTATACGGGTGCGAGCCTTAAAGCGGACAATATTGCCCCAACAGCATGGATCCCGAACCTGCACTTCGTTGCGCCTATCAATGAACAATTTGGCTGGGGTGCATCCGTAACGTCTAACTACGGCCTTGCTACCGAGTTCAATAACAACTACCCGGCAGGTGAATACGGCGGTAAAACAGACCTTACTACGCTGAACCTGAACCTGAGCGGTGCTTATCGCCTGAACGATAGCTGGAGCTTTGGTCTGGGCTTTGATGCCGTTTACGCCGATGCCAAAATCGAACGTTATGCCGGGGAACAAACCTCCAGCCTGCCAAGAAACAGCAACAAAATTGCCAGTCTTAAAGGTGATGAGTGGGGCTATGGCTGGAACGCCGGCATCCTGTACGAGTTGGACAAAAACAACCGTTGGGGCCTGACCTATCGTTCTGAAGTCAAAATTGACTTCGACGGCGATTACAAGAGCGGCATCCTGACGCCTGTGAACAACCTGGTTCCAGGTGCTGGTACCACCATTCCTTGGGGAACGTCAAACCAGACCGTACCAGGCTCACTGTCGCTGCATTTGCCAGAAATGTGGGAAGTCTCCGGTTACAACCGCGTTGCACCACAATGGGCTATTCACTACAGCCTGGCCTATACCAGCTGGAGCCAGTTCCAGGAGCTGAAAGCAACCGGAACCAATGGTCAAACGCTGTTCTATAAGGACGAAAGCTTCCACGACGCCTATCGTATTGCGTTGGGTACCACCTACTACTACGATAAAAACTGGACTTTCCGCTCCGGTATCGCATTTGACGACAGCCCGGTTCCGGCAGATAAACGATCCATTTCTATTCCGGATCAGGACCGCTTCTGGTTAAGCGCAGGCGCGACGTATGCGTTCAACGAGAATGCGTCCATCGATGCGGGCGTATCTTATATGCACGGTCAGAAAGTGACGTTCCAGGAAGGCCCTTACGAGTTTACCTCTGAAGGTAAAGCCTGGCTGTTCGGTACGAACTTCAACTACGCGTTCTAATCGCGCTGAAATCAAAAAAAGGTGAGCATTGCTCACCTTTTTTATTTACTCCGAATCGATGTCTTTTAGTTCGTTTTCGATCGCCTTCGCGTTTGGATTCTCTTCTGGCTTCAGCTTACCGCCGTTGGCAATAAAGTCATGATTCTGGAAGTACGCTTCACGTACCATAATGTACGGGTCAGAAGACTGGCGCAGCAGACCATCCGAGTCGAGCAGTTGCGCGCGAGTTTCAATCCCTTCCACCGTCCATTTACCCACCGACAGCGGCCAGGTCAGCCACGACAGAACTGGATACAGCGTATCGACCATATCACCGCCGTCATCACGCACGGTGAAGCTGCCATAGAACGGCAGATGAACGTAAGGGCCGTAGCCGACACCATAATGTCCCAGCGTACTACCAAAACGGTGCGGCTGTTCACGCTGCAGTTTCGGGTTCGCCATGCCCGCGACATCAATAAAGCCCCCCATCCCCAGAATGGAGTTCAGGAAGAAGCGGGTAAAGTGGACCATCCCCTGATACGGGTCACCCTGCAGGAAATAGTTCACCATTACCGCAGGCTCTTCGAGGTTGCTGGTAAAGTTACTTAGCCCGTTACGCGCAGGTTGTGGAACATAATCGCGCCATGCTACTGCCACCGGACGAACCACATACGGGTCCAGTACGTTGTAGTTGAAGCTATACATTGAGCGGTTAAATCCTTCGAGAGGATCGGAGCGTCCCGTTTGCTCACCGGAGCTGGCGCAGCCCACAAGCATCGTCGCGCCAAGCGCAAGCGCCGACAGCCGAAGTTTCATAAATATCTCCCTGTTCAGTATGGCTATCGTTGATTGCCATCCGTAACGGAGCCGTTGACGCTCCGTCTGTAAACGTGCAAGCGATTGTAACAGCACGTTTACCGATGTCTATGAGCACAATTACGGGCAGTAATCACCGTGACTCTGATCTCAGCATAGCCTGGCTTTTGGAATTCGTTTCGCTGCCAATTTTATAATGTCTTTGAAAGAGATGTATCACCTTTGTTGTCATTGCCGCCAATTTAAGAGCATCCCCACAGGCATCCCGATAAAAGCCGCTACGCTTAACAGAAAGATCAACCTCCGGGAGCAAATATGAAAGACGTGAATGAAGAAAAAATTGGCGAGAACACTGAGGATCTTGAAATTGAAAGCGAGGAGAAAGCGCGCGGTGAGAAGATAGAAATTGACGAAGATCGCCTCCCCTCCCGCGCGATGGCCATCCACGAGCATATACGTCAGGATGGCGAAAAAGAGATGGAGCGCGACGCGATGGCCCTCTTCTGGTCAGCTATCGCTGCCGGGCTCTCAATGGGCGCGTCACTCCTCGCAAAAGGGATATTTCATGTTCAACTCGAAGGCGTACCCGGCGGATTTTTACTGGAAAATCTCGGCTATACCTTCGGCTTTATTATTGTCATCATGGCCCGCCAGCAGCTGTTTACTGAAAACACGGTGACTGCCGTTCTGCCGGTGATGCAAAACCCCACCCTCGGTAATTTCGGTTTATTGATGCGTCTATGGAGCGTAGTCCTGCTGGGTAATATTATCGGCACGGGCATCGCGGCATGGGCGTTTGAATATATGCCGATCTTTGATGAACCCACCCGGGATGCGTTTGTGAAAATTGGCATGGATGTGATGAAAAACACCCCGGTCGAGATGTTCTCAAATGCCATCATCTCTGGCTGGATTATCGCCACGATGGTCTGGATGTTTCCTTCAGCGGGGAGCGCTAAAATCGTGGTGATCATACTCATGACCTGGCTGATTGCGCTGGCAGACACCACGCATATTGTGGTCGGCACCGTGGAAATCCTCTATCTGGTCTTTAACGGTACGCTTCACTGGAGCGATTTTTTCTGGCCGTTCGCCCTTCCGACGCTGGCGGGAAATATCTGCGGCGGAACGTTTATCTTCGCGCTTTTAAGCCATGCCCAAATCCGTAACGACATGTCGAACAAACGCAAAGCGGAGCTTAAGGCACGGGAAAATGATGATAAATCGACAAAAAAATCGACCTGAATGGTGACTCTTTGAGCAGTCAGGCGGCGATGTGCTTAACGCAAAGTGTAAATAACGCTATACTCGTGCCGCCTCGTCCCCTTAGTTAAATGGATATAACGAGCCCCTCCTAAGGGCTAGTTGCAGGTTCGATTCCTGCAGGGGACACTTTAACCTCCTCGCTTTTTCCAGCATATTCACCTGTCCGCCGCCAGAATTGAAGAACCCTGTTTTATTAGAGCATACCGCGCTGCCAGTTGTTTAAGGTGCAGTTCCAGTTGGGTCTTTTCAGCTTCAGGAAGCGCATCTCCTGCAGGATACTGCGACAAGCGTCTAAGTTGCTCTTCAGCCGGTATCGCATGGTTAAATGACTGTATAGTTGAAAAAACCACGGATTTAAGCTCGCTCACCGTTATATATTTTCCTTTTTGCTCATCCAGACTACTCAGTCGATTACTCAATTGCTGAAGCTTCATCATTCCCTGATACCAGCTATTCATTGCGTCGACAGGCAACGCAGCCGCGTTAAATTTCTGCTGCCACTGCATGGTGAGCGGTTTCGCCTCATCCGGCCGCAATGTCTGGAGTTGTGCTAACAGCTGAAGGCTGTAGGAAATATTCCAGTCAGCAGGCAGTTTATCCAGTCGGGCAAGCTGCTGCTGTGTGTCTGTGACAAACGTGGCCGGTAAAGCACCTCGCTGTATTAACGCGTCTTGCTGAGCAGGTGTAAGCACTTCAGGTAACGGCGCCAGCGAGGCAATAGCCTGAGTCGTTAGGGGATCGGGCCTGGAGAGAAAGCCCCCTCCCCACGCTACGGCGATGCATACCACCAGCGTAGAACCCATCCCGGCGACAAAGGGTTTCCAGTAACTGACAAGTGCGGCAGTGGTGCTACGCTCCTCTACATTCGGCTCATTTTCCTGCTGCACAACATATACCCATTTCACCTCTTCGATCGGTTCAGCCCTCTCAAGAGAAGATTCGATACCGGGCTTCATGGCCACATTCAAACCTGATGCGCTATTACTTTTTTCCAGCCTTGCAGCACTTGAATGTATCAACGTTCGTAAGGTATCGAACTGACTGAGGTGTTTGAGCTCAAGGCGCTGGAGCGCCGCCCCCAGACCGGTTAGCAATTCTTCAGCGCTATAAAGCTCGCTAAGATTACCATCGTTAAATGGAAGCATACGCATGAGCTGCTGCAGACGCTGGCTCAGGCTGCTCAGGATTTCCATACGAACCTGTAACGACTGCGGCCAGAGAACATCCCACTGGCGGCTAATCAAGGCCTCCAGGATCGCCAGCCCTTCATTCATGCCAGCTAATCCAGACCGCTGCGTACGGGCAAGGGTGTACCAGGCTGCAGTCTGCAACTCAACACCGTTTTGTTCAAATAATGAAAGGCAGCATTTTTCCACATATACCCAGTTCACATCCGGGCGTGCGGGATGGCTTAGCTTACTCAGTTCATTACGCAGGGATGTATATTCCGGAAGAGTGCGCGGGTCGCCGCCAGTTTTTATTTTGCGTGGGGTGATGTCATTCATGACCAGATATCCCTTTGATATGTCTGGAATGATGTAATACATTAAAATTTAATGTTCAAAACATATAAGGACTGATAGCCGTTCGAGACCTGATTAATCAACCAAAGGTCTGAAAAAGTAATATGTACAATGAAACAAGCCACAATGCCACCAAAGAAAAAATAGTTTTATAAAATATAATCGTAGCCCCACACCAACGTTCAACCAGAGAGCGATTAATTCCTTTTCTGTTTGCCCACAAATGCGCCATTCCGTTATCAAATTCAGTAAGGTCGTTTTCATTGTCAATGAGCTGAAAAAGTCGCTCATCCAACCACAGACGCCAGCAGTAATAATGGGTTAATAAAAAAAAACCAATCATTACCCCTGCGTGCGCTGAGAATGAAATGTTATAGATGAGTGCCAACGGTGGTAGCGTCAGTGCCGCAAAATAGCGCCAACTTGACAGATGAATTTGCATGATTCGGTTAGTCATCATGATGTCTGACATTGTAGTTCCTTGTTGAATAATTCCAGAACTTGCAGATGGGCGGCTGTAAGAACAGCCTGAGGGCGTTGAGATTTAATTAAAGCCACCGCCGATAATACAGAGTCGGCATGTTCCTCACTCAGTAACCACCCCGCTACAATCATTGCACTACGGGATAATCCCAGAGCACAGCACACCAGCACTGTGTCATGTGACATACGCAACTGCCGGAGATTTGTCACTGCTTGCCGGATGTCCTGTAAGCTCGGTACCTCTAAATCCATCAGTGGGTAACTTTCCCAACATTCTGTTTTGTGGCTTCCTTTGTGAAACTCAGCTGTGAGGTCAAAGACTGCGCTCTGCTCCACTGTTTTATCCGGAAAGCAACCCAATGACACGCCGTTATAAATAATGTTGCTCGCGGCAATTCGTCGGGAAAACAAGCATTTTGAAAGCCTTGCTCCGGCTAAATACGGGAATAAAAGCCAACGAGCAGAGAGGGATAACTCGCCGTGTCTGTTTTTCTGAAATACAGACACCCCCAGCCCGGCATACCCCGCTGCCACCAAGAATAATGCCGCTGCAGGCCACAGCATAATTAAACTGTATTGGAACCATAATCCCATCTGTAAAAAAACAATCCCACTAGCACAGTATTTCGTGGCGAGACGCAATGCATGTGCTGAAGGACGTTTCCACCGCCAATGCCCTTCAACCGGAATGAGATAACTGATCACCACGCCGACCACGATTCCGCTGAGAACATCAATGAAATGGTGCTGCCAGGTAGTAAGCACGGAAGCTGCAATTAGCATAAACCATGCACCGGAAAGCAGCCTTTCGCTCTTCCCCAGATGCTGACGAAAACGCAGCCATAGCAACCACGTCAGGATGATATGCAGTGACGGGGCCTGGTTATAAGGTAAATCAAACTGTTCGAGCTGATGAAACAACCAGCCAAACATCCCTTGCGTTTCCGGGCGAACGAAGGTGAATTTAAGTGGAAAAAGAAGAAATCCAGCACAGGCAATTAGAGATGCGGCAAGCATCCGTAAGCCATGTTGAGTCAGCTCCTGTTTTGAAGTACAAATAAACAGAGAAATGCCATATAGAAGGTCAATGCTCCAGTAAGGAACAATAGTCCAGGGTATAAATGGGATCACATGTTCCCAGCCCATAACTATGCTTCCCACGTCACAACGGGTGGTCGTGAACTGATTTACCTGCCCGTAGCTGACAAAAAACAGGGGTGCCAACAGCCCCAGCCAGCATAGCCCCTGTTTCCAGAGGCTGAATTTGAACTGCATGAGTACGGACTCAGCCATGTTGCTGTCTCACTGCCAGTGAGACAGTGAAAATACCAAACTCATCAATTACCTGATGGCATTTCTCGAAACCCGCCTGTTCAACCAGAGTGTCCATCTCTTTTTGGCTACGCACACGCATCATCCACGGAATGCCGCTCTGGTGGCTGGTTAAGGTATAAGCGATGGTTTTCAACTGCGGATGCCATGGCTGTCCGGTATAGATCAGGACGCCGCCTGGTGGGATCACGGCAGCCAACCCGTCGAGGGAAGTTTTAATTAAGGTGTTATCCGGGAACAGTTCATACAGCCCGGACACAATCCCCAGTGTCGGCGCTGGTTCAAGCGTGGCAAGGGAGTCATAATCAAAGGCATTACCCTTTCTAAACTGAGCGATGTGACTTAACCCTCGCTCTATAATCATGGCCTGTCCTTTTTCCACATTCAGATCACTGTAATCTCGCAGCAGGATGCTTTCTACATTCTGATGTTTTTCCAGCGCATCGAGAACATAGCGCCCATGTCCGGCCGCAATATCTACCACGCGTACCGGCATATCACTTTCTACAAGCCTGATGACCGCCTGTTCTATAACCTGCTGAATATTGACTTTTCGTGCCCTGATACCTCTCCAGCCAATGCTGTTAAGGTAGTGCCGGTCTATCATACGTCCCAAAAAACCATTACCTTCTGGGTAGTTACGATACACATAATCCAACGTACTGCCGGAATCAAACCCTGTATCAAAGCCTAGACGCATCCCTTTTGAAAGTCTGCCAACCGTCTTCATGCCATAACTTAGCGAGCTGTAGAACATGCCTTCCAGCGAGAGTGGTTTTGGTGGTGCCTGTAGTTCACGATATGCATCAGCACTCGGACTCCACTGGTCTTCATGTTTGTAATCGAAGGCATGAGGCTGAGTCGCATAGAGTTTGTTGATAAAAATTTTCATTTTATCGAAGGCAATAGCACGGTCTTTCTCACCAAGCGTATCGTGATAAAATCCAGGTAAAATATGCTGCTCCTTTATAGTACTGCGCAAACCGGCATAGAACTGTTTTTGCGGTTTAGCGTGTACTACAAAATCCTCACCAGAAATAAGGAGTTGGGTAGGAAGCGTAATTGCAGCGGAGTCAGAAACTATTCTTTCCGCAGTTTTGTAGAGTTCGAGAAGAATATTCACGGCAATAGCCCGCGTGATGAGTTTATCCTGCTCAAAGCTAGCGATACGCTCAGGATCGTGACTCAGGAACTTCCCTTTGACATACGAATTCACGTAAAACAGACCGCGAATGCGGCGCATTAACCCCAAACAGGTTCGGGCAAACGGTACATACAGCTTGACCTTAAATGCCGGGGAAGCCAGCACCATTCCCCGAATTTTCGGCGCATAGTCATGAACCCAGGTGGAAACCAGCACAGCCCCAACGCTCTGCGCAATCACCACGATATCTTCGAGGCTGACCTTCGCATCCTTCGCTACAAAGCGTACAAACTCATCCACGTCCAAAACAGAGCGAGCCAGATTCGGACTGTACCCACGAGCGCCGGGTGACCGGCCGTGACCGCGTGCATCCCAGGCGTAAAAATGCGTATCGGGGGTTTGCAGTTCATCGACTATGTGCTGCAGACGCCCGGAATGTTCATGCCCACGGTGAAACAGAACGATCACTTTCTTGCCGTTGCCTTCCGTTGCAGGCCAGTGGCGAAAATAGAGCGCCTCTCCATCGCTGGTTGCAAATATACTTTCCTCAAATAAACGCGCTTCCTGACTCATGTGATTTTCCCTGTCGCCTGCTGCTGTAATGTGACGAAACGAGTTAATAACGATTGTTTAAAGTTGACTTTATCCGCGTCGTAAAACAGCGGTTCTTCGATGAAGATGTCGATAAAAAACGGCACGGGGATTTTCTGCCCTTTGCCCATTGAACGATCCAGACCGTGCATATAGACAGGAATGATGGGCACCTCTGGACAATGCTGGCTTAAATGCCAGATGCCAGACTTGATCTCTGAAAATTTCCCTGGTTCGCCGCGCGTGCCTTCGGGAAAAATGATCACAATTTTCTTTGCTGCCAGCGCATCGACGCAGGCCTGTAAAGGATTTGCCTGATGTGCACCGCGACATACGGGAATGATGCCAATGACTTTCTGGGCAAACCAAGCAATAACTTTGTTGCGCAGGAAATAGTCTGCCGCCGCCACAGGCTGCACTTTTACCAGAGTAGAAAGTGGAAACAGCGTGAAAAGCGTCAGCACATCCAGATGGCTGTTATGGTTCGCCACGATAATGGCCGGGCCTTCAACAGGTAGCTTTTTGCGGCCAGTTACGCGTACGCCCAACCAAATCCAGACCACGGGGTATGCGATGCACAGCGTAAAAATCCAGCGTAGAATGCGGTTCATCTGCGCCTCTTAGACATAGAAGTAGTAATAGAAGTGGAAAAACAGCGGTGCGGTGTAAATCATTGAATCCAGACGGTCAAGAATACCACCGTGCCCCGGCAACAGTTTTCCTGTGTCTTTCACACCAAAATCACGCTTGATCGCCGACATCACTACGTCGCCACAGAAACCACTCAGCCCGATAATCACTCCGGCACTCAGCGAAAAGGTCCAATTCATCGGCGTCAGTAAAGGACCGAAAATAGCTGCCAGCAGCGTGGTGGTCAGCACGCCCCCTAATAATCCAGCCAGCGTTTTATTCGGGCTGACTGTCGGCGTAACCTTGATTTTTCCGAGCGATTTCCCCCATAGATATTGCGCTATATCGTTAAGCTCGGTGTTCAATACCAGGAACATAACCAGCAGTGCACCTGCTTTCGTATCCACTCCTGGTAATGTCATCAAATAAGCGACATGGCTTAAGGCAAAGACCGTTGTCATCATTCCCCAGTGCATGACGGACGCAGAGTGCAAAAAACCTTTGGTATCACCGATAAGCACCATGCGTGCGGGCAGGAATAAAAAGACGTAAATAGGGATGAAGATAATAAACATGCCGTACCATGACATACCCACCCAGAAATATTGCAGCGGGATCGCGGCGTACATCCAGAGCAAAGGCATGCTGTCGGAGCGGCGAGTCGGTGCCAGCGTCAGAAATTCCTTCAAGGACAGAAAACTGAGAAACCCGAAGAAAGTGAGCGCCAGCCCTTTTGGTGAAAGCATTGCCAGCGAAAATATGCCAACGATAATCCACCAACTGTTGATACGTTGCTGAAGCTCAAGCCAGTTACGCTGTGGCCGACATTTTTTTAAGACGAAAATGATAAAAGTTGCTAACACTAAAACACTGAAGATCCCACCGAGACAATAATACAAAGTATGCAGAGAATCAGGCATTTTTGACCTCCAGCGCGCTGCGGCAGCGGTTGATTGAGGTCCAGGCCAGCAGTATTGCCGAGAAACCGAACACAATATCCACCATACATGTATACTGCGGCCAAAAAGCGATAAATAAACCCAAAGCTCCCAACACAAAAGCACGATCGCTCTTGCCCATTGGCCCCCGATAATTACGTATGCCGATAAGCGTTTGAGCAATAAGACCGCAAAACTCTGTCAGCCACGACAGCAACACGACCAGAACAACCAGCCATAGTGATACTCCGGTCAAAAAAGCAAATGCCAGATAAAGCGCCGCGTCAGCTATGATATCCCCGACCTCATTGAGAATGGCACCGAGCTGGCTCTTCTGACTGAATTCTCGGGCCAGCATGCCGTCTATCGCATTCAGCGCCATACGAATAAACATAAAAATAGGTAGTAAAATATAGAGGCGGGGTTCGCGAAATATCATCAGCACTGCGCCGAGTATCACCGAAAAAATTACTGCACTGATGGTCACCTGATTGGCCGTCACACCTCGAATAAAAATCACACGAACTAATGGTCGTAATAAATCCTGAAATCTGGGTTTAATGTCGTAAAGAGTCATATAATAATTTTACAGTCCATTTATCAGAAAAACATTCACCATCTGGCAACCCAATGTTCACTGGTATTCATATGATCCAGCTAAATTTCTGCACATTTTATATTATTGCTATTGCCTTCGATGACATCGCTATCAAGTTTCTAGCGTACAGACATACCTGCACGCTTTCTTATTAACCCTCCTCGGTAGTTTCTTTTTTACTCAAATCGCCGTGAGATAATCCTTCTGATACACCTTGATTATCTCGCACATTTTTTTGTACTGAAATGGAACCAAACAAGCAAAGAAAATAGGCAAGAGCATAAAACCCTTTTTCACTTGGTAGTAAATCTGCATTCCACAGACCAACCGTTAGCAAAATAATGGCGATTGTAAAGGAACTCACACAGGAAATATAATAAATCTGACTTGTCGGGATCTCCTCTATGCGATCGCGTACGGTTTTCTGTAAAGAAACAGAAGAGAATACCCCAAGCACCATGATCGAAAAATAATAACCCTTTTCATTCAACATCATATCAGAACGCCACAACCCGATCAGGTACACAATAATACCGCCAGCCAGCGCCATCCAGGACATGATATTAAATGCCGGAGAAGATGTTTTTACACTGTATTTCATAGATAATTTTTTTCCTTATTGCTTTAACTGGGCATACCCCAAGATAAAAGCGTCAATTAGATGATTCGCCCAACCTGGACGTTTGGTAATTAAACCTGAGTTCCCATTAAAAGCCGAACTCTCCTTTATAATCGGTCTATTAAAACTTCAGCGATGAATTATTTACTCCCATCAGTGCAGCAGAATGATGCCATAAATAGGTAAGACTGCGGCACCACTTAGAAGGTAAAGCGGAGATAGCACAACATCCGTTGCCACCGCAGCCGGATAGAGCAGCCGTTTTGCTGAAAGAGTATTGCGGGTATAGAATGACACTTTAATTGGATGGTCAAACCGGAAAACGTCAGCAGGCACAGATGCTTTTTGATGTATCGTTTCCGTTAGATCGGAAAGCCTGATCTCACACTCCCCCCCACCTTTATTATTACTATTGCAATACTGCTCTGATAATTTGAAAGTATTTAAGATTAGTATTTCTTCAGACTGATCCCGATAGCTATATTTCAGAGTAATATCTCCGCTAAATTGATTTCTTTCTTTACTTAGCGTAAATGAACCGTCTTCAGATACCCTGACACGGGTCTTATCAATTTTACCCGTCACCAACGCATGCAAAAAAAACACTGGCGCCTGAAGTAAGAGCATAATCAAAATTATCACCAATAAATACCCAGCTATAACTTCCTTTTCCCGATTCGGTGATGGTTGCGGCAGTGATCACATCATTATTATGCAGCGTATAATCACTCTCACAACCCTTGATGTTGTTTTTCAATTTTCTTGTTACACAACCCGATAAAGCCAGCACGGTCAGAATTAACGAAAGACCATAAGCTATTTTCCTCGAAAAATTATCCGAAATAATCCCCTTCATAAATAATATTAATATATAAGACTATCACTAGCGGTATTTTTTGTAAGATACTCTGACGGCGGCCATTGTCAGCTATTATTGTTTCACCAAGGTAATACGAATGATTAACTGTCAAAAAAAATTATTATTCATCCCCATTTCACTATGGAAGAAGCGCTAAAATCAGGCCAAAAAACGTGCTTTCATCAAAATTCTGCCCAAGAAGAGATAAGGCACCCGGGGGAGTAAAAGTCCATTCGCTCGCAATACTTGACCGCATGTATAAACGTCCCAATGAAGCCACACACGTTCCATCATGAAAAGTCGCCTCCACGCACCCGGTTACGCCCTGTCCATACAGAAAGATTGGCATAAATTTGACCGCCCGGCTGTCATAGTGCAAAACGAGACCGGAGATCTCGAAAGCCCCGCCTTCAACCAGAAGATCCAGAACGGATACCGTCAGTGGCTCTACATTCAGTCCGGTATCTGTCAGCCACTCATCCATCTGTGTCTGAAGTTGCTCCACTCTCAGGCGAAACTCTGCAATATCAGCCTGGCTCTTACTGCCAGGAGAAGCCGGAACGGGTTGTCTGTCCTGAAGCTTCTTCAGGAACTGTGATTTTACGGACATGGTGTTATCAGACCTTATATACGGGTTGTTGTGTCGAGATACTGCTGTTGCCTGAGATGCCGCAACAGAACCCGTCCTTCGGGCATAAACTCAGTGCCGTAGCGCACCAGACCAATCCCTTTAAGTTCGGCGTCAATCGCATAGCGCAACTCGCCGGGTACGTTCTGCTCCAGCAGAACAACGTCTATCTTTTTCAGGCGCGGCTCATATTTGAGCAGGACGGCAGACAATGTGCCCATAAGCTCATGGGCCGTTCCCGGCATCCCCTGCAGGATTTTGGTCATATCGGGTAGCCCGTAATCAGGCAGATGCGCCAGCGTGCCGGCGCGACAGTTGAGAACGCGCTGCATGTTGTCTAATACCGAGAGAATGACCTGATTCTGATCGCTCACCTGATGCAGGTCGAGGCCGCCGGTGAAGTTGCCATAAAGTGTTTCATACAATGAAGGACGAGATGACTCACTCATTTTTCAGCGCCTTCAGGGTCAGGCGGTTATTGCCCGCTTCGATGACGCGCGCCCTATCCGGATCAAGGTCATCGCGGCTCAGTACGACACGCCAGGTGTTGTTTTCCTGATCTGGTGACATAAACATCCCGGCCACCGCCACGTACTGCGCACTTTCCTCCATCGGCATATCAACCGGTACCGCCCCGCCCGGCTGCAGGCGGATATCTTTCTCCGCTACCAGGTCTGCTTTAATGGCCTGACTGTCAGCCTTAAACAGTGACGGATAGTCCGTGCTGTCGAAGGTTTTGCGGTCTTTAAGCTGGTAAATACGTACCACCGTCGACAGTGCCACACCACCAGCATTGCTGTTGACGGCCTCACGGGCGCGGATATCAAGGTGGAGGGTTTTTACCTGTTTGTAAAAAATCGATTTAGTCACGGCAACGGTGCCGTCTGTCACTTTTTGAGTCAGCCCACAGCCAGCCAGCATCAGTGTGATACCGGCGGCCAGCGCAATCAGAGGAAATTTACCAGCGGTAATCGCCATCTTCATCGGTCTCCCTGCGGTGAATATTTTCCTGTACCCGCTCATAGCGGCCCAGATTAATGGTGATCGTTTTGGGGGTTGATGCGGTCTTAGCCGCATTCAGCGGTCGCATCACGGCAGTGCGGCCCAGCTGCACCGCCCCGGCGTTGGGTTTACTGCTCATGGTCGCGTCAGGCAGCAGAGTTCGGTCGACGCACAGCTGCAGGCGGACATCGAGTCGTGCCCCAAGATACACGTGCAGCAGCGCCATCAGGTCCGTGTGAAGCTCCCCACCCGGTAACCAGCCCTGCACTTCTGCCGGGTCAGTGGTGGTGAGATGCATCAGCACCTGACTGTTTACGTCGGTGGCATAGCTGCCCATCACCGGACGGTTTGTCAGGGTGACGGGCTGACTGACGCTCATGGTCAGGAGCTTCTTCAGCGGCACACGGCGTTTGTCGTGGTGCCAGACTTTCGCCTGCGTGTTGGGTGCCAGCAGGCGCACCAGCGAGGCCATGCCTTCCGCGGTACGCCCCGGCAGCAACATGACCGGCAGTAGTGCCAGAAAGCGCGAAGCCGGGGTCGCGATATTGTCCGTGCAGCCGTTAATCCCGAGCCCGGCCAGCCCCAGAAGATACTGCGAGGTGTTGTCCTTACCGCCTTCCTCAAAGGTTGCCGGGTAGGAATATTTACGCCAGATGCGGTAGTACTGTGCTATCAGCCGGTGGTTGAAGATATCGAGGAAATCCGCAGTGGCCTCATACCCTTCCCGTCGCTGGGTAATGTCATCGATATAGTGCGTCGGCAGCGGGGACTCCACGCCGTAGAGCCCCATAAAGGTGATACGTACCGTCGGCGAAAGATGCGGGTACTCAGCAGCTTCGAATGACCTGATTTCTGAAGCCGGGAAGCCCATCCCCGGGTGCGGTCGAAAACGTACCGGCTCATGACGTACCTGCCAGGTGCTGCCCGTAACCGGTTTGTCCGGCTGGCTCTGCTCCAGCAACTGACAGAAGCGGTAAAAGTTGATATATGGCAGCCGGTCACCCAGCCGCTCCATCAGCCTGGCAGGCGCGGACTGTGATTCTCTTTCCACCGAATGCATTTTCCTTCTGGCTGAACGATGAGGGTGAGTTGGTTGAACTGGTTCATATCGGCATACAACGCAAAAAACCGGTTAAGCATTTCACCGAACAGATGAATATCGCCCTCACCGGTAAAACCATTGCTGTCGAGGGTCACTTCGATATCCAGGCCCCGTAGCAGATAGCCCTGCTCAAAGCGCTGAAGACGATGATGCTCCACATGCTGAATCGCCTCAAGGCGCCGGGTGTTCAGTTCATCTTCCTGCCAGTTATAGAGTGCCAGCGTCCCGCGCAGCACTTCGGCGGTGCTCATCATGTTCAGGAATCCGGAGCCGAGGTGGCTTAATACCCGCCAGTGGAAACGGTCTTCCGCAGGCGGGTAAACCGGCAGCGTCGGCTTACAGAGGTTTCTTACCGACAGCGGCGTCTGTACCACCTGCTCACAGCGATCCAGCAGCGTACTCTGTAATGCCCGGCGCGGTAACTGACCGTTGGTACCGGTGATTTGCAGTGACACGGCTTCGCGCTCAAACAGGCGGTCATCTTCCCACTGGTGCCCACCGAGGATAAGCCAGGTGTCATATAGCCCGGTGACACCGCGCTTAACGCGGGTGTGGTAATAGCGGGGCGGCGCATGACGGCGCATCATTCCCCCCTTGTGGCGGAAGCTGCTGAACGGCACGTATTCGGCATCACTGGTACGGTTTGAACCGGTAACCGAATCCACCGAATAAATCTCCGTATGTCCGTCCTGCAGTCGCTTAGGACGTAGCAGGTACTCGCTTTCAAGCCCGGTAATGGTGAGCGGGTCAGCTTCCAGCGTGAACAAGTTAATCACCGGCACACAGTGCAGACGAACCGCGTCGTCGGTGACCGGCAGGTCTGATGGCCACGGCGTGCTGAACACAACTTCGATGTCGAAGTACTCCGCCCCGGCAGGCGGCGTGATACCCTTAAGGCCGTTGAGATGTACAAACATAAACTTGTCGCGGAAGGTGAAATACTCCAGCAGAAGCTGGTAGCCGCTGAAGGCGGTATCACCCTTCGGCCACAGTCCATCATCCTCCGCAAATCCTCCCGGCGAGAAGTACCCGTCAAGGCGAATGCGGTCGGTTTGTCCGGGCAGGCGCATATACAGGGCAGCCTGTCGCCTGGTCAGCATCAGATGTAACTGACTGCTGACAGGCGCATCCGCGCCGAGATAGAGACTCAGGTGGCTGAGATCGGCATGAGACCAGTCCGCCTGTGTGCTGCAGGCAAAGCGCATCCGCAGCAGCGAACGCCCGTCAGGCTCGGTGGTCATGGTCACCCCGGAGATATTCAGCGGGTTGAGCATCACATCGCGGGTGGTACGGTAACGGCAGACCGTGTTTTTCGGCCCCACCGGGCGGGAATACACTTCCAGACCCGCGGGCATCACTTCTGCCATCTTAACAGTCTGAAGCGCAGGCGTGAACGCAACCACCGAGAGTGACGGAATGGTTTGCAGGTAGTGTGGCCAGAGCATACTGACCAGCCCTTCGGTCAGTTCCGGCAGGTCGTCGTCGATTTTCTCCCGTAGCCGTCCCATTGAGAAAGCAAAGCCTTCAAACAGCCGTTCAACATACGGATCGGGTGTGCCGGCCTTATCCAGGTCGAGCATTGCTGCGCGATCGGGGTGGGTTTGCGCGAACTCTTTCGCGGCTTCACGCAGGTAGCGCATTTCCGCGTCGTAATAACGCAGGGTCAAATCTTCCATTTATTTCAGTTCCTGTGGATTTAACCGCAAAGCACGGCGGCACGGGCTGGATCGACTGCTATCAGCCCGGCAAGTAACTGGTCCATTACCGGTGTAAGGCGGGCCTTATCAGCCTCACTGCGAACGGCTTTCAGTCGCAGGAGTTTCAGATGGCGGGCCTGTACCTCGAACAACAGCTCAGGCTCCCAGTCACTGAGGGTCACTTCTCTTGCACGTTCACCCAGCTCTGCAAACAGGTGTACCGCCAGGTCATTTTTACCGTACTGCTCAGCAATGCGCCCCATCAGCAGACGCAGCAGCCACTTCTGACGATCGGTGGTCATACCCGGCCGGGTCTGTAACCACCCCAGCGCGGCATCCGGGCCTTCACTGTCTGCCAGTGCCACGGCTTCCGGCTCCAGCGCCAGAATGTAATCATTGCTGGCAGGCATCTGTACGGATGGGGTGTCATTGCCCCATCCGCCAGTTGTGTCCATCACGCTTTGCTGGATCCAATTCAGGGTTACTTCATCCGCAAATGGCGTTCCGTCACTGAACGCGAGGGTTTCCAGACCGGTCAGGCGGGTCAGTAACCCTTTCAGGTCAGCGGCTATAATGCCAGCCAGAGTGTCCTGACCTGATTTCGCCAGGGCCTGGTAGATGTACCACTGCAAATCCAGCCAAAGATGATTAGCACCACGGGAAAAAGTGCTATCTGCCGTGTCCAGCATCTCAACCCAGTTCTGCTGCAAGTAGAAGCGTTTCAGTAGCGCGCGCTGGTCTGCTCTTGGCGGTTCGATGCGGGTACGGCCCTGTGCATCCGGGGCAGGAATGGCCCGCAAGGTATCGTGACGCAAGCTTTTCATTAGATGGTGTGCTGACAGCCAGCCGTCCGGCTGTTCGCGCAGATATTCGGCCAGCGTACGAGCCTGTGCCAGCAAATCCTGACCGGAGGTAATACGTCCTATGACCGGGGCATCGTAGTGGCTGGCTGTCGTAGGGGTTTCGCTGGCGCTGGCGTTCTGCGGAACAACCGCATCCACACCACCCGCTTTCTGCAAGCGGCTTTCAAGAGCACCATACAGCGTATTGAGTTCCGGTCGGGTATCATCCGGCTCATTTTCCGTCAGTTGCTCAATCAGCAGCAGTGCTCCGGTGGTACGCACCGCATCGATCCTGACCACTTCCGGGTACAGGGAAAGAGAGTCAGTCATTCGCGATCCCGCCAGCCATTCCAGTGCCGCCTTACGGCTGCGGTCACGCTGCGGATGCAACTGTGGTCCAAAGCGCTCCAGCAGACCGGCCAGCAGTTCAAGTCCTTCAGCCAGTCCCTGCTCGCCTTCGCGGTGCAGCTTCGCCCAGCAGTAGTACGTCGCGACGCGAATGTCTTTCGCGGTAGTGGTCAGCAACTTCTCCGCCAGCCGGCAGATGAGTTCGGTATCCGCGCCGGAGAGTTTGTTAACCTCTTCGCGCATCTGCTGGAAGTCATCGTCATAGCCGGGCTCTTCGCCAGCGGGCGATGAACCGGACAGCGGCTGCAGCCAGCTGTCCCACTGCGCCACGCGCTCACGGGTGGCCGCGAGCAGAGGTTCCTGCTCAGTCTGGCAGGCGCTGAGTAAGGCATTGAGCGTGCTCATCAGTATACGTCCTCTGTATCATTGCCTGCACTGGCAACCTGGTCTGGTGATGATGCACCGGAGGTGCTGAAGATGGTTTCCGGCAGACGGAAATTACGCAGCTTCAGCAGCGCCAGCGGGCCCTCTCCCGCTTCGGTACGAAGGGTATAATTGAGAGTGCGACCGTCCTGAGCCGTCCAGCTCAGGCTGTAGCTGCTACCCACGCCCGGATAAGCACTGACGGCGGCTTTGTCGAGCAGTCGGATCCAGCCCCAGGCGCCCGGAATATCCGCATACTGACGGGTGCCTGCCTGGGTGCTTATCCAGCTTAAGTTCGCACCAGGAGCCTCAGTATCCGCAGGCCAGGTGAAGCGCTTCCAGGCTGGCATCTGGTTAACGTATACCAGCTTCTGGCTGTCGATAATCATGGTGGTCTGCATCACGCCATCGGCAGTACCTGGACGTAGTTCGAAGTTCATCCCGGCATTGCCTTCGGTGAAGGCCACATCCGAGATATGACTCAGGGTGTTAATGGCATTGAGGAACTCTGGGTTAAAGGCCAGTCCCTGCGAGTTGATGCTGTCCGGCACCCAATGGTTCCCTTCTTTGTGCAGCACGCCTTTGAGACGGGTCTGCAGGAACTGAGCGATACGCCCGGAATCCGCGTTGAGGTATTTGGCCAGCAGCGGCAACGAGACATCACTACTTGAGTTGTTAAACGGATAGCGGCTACCAAAGGCACTGTTCCACTCAGCCACTACCGCCTGCTGCCACTGGGCATTGAGGCTGTCGGCCGCCGGGGTCAGCACCTGCTGCCAGGCCTGCTCCATTGGATTCACAAACACCGTTCGGCCAAAGCCGCTCCACTCCTGCCCCAGACCGGCGGCAATCAGGCTGCCGTAGTCGCGGGTTTCGGTGAGATCCACAGCTTTACCCTGAAATACGGTCTGGGCAATGGTCTGGGTCATCGCCTGCGGGTCGGCGGCATTGGTCACCTGCTGCAGACGCAGACGCACCTGCGTCACACGCGTCAGGTACGACTGCAGACTCAGCTCCTGTGCTCCCGTGTGATTTTTGTCCATCAGTGCCAGGACCGGGCCAAAGGTCGCATCCAGCGGGCCATGAACACCGGCACTTTGGTCAATGGCATCTTTGTTGTCGCCACCCAGCAGATTTTTGGCTGATTTCACCAGTGAATCTGATATTGCTTCGCCTGTCTGTCCGGTACGCCCCTGAACGTTCAGAGTGTTCATCAGCGCTACCAGAGGCGACTGACGCACGTCGGCCATCAGGGTCAGCTGGTCAATGGAGTCCGACAGCGTGGTGGCCTGGTTCCAGCGCAGGCTGTTGAGAAACTCCAGCCAGGCGCCGCCAAAATCGGCAAAATAACGCTCCGTCAGGCGATTTTTCAGTCCCTCCGGTGAGGTTTCGTCCTGCTTATTCACCTGACGCTTGCTGTCCGTTAGCACCCAGTCAAGCTCGTCCCGGCGTGCCTTCACCACCTTTTCTATAGCAGGTTGCACGGCCTGCTCCCAGGCCTGGCGGGTGAACATCCCCGGTACGATTTCGGTGGTGCTGAACAGGCGGGCAGCATCGGTATCGCCGGTCATGTCTTCGAGGCGCATATCGACATACAGATGCGCCACCTGAGAGAGCATCTTCTGATACAACGTCGATTCACTGTTACGCACGCCCATCAGGCGAACCAGCAGGGAGCGCGCCTGGCTGACCATGTTTTCATCGGCTCGCAGTTTCCACTCAGGATGTGTGAGCAACTGTGCGCCATAGAATGACAGCAGCGATGGCCCCATTCCCTGCCAGACGCCGTCTTTCACACCATCACGTTTTGGCCAGTCGTCCAGCAGCGCAGAACTGAACCAGGCGGCATCCATGTGTTGCGGGCGGGCCAGCATCAGATAGAGTTTGAGCTGATCATAAGTGGTTCTGGCCATCTGCTCGCGCAGCGGGCTGCCCGGTGGCAACGCATTAAAGGCATTCAGTTGTCCCTGCAAATGATCAGCGGCGGCATCCCGCAGCAGCGGCAATGCGCTGTCCTGGTAACGTGGCCAGAGTGCGGCCAGCAACGCATTGTTCTGGCTCAGCCCGGCCTTCTCGTACCACGGCACGCCGTGTTCTGAACGGTACTGCAGACGGGACAGGTTTTTTTGCAGTTCAGACAGCGCGTGCAGGCGCTGCTCCAGGGGCTGATTCTGCCGGGCGGCAAGTGCAGCCTGGGCATTAGCGCCGTCAATCTGGCTGCGGTTGGTGACATACGCAAGCACCATCCACGCGGCCCAGCCCACCATCGACAGGGCGACAACAGACGCAAACACTTTGCGCCAGGGAATGCCGGGCTTGCGAGGACGCAGCCCGGCAGGAAGTGTCCGGACAGACTCAGGCAGGACATCCCAGCGTTTATCCATGCCCCAGTGGTGCGGCACGGCACGTTCGGCACCGGCTGAAGGCTGACTGAACACCACGCCGGCCAGCGGCAGCGGGCGATACGGATTGAGTATCACCGACAGCGGTGCGGTCACGCTTTCCGGCTCACGAATGAGCTGGTCGGCAAGCGTCAGCAGGAAGTTATGTTTCACTTCACCGCAGGTCTGCTGAAGACCCCGTGAAGTCAAATCCGGCGTCAGGGCGGAGAGTTGTTCTGCCAGCCCTTCGGTATGGTAACCGGCAGGTAACAGACAGCCGGTCGCCTGCGTAATACGCCCTTCCGGCTTACCGGCGCGCGGGTGCAGGGACCAGACATATAGCGGGAGCTGCCAGCCAAGCGCCTCCATACGAGCGCTGATGGCGTGAGACAGGGAATCCATGGTGCTTTCAGACGGTACCGGCAACGGCTGTTCCAGCCCTGGTGCTGAGAGCTGGTCAAACGCTGAAGTGACCCACACCAGCCCATCCACCGGGCGACGGCGCAGTTTGCGCAGCGCTGTAAGCCAGGCACTGTCTGCTGGCGTATTGAGATCACCGCCCCACAGCAACAGTGTGCCGCGGTCTTCCTGCCAGAGCTGAGCTGTAAGACCTGGAGTCAGTTGTTCGACCTCAGAGACGGTGCCAGTGACCAGCAGGATGCGTGTTTTACGGGCCCAGCGACGACCGTAGAGGTTACGCATGGCGTCACGGATTGTATCAACGGTGACATTGCGTGGTGCTGTCTGCTTGACGCGGCCTTCATCGGCCGGCAGGACACTTTTACGCTTCCCCTGAAAACGCGACCACTGTTGTTTAATCGCGAGACTCATGATTTTGCCATGGCGGACAAGCAAAAGAAGGATTATAGCTGCCACAGATCCCAGCAACTTTAGTCCATTGCTTGTCAGTCCGAACGCATCACCCTTTTTCCAGATGACCAATCCTATCGCAACAGCAATTAGTGTGGTAATGCTGAGGTGACCCCAGTTACCACGCCACACTGAACTATCCTTCGCCATTCATCAGATTCCCTGTAGTTACGGTATTTACAAATCGCTGCTCTTTGTCATCCGAAAGCATCAGGCAATCTTCTTTTGTGAGCAGAGCTATATCACTGACGACGGCGGCCATAATCCACGGTGAGAAGGGACCACTGAGTCCGGCATATTTTTCCAGCCAGTGGCACTGCTGAGGTTTCCAGCTGCCTCCATATTGTTTTGCACTGGTCAGTAGAGCGGAAAAATCATCGCCCCACTCCATGCTGTCACCCACAATTGCACGCGCAGCAATAGCCTGTGACTGGGTCGAGAAAAAGGTATCGAGCTCTTTACTCAGCATTTGGGTTGATTCAATCGACATAGGCCGAAGCAGGCGAGCGTGATGGTTTAGCTGATACTTCGTTGCGACGTCATCAGAAGTCAGCATTAAAGCCGAGAGCGAATCACTGTACTCATTCCCTCCCTGAGTCTGGTGAACCAACAAAAGCTCAACATCCAGAATCGGGGCTTTAAGGCGTTCGCCCACCCAATCGAAGGCCCGGCCATTAAGAATCGTCAGTAACGGTACGGGGTAGGCCATTCCAACTAACTGGAGCCAGCATGCTGTAAATTCTCTCTGCAATGTCTCATCAGGATCGTGTGAATCAGTCAGTAAGGTTGCGTGGAAAGGGAGGTCTGATAAGCGCTGTAATGCTGATATGTCCAGGCCCCCAATCAATGCTGAAAAAGTATCTTCGCCAGCAGGTAACGTTATTCTCCGAGAAAGAGAGCTACTCTGTTCGAGATCTTTGGGAGCCAGCAGAAATGTTGATGGTGTCAATTTATCAGGCAGAATAACCCGGCTATACAGAACCGCCAGATAACGCCCGGCCCAGGAAACCCATTGCTGTTGTGCATAATCTGCTTCATCAGATTCAAACTGGTGACGATCCATTGCGTGGTTATACATCCAGCCGCGAATACAAATCGTCACGAACCAGATGAAAAGAGGACTTCCGGCAACAATCCAGAGGTTAAATTTTTGCAATTCACCAAGAAACTGATTGGCGTGGAGTACAAAGAGCAACACTCCAGCAATAACAGCAACAAGGCATGCAATCAGCCAGATGACCAGTGAAGGCTCATCAGGTTCTGCAGCAATTGTGGCTTTCTGACGCTCCCAGCTCATAACTTATCCTACTGAACAATCCGGCGCACTGGAGATAACATGGCAGCCACATTCACATTCGCAGCCATCCACAACAACAGGCTTCCCATCAGAGATCCATTCTGGTGATCCTTCGATAATGGCATTAATACCATGACCTACAACAGGGCAATTAATTTCATCCCCAACAAGAGCCACTTTATTTCCGTTAACAGTCATGGTTGAAGATGCAGATATAACCTCACCGCCGTGAGTAGTTTTATCTCCTAGCAATACAAATCCTTTGGACATATGAGCTCCCAACAAAGTAAAATTTGTTTTTACTGATTAATTTTCGACACAGCGGAAACCGTACCCAGGACCTTCAGTTTCAGGCTTATTGCTTCCTCGCGTGATATCATACAGACCAAACATTGAGCCTAAGTAACCTCTTACTACTTTTTCAGTCCCATTAGCTGGCCCCTGAGGATCCCTTTCAGGTGAATGCTGGTAATAATCCTCAGCATACCAGTCATTAACCCAATCATGACCATTACCCATCATATCGAAGAGGCCTAGAGAATTCGGGGCAAAACTACCTACAGGGGCGAAATCAAAAGTGAAATTCTGTTTTTCATCAGGCCAGCTCACATTGTAATAATTATCTCCGTTTGCAAATTGGTTAAATTTACCTCCACTTCGCGCGGCATATTCCCATTGTGCCTCAGTAGGCAGGGTTATTTTTTTATTAGATATAGTCCCTATCCATTGGCAAAAATCAGATGCGTCTTTCCAATTTGCAACAGCTGGAAAATCGTCTCCTGTTGTTTTTTTGAACCGTTCACTCCTATCCTTTTCGGTAGCCCACAAGTAGTACTTGCTTTTACCCCTGCCCGCAAGTTCTAACCATTCATTAAATTCTCGCCAAGTAATACGCTTTGCTGACATATGGAAATCAGAAAGCTCAACCCAGTGCAATGGTTTATTGTTCTGATCAGGGCTAAATGGCAATTTTTCTCCTACCAAAGGACCAAAATCCCCCATCTGAAAGCGCCCACCTTTAACCACGACCATTGAATTAACAATATTGTTAGCAAATTTATGGTTCTCCGCATCGCTTTTAGCATTATCGCACCCAGCAAGGGTGATTGCTGACAAGGATACAAGCGTCAGTACTTTATATTTATTCATTACATTCATAACTCGTGCCCACCAACGATTACTCTAGTGCAACTTTGCATGAGCACTGGAGAAATTTCTTTTAATTTATGCATTTCACCCCCCTTTATTTCCTCTGTATCTGGTAAGCTGCCCCAAATATCCATAAGGTTTTTGGCATAATGGCTTGGAAGTATCTTTATTTCGGATGCATTAGGCACGATACGTGAAGAACCATAAACGCGTTCCTGTTCCCCCAGAGCAAGAAAATCTGCAACTTTCTGCTGGTTTGCTTGCCACGAGCCAACAGCTTTAAAATCCTTGGATAGATGCTGCATTACATTTTCGTACTCACGTTTGGATTGAACCCAACGCAAGCACAACAAAACGGCACGTTTTCTGGCGCTAAACATAACTAACCCTTCACAGTCTGTCTGTGCATTCGAAGCCGGGCTGGCAAATTCATCCCAAAAATTATGTTCTATCAGGGATGCTATCGCCCCACCTTTACTTTCAGGTGGGGAATATTTCAAGCAATCACCATTGGAGTTTATAATCTCCTGCATTAAGGCAACCCTCTTCTCTTTATCACCCCAATCATTTTCTAACTTCATTAATAGAAGTCCAGTTTCATTCTCCAAGTTATTCAATAAAGCAACACCACCATGCATCGTCATTAATAAAGGTAATGCGCAAAATGCATAAAAGTCACCTTTACGAATTACATTCTCAGAGAGTTTTATGTAGTCAGCATTTCGAAGCATATAGGTCAAGCATGGCATGAAATCGGTAATTATAGCCACACCATCAATATCAAAAGCCGCACTTCCTTTTCCTCCCCCTCCCCAGCACATACCTCCACGCGCTAGAACCTGGACTTTCCCATTTTCATAGCTGAATCTGAACGTGCCACTCCATCCAACACCCATTTGGGCTGTCGCACCTACAGCTACTCTTGCAAGAGTGGTATATTCTTTGCTTTTCTCTGGGTTGCACCATTTGATTGAGCCTGAAAGGTTCGCTGAGGCTTGGGCTCCGGCAAAGACGGTTAATTCTCCCGTGACTTCTGGATCCTCAACAACTTTGCTTATATCTATTTTTCGCTCTCCGGGAGCGCCTGTATTGTATGAAGACCCGGGAACTCCTTTTGCCCAGTTACTTTTCATCGATACGCCGAGTTCAACACCTAAGCTTGCACCAACACTACCGGCCAAAGCCAGTTCAAAGTCAAAACGCAGCGTACCCAAATTACCGGTTCCCCCACCCATTTCTGGCTTCAGCGGGTAGGTCATCGTAATACCATGTATGTCAGGAAGCGACAGGGTTAATTTGCTTTTAGACTCAGCGAGAGCAAGACTTGCATAGGCACTTGCTTTTCCGCTGGCGACAGCTTCTTTTTTAAATTTTTTACCCTGATTACGAAAATCCACTTCAAATGGGTTTAGTTCCTCTGTCAGGCCCGCACCATAAGTCCAGCGCATAAGCTGTGACTGAGAATCAAAGCCAAATCTATCCCCCTGGTATGGAGAATGTTTAAGGCTGTCATTCATATCTCTGGCCCACTGACCAAGAATGCCTGTATGCTGTTCTAATAGTTCCTGTTCAGCCTTCAACATTTTTGGCTTTATCTTACTTATCTGGGGTTTAAGTTTATCATAATCAATCTTTTCCCGTGTTTTTGTGTTGCCTTCACTATCAGTATATGACTCAGAGACAACAAAGCTTTTACTTCCAGACTTTTTATCTCCTTCCTCAAGCGGATAACGTCGCCATTTGCTGTCAATTTGATCTGAGCGGGCATAGATATAACGAACGCCTTTCATATTTCCGCGAACTTCAATTAACTCCATTAGCCCGACAGCACTTTTGCTGTTATCAAGAAGAGTGGCCTTCGGAAGTTCTTCTGTAGCTGAAAGCGTCGCCAATTTTACTTTCAGTTTTTTATTAAGATCATCAAGTCTCTGGGCTTCTTGTTGTATCTGAGTTTGGAGAGTCTGCTTTTCCCCAACCTGCCCCCAGTTTAATTTTGTACACTGAGTTGTTAGATCATCTATGCGCATTTGCGTATCAACCTGATCACCTAACAATCTATTTAGTTCATTGCTTTCCTGCTCCAGCTTATCACCGTCAACAGCAAGAAATGTTTCACTATCAGCATGAAAATATAATCGGGTGCCAGTAGCATGATTGGCTTTGATGCCATTCGCTTGCATCCCTGTTTTACCACTACCATGAACGGTTTCTGTCGTATTACTCATGGAGGCAACTCCTGTTAAATTTGTTCTGATATATTCGGGCTAATTATCCGAGTTCAACTTTTATCTTGTCTGATAATGCTGTGAATATTTCAGCGGTTTTGCCCTCAGAATCTGTTACCCCTGAATATACAACACCCTTACCAGTCGTAATCCGATAGCGAGTGTTTGGTGTGATCTGCCCAGTTTTATCATCGTGCGCCACGAAATACTCACTATACCCACCAGGAAAATCAGGTACGGAGGATGTAGCGCTGGCTGCACTCATTTTCTGCGCATTGGCGCATTTCCACAGGATATTACCTTCACAGCCCAGAATAATATTCTTACCCTGCAACTGGATGAACGACCCATCCAGATTTTTCAGCACGACATTTTTCGCCGCCGTGATCTCAATTCGCCCTTCTGTACTGGTTACGGTCACATCCTTTTTGGCTATCGCATCAAGCGCATCATCCTGAGCCTGAATTTCTACTTTTCCCTTAGCCGCAAAGAGTTTCATTCCGGCCTTACGGGCCAGCATACTCACGGCTTCACCTGCTGCTACGGTAAATCGTTTAAGTGCGCTAATGTCTGTATTCTGTTGCGACATGATCCCAATGCTGGCACTACCCGACGCCATACGAACCGCCTGCGGGCTGGTGATGCTGACTCCTTCAGGCGCATTTAGCACCATTCCTGGCTGGGCAAGGTCTTTAAGAGCATCAGTCAACTTCACCTGGCTCTGTATATCAGCAGGAAGTGCTTGTGCCGTTTCAGCGGCATCAGACAAACTTCTGGCAATACTCAGTGCATTTTCCAACTGGGCAATAGCTTCCTGCATCGAAAGCATCTTGTCCCCGGCAAACGGCTGTTTATCTGCTGTGATAAATACACCAGCTCCGCCGCGAACGGCCACCCATTTATCAGTACGTAACTCCGCACCTTCACCCCGAAATACCCTGTCAGCATCCACATTGTGACCCAGATTAAGCTGCGTCTTACCGCCGTACTCTGTACTGATCTTAACGTGTTCTTCTCCCCGCTTGTCTTCCATCCGCAGCTTGTTCAGGCCAGCCGTGCGGATAACATTGCGCGTGCTGTTGGCCTCGGTGACGTGGTCGACGTGGCGGGAGTCGTGGAGGGCATGGGCAATATACGGACGATCTGGATCGCCATCATGGAACGCAATGGCGACTTCAGTACCCTGTATCAGCGGGAAGTGGAAGCCGTACTTGTCGCCACCGTAAGGTTTGGCAAAACGCACCGGCATACTTTCCTGGCCCTGACGCTTATCATCGCGGTCAGCATCAAACTTCACCCGGTACATGCCCGATGCATCCTGCCAGGCGTAGATATCGTTATCTTTGGCACTGGTCACGCGCGCCATCAGGGTGCCGCTGACCACCGGACGCTTTTTCGCGGCAGGGCGCCAGCAACGGTTCTCGTAGTACGGCATGGCCGCCCATTCAACCTTCAGCGCATTCTGACGGCTGGCGGAGTAACTCGCGCTGATGATGACGAGACCGTTTTCGGTTTCACGTGGCAGCGTCGGTGGGATAGCCGTCTCGGTGATAGTCAGCACCTGAGCCGGCCCCAGGGTATGGTCGGTACTGCTGCCGGTCACGGTGGTCTGGGTGGACAGGAAGCGCTCATGCTCCAGGCGCGCCCAGAAGTTACCGGTTTCTGCCGACGGTGTAATTTTGTCGCCACGTTCAAGGTGACGCGGGCGATAATAGTACACATCGCCGTAGGTGTTCCCCTCCCCGTCGCCGCGTGTCATGTCCGCCGGTACGGACATCAGGACGTTCTGGGCTTCGCGGTGGTTGTAATCGCTGGCGGTGACCGAGCGCTCCACTACGTTGTGCCACACATGCACGTCCCACACCGAGTCGACCGCATTGTCATTCGCCCCTGACGGGCTGTTCAGCGGTAGTTTCTTACCAAACGTCCACGCGCTCTGCTTGTCCGCAAAGTGCACCACTTCGGTCTGGGTATCAGGCTGCAGGGTGAAGAAGTAAAAAATCCCCACCTCCGCCAGCAGGCGTTCAATGAAGGCGAGGTCGTTTTCCTGATACTGGTTAATCTGCTCACGCTTTGGATAGTCGGCCTTGAGGGTAAACTCAAACTCCCAGCCTTTGAGGCCATGTTCCTGCAGCACCTCAGCAACCACTTCCGGCACCGACTTGTTGACGAAAAAGCGATGGGTGCGGAACTGATTCCCCAGCAATGCCAGGAAAGGCTCCAGCACGATGCAGTAATACGCTTCATCAGCGGAGCCACCGGTACGCTCGAAACGGGTCACCACCCCGTGAACCACCTTCCGCTCCGTCAGGGAAAGTAGGTTGCCCGCGCCCATGGTCAGGGTCGCGGGCTTGCTCAGCATCTGCCGGGCATCAATGTTCTTGTCGGCACTGGTGAAGTTGATGGTGTAGCTGTAAAGCTCGCTCATCGCTTCTGAGCCACTGAAGTCCTCCACGTCGATATCGGCAGTACAGGAAGGAATATCGAGACGGTAGCGGTTCAGGGCTTTTCCGGTGACGGTGGCCACCATCGTGTTCAGGGTATCCGTCAGGCTCATGGCGTTGACTCCATTGTGTATTTGGTTATTCCGTCAGGGCTGGCGCGGGCCAGTATCGGTCACAGGAAGTGAGAAAGAGATTATTTTTTTCGACGTGTTTTCAACCAGTAGAATAGCTTCATCAGGAGGTACGCCCCGACAGCACACAACGTTGTTTTAATCACGATGATGTGCATCTCGAAGCTGTCCATCGCTTCTTCCCCATCACCGCTAATCGGGATATGGGCCTTCACAAAACTCGCAACCCATACATCAGGAATGAAGTGGATCCCGCTCCAGAACAGCACAACAAACAGCAGGATTTTCATTCGGCATTCCCCGCTCGCTTTTTCAGGGCCTGCTGCATCCGGCGTTTCTCAGCCTCTTTTCGTTCTTCGGTTTCTTTATCACACAGGCTGTAGTCCGGGGTACCACGCACATCGATACGGGCATAGGCCTTCAGGCCATTGCCGCCAGGAACAGGGAACGTCCCCCGCTGCAGTAGCAGACGTCGCAGATGCTGAAAATCACTGGTTCGGCGAAGGGTGATACAGCCCCAGGACTCACCGGAACCATCGCTGTTCAAAGGATGAAGACGAAATCCTGTACGGTTCAGGCCATTCACCATGATGCCGTCTCTTTTAGTTTTATCGCTGAAAAGGGCAAACCATTCTGAATGGTGATTTCGGTAACCATGCCAGGCATCGATCGCCTCTGCCCGGACTCGGTTATACAAGCTGCCGGCAGGCCTGTCGGTCACCCAGTAAGTTCCCGGCGGGATAGCAGCATTTTCATGGTCAGCACAGTCAGGATTATTGATATAAAAATCCACGCCCGTCAGCACTTCAAAAGTCCCGATGCCGTAACATTTCAGGTACGCCGTTTTGCCATCCGCCGACAGGTTGCCGTAATCCATCATGCAAATCTGCATTTCAGCCTCCGTGCGCCTCATTAAACGCCAGTACAATCCCTTCTTCATCATTCCAGCCGAGCGTCAGGCAGTGTGGTTTCTGCTTTGCCGCCATATGGGTCAGTAACTGCTGGCTCAGCACCGGCAAAATTTGTTGATTCAGCAGGCTGTCGACGTTGCGTGCGCCGGTGTCCGGCAGCAGGCAGGCGGCAGTCAGCGCGTCATACAGGCTCTCATCAATATGCGTGGTCAGGCCGTAGTGACGATGTAAGCGCTTGCTGACCTGTGACAGTTTCATTTCAACGATGGTACGCATGGCAGCTTCAGCCAGCGGACGGTAAATCACCGTCTGGAAACGGGCGAGCAGCGCGGGCTGGAAGTGGTCGCGCAGTATCGGACGCAGCAGTTCTTGCAGATCTGCTTCGGTAGCTTCCGGGTTTTCATCCAGCAGCTGCATCAGGTGGTCGCTTCCGAGATTGGAAGTCATCAGGATGACGGTATTGCGGAAGTCGATTTCGCGCCCTTCGCCGTCGCGCATAAAGCCGCGGTCGAAGACCTGATAGAACAGGTTCATCACGTCGCGGTGCGCCTTTTCCACTTCATCCAGCAGCACCACGCTGTACGGGCGCTTACGCACGGCCTCGGTGAGGATCCCGCCCTGGCCGTAACCCACGTAGCCAGGAGGTGACCCTTTCAGTTGGGAAACAGTATGCGGCTCCTGGTATTCAGAGAGGTTAATCGTAACGAGTGACTTCTCGCCGCCGTATATGACATCAGCCAGCGCAAGCGCAGTTTCGGTTTTCCCCACCCCGCTCGGCCCTACCAGCAGGAATACACCCTGCGGGCCGTTCTCGGACGTAAGGCCCGTTTTTGCCGCACGCAGACGCCGGGCGATAGCCTCAAGCGCCACATCCTGCCCAACCACACGTTTACCGATTTCTTTTTCCAGGATCAGCAGTTCGGTCTGCTCGTCCTTCATCAGCGATGACAACGGCACGCCTGTCCAGTCGGCGATCACGTTGGCAACGGTGCGGATATCCACATCCAGGGAGAGCAGCGGGTTGCTGTGCTGCATCTCGTTAAGCTCCTGTTGCAGCCTCTGAGTCTCACGCTGACGTGAGATGTCCTGACGACTTTCGCGTAGCTGCTCGGTGAGTTTCATCTCCTGACCGTACTGGGTTTCCAGATCGTCGAGTGCCACTATCTGGCGCACCTCTTCCCGCTCAATCTCGCTCAGGCGCTCGGTATGACACTGATTGCCAATGGCGATATCGTCCAGTAACGCCAGCTTTTCCATGTCGAGCGCAGCGATACTCGCGCGAAGGCAGGTTAGCTGTTCCGGTACCGTGTCGAGACTCATACGCACACGGGCGGAAGCGGTGTCCAGCAGATCGACCGCTTTATCAGGAAGCTGACGTCCGGTCAGGTAGCGGCGCGAAAGGGTAACTGCCGCACGAACCGCATCGTCGGTAATATGAACATTATGGTGCTCGGCGTAGCGGGATTTCAGGCCACGCAGCATCAGGCAGGCGGTGTCATCGTCCGGCTCATCCACTTTGATCATCTGGAAACGGCGCTCCAGGGCGGCGTCGCGCTCGAAGTACTGTTTGTATTCAGACCAGGTTGTCGCGGCAATGGTACGCAGCTCGCCGCGGGCCAGTGCCGGTTTAAGCAGGTTAGCCGCATCCGCGCCACCCGCCTGGTTACCGGCACCGATAATGGTGTGGGCCTCGTCGATAAACAGCAGCACCGGCACCGGTGACTGCTGTACGGCGTCGATGACGTTTTTCAGGCGCTGTTCAAATTCGCCCTTCACGCCCGCCCCAGCCTGTAACAGACCGAGATCAAGGGTACGCAGGATAACCGGTTTGAGGGATTCCGGGACGTTCCCTTCGGCAATGCGCAGCGCCAGACCTTCAACCAGTGCGGTTTTGCCCACGCCGGGCTCGCCCACCAGGATCGGGTTATTTTTACGACGACGGGAGAGAATATCCACCATCTGGCGGATTTCCGTGTCACGGCCGAACACCGGGTCGATTTTGCCCTCTTTGGCTTTGGCGGTGACGTCGAGGGTGAATTTATCCAGCGCGTTCTGCAGCGCCGGGCTCAATTCCCCCTCTTTCATTTCTACTCCAGCCGGGCGCCCGACAAATTCCACCTCGCCACCATGGCTCTGTGCCAGCTCAGCTTCGCGCTGCATTTCCAGACGCTCATCTGATTGCGCATCCAGCAAAGGTCGCAGGCGCTCCAGCTGACTCTGACCGAGCGTCAGCAGTGGCCACAGGCCATCGCAGCGCACCAGATTCTGTTTTTCCACCAGGGCCATCAGCAGATGGACGCTGCGAATGTGCTCTTCGCCATTGAGTGAGGCCAGTAGCCAGGCTTGCTGCATCAGAGTATGGATGTCCTCTGAGAGCTGGGGCCGATGGCGTACGGAGCGAGGTTGCCTGTCGAGCCAGCCAAGCAAATCCTGCCAGATGCCATCCATATCCCATTCATAGCGACGCGCCAACACCGTCAGGTCACCTTCCCCCTGCTCCAGCAGCTTCAGCAGCCAGTGCTCCGGCAGAATTTCGGCATGGGCACGGGTCTGACAGAGCGAAGCTGCGCCTTCCATCGCTCGGGCACAGTAAGGGTTCAGACGACGTAACAGGATGGCTGGATTTTCCATGAGATTCTCTCTTTGTCGGTTCCTGGACACGCTACCGCCCCTCGCTGTTCACCAAAGCGCATAAGGTCAGGCAGGCAGATTGTTTTTTTCTTTGCTGAGTGCCCGCATCTCAGGCACTCAGCAAAAACTGCGGACAGGAAAAACCTGCCCGCATCAGGATTACGCGGTGGCGCGTTCGTTCCAGGAATCGGAATGAATGATGTTGCCGTCTTTGTAGGTCCAGGTGATTTTTTCGTAACGCAGTTCAACGCGCTCAAGGTGGTTGTGCTTCTCTTTAGAAGGATCCTTGATGTCATACATTTCAGGATTCACTTTCACCACCTTCACGTTTTCCAGTTTGGTGTTGAAGTACTCCACTTCCTGACCCGCGTCGTTGATTTTGTACCACTTGAATTCCGCAGACTTGAGGGTCTGACCGGTGGTCACAGCCTTGTACAGGTACGGGCTGGACGAGTCGATTTCCTTGGTGAACAGGAACGGGGTGTGGATACGGGTACCGGTCAGCTTGCCGGTGTTATTGTCGGTCGGGATGTACAGGTTATGCTCCTGTGCAACCACTTCGATGCTGCCTTCACGATCCTGAACGTCAACAGACCCTTTGATGTCCGCGCCGCCGTCGTCCTTCAGCCAAAGATAAACAGGAATTGCCATGTTAATTACTCCGTTTAATTTTCTGAGACGCCATCATCCTGCGATGGCGCCGGGTGTTTGCCGGGTATCTGACAGGCGTTCGCCTGAGGTACCAGACTGATTTCGACACGTCGGTTGAGCGCACGGCCTTCCGGGGTGTCGTTAGTTGCGATCGGACGGCTTTCGCCGTAGCCCTGCACCGCAAAACAGCTTTCCGGCACATCGCCGGTGTCACGCATCCAGTTGCGCACCGCTTCGGCACGTTTCAGGGACAGCGTCTGGTTCAGTTGCGGAGTACCGGTGTTATCGGTATGGCCGGACACGACAATCAGCCAGCCCGGTTTGGCCTTAACCCCCACCAGGGAATTGACCAGCATTTTGGTAGAGCCAGCTTTCAGCACGAACTTGCCGGAATCGAACAGCGACATACTGTCGAGGCGAAGGGTTTTCGGACCCTGAATGATTTTCTTAATGACCGGAGGAGGCGGTGGCGGTGGTGCCCAGTCACTGACTGCGGCCTCAACGGGCGGAATCAGTCGCAGTCCCTGATACAGCCCCATGCGATATCGCAGTGGCTCCCCGCGACGCGCCCAGTCGTCCAGCAGTGCGCCATCGGCCCGCAGGCGCTGCTGCGCACGCAGTTTCGGGGCAACAGGCTGACCCGTCAGCTGGTGATATAACGCAAGGTGATCGCCAACATTACGAATGAGGCGCTGGTTGTTCACCCAGGACGCCAGCATGGCCAGCGCGAGGAAAATCCCGCCCAGTAATCCGGCATAACGCCAGAACACCATCCTGCGGCTCACGCCACGTCGGCGCGGCAACGTCGGCAGCAGTAGTTCAGGCAGCGGCAGTGGCTTTGTGCTCACAACGGCATCCGGTGGCAGCGCCGTCACGGAAGTGATGTGCTGTTGCCAGAGATTGCCCGCGATACCCGTCACCGGAACTATGCATATACCCTGTACGCAGGGCTTCATCACCGGCAACTCTCCCCGCCGTACCGACAACAGGTCATTCATCGTACTGTTCTGCCAGGCAAGCAGACTGTCCAGCCACAGGCCCTGACTCAGACGAGAAAGACGCCCTTCTGCTTCAGTATCTCGGGCCCATTCCGTCAGTGACACACTGCCCTGACCGGGTTGATACACCTGAATACCGCCCCGCTGGCTTACCGTGGTAAACCAGACAGGCTCTTCCTCCGCACATGTTGCAGGGGGCGATAACCAGGTCACTGTCCACAGAGGGGGGAGCGTGCCGAATGCCGCGCGGCACTGAACGACAGCCCGCTGCCAGCCCCGAAGATTCTGGGTAAAATCATCGCCAGAGGTGTGCTGTTCAGGTACCACCGCCAGCATGACGGAGATTTGCGACACCAGGGCTGGACGCACCAAACTCAGGTGCTGCGCAAAGAGGGGAAGCTGTTCCGCATCTTTCACCCGCAGATACCAGCCCTGCCGGGTTTCCCGGTGACAGGAGCCGGACACAAACAGCGGGCTGTTATCGCCGCAGACGAGGATCACCGCCCCCTGAAAATCTTCCGGCGGCAGGTTTTCATCTACAATCTCGCGGACAGCGGTCGCCCGCGCCTGAGAAGCCCGGCGCTGACGCCAGAGCATCACCCCGGACACCAGCACAACCAGCAGACTGAGTGCCACACGGCTGCCCGAGGACAGTGGCCAGAATCCCAGAATGAGCCACAGCGCCAGCACGGCCCCCAGGACAGTTAACAGACTTCGGTACGCATCCCGCATCGCTTACTCCGGCCTGACGGTCTGGCTTACCAGCTCGGTAAGCGAAGACGAGAGGAAGAACCAGAGCGCCGCCAGGGCGACAACGGCCACGATCCAGGCCAGCCAGTACCCGCGTCGACCGCTGCGCAGACGTGATGCCCGGGCAACAATAGGGGCGTCCTGTGCCAGCGTGAAGGCCGGCACCCGTTCTGCAAGCGCGCGAACTGTATCTTCCCGACGCTCGTCATCCTGGGCGCGATACTGACCCACGAACCCCAGCTGCAGTGTTCGGTACATACAGGTCAGGACGGCGGCGTCAGGGGCAGTTTCTTTCAGCAGGTCTCGGATTCTTTCCCACAACTCCTCACCAGCATTGAGAGTGCCAAAGAAGTGTGCCTGCAGCGGGTCACGCCGCCAGGTCAGATAACCATCATCGGTGGTTCCCCGGTTCATCACGCTCTCATCAAGCAGCGCACACAGGGCATACACCATATGATCACGGCTGATGTCGCTGTAGCCGACTTCCGTGAGCGCCGCTTTCGCGTCCTGCACCAGACGGCAGGCCCGGCGATAGAGCCCTTCACCATCACGAACTTCCTGACCGCCCCGCAGCTGACTGACCATCAGCCAGCCCGGGTAGAAGATACGTTCTAACTGGGTGAGATCGGATATATTCATGTGCGCAGCACCGCAAAGAGTTCAAGTTTCACATCCCCCAGTGAGCGCGGGGTATAGAAGGTGCAGCTTCCCGCTTCCAGCATCGCCCGCGCTGCCTCACTACTCAGATCCAGCGAAAAATACTGGTTCTCAAGGCGTAACGGGATAGCGGCCGGCACATGGGTCAGCGGCTTGATAACCATCCCGCTCAGAGCCACATTCACCACATCCGACACATCTTCAAAGCTGCCCGCTTTACACAGCTGCGGGAATTTCGTCTGAAGTTCATGGTTCGGCATGGAGGAACGTACGGAGAGGTAGAAATCCGCCCCTTCGCGCAGGCGCGCATCGTGCAGGGCACCTTTCCAGATCTGATCCTGATGCTCCAGGTGGATACTCACCACCCGCGACGGCAGACTCGCTTCCAGCAGTTTATCGAGCAGTGTTAGCAGCGGTGGGAATACCCGTTCCGGTGCATCATGCTGATAAGCAGGAATGTTCCCGGCGTCGTGCTCAAGCGAGAAGGTCAGCAGGCTGCCGGCCAGACGAGTCAGTTCTCGGTACAGCAACTCCGGGTGCCGATCCGGTGCCTGCAGCAGTTCCGTCAGCACCGGCTCGGCGCTGTTCAGAGCATTGAGTAGCCAGAACAGGGAGACATCCGCGACTGCAAAGTCGGCCATCCTCTCATTGCTTTCACGGCGCATCGCCATCAGGCGACGTCGGCGGGCCTGCAAACGGATCAGCAAGTCACCCAGTTCGCTGGTCAGAAGCGGGCTTGCAGAAAGGGAAAGCATCGTCGGAATGAAAGCCGGGTCCCGGCTCCACTGCCCCTGAGCGTTACGCACCAGACGGGCCACCGGACAGGTCAGGTATGACGTATTTTCCTGGCTGGACAAACGAAGGGTCAGCGCATGACGCAGAATGGCCAACTCCCCGCTTTCATACCCGGCCAGTTCCTGCACTACCACACGCTCCGCTTTCCAGCGACGCGGGCGCTCACTGTCCTGACCGTTATCGAGGTTGCCGCCGCTGGCGCTCAGCAGCGGCAGTGCGACAACTACATCAACAGATTCACTGCCGGCTGCAACAGACAAGTCGCAGACCGGAGGAAGCGTATCTGCCAGGTCGGTATCCACAAGCGTACCGTCCTGAAAGCGTACCACCAGACGGATGGCATTCAGGCGAGAGAGCGCCAATGCAGCATCATCAAACTCTGCCGCAACCACGCCCCAGGGATGAGAAATACCCATCCGGGCGACCATGTTAGCAACGTGTTCATTCCAGCGGCCCTGCTGCTGGAACTGTTGCGGGGCCAGAGCGGCCCCATCCTCCCAAAGTGGGCGGTAAATTTTCATCCCTGATTTCCCCTCGCCTTACGACTTCGCTTTCGGCATCTGGGAAACCAGCGACAGGTTGACGTCCATCCCTTCCACCTGGAAGTGAGGAATCGCATACAATTTCACGCGGAAGAAGCCCGGGTTATCCTCAATGTCTTCCACCACGACTTTCGCATCACGCAGTGGATGAGACGCCTGCAGTTCGTCGCCCGGATCGGTCATTTCGGTCACCAGACTACGGACCCAGGTGTTCAGCTCCAGCTCCAGCAGTCGGCGATCCTTGGTGGTACCGATGTTCTCGCGCTGAATCAGCTTCAGGTAGTGGGCGATACGCGACAGCAGGAAAATGTACGGAAGACGAGCATTGATGCGGCTGTTAGCCGTCGCGTCTGCAGTGTCATACAGCGCCGGTTTTTGAGTAGAGTTGGCTGAGAAGAAGCAGGCGTAGTCGCGGTTTTTGTAGTAGGACAAAGGAATGAAGCCCAGATTCGCGAATTCGAATTCGCGGGTTTCAGGAATCATCACCTCGCTCGGAATTTTTACCTGATTACCGGTACCCAGGTCATACAGATGGATAGGCAGATCCTGAACCGCACCACCCGCCTGCGGGCCACGGATTTGTACACACCAGCCATTATTGATAAAGCTGCGCACCATGTTGGACGCGAAGGCAAACGAGGCGTTGGTCCACAGGTATTTGTCGTGATCCGGACCTTTGACTTCTTCGACATAGTTGAAGCTGCGAACCGGAACGGTATCCGGGCCATACGGTAGACGTCCCAGCACGCGCGGCATGACCAGGCCAATGTAGCGAGCGTCGTCCGTATCGCGGAACGATTTCCACTTGATGTACTCTGCGCGGTCAAAATAGTTGCCAATATCTTTAATCGCCGCGACGTCTTCCATGGACTCTTTAAGGAAGAATTTCGGGCCTGCAGAGCCGATAAACGGCATGTGCGCAGCAGCGGAGACTTTAGAGATGTTACGCAGCAGAGCGACATCCTGAGCTGAAGCATCAAACTCGTAAGCTGAAATCAGCGCCGCAATCGGCTCGCCGCCTGGAGTATCATATTCATCAATGTAGGCGTGTTTATAGAGACCACTCTGGATAATTTCCGGGCTGTCTTCAAAGTCCTGGCGCAGGTCTTCTTTAGACATGCTCAGCAGCTCAATTTTCACGTTCTGGCGAAAATCTGTTTTATCAACAAGTGACTTCACCCCACGCCACAGGCTTTCAACCGCCTGAAACTCGTCATGGTGCATAACCGCGTCCAGCTGGCGGCTGATTTGATAGTCGAGCTCAGCGATATGGTGATCAATCAGGCTTTTATCCAGTTTTTCGACCTTCGAGCCTGCTTTGGTCAGACATTCCAGAAAGACCTGCATACCGGCAGTCAGACGCTCATCAGCGGTCGCATCTGACATCGCTTGTGCATCTTGCCAGATGTCCAGCGCGCTCAACTCGGAGACAGGACTCAGATTGATTTTCTCAAACAGGGAGGCGTAAACCCCACCCGCAGCAGGACGTTCCAGCACCACGCTTTCACCGCCAGCAATATTATTTTGTACAGACATGAGCATTCCTTGATTAATCCGTTAAAACAGCGCGATGGTTAAGGTTGTTTTGATGCCAGTGCTGATAGCTCATTTCGCAGCTCAGCGCTAAGCGACTGGTCTAAAACGATTTTTTCCAGCTCTTTTCGGAAAGTCTGGTTATCTAACAGGTTCGCCTTTAGATCGCGAAGCAAGTTGCGCATCGCCAGCATCGCCTTCAGCTGCGGTATCTGAGCAGCCACCTGCTCTGGAGTAAAATCTTTCATATTCTGGAAAGTCAGCTGAATATTGTCCTCGCCACCATCATCAGACAGCGTATTTTTAACGGTCAGATTAACTTTTGGGGAATATTCGGAAAGAACGCTATCAAAATTATTCTTGGTGATGTTAATTTTTTCGCGCTCAGATATTGTCGCAGATTCCTGCCCATTGCTGAAATCACCCGTAACAAGCAACTTCAAGGGTAATTCCATTTTCTTGCTTGCTCCGCCCGTATGCAGGTCAAGCTTTAGGTTAATACGTGCCTTAGGCACCTCATTCTGAAAACTGTCAGCCATCTCATCATCCCTCTTTGTTTTGCTATGCCAACTTCACGGTATCGTTCTTGATGCGCAATAATAGAATAATGATCGAATCAAAATCAAATACACAGATCTTTTATCTGCCATGAGAAATTTCTTAAGAATTTTACACTGAAATATTATGGCGAATTACTCTGCCACATCAGAAAAAGACACTGCTTTTGGTATGTAAACCGAATATTTGTATCGAAAAAATGATTGCAGGCAGATAGAGACCTGGGAAAATACCTTATATTGATTTACATCAAGAAGCCGAGACCAAAAATCATTAATGGACTGCAATACATTATTGCAGCACGATAAAAATAAGATATTTTGGAATAATGGAAGAAAACTGAATTATTGATTGTGTAAATAATAAATCGGAAATTTCACAAGGAATTTTCCTATTCGAAAAATTTGAAGGGATAAATGAATTTCATAATTGAGTAATCTGTCACGAATAAACGCGCCGATCTTTTGGCCCATTCACGCCTTCATCATTAGATGAGCTATCTATCAAACTCATGCAGACAGCCCGCTCTTGCAGCGATTCATTATAAAATCCATAAAATCAAACACCTTCCGAACTGCCGCTTTTTTAATCAAAAACGAGTAATAGCACATATCGTATAACGGTGTTACATTATGCCGCCCAGCCAATGTCAGCTATGGCCAGGTAACGCCGTAAAGATCGGTAAAGCCTGCAACCATGACCTTGTACTACGGTCTAATAGGCACGTGGTATCGCACTATGCGTTACTTTCACCGGCTCTACATAGGTTTCTCTATTTTGTCTCAATCCAATTTCAAACGCGCATTTTTACATCCGCGTTACTGGTTTACATGGTTTGGTCTTGGCGTACTCTGGCTGCTGGTTCAACTTCCGTACCCTGTTCTGCGTTTGCTGGGATCGAAACTGGGCAGCGCTTCCCGCGTTTTCCTGAAACGTCGCGAATCCATCGCGCGTAAAAATATTGAGCTTTGTTTTCCGCAGTACAATGCCGAGGAGCGCGAGAAGCTGATCGCTGAAAACTTCAAATCTATCGGCATGGCGCTACTTGAAACCGGCATGGCCTGGTTCTGGCCGGATGAGCGTGTCCGGAAGTGGTTTGACGTGGAAGGTCTGGATAACCTTAAACGCGCACAGATGCAAAAACGCGGCGTGATGGTCGTTGGCGTTCACTTTATGTCGCTGGAGCTGGGCGGCCGCGTGATGGGGCTTTGCCAGCCAATGATGGCAACCTACCGCCCACACAATAGCCAGGTCATGGAGTGGGTGCAGACGCGCGGACGCATGCGTTCCAATAAGGCGATGATCAGCCGCAACAACCTGCGCGGCATGGTAAGCGCCCTGAAAAAAGGCGAAGCCGTCTGGTTTGCGCCAGACCAGGATTATGGACGTAAAGGCAGCAGCTTTGCGCCCTTCTTTGCGGTGAAAGACGTTGCGACGACTAACGGCACCTTTGTCATTTCGCGTCTGTCTGGCGCCTCCATGCTGACCGTGACGATGGTGAGAAAAGCAGATAAGTCGGGCTACCGCCTGCACATCTCTCCTGAAATGGCTAACTATCCGGAAAACGAGTGCGAAGCCGCAGCGTTTATCAATAAAGTCATCGAAACTGAAATCATGCGTGCGCCAGAGCAGTATCTTTGGATGCATCGCCGTTTCAAAACCCGCCCTCTCGGCGAATCCTCGCTCTATATTTAAGCCCTTCATGAAGGTTAGTTTCGCTAAGAAACTAACCTTTTCAATCACCTGTCTTCCAGTTGAAAAACCGTCTTTGATTGCGTCGCCCAAAGTGAATTTATTGCGAAGCGAAATCAAACTGTCGCCGTTCCACGACACTCGTAAGTAACGGAAATTATTTAAAAAAATGCCTCTTGTCACCCCTCATTTTTAGGCGTACATTAGCGCCGTCTGGCAACAGGAAAGCACAGAATTCTGAACTGGAGTCGGCGGCATAACGGGAAAATTCTCATTTCCGTTTTGACCGGATTTCAGCTCTCTATAATCAGGTGGACTCTGTTTTTAAATGCGTACCACAAGATACGCGGAGCGATGAAACGTGAAATATTTCTTTATGGGCATTTCGGTGATTGTTTTAGTCTGGGCCGGAACCTTTGCCCTGATGATCTAGTCAAGAACATGCAGTCAAAAAAACAGGAGCCATCGGCTCCTGTTTTTTTATGTCATGACGACGCGGGGTGATCTGCGACGCTCTTTGAGGTGAGAAGACCGTCGGCCCGGAACATACTCTTGATGCCCCTCACCGCCTGACGAATGCGGTCGCTGTTTTCAATCAGGGCAAATCGCACATGGGTGTCGCCGTAATCACCAAAGCCAATGCCCGGTGATACGCACACCTTCGCATCCTGCAGCAGCTTTTTGGCAAACTCCAGAGATCCCATTGCCGCGTACGGCTCCGGTATTTTCGCCCAAACGTACATGGACGCTTTCGGCATTTCCACCATCCAGCCCGCTTCATGCAACCCTTTCACCAGCACGTCGCGGCGGCGCTTATACTGAGCGGCAATCTCGTGAACGCACTGCTGATCGCCTTCCAGGGCAGCGATAGCCGCGACCTGCAGCGGCGTGAAGGTACCGTAGTCGTGATAACTTTTAATGCGCGCCAGTGCACTCACCAGCGTTTTGTTACCCACCATAAAGCCAATACGCCAGCCCGCCATGTTGTAGCTTTTCGACAACGTAAAGAACTCGACCGCCACGTCACGCGCGCCCGGGACCTGCATAATCGACGGGGCTTTCCAGCCGTCATAGACGATGTCAGCGTAGGCTAAATCGTGAACCACCAGCACGTCATAACGCTTGGCCAGCGCGACAACCTTCTCGAAGAAGTCGAGCTCCACGCACTGGGCCGTTGGGTTCGACGGGAAACCGAGGATCATCATCTTCGGTTTCGGATAACTTTCGCGAATCGCACGTTCCAGTTCGTTAAAGAAATCGACACCTTCCACCAGCGGCACGGAACGGACCTGCGCCCCGGCAATCACCGCGCCGTAGATATGAATCGGGTAGCTTGGATTGGGCACCAGCACCGTATCGCCATGATCCAGCGTGGCCAGCATCAGGTGTGCCAGCCCCTCTTTCGATCCGATGGTGACAATCGCTTCACTTTCCGGATCGATATCAACCTGATAGCGATCCTGATACCAGCGCGAGATCGCGCGACGTAATCTGGGGATACCGCGAGAGGTTGAGTAACCGTGCGTATCCGGACGCTGGGCAACCGTGCAGAGCTTCTCAACGATATGCGGCGGCGTTGGGCCGTCAGGGTTACCCATGCTGAAATCAATGATATCTTCGCCGCGCCGACGCGCAGCCATTTTCAGTTCAGCAGTGATATTGAAAACATAAGGGGGGAGACGATCGATACGCGTAAAACGGCGTTCAGGACTGAATTCAGCCATAGATTCCTCAGATTAACGTTAGCGCCCGGACCGTCCGAGCGACGCTGCCACCGATGTGGCATGTTTAGAAAATAACCTGAAAAAAATCATGCTGTCGAGAGGGAAATGAAAAAAAAGCGATCGACTGAAAACCGGAACCCGGCTGCGCCTAAAAGCGGAAGCCTCTGTTTCGGGATCGGCTTTCTGATAGCTGTTATTTAACATGATGATATCAAAACAGTTACCTGACGATGCGCCATCAGGAAAAAAACGGGACGCATCGGTCACTGCCGGATAATCCCCTTTGTAAATTATGGTTTTTCCTCATTTGATAAACCTGACGGATAGCTGGTCAATACGCGCCAGGTTTTTTATCATGGTTCTTTCCCGTTTTCCCAGGTCTACTCGTGCACGAAATATTCACTATGCTGCTGGCGGTTTTTGACCGTGCGGCATTAATGCTGATTTGCCTGTTCTTCCTCATTCGCATTCGCCTGTTTCGCGAGCTGTTGCACAAATCAGCCCACTCGCCAAAAGAGCTGTTGGCCGTAACCGCCATCTTTTCGCTGTTCGCCTTGTTCAGCACCTGGTCCGGCGTGCCGGTAGAGGGCTCGCTGGTTAACGTACGTATTATCGCCGTCATGTCCGGCGGGATTTTGTTTGGCCCATGGGTAGGCGTCATCACCGGCCTGATTGCCGGGACGCACCGCTACCTGATTGATATCGGTGGCGTAACGGCGGTGCCGTGTTTTATCACCAGCATTATCGCCGGGGTGCTTTCCGGCTGGATCAGCCGCAAAATCCCGAAAAAACAGCGCTGGCGCGCCGGGATCGCCGCAGGCATGGTGTGCGAAACGCTGACCATGATCCTGGTCGTCGTCTGGGCTCCAACCACCGCGCTGGGGCTGGATATCGTCTCGAAAATCGGTATTCCGATGATCCTGGGCAGCGTGTGCATCGGTTTTATCGTACTGCTGGTGCAAAGCGTTGAAGGGGAAAAAGAGGCCAGTGCGGCCCGTCAGGCCAAGCTGGCGCTGGATATCGCCAACAAAACGCTGCCGCTTTTCCGCCACGTTAACGCGGAGTCGTTGCGTCAGATCTGCGAGATTATCCGCCACGACATCCATGCTGACGCCGTCGCCATCACCAATATTGACCACGTGCTGGCCTACGTAGGCGTCGGGGAACATAACTACCGCGACAACGATGACACCATTAGTCCGACCACCAGACAGGCGATTAACTACGGTAAAATCATTATTAAAAACAATGATGAAGCCCACCGAACGCCGGAAATCCACTCGATGCTGGTGATCCCGCTGTGGGAGAAAGGCGTCGTGACGGGCACGCTGAAAATTTATTACTGTCACGCGCATCAGATCACCTCCTCCCTGCAGGAGATGGCGATTGGCCTGTCGCAGATTATCTCCACCCAGCTTGAGGTTTCGCGGGCGGAACAGCTGCGTGAAATGGCAAATAAGGCAGAGCTGCGCGCATTGCAGAGCAAAATCAATCCCCATTTCCTGTTTAACGCGCTGAACGCTATCTCCTCTTCCATACGTCTGAATCCGGACACCGCGCGCCAGCTGATTTTCAACCTGTCGCGCTATCTGCGCTACAACATCGAGCTGAAGGATGACGAGCAGATCGACATCAAAAAAGAGCTGTATCAGATCAAGGATTACATCGCGATTGAGCAGGCGCGCTTTGGCGACAAGCTCACGGTCATTTACGATATTGATGAAGAGGTCAACTGCGTGATCCCGAGCCTGCTTATCCAGCCGCTGGTCGAAAACGCGATTGTTCACGGTATTCAGCCCTGTAAAGGCAAAGGCGTGGTCACGATCGGCGTTACAGAAAGCGGCAACCGCGTGCGTATTGCCGTGCGCGATACCGGCCACGGGATTGATCCAAAAGTTATTGAGCGCGTGGAGTCTAACGAGATGCCCGGGAATAAAATCGGCCTGCTGAACGTGCACCACCGGGTCAAGCTGCTTTACGGCGACGGACTGCATATTCACCGCCTTGAGCCGGGCACCGAAATTTCTTTTTACGTCCCGAATGCGCGCGCGCTCGCGCATACAACGACATCACTGTTGCCCCAGGTGGAGTAGCCCATGAAAGTTATCATCGTAGAAGATGAATTCCTGGCTCAGCAGGAGCTCACCTGGCTTATTAAAACCCACAGCCAGATGGAGATTGTGGGTACGTTTGATGATGGTCTGGACGTGCTGAAGTTTTTGCAGCATAACCGGGTCGACGCCATTTTCCTGGATATCAATATCCCGTCGCTGGATGGCGTATTGCTGGCGCAAAACATCAATCAGTTTGCCCATAAGCCGTTTATCGTTTTCGTCACCGCCTGGAAAGAGCACGCCGTAGAGGCCTTCGAGCTGGAGGCGTTTGACTATATTCTTAAGCCTTATCAGGAGTCCAGGATTGTCAGCATGCTGCAAAAGCTGGAAGCCGCATGGCAGCAGCAGACCGCCCCCGCTAGCGCCACCCCAGCGGTACGGGAAAACGACACCATTAATCTGGTCAAAGACGAGCGCATCATCGTGACGCCGGTCAATGATATCTACTATGCCGAAGCCCATGAAAAGATGACGTTTGTCTATACGCGGCGGGAATCGTACGTGATGGCGATGAACATCACCGAGTTTTGCAGCAAGCTGCCAACGGCACACTTTTTCCGCTGCCATCGTTCGTTCTGCGTGAATTTAAACAAGATCCGCGAGATCGAACCCTGGTTTAACAACACCTACATTTTGCGTCTGAAGGATCTGGATTTTCAGGTGCCGGTGAGCCGCAGCAAGGTGAAAGAGTTCCGCCAGCTGATGCACCTGTAAAGAAAAAGCCCTCTCCCGCCGGAGAGGGCTATCCGTCAGAGGATTTGACCAAGAACCTGACGCAGATGGGCCCCCGAACCCAGCAGGCCAGGGTTATCATGCACGATCAGATAAACAGGAATGTCCTGCACGTAGCTTCTGAAACGCCCTTTATCTTCAAACCCGCCGCGGAAGCCCGAGGCTTTAAAGAAGTCGAGGAAGCGCGGTACGATCCCGCCCGCAATATAGACCCCACCGAAGGTGCCCAGCGTCAGCGCCAGGTTGCCGCCAAAACGCCCCATGATCACGCAGAACAGCGACAGGGCACGACGGCAGTCAATGCAGCTGTCCGCCAGCGCACGTTCGGTGACGTCTTTCGGCTGCAGGTTTTCCGGCAGACGGCCGTCAGATTTCACAATCGCCCGGTACAGGTTCACCAGCCCCGGGCCTGAAAGGACGCGCTCGGCGGAGACGTGGCCGATCTCAGCGCGTAACTCTTCAAGGATGATGCCCTCTTCTTCGCTGTTTGGCGCAAAGTCCACGTGGCCGCCCTCACCCGGCAGGCTCACCCAGCGCTGAGCAACATGCACCAGATGCGACACGCCCAGACCGGTACCGGCCCCGTAAACCGCAATCGGCTTGCCTTCGACCGGTTCAGCGCCGCCAAACTGGATCAGATGCTCTGGCTTCAGCATCGGGATCGCCATGGAGACTGCAGTGAAGTCATTGATGATTTCAAGATGCGAAAAACCGAGGTTTTTTTTCATCTCTGCGATGGAGAATGCCCAGGTATGGTTGGTCATTGCGACCCAGTCGCCGGTTATCGGGCAGGCAATTGCGATGCAGCCGTCTTCAACGCTTACCTGATGCTCGTCCAGATAGACGCGGACAACGGCCTCAAGGCTTGGATAATCCAGCCCTGAGTAGGTTTTCGCCCGGGAAATCTCACCGCTACTTACATCGCATAATGCGAGGCGCGCGTTCGTGCCGCCCACATCACCTACCAAAGCATACTTTGTCATTCTTCTACTGCTCCGCTAAAGTCAGAATAAATCTTTGGGACACTGTAAATTCAAGGCGTGATAACAACAACGGCCATAAGGTGAATGCCCATGGATTATCGATCTTCGTCACAGAATAACTTTACCGTTTCAGCACCTTTTGCACTATTGCCATAAAGCTTAATGTGCAAAGTAACGTAATACCGTTTTGTACAAGGAAATCATCATGCTCCACCCGCGAGCCAGAACCATGCTGTTACTGGCCATTCCGGCGTTAATCATTGGCGTGGCCTCAAGCCTGGTGCTCATTGTCGTGATGAAAGTCGCGTCGGTGCTGCAAACAATGTTATGGACAGCACTTCCGGCAAAACTGGGGGCCACCGCTGATTCTCCTGCCTGGATCGTTGTAATGCTGACGTTGACCGGTATTGCGGTGGGCCTGGTGATCCGTTTCAGTCCCGGCCATGCTGGACCAGACCCGGCGCAGGAACCGCTGATTGGCGCCCCGGTTTCCCCTTCTGCACTGCCGGGGCTGATTATCGCGTTGATTATCGGTCTGGCCGGCGGCGTCAGCCTGGGGCCTGAGCATCCGATTATGGCGGTGAATATTGGTCTGGCGGTTTTTCTCGGTTCACGCATTTTGCCCCGCGTCGGCGCACTGGACTGGACCATCCTTGCCTCCGCAGGCACCATCGGGGCGCTTTTCGGCACGCCCGTCGCTGCCGCACTGATCTTTTCACAGACGCTCAGCAGCAATAACGACGTTCCGCTGTGGGACAAGCTCTTTGCGCCGCTGATGGCCGCAGCCGCCGGGGCGTTGACGACCAGCCTGTTTTTCCATCCCCATTTTTCACTCTCCCTTCCCCACTACGGCCAGATGCAGATAGCCGATATTTTCAGCGGCGCCATCGTTGTCGCCATCGCCATCGCGCTGGGAATGGTCGCGGTATGGTGTCTTCCGCGCCTGCACCGGCTGGTGCATAAACTGAAACACCCGGTGTTAATCCTGGGGGCCGGCGGTTTGATCCTCGGTATTTTAGGGGCAATCGGCGGGACGGTGACATTGTTCAAAGGTCTGGACGAGATGCAGCAGCTGGCCTTCAGCCAGGTGTTCAGCGTCTCCGACTATCTGCTGTTTGCCGTGATTAAGCTGGCCGCGCTGTTGGTGGCTGCAGCCTGCGGTTTCCGCGGTGGGCGTATCTTCCCGGCGGTCTTTGTTGGCGTAGCGCTGGGGCTGATGCTGCACGAACATGTCGATGCGGTGCCGGCGGCCATTACCGTCTCCTGCTCTATTCTGGGGCTGGTTCTGGTGGTCACGCGCGACGCGTGGCTTAGCCTGTTTATGGCGGCGGTGGTAGTACCCGATTCAACGCTTTTCCCCCTGCTCTGTATCGTGATGTTGCCCGCCTGGCTCCTGCTGGCGGGCAAACCGATGATGATGGCCTGGCGAAACGACAAGTAATCAGGCGTTATTGCGCGCTTCCAGCGCTTTGGTAAGCGCGCCCAGCAACGGTGGGATATCGGCTTTCGGCAGCATCACCTCAATCAGCGAGAGACGCTCGTGATGCGCGACTTTTTCCAGTACGTCCGCCAGCTGCTCCGCTTCACTGACTCGCCAGCTCTGAGCCTGAGGATCAAGGCTCAGGGCCTGCGGAATTTGCGTCCAGTTCCATAGCGCAATGTCGTTGTACCGCTGCTCCGGCCCGTGGATCGCCCTTTCCACCGTGTACCCTTCGTTGTTAAGGACCAGAATGATGGGGTGTTGTTTATCCCGCAGCATCGAGCCAAGCTCCTGTATGGTGAGCTGCGCCGCGCCATCCCCCGTCAGCACAATCACGCGCCGGTTCGGACACGCAGTTTGCGCGCCAAATGCTGCCGCCAGGGTGTAGCCAATCGATCCCCACAGCGGCTGGACGATAAAATTCACGTCAGCCGGAAGACGAAGGTCGATCGCACCGAAGGCCGAGGTCCCCTGATCCGCAAGAATGATGTCCCCCGGGCGGATAAACGTCTGCAACGTTTTCCAGAAATTCTCCTGCGTCAGCGAGCCATCCGGCTGCGGATAGGGCATTGCGCTTTGAGACGACGGTCCCGGCGTATTGTGCACGTGCTGTTTACACAGCTCCACCAGCGTTTCGATTGCCTGAAGCATGGGGATGCCGGTAAACCAGACGTCACCAACGCGTGAGGCATGAGGCTGAACTTCAATTGTTTGTGACGGGGTTAGCTGATGCGTGAAGCCAGCGGTCAGGGTATCGGTAAATCGCGTGCCGATGCACAGCACCGTATCTGCCCCTTCAATCGCCTCTTTTACCGCACCGGCGCTCGCCGAACCGCTGTAGGTGCCGTAAAAACCGGCGTGACGCTCGTCAAATATGCCTTTGCCCATCAGCATGGTGGCGTGTGCCATCGGCACGTCTTTGACCCATTTCTGTAGGGCATGTTTCAGGCCGTGGCGCAGCACAAGGAAATCGGCCAGCAGCGCAGTACGCTTGCTCATGGCGAGCCTATTCTCTGCGGCATCCCGGAACGCTTTCAGGCAGGCGCTATCGGCATGCGCGTGCCTGAGAGTGAGAGCGTTTACAGGCGGTGTAGCGGCCTTTTTAGCTACGTCGGCAGGCAACATCAGATAGCCGGGGCGACGTTCCCGGAGCATGGTAGTTAACACCCGGTCAATCTCATAGCAGGCATTTTGTTCGGTCAGGATCGCCTGTGCGGCAGTGATCGGTTCGCTCATATGGTAAAAATGACGAAACTCACCATCGCCCAGCGTATGGTGCAGCAACTCCCCTCTTTGCTGTGACGCCGTACCCGGCGCGCCCACAATATGCAGTACCGGAACGTGCTCGGCATAGCTGCCCGCAATGCCGTTCATGGCACTTAGCTCCCCTACGCCAAATGTCGTCAGCAGCGCGGCGAAGCCCTTACATCGGGCATATCCGTCCGCGGCATAAGAAGCGTTTAACTCGTTGGCACAGCCCACCCAGCAGATATCCGGGCTGTCTATCACATGGTCGAGAAACTGCAGGTTATAGTCGCCCGGCACGCCAAACAGATGATCGGCTCCACAATCTGTAAGACGGTCCAGCAGGTAATCGGCGACGCAGTATGGGGTACGCATAAACAGGTATCCTTCTAATGTTGACCTCACCTTGAGTATTAAATAAGCGTGATGGCTGTCCAGAATTGGCGATAAGTAGGACATGGAAAGAATGCTTTACAAAAAAGGCTGCGCTATGCTGCTTTTTTTCACGTTAATGTAAACGCATACACTGACTTTTTTCTTCAGCGCCTGAGGTCACAAGAATGAGTTATCAGCCGGACAAAAATCGTTACCAGACAATGGAATATCGCCGTTGCGGCCAAAGCGGGCTTAGGCTGTCCGCCATCTCGCTTGGGCTATGGCATAATTTTGGCGACACCACACTTATCGAAAACAGCCGTCAACTTTTACAGCGCGCGTTCGACCTGGGTATTACGCATTTCGACCTTGCCAATAACTATGGTCCCCCTCCGGGGGCCGCCGAGCGTAATTTCGGCCGTATTTTGCAGGAGGATTTTCTGCCCTGGCGCGATGAACTCATCATCTCCACCAAAGCGGGCTATACCATGTGGGAGGGTCCCTACGGCGATTGGGGGTCTCGCAAATACCTGCTGGCAAGCCTGGATCAGAGCCTGAGGCGCATGGGGCTGGAGTATGTGGATATCTTCTATCATCACCGTCCCGACCCACAAACGCCGCTGCTGGAAACCATGAAAGCGCTTGACCATGTGGTACGCCAGGGAAAAGCCCTGTATGTCGGGTTATCCAACTACCCTGCAGAGCTGGCCCGCAAGGCGATAGATATCCTTAATGACCTCGGTACGCCCTGCCTGATCCACCAGCCGAAATACTCCATGTTTGAACGTGCGCCGGAAGCGGGACTGTTGGACGTGTTGCAGGAAAAGGGGGTTGGCTGTATTCCCTTCTCGCCGCTGGCTGGCGGGCAGTTGACCAACCGCTATCTGAACGGCATTCCGGCAGACTCCCGCGCCGCAAGCGGCAGTCAGTTCCTTAACCCTGACCAGATCACCGAAGAGAAGCTGGAGAAGGTAAGAAAGCTGAATGCCCTGGCAGAAAGTCGCGGCCAGAAGCTTTCTCAGATGGCGCTGGCCTGGGTATTACGCCATGAGAATGTGACGTCAGTGCTGATTGGGGCAAGTAAAGTGGCGCAGATTGATGACGCCGTGGGCATGCTGCAAAACCGCCATTTCACTGCGGAGGAACTGGCCCGTATAGAAGGGATTCTGAGCAGCTCAAAATAAAATCACTTTTAGCAAAAAGTGCTCTCATTCAGCAATTCGGAGTTGAGGCGATGAAACGAGGCTTTACCAACTCGTAATATTGCGTTAACAGGCCCAACAAAGGCCCCGATCGTGAAGGAGAAAGAGTATGTTCAGGTCACTGATTCTTGCAGCGGTATTACTGGCTTCAGCCCCGCTGATCGCCACTGCGGGCGAAATCACCCTGTTGCCATCAGTAAAATTACAAATTGGCGATCGTGACGACTACGGCAGATACTGGGACGGTGGCTACTGGCGCGACCGTGACTACTGGAACCGTCACTATGAGTGGCGCGGAGACCGCTGGTGGAAACATGATAACGGCAGACACCGCGGCTGGTATAAAGACAACGCGTATGAGCGCGGCTACCGCGAAGGCTGGAACGATCGTGACGACCGTCGCGGCGGCTGGGGCCACGGCAAAGGTCATGGCCACGGCCACCATCACTAATAAAAAAGGAGCCCCTGCGGCTCCTTTTTTTGTTAGAGCCCCAACGCTGTGCCAATTAGCAGCCACAGGTTCAGCGCCACCACTACCACCACGATGGCCCACCCGGTCCGTTTCACCAGCGTTGAGTTGACCAGTTCGCCCATCAGGGTTTTGTTGCTGGTAAAGATCAGCAGCGGCACCAGCGCCAGCGCGATACCAAAACTCAGCAGCACCTGGCTCATGACCAGAATTCGCGTTGGGTCGAGCCCCATCAGAATCACGATAAATGACGGGAGCATGGTTACAGCGCGACGAACCCACAGCGGAATGTGGAACCGAACAAATCCCTGCATCACCACCTGCCCTGCCAGCGTGCCTACCACCGTAGAAGACAGACCTGCGGCCACCAGGCTGAGACCAAATATCGTGGCCGCAGCATGACTCAGTAATGGCTCCAGCGTGAGATAGGCCTGGTCGAGATCGGCAATACCGGTATGACCGTTAAAATGGAAAGCGGCGGCAGCGGTGGCCATCATCGCCAGATTAACAAACCCCGCGATGGTCATGGCGATCGCCACGTCCCATTTGGTGGCGGAGTAACGCTCTTTACGCGTCCCACCGTGGAGATGCTGAGTCAACGAGGAGTGAAGGTAAATCACATGCGGCATGATGGTCGCCCCCAATACCCCGGCGGCCAGGAACACCGCTTCCGAGGTTGGCAGGCTTGGGATCACCATACCTTTACCAAGCTGCGCCAGATTCGGCTGTGAGAAAATTAGCTCGACGATATAAGCCGCCGCGACAAACAGCAGCAGACCGCCGATGACCTTCTCCAGCGGCTTTTGTCCCCGACGCTGCAGCATCAGGATAAGGAAAGTGGCAATCCCGGTCAGTACCGCCCCCTGCAATAGCGACACGCCCAGAATCAGCTTAAAGCCGATCGCCGCGCCGATAAATTCAGCGAGGTCAGTGGCCATGGCGATGATTTCCGCCTGGACCCAGTAGAGCCAGACGGCAGGACGCGGATAATGGTCGCGAATTTGCTCCGCCAGGTTTTTACCTGTTGCAATCCCAAGCTTTGCGGAGAGCATCTGAATCAGCATCGCCATCAGGTTAGCCCAGACGACCACCCACAGCAGCTTATAGCCGAAGCTGGCCCCGGCCTGAATATTGGTCGCAAAGTTACCTGGATCGATATAGCCAATGGCAGCGATGAACGCAGGTCCCATTAATGCGAACCGCAACTTGCGCGCGGCTCTGCCACTGCTACCCTCTACGCGACTGTTTGTCATTTCTGCCTCTGAAATATAGCCTTTGCTATGTTTAATGCTATCAAAATGAGAATGATTATCAAGATCATTTATAAAGTTTACAGTGATTTCTCTGATAGCTTTGAACGATAGGCGGCGGGTAAGTGGGGCGATCTAACAGAAACTGAAATCGCGCGCGCTTTTGTGAAGACTAGCACACAAACTTAACTTTTCACTCATTTACCTAACATAACAAAAATGTATTGTGGATCACTATTTTTGAGACTCGTCACAGGATGTAACTATAGTGTGTCCTCGATCTCGTTTTCTTTTCGCTTGTTACATAGAATGTGCACGAAAATTAAACCTGCCTCATATTTGGAGCAAATATGGACCGCGTCCTTCATTTTGTCCTGGCACTTGTTGTCGTTACTGCACTTGCATTGCTGGTCAGCACAGACCGCAAAAAAATTCGTATCCGTTATGTTGTCCAACTGCTGGTCATTGAAGTTTTACTTGCGTGGTTCTTCCTGAACTCCAACGTAGGCCTCGGCTTCGTGAAAGGCTTCTCCGAAATGTTCGAAAAACTGCTCGGATTCGCCAACGAAGGGACCAACTTTGTCTTTGGTAAAATGAACGACGAAGGTCTGGCGTTCTTCTTCCTGAAGGTTCTGTGCCCAATCGTCTTCATCTCCGCGCTGATCGGTATTCTGCAGCACATCCGCGTTCTGCCGTTCGTTATTCGTGGAATTGGCTTCCTGTTATCCAAAGTGAACGGCATGGGCAAGCTGGAATCCTTTAACGCCGTCAGTTCCCTGATCCTCGGTCAGTCTGAGAACTTCATCGCGTATAAAGATATTCTCGGCAAAATGTCCCGCAACCGCATGTACACCATGGCGGCAACTGCAATGTCTACCGTTTCCATGTCTATCGTGGGCGCGTATATGACCATGCTGGAGCCAAAGTATGTTGTTGCGGCGCTGGTTCTGAACATGTTCAGCACCTTTATCGTTCTGTCGCTGATCAACCCATACCGCGTTGACGCCAGCGAAGAGAACATCCAGATGTCTAACCTGCACGAAGGCCAGAGCTTCTTCGAAATGCTGGGTGAATACATTCTGGCCGGTTTCAAAGTGGCAATTATCGTTGCCGCCATGCTGATCGGCTTCATTGCGCTGATTTCTGCGCTGAACGCCCTGTTCGCCGCAGTGCTGGGTATCTCCTTCCAGGGGATTCTGGGCTACATCTTCTATCCGGTTGCATGGGTGATGGGTGTGCCGGCTCACGAAGCGCTGCAGGTAGGGAGTATCATGGCAACCAAACTGGTTTCTAACGAATTCGTTGCGATGATGGATCTGCAGAAAATTGCCAGCACGCTTTCTCCGCGCGCGGAAGGCATTCTGTCCGTGTTCCTGGTCTCCTTCGCGAACTTCTCATCTATCGGGATTATCGCAGGGGCGATTAAAGGTCTGAACGAAGAACAGGGTAACGTGGTTTCTCGCTTTGGCCTGAAGCTGGTTTACGGCTCTACGCTGGTAAGCGTCCTGTCTGCTTCCATCGCGGCACTGGTCCTGTAACGTTTATCCTTAAACAAAAAAACCGGGAGCCTGGCTCCCGGTTTTTTTATGCCCGCAACTCTTCCAGCGGTTTCGGTTTACCTATCAGGTAGCCCTGCAGGTAATCCACGCCAAAGCGAAGCAGCATCTCCCGCTGTGCCGGTGTTTCGACGTATTCCGCTACAACGCACAGCGATTTTGTCTTCGCCAGATTACACATCGACTGGACGATCATCGCATCCATATCGTCGGTACAAATGTCTTTAACAAAGCAGCCGTCAATTTTAATGATATCTGCCTGCAGTCGTCTGAGACGCTCGTAGTTGGCGTAGCCGGTACCAAAATCATCAATGGCAATCCGGAAACCGTAATCCCGCAGCTGCTGAATATTGTGGATGCTGCAGCCCGAATTTGAGAAGGCCTGCTCTTCGGTGATCTCAATCACGACGGCCTGAGGCGCAACGCCGTAGCGTTCAAAGAGCGCGCAAATCTCGGTCGCCACCTCTTTTTGCATCAGCGTGAGCGGCATCAGATTGACAGAGAAACGGGTGCCAGCCTGCTTTACAGGGTTATCGCGCAGCCACAGCAGTAATTTCTCCATGATGCTCATATCAAACCGGTGGCTCAGGTTGAACTGGGCAATCAACGGAATAAAGCGGTCAGGAGTGAAAATCTCGCCCTCGCTCTCCATACGCGCCAGAATTTCGTAATACCCGCTCCCGTCCGCCTTCTGGATCGGCTGCGCGTATAAATGGAATTGATCCGTCTCCAGAGCGTGCTTAATCCGCGCCAGCATCAGGACGCGCTCTGTTGTTTGCCCAGATGCCGCCTCGAGGCTATTCGTGAGTGCGAGAACGTTTTGCGCTCCGCTGGCCTGCTCTGCCAGCCAGCTCAGCTGCCCCAGCGTGTGATGCAGTTTTTCGCCATTTTCGACCATTCCCCAGGACGCGCCAAACTCAATATCCAGCCCTGCGTTGTTCCAGAAAATCTTACTGCTGTTGAGCCGATCGACCATATGCTGGAGGCGTTCAGCAATTTCCGGCCCGAGCAGTACCAGCACCAGCTCGCTTCCGGGCAACTGGAAGAGCATCTCATCTTTTTGCAGGAGCGGCTGAAGCGATGTGGCGATCGTTCGTTTGCAATGAACCCGCATAATAATCCCGTAGTGGCGGCTCAAAAATTCCAGATTATCCATGCGCAAAATGCACACTTTGGCATCTGGATGAATCTCAAGATAATCTTCCAGCGCACGGATGTTCGGTAACCCGGTCAGCGGATCGGTGAGCGCTCTGTCCTGCCAGCCCCGCTTGAGCCATTCGCTACGTTGATAGATCCGCGACATGTAAAGCAAACAGATAGCGAAAGAGATAAGCACGGACAGGATAAAAGAGAGCGAATGGCCCGATTCCACCCCGTTAAGGAAGTTGTAGTTGTAGGTCAACAGCAGGAGCGCAGATGCAGCCCACAGCAGAGAGATAAGCGCATAGGTCAGGCGGCTTATCGCCAGGGTAAAAAGAATAAAAATCAGCGGCATCAAATAGCCGGCAATGACGGGGGATTCAAAAGGACCACATAAAATGACGAGAATGAAAATTAAAAGCATCAGCCAGACAAAAATATATAATGAATTCTTGTGAAAAAACACGGGCTTCACGCTTTGCCGCCAGAAGTTCCTCGCGTAGCGAGGATTAATTATCATTCTTAATGGGTAATAAAACATCATGGTAAAAATCAACGCCGCACATATCAGGCTCAGTATATCCACAACGTTATAAATTACCGTTCCTTCGCCGAAAAATGTCGAGATTGTGACAGGAAAATCAAACAAATAGCCTGCCATATACATCGACAGCTTAATACCTATCGGCACGATAAAACCAAGCCAGAATATACGTAAACCGATGTGCTTGTTAGGAATGCAGTAGCGCCAGCGCTTACCCAGTATGATGCGCAGAACGCCGCACGCCGTGAACAACGCAAAGGTCTGACAAAACAGTAATACTGCATATTGTAGCGGTGCTAAATTAATATAAAATAGATTAGTGACAGTAAAACCTAACACAATGGGAAGAATAGCCCTGCGCCCAAATAGCAGAATTACCGCCAGCATAACGCTTAGCGGTAGCCATGCTAAATAAACGTCGTGACCATTAACAATTGCGCGGGGAGAGAGATAACGGGAGACAGGTACCGTAATCAGGCAAAGTATCAGGGCAATTATAAATATCTTTACATTCTTATACGTTTTTCTATTCATTAAGCTGATGAGTATATTATCCGTTCGAATCATTGACCGGATGGATAATAGGTTTATTAATTGCACGAATCAAGTTCAAGTCTATTTATAGACTGGTTTATTGATGTCGATTGAGGTGAGGTATGGGAATACCTTCTTTTTGATAACAAAATACGGGGATGGGTGTTACAAACACATAAAAAAAACCCTCGTCTTTTGACGAGGGTTTACAATTTTGGTGGAGCTAAGCGGGATCGAACCGCTGACCTCTTGCATGCCATGCAAGCGCTCTCCCAGCTGAGCTATAGCCCCACATGTTACTTTACTGACCGCACTCTGTTGGGTTCAGAGTTTGGTGGAGCTAAGCGGGATCGAACCGCTGACCTCTTGCATGCCATGCAAGCGCTCTCCCAGCTGAGCTATAGCCCCATCGTAAAGCTGTCATGTTGACGGGCGGCATAATATGAATTCCGCTGCGGAGTGTCAACGGCAAAATCAATCCCAGCCATTCAATCGCCGAAAAATCATGCAAATGAATCACTTTGCGAGCCTGCTCGCAGCCAGGAGTTAAGCCTGTCACGTTTTCACGTAAAACGGTGCTATAAAATGAGCCGTTAATTAACCCCACAGATATTCAGGAAATTGCATGATCAAGGAACGAATGACGCCAGAAGAGTTAGCCCTCCTCACTGGCTATAGCCGCCAGACCATCAATAAATGGGTACGCAAAGAGGGTTGGATTACGTCACCAAAACCAGGCGTCCAGGGCGGGAAAGCGCGCCTGGTTCATGTGAACGAAAAAGTCCGTGACTTTATCCGCAGCGCACGTCGGGCAAGTGAGACGTCCGAACTGCCAGACGGCATCAGCCATGACGGTTCGCTTCACACCCTGCTCCTCACGCTGGCCAATGAAATGACGCCGGAAGAGCAGAAGCAGATGACATCGCTGTTAATGCGGGAAGGGATTACCGGATTGTTGCAACGTTTAGGGATACGCGATCGGGACTGATATGAAAAGATTACGGAGCAAAATGACCACGGAAGAGCTGGCGGAAAGTTTGGGCGTTGCCAGACAAACGGTTAATCGCTGGATACGCCAGCAGGGGTGGAAAACGGAAGGGCTCAACGGCGTGAAAGGCGGTCGCGCGCGGCTCATTCATGTCGATGCACGCGTGAAGGAACATATAATGAGTCTCCCGGCGATCCGCAACCGTCAGGCGGTTTACCACCTCGCTGAGGTCACCGCTTCCTACCGTGCCCCCTCTTCAAATCTCTCTCCCGGCATTATTGAGACGCTGGAGAGTATGACGCCGTCAGAACAGAAGCGTCTGGATGCCTTTTTGAAACGCGAAGGCATTCACGGCTTTCTTACGCGGCTGGGAATCACCGAATAAAAGGCATAAAAAACGGCAGGTTACCCTGCCGTTTTTTTATCTGAGGCGTAATTACTGCTGATTTTCACGTTCAGCGATAAAGTCCAGCGCCTTGTTAATGCGCGCCACGCTGCGTGACTTGCCGATGGCATGAACCGTCACATCCAGCGCCGGAGACTGACCCGCACCCGTCACCGCAACGCGCAGTGGCATACCCACTTTACCCATACCGATTTCCAGCTCGTCTGCCGTCGCCTGAATGGCGTGATGCACATTCTCAGCGGTCCACTCGGTGAGTGCAGCCAGCTTGTCGCGCACCACTTCCAGCGGCTGACGCGCTACCGGGCGGAGGTGTTTCTTCGCGGCATCTGCGTCGAACGCATCAAACTCTTCATAGAAGTAGCGGCAGCTTTCGGCAATCTCTTTCAGCGTCTTGCAGCGCTCGCCGAGCAGTTTCACCAGATCCGCCAGTTCAGGGCCAGTGCGGGTATCAATATTTGCCTGCTCAATGTGCCACTGCAGATACGTCGCCACATATTCTGGCTGCATGGTATTGATGTAATGGTGGTTCAGCCACAGGAGCTTATCGGTATTAAATGCGCTCGCTGATTTGCTCACAGAGCTCAGAGAGAATAGTTCGATCATCTCTTCGCGACTGAAGATCTCCTGGTCACCGTGGGCCCAGCCCAGGCGAACCAGATAGTTCAGCAGCGCTTCCGGCAGATAGCCGTCGTCGCGATACTGCATAACGCTTACCGCACCGTGACGTTTAGACAGTTTCTTGCCATCATCGCCGTTGATCATCGAAACGTGCGCATAGACCGGAACAGGCGCATTCAGCGCTTTCAGGATGTTGATCTGGCGCGGCGTATTGTTGATATGGTCTTCACCACGGACAACGTGGGTAATTTCCATATCCCAGTCATCAACTACTACGCAGAAGTTGTACGTTGGGGAACCGTCGGTACGGCGGATGATCAGATCGTCCAGCTCCTGGTTGCTGAATTCAATTGGGCCACGGATCTGGTCGTCAAAGATCACCGAGCCATCCTGTGGGTTAGCAAAACGCACCACGCAAGGCTCATCAGCAGCATGCTCGCTGTGGTCGTGGCGGCAGCGGCCGTCATAGCGCGGCTTCTCACCGTTCGCCATCTGCGCTTCACGCAGCGCATCCAGACGCTCTTTCGAGCAATAGCATTTGTACGCCGTGCCCGCGACCAGCATCTCATCAATGACGGCGTTATAGCGGTCAAAGCGTTTGGTCTGGAAATACGGGCCTTCGTCCCATTCCAGATTCAGCCAGTTCATCCCATCCATAATGGCTTCAATTGCTTCCGGCGTGGAGCGCTCAAGATCGGTGTCTTCAATACGCAGCACGAACTCACCTTTGTTGTGGCGTGCGAAAAGCCAGGAATAGAGAGCGGTACGTGCACCACCGACGTGCAGATAGCCTGTCGGGCTCGGCGCGAAGCGAGTTTTGATTTTCATGAAATGGCCTTACGTTATAAAGATGCCGGCAATCGGCAAATCCTGGGGAAAAAACGATGGGCAATATTCTATCACTGTGGGGGGATTCCTCAATGTTGATCCCTTTATCGTGCCCGAGTTTGCGATTTTTGTTTAGAAATCATGCGCCACTGCCCGTTTCGCGATCGTTTTGTCTAATTTTACGACGAACGAATAAAAACTTTAGAAAATGCGTTGACTCATTTTCAACTCTCCCTATAATGCGACTCCACACAGCGGGGGTGATTAGCTCAGTTGGTAGAGCATCTCCTTTACACGGAGGGGGTCGGCGGTTCGAGCCCGTCATCACCCACCATCTACTTCGGTAGACTCGCAGTGTAGATAAGAATTGAGATTGGGCGATTAGCTCAGTTGGTAGAGCATCTCCTTTACACGGAGGGGGTCGGCGGTTCGAGCCCGTCATCGCCCACCATTCTCACCTTATCGCAGCAGTTCCGAAATGGGCGATTAGCTCAGTTGGTAGAGCATCTCCTTTACACGGAGGGGGTCGGCGGTTCGAGCCCGTCATCGCCCACCATTTCGGGTCGTTAGCTCAGTTGGTAGAGCAGTTGACTTTTAATCAATTGGTCGCAGGTTCGAATCCTGCACGACCCACCAATGTAAAAAGGCGCCCTAAAGGCGCCTTTTTGCTATCTGCGATCTGGATGATTCGAACCTGCAGCAGGTTCGAGCCGAACGCAGTGAGGCACCGGAGCCGTTTACGGCGACGGCCCGAAGGGCGAGCGAAGCGAGTCATCCTGCACGACCCACCAATGTAGAAAGGCGCCCTAAAGGCGCCTTTTTGCTATCTACGATTTACATCGTTAGTGTTGCAATCAGCGTCTTCACCGCTGGCGTCGCCTGCTTCTCGTCATACACCACATATAAATCTGCCGGTATACGCTCTTTCAGCGGGCGGAATACCACACCCGGCCACTGCATTTGCGCGTAGCTGTCTGCGGCGAGCGTGATCCCCATGCCCATGCTGATCATCGCCAGCACCGTTTGCGGTTCAACGGCTTCGCGCACAATCATCGGCGAAAACCCGGCCTGCTGGCAGACGCGATGTAAAAATGCCCAGTCAGAATGGGCCGAAGGCATCGTGACAAAATACTCATCCTGCAATTCTTCGAGCGCAATGGAATGCTCCCTGACCAGCCGGTGATCTTCCGGCATTGCCACCAGAAAAGCCGCCTCACGCAACCGCAGGCTGGTAAACCCCGCGGTAGGTTCCGTTGCCATTCGCCAGATGCCAACATCCAGTTCCCGGCGCTCAAGCAGCGCCATCTGCATTACCGGCGATTTTTCGCGAAACACAACATCAACATTCGGATGCTCTTTCAGGAAAGCGCGCATGACCGTGCGCACCTCACTCCACATGGCGGTGCCCACAATCCCCAGCTCAATACGCCCTGCCTCACCCCTGCCAATTTGCTCGACGCGAGCCAGAGCCTGGTTTGCGCTGGCGAGCAGCCGGCGTGACTCTTCCATCAGCACTTTACCGGCATGCGTCAACGCGACGCTCCGCGAGTGGCGAATAAACAGTAACGTGCCCAGCTGACTTTCCAGCTCTTTGATATGCAGGCTTAACGGCGGCTGAGACATGTTGAGACGGGCCGCAGCCCGTCCAAAATGCAGTTCCTCCGCAACGGACAGAAAATAACGCAGCAGCTTGAGATCGGTCCGATAGACGCGTTCCATCAAAACATATCCTGGCGAAAACACTTATGCGCCTACCTTAAAGCCTTTCAGCGTGCGGAGGGAAAATTTAGTGCGCAACTGTGCGCATCCCGCTGTTTTTACAGGTGTGGCGGTCGTTAAAGCTGAAGTAAAAGACTACCGCGAGCCCCAGGGAATAGGCCGCAAACACCAGCCAGATCGTCTGCCAGTCCTTTACCCCGTCCACCGAGAAATAATCCACTGCCATACCGCTCAATACCGAACCGAAATACGCCCCGATACCGTTAACGGTCGTCATAAACAACCCTTGCGCGCTGGCGCGGATATCGGCGCTGACCTCCTGTTCAACAAATACCGAGCCTGAAATATTGAAGAAGTCGAACGCGCAGCCGTAGACAATCATTGAGAGCATGAGCAGCACAAAGCCCGTTGCGGACGGATCGCCAAAGGCAAATAGCCCGAACCGCAGCATCCAGGCCGCCATGCTCATCAGCATGACGGTTTTAATACCAAATCGTCCGAGGAAATACGGAATGGTCAGAATGAAGAACACCTCAGACATTTGCGAAACGGAGAGCAGGATGGACGGGTATTTGACGATAAAGCTCTCTGCATACGCCGGATTACGCGCAAAATCATGCAGGAAGGGGCTGCCAAACGTGTTGGTTATCTGCAGCACGGCGCCCAGCAGCATCGCGAATAAAAAGAACACTGCCATGCGGGGCTGTTTAAACAGGATAAACGCATTGAGGCCCAGCTTGCTTGCCAGAGACGAAGACTTTTTTGTCTTTGCAACCGGAATGGCCGGTAGCGTCAGAGAGTAGAGCGCCAGCAGCAGGGACGCGGCAGCCGCGATATAGAGCTGCACGTTGCTCAGCTCCGCCCCCATCAGGCTTATGGCCCACATCGCGGCAATAAAGCCCACGGTGCCATACACCCGCACTCGCGGAAAATGGCTCACCGTATCCAGCCCTGCCTGTTCAAGACAGGAGTAGGAAATGGTGTTCGACAGCGCAATCGTGGGCATGAAGGCCATCGCATTCACCAGCATGACCCAGAACATCAGCCCGGGCTCATTGACCTGCGCGGCATAGCAGAGCGCGACGGCGCAGACGAGGTGGCAAATCACGTAGGCACGGTCGGCCCGCAGCCACTTGTCGGCAATAATCCCCACCAGCGAAGGCATAACGATCGCGGCAAGTCCTTTAGAGCTGTACACCATGCCCACGTCGGAGCCGGTAAAGTGTAGGGTGTTAATCATGTAAGCGCCGAGGGTAACCAGCCAGCTCCCCCAGATAAAATATTGCATAAAGGACATCATCTTTAAGCGAGTCGTGATGTTCATAACCCATTCCTTATAGCAGTGTGGCCCTCGCGGGCCACTTTATTGTTTTACTCAGGCAATATGGCGAAGAAAACCGCAGATAAGATTGATAAAGTTCTGGCGGGAGAGCTCGGCGGCGGCAAGGGTTTGTTCATGCGAGAGTTTGACCTCACCCAGACCTTCGGCGAGGTTGGTAATTGCAGAAACGGCCACGACCTTCAGGCCGCAGTGGCGCGCGGAAATCACTTCCGGCACCACGGACATCCCCACCACATCGCCGCCGATAATCTGCATCATGCGGATCTCGGCCGCCGTCTCGAAGTTCGGGCCGGGATAAGAGACAAACACCCCTTCATGCAGCGGGAAGCCTTCTTTCGTTGCCACGGTTTGCAGAACGGCACGGTAATCCGCGTCGTAAGCATTGGCCAGAGAGAAGAAACGATCGCCAAAGCGCTCATCGTTCAGCCCCACCATCGGCGTGCCCGGCATAGTGTTGATATGGTCGCTCAGGGCAACCAGGCTTCCTGGCTGAACCGCCGGGCGCAGCGAGCCCGCCGCGTTGGTGCTAAACAACAGCTCGCACCCCAGCAGCGCAAAGGTGCGGATCGCATCGGTCATGATAGTCATCCCGCGTCCTTCATAGAAATGGCCGCGCCCCTTCATGCAGGCCACAGGCACCCCGGCCAGATGCCCGAGCACCAGCTCGCCGGCATGCCCATGCACGGTGCTCACCGGAAACCCCGGCAGCTTTTCGTAGCTCAGGGAAACGGCGTCATCAATCTGGTCGGCGAGCGCGCCCAGGCCAGAACCGAGAATAAATGCCACGCGAGGCGTGAAGTTCGGCTTAGCGGCACGAATGATGTCGGCGCAGTACCACGGGTTATTCGAGAGGGTCATAGAGGCTCCTTAAGGATTAAGATCGCGATAGCGGGAATCGCATGACTTACGTCTTATATCCCCAGCCTGCAGGTGGCCTCCAATACACTTTCACCGCACCATCAATACTGATTGTGTATTGATGCAACTCCCTGCCAGATATGGCAGTTTTGCTCAAGCTAATCCCATCGGTGCCGATACCTCTGTTTTATACGCGAGGAAAAAGTATGACGACCATTCAGGCTTCAACCCAACAGATTCAAACCAGCGGCGCGAGTGGAACTTCGAGCAGTAACGATATCTCAGCGCAAATCACCCGCATTCTCGACAAGATCAAAAAGCTGACTCAGCAGTTAAAAGAACTGGCAAACAGTCCCGTCAGCACCGATGAGAAGAAGAAGCAGCAGGAACTTATTCAGACCCAGATCAAAGTGCTGCAGGCGCAGCTCGCCGCACTGCAGCGCCAGCAGGCCGAAGAGGCTCAGAAGAAGCAGGATCAAAAGCTGGGTAAAGTGGAAGGGGTGAACAGCCCGTCAGACGCTAATCAGATTGATATCTACATCTAATCTTCTGACGCGTTAAACAGTGGGTCGCGTATGCGGGCTTCGGTTAATCGTTGTGCCTGGATACGCACCACTTCCCAGATAGCCTGTGCCGCCCCTGAAAGTGAACGATTTTTTCGCCGCACCAGCATCAGTTTTCGCTCGACAACGGGCGTTAATCGCCTGACGGCCAGCCGGCTTCCCTGCGGCAGGGGAAGCGCCAGGGCGGGCAACACGCTGATGCCAATGCCGGCTTCCACCATCGGAAACAGCGTCGCCGGGTGACCAATCTCCTGCACGATCGTTGCCTTTACGCCCTGATTCACCAGCGCGGAATCAATCAGCGGACGGCTGCCCGAGGCATAATCCTGTAAAACCAGGTTCGCGCCCGTCAGGCACTGCCAGCTGACCACCGGCAACGTGGCCAGCGGATCGTCATCACGGCAGAGCAGCAAAAAGGGCTCAGAAAGTACGCTTTCGCACGCCAGATCGCTTACCTGACCGGGATCGATAACAATACCAAAATCCACATCCCCCTGGCGGATGCTCTCCAGCACCCACTGTTGCGGCCTGTCATGCAGTACAAAATCAATATCCGGGTAGCGATGACTTCCCTCGGCAATACACTGCGGGATAAGGTGCGCAGAGATCGTCTGACTGGCCGCGACGCGCACGGTCCCCGAAAGCTGCTGCCCCAGCCTCCCCACGTCTCTGAGCGTGCTGTTCAGCTCATCCAGCAGCCGTTCGAGGCGCAGGGCCAGCTGCTGCCCTGCTTCGGTCAACACCACTTCGCGCGTGGTGCGGTCAAGCAACTTCACCCCGGTCTGATTCTCCAGCTCTTTCACGCTGTGGCTGACCGCCGACTGGCTCAGGCCGATGATATCCCCTGCCCTGCTAAAGCTGCGGGCATGGGCAACGGTGACGAAAATACGAAGCTGACGTAAGGAGTAATTCATCTGTTTCATTCATGAATGGATGCAATAAATCAATTTTATTTCTCAAATGGAAAAAAGCACAATAGCGATATCTGATTTCAGGAGTCATTATGAAACTGTTTCGTATCCTTGATCCGTTCACGCTTACCCTGGTGGTCACCGTTTTACTGGCCTCCTTCTTCCCCGCACGCGGCGGTTTTGTCCCGTTCTTTGAAGGACTCACCACGGCGGCCATCGCGTTACTGTTCTTCATGCACGGCGCCAAACTTTCCCGTGAAGCAATCATTGCAGGCGGTGGTCACTGGCGACTGCACCTGTGGGTGATGTGCAGCACGTTTATTCTGTTCCCGATCCTCGGCGTCCTGTTTGCCTGGTGGGCACCGGTAAACGTCGATCCGGCCCTTTATACGGGTTTCCTCTATCTGTGCATTCTGCCCGCGACCGTGCAGTCCGCCATTGCGTTTACCTCGCTGGCTGGCGGCAACGTAGCGGCGGCGGTTTGTTCAGCATCCGCGTCCAGCCTGTTAGGAATTTTCGTCTCCCCGCTGCTGGTAGGCCTGCTGATGAACATGCACGGTGCGGAAGGTAACCTTGAGCAGGTCGGCAAAATCTGTCTGCAGCTGCTGCTGCCGTTTGTGCTGGGGCATCTTTCCCGACCGTGGACCGGCGCGTTTGTGGCGAAGCATAAAAAATGGATTTCAAAAACCGACCAGACCTCGATTCTGCTGGTGGTTTACTCCGCCTTTAGCGAAGCGGTCGTGAACGGGATCTGGCACAAGGTGGGCGCAGGCTCGCTGCTGTTTATCGTGGTGGTCAGCATCGTCCTGCTGGCGATTGTGATTGCAGTAAACGTCTTTGTGGCACGCAGGTGCGGCTTCAACAAAGCGGATGAAATCACGATTGTGTTCTGCGGTTCGAAGAAGAGCCTGGCGAACGGCATCCCGATGGCCAACATTCTGTTCCCGACCTCGGTGATCGGGATGATGGTGCTGCCGCTGATGATTTTCCATCAGATCCAGCTGATGGTCTGCGCGGTGCTGGCGCGTCGCTACAAGCGCCAGACGGAAAAGCTGGCGCAGGAAGAGACCCGCGCCGCGAAGGCTTAAGGACGTTTCAGGGGCTGAACCAGCTGGGTCAGCCCCTCGGTTTTGATCAGTAACGTGATAGCCATCAGCTCGCCCAGTCGCCCGGCCGGGAACTCATCCTTGCGGGCAAACCACAGCAGATACTCCTCCGGCAAATCAATCAGCCTGCGGCCCTTGTATTTACCGAACGGCATCTCGGTATTGGCGATCTCAACGAGCTGCTCTTTCTCCACGTTACTCTCCTAACAGACGCATCATTTCCGCTTCGTCGATAACCGCAATACCGAGCTCCTGGGCTTTTGCCAGCTTCGAACCCGCCGCTTCCCCGGCGATCACCAGGTCGGTTTTCTTCGACACGCTGCCCGCCACTTTGGCCCCCAGCGCCACCAGACGGGCTTTGGCATCGTCACGTGAAAGCTGGCTCAGGCTGCCGGTCAGCACTACCGTTTTACCGGCGAACGGGCTGTCGATCTCTTCGGCGTTAACCACCACCGGCGCGGGCCACCTGATGCCCTCTTCCAGCAGTTTGCCGATGACTTCACGGTTGCTCTCTTCGGCGAAGAAGTTAAAGACGTGCGTGGCGACGACGATGCCGACATCCGGAACTTTCTGCAGCTCGTCGATGCTTGCCTTTTCCAGCGCCTCCAGCGTACCAAAGTACGCCGCCAGGCCCGCGGCCGTCGCCTCACCCACTTCACGAATGCCCAGCGCGTAAAGGAAGCGGGCGAAGGTGGTCTCTTTGGCGGCTTCCAGCGCGTTTACCACGTTCTGGGCTGACTTTGGCCCCATACGATCCAGGCCGGTCAGTTTACCTGCCGTCAGCCTGAAGAGATCCGCCGGCGTGTGGACATACTCTTTCTCAACCAGCTGATCGATAATTTTATCGCCCATGCCGTCGACGTCCATCGCCCGACGGGAGACGAAGTGCTTCAGCGACTCTTTACGCTGCGCGCCACAGATTAAGCCGCCCGTACAGCGCGCCACCGCTTCACCTTCCACACGCTCAACGTCAGATCCACACACCGGGCAGTGGGTCGGGAAGACGATCTCGCGCGTATCGGCAGGACGTTCAGACTCCACGACGTTAACCACCTGCGGAATAACGTCGCCCGCGCGGCGAATCACCACTTTGTCACCAATGCGCAGGCCCAGGCGTTCGATTTCATCGGCGTTATGCAGGGTGGCATTACTCACCAGCACGCCCGCCACCTGCACGGGCTCCAGACGGGCAACCGGGGTAATGGCCCCCGTACGGCCGACCTGGAACTCGACGTCGCGAACGAAGGTCATCTGCTCCTGAGCAGGGAACTTAAACGCCACCGCCCAGCGCGGCGCGCGCGCCACAAAGCCCAGCTGCTCCTGCAGCGCCAGTGAATTCACCTTGATGACGACGCCATCAATATCAAACCCGAGCGTCGGACGGTCCTCTTCCACTTTGTGGTAGAACGCCAGCACCGCTTCCGGCGAGTCGCAGAGCTGGACGCGGTTGCTCACCGGCAGGCCCCACGCTTTAAACTGCAGCAGACGCCCGAGGTGGGTGTCCGGCAGCTCGCCGCCCTCAAGAATACCGACGCCGTAGCAGAAGAAAGTCAGCGGTCGCTTCGCGGTGATACGCGGGTCAAGCTGGCGCAGAGAGCCTGCTGCCGCATTACGCGGGTTAGCAAACACCTTCCCGCCGGTGCGGCGCGCCTCTTCGTTAATTTTCTCGAAGCCCGCCTGGGGCAGGAACACTTCGCCGCGCACTTCCAGACGCGCAGGAATATTGTCGCCCTGCAGCTTCAGCGGGATCGCGCGGATGGTACGCACGTTGGTGGTGATATCTTCACCCGTCGTACCGTCGCCACGCGTCGCGGCACGCACCAGCACGCCGTTTTCGTAGAGAAGGCTGACCGCCAGGCCATCCAGCTTGAGCTCGCAGCACCATGTGAGGGAGTCGCTGCTTTTCAGGCGATCCTGCACGCGCTTGTTAAACGCCAGAAAGCTCTCTTCATCGAAGACGTTATCGAGCGACAGCATCGGCACCTCATGGCGCACCTGGCTAAACGCCCCCAGCGGCTCAGCGCCGACGCGCTGGGTGGGGGAGTCCGGCGTGATGAGCTCCGGATGCTGCGCCTCTAATTCGCGCAGCTCGCGCATCAGGCGGTCATATTCCGCGTCCGGGACTTCCGGCGCGTCCATAACATGATAGAGGTATTCATGATGGCGAAGCGTGGTTCGCAGTTCAGTGAGTTGTTGTTCGATTGAGTCCATATCGCACCATCAATGAGAAAAAACCCCCGACAGGCGGGGGTTGAGGAGGAGTTGAAGTAAACGCGACGATTACGCGTTAGCTTCCTTAACTTCGCGGATGCGGTCCTGATACTCGCGCAGCTTCTGCGGGGTCATCATTCGACGCTGATCGTCGAGCACCACGCCGCCGACTTCGTCCGCGATGTGCTGAGCGGACTGCAGCATCAGCTTAAAGTTTTGCAGTTCGTCGCCGTAGGACGGCACCTGCATAAAGATAGTCACGCCCGGGGTGACGAAATCACCGGTCATTTCCGGATCAAAGGTGCCTGGGTTAACCATGTTGGCCAGGCTGAACAGCGCCGGGCCGCTACCGTCAGGGCTCAGGTGGCGATGGAAAATGTTCATATCGCCAAACTTGAAGCCTGCCTGTTGAATACTGTTAAGCAGCACGTCACCGTTGAGATGGCTACCGTGATGCGCGGCCACGTTCATGATGATCACCGCTTCTTTACGCTGCGGTTTTTCAACAACTGGCTCTGGCTCGACAACGGGCTCAGGCTCAACGTGCGGGGCCGGAGCAGGCTGAGGCGCAGGCTGCACGTGAACAGGCTGCTGCGGCTGTTGTACCGGCTGAGCAGGCTGTTGCTGCACGGGCTGCTGTACCGGTTGCTGTTGAACCGGCTGGGCAGGCTGCTGATAGACAGGCTGTTGCGGCGGCTGGCGCACCGGCTCTTCCACAGGCTGCGGCGCTGGCTGGCGCGGCTGTGCAGAAGCATACGGCGGTTGATACTGGTGCTGCGAAGGACGAGGCGCTTCATGCTCCCCATGGCCTGCGCCGGGCGCAGTATTGACCCGATGAACACGAACTTCACCCACGCCGTCGTCATCGCTGCCGTCGATGTCATCTTCACTGTCATCGTCGTCACGACTGGACTTCATGCGCTTCAGTGGGCGATCGCGAAACATCGAGGAACGCTCTTTACGGCTGGTCCAGAAACCATGTACCAGTAAAGCGATTATGGCGATCGCGCCAACAATGATTAATATCAGACGCAAATCCTGCATCATTATATTCTCTGTTGTTCTAACACCTTGCCACCACGGCAAACATTTACTCACTAAGAGTATTTGCCGTTTACGTCAAGTGCAAGTGTGTGCAGAGCATTCACAGCATAAAGATGAAGGAAATCGTGCTTTTTGCTGGTTTTTCGAACATTTCCGAACTGGTCATTGCTCCGTAAGTGGATAATATAGGCGGGCAATTCCACTGGTTGTGTAAAAAGGAGTACAGCCTGTCTATGGTTTCAACATCTTCTTCTCCCCCGCGCAGCGGCGTCTGGTATTTTTCTCAGGGCTGGAAACTGGTCTCCCTGCCGGGGATTCGACGCTTCGTGATTCTGCCGCTGTTGATCAATATTATTCTGATGGGCGGTGCGTTCTGGTGGCTGTTCACAAAGCTGGAGATCTGGATCCCGTCGCTAATGAGCCATGTGCCGAACTGGCTTCAGTGGCTTAACTACCTGCTCTGGCCGGTGGCGGTGATCTCCGTGCTGCTGGTATTTGGGTACTTCTTTTCGACGATTGCCAACTGGATAGCCGCACCGTTTAACGGTCTGCTGGCGGAACAGCTGGAAGCGCGGCTTACTGGCGCGACGCCGCCGGACACGGGCGTGCTGGGGATCATGAAAGATCTGCCACGCATCATGAAGCGCGAGTGGCAGAAGTTTGCCTGGTACCTGCCCCGCGCGATTGTGCTGCTTATCCTCTATTTTGTGCCAGGCATTGGCCAGACGGTGGCACCGGTGCTGTGGTTCCTGTTCAGCGCCTGGATGCTGGCCATCCAGTACTGCGATTATCCGTTCGATAACCACAAGGTGCCGTTTAAAACGATGCGCACCGCCCTGCGCAGCCAGAAGGTCGCCAATATGCAGTTTGGCGCACTGACCAGCCTGTTCACCATGATTCCCTTCCTGAATCTGTTCATCATGCCTGTCGCCGTCTGCGGCGCGACGGCGATGTGGGTCGACTGCTACCGTGCTAAGCACGCGTTATGGAAATAATGCAAAAATGTGTAAAGCAGGGGTGGCTTATGCCGCCCCTTATTCCATACTGATCCCCATTATTTCCTTGCAGTATATAGATATGCGAATTCCTTACTTCCCCCTACCTGCTTAGCAGGTATGCTGGGTCGGTATCCCAATTTCATACAGTTAAGGACAGGCCATGAGTAAGATTTATGAAGACAACTCGCTGACTATCGGTCATACGCCCCTGGTTCGACTGAACCGTATCGGTAATGGACGCATTCTGGCGAAGGTCGAATCACGTAACCCGAGCTTCAGCGTAAAATGCCGTATCGGTGCAAACATGATTTGGGATGCTGAAAAACGTGGCGTACTGAAGCCAGGCGTTGAGCTGGTGGAACCGACCAGCGGCAATACCGGTATCGCTCTGGCCTATGTGGCTGCCGCGCGCGGCTACAAGTTAACGCTGACCATGCCAGAGACCATGAGCATCGAGCGTCGTAAGCTGCTCAAAGCGCTGGGCGCGAACCTCGTTCTGACCGAAGGCGCGAAGGGCATGAAAGGTGCCATTCAGAAAGCTGAAGAGATTGTGGCCAGCGATCCGGCGAAATATCTGCTGCTGCAGCAGTTCAGCAACCCGGCTAACCCGGAAATTCACGAGAAGACCACCGGTCCGGAAATCTGGGAAGATACCGACGGCCAGGTTGACGTCTTTATCTCCGGCGTGGGTACCGGCGGTACGCTGACCGGCGTGTCACGCTATATTAAAGGCACCAAAGGTAAAAAAGACCTGATCACCGTTGCCGTTGAGCCGACTGACTCACCGGTTATCACCCAGGCACTGGCGGGTGAAGAGCTTAAACCAGGCCCGCATAAAATCCAGGGTATTGGCGCAGGCTTCATTCCGGGCAACCTGGATCTGAAGCTGATCGATAAAGTGGTTACCATCACTAACGAAGAAGCCATCTCTACCGCGCGTCGCCTGATGGACGAAGAGGGCATTCTGGCGGGTATCTCTTCCGGTGCAGCCGTTGCGGCAGCGCTCAAACTTCAGGAAGATGAAGCCTTTACCAATAAGAATATTGTGGTTATCCTTCCTTCCTCGGGTGAGCGTTACTTGAGCACCGCACTGTTTGCCGATCTGTTTACCGAAAAAGAGCTGCAACAGTAGTGCCAGCATGTTAATAACGCGTAAAAAAGCACCTTTTCAGGTGCTTTTTTGTGGCCTGCTTCAAACTTTTGCCCCTCCTGGCATTGCTTCACCCCGTTGGGTCTGGTATTTAAACCAGCAATTATTTTGATGCGTGAAATTAATCAGTGAACGAAATAGCCTTGCTGAATCGATTTTATGATTTGGTTCAAGTCTTGCTTTCGCTGCATAATGTTTAATGACGATCGAAACGTCAGCGCTAACAATACAGGCTAAAGTTCAGTCGCCAGGCTAGACTTTAGTTCCACAACACTAAACCTATAAGTTGGGGAAATACAATGTTCCAGCAAGAAGTTACCATTACCGCTCCGAACGGTCTGCACACCCGCCCTGCTGCTCAGTTTGTTAAAGAAGCAAAAGGCTTCACTTCTGAAATCACTGTGACTTCCAACGGCAAAAGCGCGAGCGCAAAAAGCCTGTTCAAACTGCAGACTCTGGGACTGACTCAGGGCACCGTTGTCACCATCTCTGCAGAAGGTGAAGACGAGCAGAAAGCAGTTGAGCATCTGGTAAAACTGATGGCTGAGCTCGAGTAAGTTTCCGGGTTCTTTTAAATATCAGTCACAAGTAAGGTAGGGTTATGATTTCAGGCATTTTAGCATCCCCGGGTATCGCTTTCGGCAAAGCACTGCTGCTGAAAGAAGACGAGATCGTCATCGACCGGAAAAAAATTTCTGCCGACAAGGTTGATCAGGAAGTTGAACGTTTTCTGAGCGGTCGTGCCAAGGCATCTGCGCAACTGGAAGCAATCAAAACTAAAGCTGGCGAAACTTTCGGTGAAGAAAAAGAAGCCATCTTCGAAGGGCACATCATGCTGCTCGAAGATGAGGAGCTGGAGCAGGAAATCATAGCCCTGATTAAAGATAAAGGCATGACGGCCGACGCGGCTGCGCATGAAGTTATCGAAGGTCAGGCAACTGCCCTGGAAGAACTGGATGATGAATACCTGAAAGAGCGTGCGGCCGACGTACGTGACATCGGTAAGCGCCTGCTGCGCAACATCCTGGGCCTGGCCATCATCGACCTGAGCGCGATTCAGGATGAAGTGATCCTGGTTGCCGCTGACCTCACCCCGTCTGAAACTGCACAGCTGAACCTGAAAAAGGTCCTCGGTTTCATCACCGACGCGGGCGGCCGTACCTCCCACACCTCAATCATGGCGCGCTCTCTGGAACTGCCTGCCATCGTGGGTACCGGTAGCGTCACCTCTCAGGTGAAAAACGGCGACTATCTGATTCTGGATGCCGTAAACAATCTGGTTTACGTCAACCCAACCAATGAAGAGATCGATAAACTGCGCGCGGTTCAGGAGCAGGTTGCGACTGAAAAAGCGGAACTCGCTAAGCTGAAAGACCTGCCGGCCATCACCCTGGACGGTCATCAGGTAGAAGTGTGCGCAAACATCGGTACCGTCCGCGACGTTGATGGCGCTGAGCGCAACGGTGCGGAAGGCGTAGGTCTCTATCGTACAGAATTCCTGTTCATGGACCGCGACGCGCTGCCAACGGAAGAAGAGCAGTTTGCTGCCTATAAAGCCGTGGCTGAAGCGTGTGGCTCTCAGGCGGTTATCGTCCGTACCATGGACATCGGTGGCGACAAAGAGCTGCCGTACATGAACTTCCCGAAAGAAGAGAACCCGTTCCTGGGCTGGCGTGCAATCCGTATCGCGATGGATCGTAAAGAGATCCTGCGTGACCAGGTTCGCGCGATCCTGCGTGCCTCTGCTTTCGGTAAACTGCGCATCATGTTCCCGATGATCATCTCTGTTGAAGAAGTGCGTGCACTGAAGAAAGAGATCGAAATCTACAAACAGGAACTGCGCGACGAAGGTAAAGCGTTTGACGAGTCAATCGAGATCGGCGTGATGGTGGAAACACCTGCGGCGGCGACCATTGCGCGTCATTTAGCCAAAGAAGTTGATTTCTTTAGTATCGGCACCAATGATTTAACGCAGTACACCCTGGCAGTTGACCGTGGTAATGATATGATTTCACATCTCTACCAGCCAATGTCACCGTCCGTACTGAACTTGATCAAGCAAGTTATTGATGCTTCTCATGCAGAAGGTAAATGGACTGGCATGTGTGGTGAGCTTGCAGGCGACGAACGTGCTACACTTCTGTTGCTGGGTATGGGTCTGGACGAATTCTCTATGAGCGCCATTTCCATCCCGCGCATTAAGAAGATTATCCGTAACACGAACTTCGAAGATGCGAAGGTGTTAGCAGAGCAGGCTCTTGCTCAACCGACAACGGACGAGTTAATGACGCTGGTTAACAAGTTCATTGAAGAAAAAACAATCTGCTAATCCACGAGATGCGGCCCAAATTACTGCTTAGGAGAAGATCATGGGTTTGTTCGATAAACTGAAATCTCTGGTTTCTGATGATAAGAAAGACTCCGGAACTATTGAGATTGTTGCTCCGCTCTCCGGCGAGATCGTCAACATCGAAGACGTGCCGGATGTAGTGTTTGCTGAGAAAATCGTTGGTGATGGCATTGCTATCAAACCAACTGGCAACAAAATGGTTGCTCCAGTTGACGGCACCATCGGTAAAATTTTTGAAACCAACCATGCGTTCTCTATCGAATCCGATAGCGGTATCGAACTGTTCGTTCACTTCGGTATCGACACCGTTGAACTGAAAGGCGAAGGCTTCAAACGTATCGCGGAAGAAGGCCAGCGTGTTAAAGTTGGCGACCCGGTGATTGAATTCGATCTGCCACTGCTGGAAGAAAAAGCCAAGTCTACCCTGACGCCGGTTGTTATCTCCAACATGGACGAAATCAAAGAACTGATCAAACTGTCTGGCAGCGTCACCGTGGGTGAAACCCCGGTTATCCGCATCAAGAAGTAATTCTTGCCGCACAGAAAAATGGCGCCTTCGGGCGCCATTTTTGTTTATGCGGGGAGGATAAGCTCGTCGTAGCCTTTCGACTGCGTATACAGCATCACGTCGGTCACCCGATCGCCCGCCATGCGAATGGCATCGGCAACGGTTTTTCCCTCAACAATTCCGCTCACCAGCTCTGAACAGAACAGGTCGCCCGTCCCTTTCAGATCGGTTTCTACCCGCGGATGCGCGCTGACGGTCATGCCTTCATTCGTCACTAGCACCACGTGGATGTTTTCCGGGTCATCGGCCACCGGCGCGCTGGTGATCGCCACCCATTTCAGACTGTCGGAGAGCAGTCCCTGCGCCGCCGCGATGGCGCTTTCGGGCGTGCGGCAGGTTTTGCCGCTTAACACTTCCAGCTCATAGACGTTTGGCGTGATCCCCTGCGCCAGCGGCAGCAGGTGCTCCCGATACGCCTGCGGGATCTCAGGCTTAACGTACATACCGCTGTCGATGTCGCCGATAACCGGGTCGACCAGCACGAGCAGGTCAGGATGCTGCGCTTTGACCGCCTTCAGCCATTGAGCCAGCAGGACGATCTGGCTGGCGCTGCCCATATAGCCAGTGGTCACCGCCTTAAGCTCGCGCAGTATCTCGCGCTCTTCCAGCGCCTTAAGGTAGCCGCTGAACCACTCGTCGGGGATCACCCCACCATAAAACGTGTCGTAGTGCGGTGTGTTGCTAAACAGTACTGTCGGCACGGCGGTAACGTTCAGCCTGTGGGTACGAATATTCGGTACCGCAATGCTGTTCCCCACGCTACCGTAAACCACCTGCGACTGCACGGCGACAATGTCGGTTTGCTGCGCCCGGGTATTATCCCGGAATAGAATCATCTCCATGACGCTTAAATCCCCGCCCCCTGCGAATAACTCTCTTCACCAAAGACGCCGGTAGACAGATAGCGATCGCCGCGATCGCAAATAATCGCCACCACTACGGCACCCGGGTTTGCCTGCGCTACCCGAATCGCACCCGCTACCGCGCCGCCCGAGCTGACCCCGCAGAAGATACCTTCGCGCACGGCCAGCTCACGCATGGTATTTTCCGCCTCGCGCTGGTGAAGATCCAGCACCTGGTCCACAAGCTGCGCATTAAAGATGCCGGGCATATACTCCGCCGGCCAGCGGCGAATGCCCGGAATGCTGCTCCCCTCTTCCGGCTGGAGGCCAACGATGGTGACGGCTTTTTCCTGCTCGCGCAGAAAACGCGATACGCCGGTAATGGTGCCGGTGGTGCCCATGCTGGAGACAAAATGGGTGATACGCCCGTCGGTTTGCTGCCAGATTTCCGGGCCGGTGGTGGTGTAGTGCGCGTACGGGTTGTCCGGGTTGTTGAACTGATCGAGCAGTTTACCTTCACCGCGCTCGGCCATTTCTAACGCTAAGTCGCGTGCGCCTTCCATTCCCTGCTCTTTAGTCACCAGAATCAGCTCCGCCCCGTAGGCACGCATCGCGGCGCGGCGCTCCTGACTCATGTTGTCCGGCATCAGCAGCTTCATGCGGTAGCCTTTCAGCGCGGCAATCATCGCCAGGGCGATACCGGTGTTGCCGCTGGTGGCCTCAATCAGCACGTCGCCTGGCTTTATCTCGCCGCGTTTTTCGGCCTGGACAATCATCGACAGCGCCGCGCGGTCTTTCACCGACCCCGCCGGGTTATTGCCTTCGAGTTTGACCCAGATTTCGCTGCCGTTGTCCGGACCCATGCGCTGAAGCTTGACCAGAGGAGTGTTGCCGATGGTGTGTTCTAATGTATTCATGATCGCTGTCCAATAAAAAGCCCGGTGGCGCTTCGCTTACCGGGCCTACAGACGTCATATTGTAGGCCGGGTAAGCGCAGCGCCACCCGGCAAAACTACGTAATCCTAACCTATCAGGCTGACTCCGCCAGAGCAATATCCTCGCGCGTCTCGATGCGCTCCTTCCCGTGATAAATACGGGCATGCTGCAGCCCGACAAACAGGCGCTCACCCCGGTGCGGCGGCACGTCGTCGCGCATGACCACGGTCAGCGGCTCGGTATACCAGCCCAGCGGCTGTACCACCAATTGGGTGTAGTGACCTTTAGGGCTAGCTTCCAGCACCTGCACCGGCAGCGGTGAATCCAGGCTGGTACGGCGGCTCACGTCCACTTCCCACGGACGCAGGAACAGATCGACCGGCCCCTGATGCGCGGAGGTATAGCCCAGCGGCCAGCGGTGCGCGCCAACGTGGAACTGTCCACCGCGAATGGTGCCCTGCAGACGGTTCACCTCGCCCATAAACTCCAGCACGAAGCGGGTCGCCGGTTCACGCCAGAGCTGCTCCGGTTCGTCAACCTGCTCAATGTTGCCCTGGCTCATGACCACCACGCGATCCGCGACTTCCATCGCCTCTTCCTGATCGTGGGTCACGAAGACGCTGGTGAACTTCAGCTCTTCATGCAGCTGGCGCAGCCAGCGGCGCAGCTCTTTACGCACCTGCGCATCCAGCGCGCCGAAGGGTTCATCCAGCAAAAGAATTTGCGGCTCAACGGCCAGCGCGCGCGCCAGCGCCACGCGCTGTTTCTGCCCGCCGGACAGCTGGGCCGGGAAACGGTCCGCCAGGTGAGCCAGCTGCACCATCTCCAGCAGCTTGGTCACTTTCGCCTTAATGGTTGCCGCATCCGGACGCTCGCGACGCGGCAGCACGGTCAGGCCAAACGCGATGTTGTCGAACACGGTCATGTGGCGGAACAGCGCGTAATGCTGGAACACAAAACCTACTTTACGATCGCGGGCGTGCAGGCGGCTCACGTCGGTGCCGTGAAAGCGGATGTGCCCGCTGGTCTGATGCTCAAGCCCGGCGATAATACGCAGCAGCGTGGTTTTACCCGAGCCAGACGGCCCCAGCAGCGCCACCATTTGTCCGGAAGGGATATCCAGCGAGATATCATTCAGCACCTGGGTGCGACCAAAAGACTTCTTAATATTGGCAATCTCAATGCTCATGATTTCCCTCCTGATGCTGACGTTTTTCCTGATTTTCTAAACGCCACTGCACCACACTCTTCAAAAACAGGGTCAAAATGGCCATCAGCGTCAGCAACGCTGCGGCAGTAAACGAGCCGATGGTGTTGTAGTCCTGCTGCAGCAGCTCAATCTGTAGCGGCAGCGACAGGGTTTCACCCCGGATGGAGCCAGAGACGACGGACACGGCGCCGAACTCACCAATCGCGCGGGCGTTGGTCAGCACCACGCCGTAAAGCAGCGCCCAGCGGATATTCGGCAGCGTGACGCGACGGAACATCTGCCAGCCAGAAGCGCCAAGCAGCACCGCCGCTTCGTCTTCGTTGCTCCCCTGACTTAACATCACCGGCACCAGCTCACGCACCACAAACGGACAGGTCACGAAGATGGTTACCAGCACCATGCCCGGCCAGGCGAACATGATCTGCAGGTTATGCTCGTCCAGCCAGCCGCCCAATGGGCCGTTGGAGCCGTAAAAGAGCAGGTACACGAGACCCGCCACCACCGGCGATACGGCGAAAGGAATGTCCAGCAGGGTCAGCAGCAGCTGACGTCCCGGGAAGTTGAAGCGGGTCACCAGCCAGGCCAACAGGGTCCCGAACACGAGGTTCACCGGCACAGTGATCAACGCAATCAGCACGGTCAGCCAGATGGCATGCAGCATATCCGGGTTCGCCAGGTTTTCCAGCGCGGGCATCAGGCCCTTGCTGAACGCCTGAACGAAGATATAAATCGTCGGCACGACGAGGATGAGGCCGGAAACCAGCACGCCCACGCCAATCAGAAACCATTTGCCCCAGTTAATGCGGGGCGCATCGTATCGCTTCAATTGCGTAACTTCCGCCATCAGTGACCTACCACACGTCGACCAAAGCGACTTTGCAGAGTGTTAATCGAGTACAGCAGCAGCAGCGAGGCCGCCAGGATCACCGAGGCAATTGCGCTCGCCGCCGGATAATCAAACTCCTGCAAACGGATAAAAATCATCAGCGAGGTGACTTCTGTTTTCCAGGCGATGTTCCCGGCGATAAAAATCACCGCGCCGAACTCACCGAGGCTGCGGGTAAACGACAGCGCAACGCCCGCCATCAGCGCCGGAGAGAGTTCCGGCAGAACCACCTTACGGAAGCTCTGCCAGCGCGTGGCGCCCAGCGTTTCCGCCGCTTCTTCGTATTCCGGACCCAACTCTTCCAGCACCGGCTGCACGGTACGCACCACAAACGGGATGCTGGTAAAGGCCATCGCCACCGCGATACCGAGCCAGGTGTAGGTCACTTTGATATCAAATTTCGCCAGCCACTCGCCGTACAGCCCGTTCACAGAGAAGAGCGACGCGAGGGTTAAGCCTGCCACCGCCGTCGGCAGCGCAAACGGCAGATCCATCAGAGCGTCAAGCAGCGTGCGGCCCGGGAAGCGATAGCGGGTTAAGATCCACGCCATCAGCAGGCCAAACACGCCGTTAAAAATGGAGGCGACAAACGCCGACAGCAGCGTCACCTTATAGGCCGCCACCACCTGCGGGTTGGTGACCACGTCCCAATACTGCGCCCAGCTCATCTGAGCAAGCTGCATCACCAGCGCGCTGAGCGGCAACAGCAGGATCAGGCAGACGAACAGCAGGCTGGTCCCGAGGCTTAAGGTAAAGCCCGGCAGCACGCGTTTTGTCGAAACTGCAAACATCACTTATGCCCCGCCGCCAGCAGTTTGTCTAACTCACCGCCGCTGGCAAAATGCGTTTTCATCACATCAGGCCAGGCGCCGAAATGATCTTCCACGCGGAACAAATCGGTCTGCGGGAACTTATCTTTCAGCTTGTTCATCACGTCCGGGTTATTCACGCGATAGTAATAATCGGTAATGATGGTCTGCGCCTGCGGACTGTACAGGTAGTTGAGATAGGCTTTTGCCGCTTTCTCGGTACCGTTTGCCTGCACGTTTTTATCCACCCACGCCACCGGGAACTCGGCCAGGATGTTGGTTTTCGGGATAACGACCTCAAAGCCCTGCGCTTCATACTGTTTACGGATGTTATTCACTTCCGATTCAAAGCTGATCAGCACATCGCCGAGACCGCGTTCTGCGAAGGTCGTGGTCGCCCCACGGCCGCCGGTATCAAACACTTCGACGTTTTTCAGGAACTGGGTCATGAACTGCTCGGTTTTGGCTTTATCGTTACCGTCAGCCTTGTCCGCCGCGCCCCATGCGGCTAAATAGGTATAACGCGCGTTACCGGAGGTTTTTGGGTTCGGGAAAATCAGCTTCACGTCGGAACGCACCAGGTCGCTCCAGTCGTGGATATTCTTCGGGTTGCCCTTACGCACCAGGAAGCCCATGGTGGAATAGAACGGGGAACTGTTATTTGGCAGTCGGCTCTGCCAGTCCGCTGGGATCAGCTTGCCTTTGTCGTGCAGGATCTGCACGTCAGTCACCTGGTTGTAGGTCACCACATCCGCTTTCAGGCCCTGCAAAATCGCCAGCGCCTGCTTGGACGACCCGGCGTGGGACTGTTTAATAGTCAGCTTATCGCCGTTGTTGTCTTTCGCCCACTGCTGTTCAAACGGTGGATTAAGGGCGGCAAACAGCTCGCGGGAGACGTCATACGAACTGTTTAACAGTTCCGTCGCCTGCGCCTGTGCCACCAGCAGTAAACCTGCCAGCGCCAGAGTTCCTTTTTTCAGTACAGTAACGGCCATTGCGCACCCTTATAAATGTGATGACTATCTTATAGTCATAATATTTATAACGGGGATGAAAGGAGTAACGGTTTTATATACCGTTTGGTGATTTAGAAGCAGAAAAGGGAATAAGGGGTGCGGCCTGATGCCCTCACCCCGGCCCTCTCCCACAGGGAGAGGGAGAAAGGCCATTAAAGCGCCAGCAGACGCTCAACGGACGGCGCAAAGTAGTAGCCGCCGGTCACCGGTTTGGTGAAGCGCAGCATGGCGTCACGCTTGCCGTCGGTATCACCGAACATGCTCAGCAGCTGCTGCTCAATGTTATACAGGCGCGCGCAGTAGGCGCAGAAGTAAAGGCCGTGCGTGCCGCTTGCCGTGCCGTACGGCAGGCTCTGGCGAACAATCTTCAGCCCTTTGCCATCTTCTTTCAGGTCAACGCGGGTCAGGTGAGAGGTAACCGGACGGTCGTCGCCGTCGATCTCTTCGTTGGCTTCTTTAGTACGACCAATCATCATCTCCTGGTCGTGCACGCTCATGCGGTTAAGCTGCTTGAGGTTGTGCTCCCAGCGCTGCACGAACACGTAGCTGCCGCCTGCGTCCACGCCGTCTTTAATCACCGCCACGTCGCGACGAACTTCCTCACCCGCCGGGTTTTCCGTCCCGTCGACGAAGCCGCTCAGATCGCGTTCTTCGACCCAGCGGAAGCCGTGAACCTCTTCCTGCACCTCAATGCTGTCGCCAAAAGCCGCTACTGCCGCCTGGGCAACCGAAAAGTTCACGTCGTGACGCAGGGAGAGAATGTGGATCAGCACGTCGTATTGGGTCGCCGGAGCCAGACCTTTGCCGTAAGGGATGAAGTCTTTCAGCTCTTCCGCCCCTTCGCCGCCGCTCAGCTGACGCCAGACGTTATTGCCGAAGGCAACAACGGCGCCGAGGTGGGCCTCCGGGAATTTGGCCTGGAAGGTCGCCAGCTTATCAACAAACGCTTTACTGGCCGCACGCAGGGCATCCACGTCCCCTTTTACATTGGCTTCAATCCAAATCGCCGCGCGGCAATGTTCTGGCAAAATGCCACTCTGAACCTGAGACATCGCTCCTCCTGAAATAAAGATGCCACGTCAGCGTGGCATTGATGGCGGGTATTATACCCGGATTTCAGCGAGGCGGTTTGTTCAGGCGCAAATTACTGCTGCCAGAGTATTTTGCTCACCTTCCAACCCTTCAGCGTGTCGTCAGACGGCATCAATCCTTCCGGACCGCTCCAGGTGCCGGTGAAGACATAGCTGATGTGCTGGCTGCCTTCAGCCTTACATTCCACCGCGACCTTGTCGTCAGACGGCGCGCTGGTGCAGTTGCCAAAGGCCTGCTTATAAAGTTCGCTAAACGGCGTACCCACTTTCACACCGCTCGCCGTTGGAATATCTTCATCCATCACGGCGATTCGGTTTACCGTGCCTTTGTCACCGTTAATCACCAGCGCCAGCTTGTCGCCCTTCAGCGCTTCGTAATAGCGAACAATATTGCCATTCTCCGTTTTCATGCCGCTGCGCAGGCGATAATCACTGCCGATGGCATCCTGAATGGCATCCTGATCCAGTGCCGTCGAGGCGGTGATTTTCCCCACGCCCTGCTCGGTCACTTCCGTTGATGAGCCGAACCAGTTCCACGGATACGCGGCGGACCAGTTAATGGAGGAGAGCGTCGAACAGCCGGTCAACGCCAGCGGGAGAGCGCATAAAAGTAAACGCAGCGATTTCATTGAAACGTCCTTTCTTGTTAAATCAACGCTTGTTGGAGTGCGGCATCGGCAAAAAGTGCCGGATTAATCATCCTGATGCGCAAAACAGGCGCGAAGACGCGGGTTGGTCAGCAGCCACAGCAGGGCCACAATATCGGCAACCACCAGCGCAACGCCGGTGCCCGTCAGCGGTTCACCGTACCACCAGAGTACCGGCTGCCAGAAGAGCAGCGCAACCTGGGCGAGGATCAGCAGCCAGCGAAGCGCGCGCCAAAAACGGGGGATCGCCTGCCGTCGTCCGCTGCATAAAAAAGCGACCACCGCCGGTACGCCCGGCAGCAAGCCGAGCCAGAAGGCGTCATGATCGGGATAAAAGAGATTCAGCAGCGTGTCGCCCTGCCCGCGCGACGCGGCGGCCATCACAAACAGCACCCAGGTCCGGGCCTGCAGCAGCAAAACGCACCAGAATAAAAAGGGCAGCCTGACGCGGCCCTGCGCGTCATAGTCTGCCGGGTGGATCTCAGTACTCTTCATCTTCGATCAGACGCTTTCCTAAACTCAGCACGTCAGAATGCTCGTAACCCAGACGCTCATACATGCCCAGCACCACGTCGTTATCTTCCCGCACCATGATCTGGATTTTTGGGCAGCCGCGGGCGATAAGCTTCTTCTCGAGCCGGTTCAGCAGCGCATTGGCAATGCCGCGGCCACGGTATTCCGGGTGGACGCCCAGATAATAGGCCGAGCCGCGGTGGCCGTCGTAACCGCCCATCACCGTTCCCACGACCACGCCATTGACTTCCGCGACCAGAAACAGACTGACGTCGTGGTTCACCTTACGTTCGATATCCATTTCCGGATCGTTCCACGGACGCAGCAGATCGCAGCGCTCCCAAAGGGTGATCACCTCTTCGAAATCTTCCTGGCGAAAAACGCGTATCTCCATGGTATTAACCGCCTTTTCGGGTTTAAAAACAGTGATTATGGCGCGAAGCACGCCTTTAGCCAATAACCGGGGAAAATCTCGCCAAAATTTGGCATAATGTCACTTTGTCACGTATTGAAATGAAAAGTAAAACAATTCTCAATATGGACTGTCGTAACGGGAAACACGATACGATATAACACCAGGACCCCTTTTTTTAGTATTCAGGCCGCATGAGCACATTCAAACCATTAAAAGCACTCACATCGCGTCGTCAGGTTCTCAAAGCGGGGCTGGCGGCCTTAACGTTAACGGGCATCGCAAAGCAGGCTCAGGCGAAAGACGAGAGCACGCTCAAAACCAGTAACGGACACAGCAAACCGAAAACCAAAAAGCCGGGCGCGAAGCGTCTGGTGATGCTCGACCCGGGCCACGGCGGTATTGATACCGGCGCCATCGGCAAAAACGGGTCGAAAGAAAAACACGTCGTGCTGGCGATTGCAAAAAATGTGCGCGCAATTTTACGCAGCAACGGTATTGACGCCCGTCTGACGCGCTCTGGCGATACCTTTATTCCACTGTATGACCGCGTAGAGATCGCCCACCAGCATGGGGCGGATCTGTTTATGTCGATTCACGCGGACGGCTTTACCAACCCTTCCGCGGCCGGCGCCTCGGTGTTTGCGCTTTCCAACCGCGGCGCCAGTAGCGCCATGGCAAAATACCTCTCCGACCGCGAAAACCGGGCGGATGAAGTCGCCGGGAAGAAAGCCACCGACAAAGATCATCTGCTGCAGCAGGTGCTGTTCGACCTCGTGCAGACGGATACGATCAAAAACAGCCTGACGCTCGGCTCGCATATTCTGAAGAAGATTAAGCCCGTGCATCGCCTGCACAGCAGGAGCACCGAACAGGCAGCATTTGTAGTGCTGAAATCACCGTCCATCCCGTCCGTGCTGGTGGAAACCTCCTTCATTACCAACCCGGAAGAAGAGCGACTGCTCGGCACCACGGCGTTTCGTCAGAAGATCGCCAACGCCATCGCCTCCGGCATTATCAGCTACTTCAACTGGTTCGATAACCAGAAAGCGCACTCCAGGAAACGTTGATGAAACCCGATGCTCAACTGGTAAAAACCTTCCTGCTGCAGCTGCAGGATGAGATCTGCCAGAAACTGGCCGCCGCAGACGGCGGTGAATTTCAGGAAGATAGCTGGCAGCGCGAGGCCGGGGGCGGCGGGCGCAGCCGCGTGCTGCGAAACGGCGGCATCTTCGAACAGGCGGGCGTCAATTTTTCCCACGTGCACGGCGACGCCATGCCCGCATCGGCGACGGCGCACCGTCCTGAGCTGGCGGGCCGCAGCTTCGAAGCGATGGGCGTCTCGCTGGTGGTGCATCCGCACAACCCGTTTGTGCCCACCAGCCACGCCAACGTGCGCTTTTTCATTGCGGAAAAACCGGGGGCCGATCCGGTCTGGTGGTTCGGCGGCGGTTTCGACTTAACGCCCTACTACGGCTTTGAAGAAGATGCCGTGCACTGGCACACCACCGCGCGGGATCTTTGCCTGCCGTTTGGCGAAGACGTCTACCCGAAATTTAAAAAGTGGTGCGACGACTACTTTTACCTGAAGCACCGCGACGAGCAGCGCGGCATCGGCGGGCTGTTCTTTGACGATCTCAATACGCCTGATTTTGATACCGCATTCAGCTTTATGCGCGCGGTGGGTGAAGGCTATACCGACGCGTATCTTCCCATCGTCGAGCGCCGTAAAAACACTGACTACGGCGTGCGCGAGCGTGAGTTCCAGCTTTACCGCCGCGGGCGCTACGTGGAGTTCAACCTGGTGTGGGATCGCGGGACGCTGTTCGGCCTGCAGACCGGCGGGCGCACGGAGTCAATTCTGATGTCGATGCCGCCGCTGGTGCGCTGGGAGTACTGCTACGAACCAAAAGAAGGCAGCCCGGAGGCTGCCTTGAGGGAGTTTATTCAGGTTCGGGACTGGGTGTAACTGCCGGATGGCGCTGCGCTTATCCGTCCTGGTCAACCCGTAGGTCGGGTAAGCGAACGCTCCACCCGACACGCAGCGATTACAGCGGCTGCGTCTGCGCCTCAACCACCGCCAGCGCCACCATATTCACGATACGACGCACAGAGGCAATCGGCGTTAACACATGCACCGGTTTCGCCACGCCCATCAGTACCGGTCCTACGGTCACCCCTTCAGAGCTGGAGACGCGCAGCAGGTTATAGCTGATACGCGCCGCTTCCACGTTCGGCATAATCAGTATGTTGGCCGATCCCTTCAGCGGGCTGTCCGGCATACGTTCGTTACGGATGCTCTCCACCAGCGCGGCATCACCGTGCATCTCCCCGTCAATCATCAGCTCCGGCGCGCGCTCGCGCACCAGCTCCAGCGTCTGACGCATTTTGCAGGCCGCCGCGGATTTAGACGAACCAAAGTTAGAATGCGACAGCAACGCCACCTTCGGCTCAATACCAAAGCGACGCACGGTCTCGGCGGCCATCACGGTGATCTCCGCCAGCTCGTCCGGGGTCGGATCGTCGTTAACGTAGGTATCCGCAATAAAGGTGTTGCCGCTCGGCAGCAGCAGCGCGTTCATCGCCCCGGCGGTATGGACGCCGTCGCGATAGCCGAAGATCTCCTGCACCACGCTAAAGTGCTCGTGGTAATCGCCTATGGTGCCGCAGATCAGCGCATCCGCCTCGCCGCGATGCACCATGATCGCGCCGATCACCGTCGTGTTGCTGATGACGGCCTTCTGCGCCTGCTCCTGGGTGATCCCCCGGCGCTTCATGATCGCGTAGTATTCGCTCCAGTACTCTTTGAAGCGCGGATCGGATTCGTTGTTCACGATCTCGAAGTCCACGCCCGGCTTGATCTGCAGGCCCAGCTTCTGAATACGCATCTCAATTACGCTCGGACGACCAATCAGGATCGGTTTCGCCAGGCCTAAGGTGATCAGCTCCTGGGTGGCGTGCAGCACGCGCGCCTCTTCCCCTTCCGCCAGCACCACGCGCTTCGCGTCGGCGCGCGCCTGGGAGAAGATCGGCTTCATAAACAGGTTCGTTTTATAGACAAACTCGGTGAGCTTATCGACGTACGCGTCGAAATCGTGAATCGGACGCGTCGCCACACCGGAGTCCATCGCCGCTTTGGCTACCGCTGGGGCAATCTTAACAATCAGACGCGGGTCGAACGGTTTTGGAATGATGTAGTCCGGGCCGAAGCTCAGATCCTGATCGCCGTACGCAGACGCGACCACTTCGCTCTGCTCGGCGTGGGCCAGCTCCGCGATGGCGTGAACGGCGGCCAGCTTCATCTCTTCGTTGATCGCCGTTGCGCCGACGTCCAGCGCACCGCGGAAGATGAACGGGAAGCAGAGCACGTTGTTGACCTGGTTCGGGTAGTCCGAACGGCCGGTACAGATGATGGCGTCTTCACGCACCGCTTTCGCCAGCGGCGGCAGGATTTCCGGCTCAGGGTTCGCCAGGGCCAGGATCATTGGCGCACGCGCCATCTTCTTCACCATCTCCTGGGTCAGGACTTTCGGACCGGAGCAGCCGAGGAAGATATCCGCGCCGTCGATCACGTCGTCCAGGGTGCGTTTACCGTCGTCGTCGACCGCGTACGCCGCTTTGGTTTCCGCCATGTTCGGCTCGCGGTCTTTATAGATAACGCCCTTGGAGTCGCAGACCACAATGTTGTGTTTCTGCATCCCCAGCGCCACCAGCAGGTTCATACAGGCGATGGCCGCGGCGCCTGCGCCAGAGACCACCATGCGCACGTCGGAGAGATTTTTCTCGACCACGCGCAGGCCGTTGAGAATCGCGGCGGTGCTGATAATCGCGGTGCCGTGCTGGTCATCGTGGAACACGGGAATGTTCATACGCTCGCGCAGCTTCTGCTCGATATAGAAACATTCCGGCGCTTTGATGTCTTCCAGGTTGATCCCGCCGAAGGTTGGCTCCAGCGCGGCCACCACGTTGATGAATTTGTCAGGATCGAGTTCGTCCACCTCGATATCGAACACGTCGATACCGGCGAATTTCTTGAACAGTACCCCCTTCCCTTCCATCACCGGCTTACCGGCCAGCGCGCCGATGTTGCCCAGCCCCAGCACCGCCGTGCCGTTAGAGATCACGGCGACAAGGTTGCCGCGCGCGGTATATTTGTAGGCCGCCAGCGGGTCTTTTTCGATTTCCAGACACGGGGCAGCGACGCCCGGCGAATAGGCCAGCGCCAGATCGCGCTGGGTTGCCAGCGGCTTGGTTGGGGAGACCTGGATTTTCCCCGGAACAGGAAACTCGTGAAAATCGAGGGCACTCTGTTTTAACTGCTCATCCATCTTATTTTTCCTTTCACGTATCGGTCAAAAGGGTGACGTAAGCGATCCTGATGCACACCCTGGTGTGCCGCCTAGTATCGCCTCAGGCCGCCTCCTAAACTTTGAAGGCAGCCAAACTCTCACCATCACACATTAAAAATTGTTATCAATTTATAACAGCCATGTTACCCGTCTCAAAAGCAATGCCTCCCCCGTCTGCTATGCTTTTTTGTTAAGTCCATCATGATTTTCTCAGAAGTGTGAACTAACGCACTCATCTAACTCTTTTATTTCCAAGGAGTAATTATTTATGAACCAGCTAGACGGCATCAAAAAATTCACCACCGTGGTTGCAGACAGCGGCGATATCGAGTCGATTCGTCACTATCAGCCTGAGGACGCGACCACCAACCCTTCGCTACTGCTCAAAGCGGCCGGGCTTGCCCATTTTAGTCATCTGATTGATGACGCCATTACCTACGGTAAACAGCGCGGGAAAACGCAGGAGCAGCAGGTCGCCGAAGCCAGCGACAAGCTGGCGGTTAATTTCGGTGCGGAAATTCTTAAAAGTATCCCGGGGCGCGTCTCAACCGAAGTCGACGCGCGCCTCTCGTTCGATACAGAAAAGAGCATTAATAAGGCGCGTCGTCTGGTGGAACTCTACCAGGAACAGGGAATCGATAAATCACGCATTCTGATCAAGCTCGCCTCCACCTGGGAAGGCATCCGCGCGGCAGAGGTGCTGGAAAAGGAGGGTATCCACTGCAACCTGACGCTGCTGTTCTCGTTTGCCCAGGCGCGCGCCTGCGCTGAAGCGGGCGTGTTCCTCGTCTCGCCGTTTGTCGGGCGCATCTACGACTGGTATCAGGCAAAACAGCCGATGGACCCGTACGTGGTGGATGAGGATCCGGGCGTGAAATCAGTCCGTAATATCTACGACTACTACAAACAGCACCGCTACGAAACCATCGTGATGGGCGCCAGCTTCCGCCGTACCGAGCAGATCCTCGCCCTGGCAGGCTGCGACCGTCTAACCATCTCCCCTAACCTGCTCCAGGAGCTACAGGACAAAGAAGAAACGGTGATCCGCAAGCTGGTGCCGACCTCCACCGTTCTGCCAAAACCAAAAGCCATGACCGAAGCGGAGTTCCGCTGGGAGCACAATCAGGACGCCATGGCCGTGGAAAAACTGGCGGAAGGTATCCGCCTGTTCGCCGTCGACCAGCGCAAACTTGAAGATCTTCTCGCCGCCAAACTTTAACCCTGCCACGGAGTGAACTATGTCCCGTAAAGAGCTAGCCAATGCCATTCGCGCCCTCAGCATGGATGCCGTGCAAAAAGCCAATTCCGGCCACCCCGGCGCGCCGATGGGCATGGCTGATATTGCCGAAGTGCTGTGGAACGACTTTTTGAAGCACAACCCCAACGACCCAACCTGGTACGATCGCGACCGCTTTATTCTCTCCAACGGTCACGCCTCAATGCTGCTCTACAGCCTGCTGCACCTCTCCGGCTACGATCTGCCGCTTGAGGAGCTGAAAAACTTCCGCCAGCTCCACTCCAAAACGCCGGGGCACCCGGAGATTGGCTATACGCCAGGGGTGGAGACCACCACCGGACCGCTCGGTCAGGGGCTGGCCAATGCGGTCGGACTGGCAATTGCCGAGCGTACGCTGGCGGCGCAGTTTAACCAGCCGGACCACGAGATTGTCGATCACTACACCTACGTGTTTATGGGCGACGGCTGCCTGATGGAGGGGATCTCCCACGAGGTCTGTTCCCTGGCGGGCACGCTGGGGCTCGGCAAGCTGATTGGCTTCTACGATCACAACGGCATCTCCATCGACGGGGAGACCGAAGGCTGGTTTACCGACGACACGGCAAAACGCTTTGAAGCCTACCACTGGCACGTGGTGCACGAGATCGACGGCCACGACCCCGAGGCGGTGAAAAAAGCGATTCAGGAAGCGCAGAGCGTGAAGGACAAACCGTCGCTGATTATCTGCCGTACGGTCATCGGCTTCGGCTCGCCGAACAAGGCGGGCAAAGAGGAGGCGCACGGCGCGGCGCTGGGCGAGGAGGAAGTCGCGCTGACCCGACAAAAGCTGGGGTGGAAACATCCACCGTTTGAGATCCCGAAAGAGATCTACAGAGCCTGGGATGCCCGTGAAGACGGTGAGAAAGCCCAGCAGGCCTGGAACGAGAAGTTTGCCGCCTACAAAAAAGCACACCCGGAGCTGGCGGCAGAGTTTTCCCGCCGCATGAGCGGCGGCCTGCCGGAGGACTGGGACGATAAAACCCAGGCGCTGATTGAAAACCTGCAGTCCAACCCGGCGAAAATCGCCACCCGCAAGGCGTCGCAAAATACCCTGAACGCAATCGGCCCTCTTCTGCCCGAACTGCTCGGCGGCTCGGCGGACCTGGCGCCGAGTAACCTGACCATCTGGTCCGGCTCGAAATCGCTCAAAGAGGATATTGCCGGGAACTATATCCACTACGGCGTGCGCGAGTTTGGCATGACCGCCATTGCCAACGGCATCGCCCATCACGGCGGCTTCGTGCCCTACACCGCCACCTTCCTGATGTTCGTCGAGTATGCCCGTAACGCGGCGCGCATGGCGGCCTTAATGAAGGCACGGCAGATTATGGTCTACACCCACGACTCCATCGGGCTGGGGGAAGACGGGCCTACGCACCAGGCGGTTGAACAGCTGGCGAGCCTGCGCCTGACGCCCAACTTCAGCACCTGGCGTCCGTGCGATCAGGTCGAAGCGGCGGTGGGCTGGAAGCTGGCGGTGGAACGCCATAATGGCCCAACGGCACTGATTCTGTCCCGCCAGAACCTGGCGCAGATTGAGCGTACTCCGGAGCAGGTGAAAAACATTGCCCGCGGCGGCTACATCCTGAAGGACAGCGGCGGCAAGCCGGACGTGATCCTGATTGCGACCGGCTCCGAGGTGGAAATCACGGTGAAAGCGGCGGAGAAACTGACCGCCGAAGGCCACGCGGTGCGCGTGGTGTCCCTGCCCTCAACGGATATCTTTGACGCCCAGGACGAGGCGTACCGGGAATCGGTCCTGCCGTCCAGCGTCGCGGCGCGCGTGGCGGTGGAAGCCGGGATTGCCGACTACTGGTACAAGTATGTCGGGCTCAAAGGGGCGATTGTCGGCATGCGAGGTTACGGTGAGTCCGCCCCAGCCGATAAGCTGTTCCCGTACTTCGGCTTTACCGTTGAGAACGTGGTAGAGAAGGCGCTGAGCGTGATCTAGTGCGGCCTGCGTGCCCGGTGGCGCTACGCTTACCGGGCCTACAAAATCGGGTGGCTCTGCCACCCTTTTTTATACCACCCGCACACCCGCCGCCATCGCCCGCTCCGGCGTTAACAACACGCTTTCACCGGCGTCATCGGTTTCCGCGCAGAGCAACATGCACTCAGACGTTTCGCCGCGCATCTTCGCTTTCGCCAGATTACACAGCACCACCACCGTTTTTCCCATAAGCTCCTCTTCCCGGTAATACGGCACCAGGCTGGTGACGGTTTGCAGCGTTTTTCCGCCCACATCAATCTGCGCGATATAGAGTTTGTCAGCGTTGGCGTGGCGCTTAACGTCCACAATCGTCCCCACGCGGATCTCCAGCTTTGCAAAGTCATCGTAAGCTATCGTGTCCATGCTCTCTCCTGGGTAAAGTTTTACTAAATACTAGCACGCTATTTGCCGGAAGCAATGGGCGGGATATTTACTAAAAACGGATGCATGTCCTGATTCATCCTTTACAATGGGTTATCACGTGGGGAATAAGGACAAACATGGCTACGCTCAAAGACATCGCGACGGAGGCTGGCGTTTCGCTGGCGACGGTATCCCGGGTTTTAAACGATGACCCAACGTTGAACGTAAAAGAAGAGACCAAACACCGCATTCTGGAGATTGCGGAGAAGCTGGAATATAAGAGCACAACGTCCCGCAAATTGCAGTCTGCCGCGGTGGGTCAGCAACACATTCTGGCGCTCTACAGCTACCAGCAAGAGCTGGAGATTAACGACCCTTACTACCTTGCCATCCGCCACGGCATTGAGACACAGTGTGAAAAACTGGGCGTCGAGCTGAGCAACTGTTACGCCAATGCCACCCTGCCAGAGAGTAAAAAACTGACCGGCGTACTGATTGTGGGCAAGCCCTCTTCAGCCGTCCTGCGCGCTGCAACTGCGTTAACGGACAACGTCTGCTTTATCGATTTTCACGAGCCCGGCAGCGCGTTCGATTCCGTCGACATTGACCTCTCGCGCATCAGCAAGCAGATCGTTGATTTCTTTATTGTTCAGGGCGTTAAGCGCATTGGCTTTATCGGCGGTGAAGATGAGCCCGGCAAAGCCGATATCCGCGAAGCCGCTTTTGTCGAGTATGGCCGTTTGAAAGGGGTGGTGTCAGAACAGGATATCTGGCGCGGCGGTTTTTCCAGCTCATCCGGATACGAACTGGCAAAAACCATGCTGGCGCAGGCAAGCTGGCCTGACGCGCTGTTTGTCGCCTCTGACTCGATAGCCATCGGCGTCTTGCGCGCTATTCATGAAAAAGGACTGGCGATTCCGGAGGACATTTCGCTCATTAGCGTGAACGATATCCCGACCGCCCGCTTCACCTTCCCGCCGCTCTCTACCGTACGTATCCACTCTGAAATGATGGGCAGCCAGGGGGTTAACCTGCTGCTGGAAAAATCCCGCGATGGCCGGGCGCTGCCGCTGCAGGTCTTTGTGCCGAGCGTGCTGAAACTGCGCGGCACCACCCGCTAATCCCCCTCGTTTGACACAATGCCGGGCATGCCCGGCTTTTTTTTATTTCGTGATCGAGTTAAAGCAAATCAAATTTACTGATTTTATTTAGTAAAATATTTACTAAAATCCTCAGCAATGATGTTTTACCCCTAAAGGGAGATCGCATGAATCGCTGGGAAAATATTCAACTTACGCATGAGAACCGGCTTCCGCCGCGTGCGTACTTCTTCTCATACGACACCGTCGCGCAGGCTCGCACCTTTGCCCGCGAGGCCAGCAGCCACTTTCTGTCTCTGAGCGGTAAGTGGAACTTTCGCTTTTTCACCCACCCCCTTCTGGTACCGGAAAACTTTACCTCTGAGTATATGGCCGACTGGGGCGACATTACCGTACCCGCCATGTGGCAGATGGAAGGGCACGGCCAGCTGCAGTACACCGACGAAGGCTTCCCCTTCCCGGTCGACGTGCCGTGGGTGCCTACAGACAATCCGACCGGGGCGTATCAGCGCCACTTCACGCTATCGGACGGCTGGCAGGGGAAGCAGACCCTCATCAAGTTTGACGGCGTCGAAACGTATTTCGAAGTCTACGTGAATGGTCACTACATTGGCTTTAGCAAGGGCAGCCGGCTGACCGCCGAGTTTGATGTCAGCCACGCGGTGCATAGCGGGCAAAACCTGCTCTGCGTGCGGGTGATGCAGTGGGCGGATTCTACCTACATTGAGGATCAGGACATGTGGTGGACGGCCGGTATTTTCCGCGACGTCTATCTGATCGGTAAAAATCCCACTCACGTGCGCGACGTCACGATCAAAACCACCTTTGACGAGGCATGGAAAGACGCCACCCTCTTCTGTCAGCTTGAGCTGGAAAACCTGGCCCCGCACGCATCAGCCGTGTCGCTGGAGTATGCCCTGTATGATGGCGACGCAGCGATCCATCAGGGCACAACCGACAGCCTGACCGTGACCCGTCACGCGGAAACCGCCTTTAGCATTGAGGTCAAACAGCCTCAGCAATGGTCTGCGGAATCCCCCTATCTCTACCATCTGGTAATGACGCTAAAAGATGTGGACGGGCAGACGCTGGAGGTCATCCCGCAGCGTATTGGTTTCCGCGACATCAAGGTGCGCGACGGTCTGTTCTACGTGAACAATCGCTACCTGAAGCTGCACGGCGTAAACCGTCACGACAACGATCACCAGAAAGGCCGCGCCGTGGGGATGGATCGCGTCGAGCGCGACCTGATCCTGATGAAACAGCACAACATCAATTCGGTGCGCACCGCCCACTATCCCAACGATCCGCGCTTCTACGAGCTGTGCGACATCTACGGCCTGTTCGTGATGGCGGAGACGGATGTGGAATCTCACGGCTTTGCCAACGTCGGCGACCTGAGCCGCATCACGGACGATCCGGCGTGGGAACATGTTTACGTTGAGCGCATCGAGCGCCATATCCACGCGCAGAAAAACCATCCTTCAATCATCATCTGGTCGCTTGGCAACGAGTCCGGCTACGGCTGCAATATCCGCGCCATGGCGCGGGCCGCAAAGGCGCTGGATGACACGCGCCTGCTGCATTACGAAGAAGATCGCGACGCCGAGGTGGTGGATATCATCTCGACCATGTACACCCGCGTGCCGCTGATGAACCTGTTCGGCGAGTATCCCCACGCCAAACCGCGCATCATCTGCGAATACGCCCACGCGATGGGCAACGGCCCCGGCGGTCTGAGCGAGTATCAAAACGTCTTCGATCGCCACGACTGCATTCAGGGCCACTACGTCTGGGAGTGGTGCGACCACGGTATTCAGGCGGCAGATGCCAGCGGCAATACGTATTACGCCTACGGCGGCGACTTTGGTGATTACCCGAACAACTACAACTTCTGCCTCGACGGGCTGATCTACTCCGACCAAACGCCGGGTCCGGGCCTGCGTGAATATAAGCAGGTGATTGCCCCGGTCAAACTGCGCTGGCAGAACGGCGAGCTGCACGTTGAAAATCGCTTCTGGTTCACCGGCCTGGATGATTACACCCTGCTCGTTGAGGTGCGTGCGGAAGGGGAAACGCTTTACAGCCAGCCGCTGCATATCACTGGCCTCGGGCCCGACAGCGTGCGCAGCATGCCTCTGGACCTGCCCGAACCCGACGAGCGCGAAGCGTTCCTGACCGTGCGCATCAGCAAAAACAGCCGCACCCGCTACAGCGAGGCGGGGCACGAGATTGCGGTGTATCAGTTCCTGCTTAAAGCGCGCACGGCTCACGCTACGCCGTTTATTAACGCCAACGCCACGCCGCTGCTGCTGGAGGAGGACCGCCTGAACTGTACCGTGACCGGACATAACTTCCGCGCACGCATCTCAAAAGTGACGGGAAAACTCTGTTCCTGGCAGGTTAACGGTGAGGAAAACATCACTCGTGAACCGAAAATTAACTTTTTCAAACCGATGATTGATAACCACAAGCAGGAGTATGAGGGACTGTGGCAACCCAACCATCTGCAGATAATGCAGGAGCACCTGCGCGGTGTTGAGATCGAGCAGCAGGACGATGCGATCGTCATTACGACCCGCACGCTGATTGCCCCGCCGGTGTTTGATTTTGGCATGCGCTGCACCTATCGCTGGCGCATTGCCGCCGACGGGCAAATTAACGTTGAGCTGAGCGGCGAACGCTACGGTGATTATCCGCACATTATCCCGTGCATCGGCTCTACCCTCGGCATCAACGGCGAATTCGACCAGGTGAGCTACTACGGACGCGGTCCCGGTGAGAACTACCCGGACAGCCAGCAGGCCAGCACCATTGACCTGTGGCACACCACGGTGGACGAGATGTTCGAAAACTATCCGTTCCCGCAGAACAACGGCAACCGCCAGCAGGTGCGCTGGGCAACGCTCGCCAACCGTCACGGCAGCGGTCTTCTGGTGGTGCCTGAACAGCCCATCCATTTCAGCGCCTGGCACTACACGGCAGAGAACATCCACGCCGCGCAGCACAGCAACGAACTGCGTCGCAGCGATGACATCACCCTCAACCTCGATCACCAGGTACTGGGCTTAGGCTCCAACTCCTGGGGAAGCGAAGTGCTGGACACCTGGCGCGTCTGGTTCAGGCCGTTCCGCTACGGCTTCACCCTGCTCCCGCTGGAAGGCGGACAAACCGCCGCGCAGACGCTGGCGCGCTATCAGTTCGGCACCGGTTTCTTTTCCATGAATTCACACAGCGAGGCAGACAAATGATCGTTCTCGACAGCCTGGAGCAGTTCCAGCAGCGTTATCGCACGGGCCGTAAATGGCAGCGCTGCACGGAGGCCATCAACAACATCGACAACATCCAGCCCGGCGTTGCCCACTCGATTGGGGATTCGCTGGCCTATCGCGTGACCCATGATGCCAGCACCGACGCGCTGTTCGTTGGCCATCGCCGCTATTTCGAGGTGCATTACTACCTGCAGGGCGCGCAGAAAATTGAGTACGCCGCAAAAGACGCCCTACAGCTTGTGGAGTGCTACCGGGATGAAACCGACCGCGAATACCTGAAAGGCGTGGGTCAAACCGAACAGGTGCGCGAGGGGCAAATCGTGATTTGTGAAAACCACGAGGCGTATCGCTTTATCAGCGAAACGCCGGCAAAAAAAGTCGTCCTCTATGTGACCATCGAAGACGGCTATTTCCATAACAAATAAAAAATCCAGCGGTGCCAATGAAGCACCGCCCTCCTCGTACCCGGAGATATGTTATGTCTGAAACTACCAAGCGTAATACCATCGGCAAATTCGGCCTGCTGTCGCTGACGTTTGCCGCCGTATTCAGTTTTAACAACGTTATCAACAACAATATCGAGCTGGGGCTCGCCTCGGCGCCGATGTTCTTTTTAGCCACCCTGTTCTACTTCATTCCTTTCTGCTTAATCATCGCGGAGTTTGTCTCCCTGAATAAAAACTCCGAAGCCGGGGTGTACGCCTGGGTGAAAAGCTCGCTGGGCGGGCGCTGGGCGTTTATTACCGCCTACACCTACTGGTTCGTAAACCTGTTCTTCTTTACCTCGTTATTACCCCGCGTCATCGCCTACGCCTCTTACGCCTTTTTGGGTTATGAGTACATCCTTACGCCGTTTGCCACCACGGTACTGAGCATGGTGCTGTTCGCTTTCTCAACCTGGGTGTCCACCAACGGGGCGAAAATGCTGGGGCCGATCACGTCTGTGACCTCAACGCTGATGCTGCTGCTGACCCTCTCCTATATTCTGCTGGCCGGTGCGGCGCTGATGGGCGGCGTGCAGCCAGCCGACCCGATTACCGTTGACGCGATGATCCCGAACTTTAACTGGGCGTTTCTTGGCATCACCACCTGGATATTTATGGCCGCCGGGGGCGCAGAGTCCGTTGCGGTATACGTTAACGACGTGAAGGGCGGGTCAAGATCCTTCGTTAAGGTGATCATTCTGGCGGGGATTTTCATCGGCGTGCTTTACTCCATCTCCTCGGTGCTGATTAACGTCTTCATCAGCAGCAAGGAGCTGAAATTCACCGGTGGTTCGGTACAGGTGTTCCACGGCCTGGCGGTATGGTTTGGCCTGCCGGAAGTGCTGATGAACCGCTTTGTCGGCCTGGTCTCCTTTACCGCGATGTTCGGTTCCCTGCTGATGTGGACGGCGACCCCGGTCAAAATCTTCTTCTCTGAAATTCCGAGCGGCATCTTTGGGCCAAAAACCGTGGCGCTGAACGAGAATGGCGTCCCGGCGCGCGCGGCGTGGATCCAGTATTTGATCGTCATTCCGTTAATGATTATCCCAACCATGGGATCGAACACCGCGCAGGAGCTGATGAATACCGTCATCAACATGACCGCGGCCGCGTCAATGTTACCGCCCCTGTTCATCATGCTGGCTTACCTGAACCTGCGTCGTAAGCTCGACCATCTCCCGCGTGATTTCAAAATGGGCTCACGCACCACGGGGATGGTGGTAGTGTCGATGCTGATTGTGATTTTTGCCATCGGCTTTGTGGCCTCAACCTTCCCCACCGGTGCCAATATTCTGACGATTATTTTCTATAACGTCGGTGGCATTGTCTTATTCCTCGGATTTGCCTGGTGGAAATACAGCAAATACGTCAGGGGATTATCAAAAGAACAACAACAAATAGAAGCGTCACCTGCCTCAAATATTAATTAACACTTAAGGCATGGATATTTTCTCATTGGGATGAGTGCATGAAAATTAAAGAGAAAACGATTGGGGCACTCGCTGCCCTCTCCTTCTGCTGCCCGTCATTTGCCGCAGAAGAGGCTCGGCCAGCGGAGCACGACGATACCAAAACGCCGGAAATGACCTCTCCATCATTTCGTTTTTATGGCGAGCTGGGGGTTGGCGGATATATGGATTTAGAGGGCCAGAATAAGCATAAATACAGTGACGGCACCTATATTGAGGGCGGTCTGGAAATGAAGCACGGGCACTGGTTCGGCCTGATTTACGGCGAGGGCTGGACCGTACAGGCTGACCATCAGGGGAACGCCTGGGTGCCCGACCACAGCTGGGGCGGATTCGAAGGCGGGCTTAACCGCTTTTACGGCGGCTACAAAACTGACGACAGCACCGAAATCATGCTCAGCCTGCGTCAGGACTCCTCCCTCGATGACCTGCAGTGGTGGGGGGATTTCACGCCCGATCTGGGGTATGTGATCCCCAACACCCGCGACATTATGTACGCGCTCAAGGTACAGAACCGCTCCGGTAACCTGCGCTACAGCGTCACCGCCACGCCTGCGGGGCATCACGACGAGAGCAAAGCCTGGCTGCATTTTGGCAAATACGATCGATATGACGATAAGTATACCTATCCGGCGATGGCCAACGGTTATATCCAGTATGACATCGTCAAAGACGTCACCTGGATGAACGGCCTGGAGGTCACCGACGGGACCGGTCAACTCTTCCTGACCGGCATTCTGTCGCCCAACCTGGCGGCGCGCGCCTGGCATCACACCGGACGCGCCAGCGGCAGGGACGTCTCCGGCACAGAGACCGGGTATATGGTCAGCGCCATGGTTGAAGCGTTAAAAGGCGTCTATCTCTCCACCGCCTACAGCTACGCAAAGCATCGCCCGGACAATGCCGCCGATGAAACGACCTCGTTTATGCAGTTCGGTATCTGGTACGAGTACGGCGATGGCCGTTTTGCTACCGCGGCCGACAGCCGCTTCTACATGAAAAATGCCTCCGGCGACCCGAGCGACCAGGTCTTCCTGATGCAATATTTCTACTGGTAAAAGGATCTTCCGATATGAAACTCAGCCTTACACCGCTGGCCTGCGCGCTGGCGCTCAGCTTTTCGGCTCACGCCACCACCCCAACTGATTTTAAAAACGTCATCAACCGTTCCGGTGCGCCGGAATACATGCACGATTTCGACGCTGACGACCACCAGCGGTTTAATCCCTTTTTCGATTTGGGTGCCTGGCATGGTCATTTGCTGCCGGACGGGCCGCAGACCCAGGGAGGATTTCCCGGCGTAGCGCTGCTCACCGAAGAGTACATTAACTTTATGGCGACCAATTTCGATCGCCTGAGCGTGTATCAGAACGGCAAAAAAGTCGATTTTACCCTTGAGGCCTACAGCATTCCCGGCGCGCTGGTGCAGAAGCTGAACGCAAAAGATGTGCAGATCGCGATGACGCTGCGCTTTGCCTCCGCGCGCACCTCGCTGCTGGAAACCCGCATCATCAGCAAGACACCGCTCGACCTGGTATGGGACGGCGAACTGCTGGAGAAGCTGGAGGCCAAAGAGGGCAAACCGCTGTCGAATAAGACCATCGACGGCGCGTATCCGGATTACCAGCGCAGGCTGGTCCCCACGCGTGACGGCCTGAAGGTGACCTTTGGCAAAGTGCGCTCCACCTGGGATTTGCTGACCTCCGGCAGTTCCGAATATCAGGTTCATAAATCCCTCCCCGTTGACACCACCGTCGACGGGCATCGCTTTACCAGCCGGGCGCACGTTACCGGCAGCACCACGCTGTATACCACCTATTCCCATCTGCTGAATGCCGATGAGGTAAAGCACGAGCAGGTGCAGATCCGCGATATCCTGGCGCGCCCGGCCTTCTATATGACGGCCTCGCAGCAGCGCTGGGAAGGCTATTTGCAGAAAGGGCTAACCAACCCTGATGCGACGCCAGAGCAAACCCGCGTGGCGGTGAAGGCCATCGAAACGCTGAACGGCAACTGGCGCTCGCCGGGCGGCGCGGTGCGCTATAACACGGTGACGCCATCCGTCACCGGACGTTGGTTCTCCGGCAACCAGACCTGGCCGTGGGATACCTGGAAACAGGCGTTTGCCATGTCGCATTTCAACCCGGCAATCGCCAAAGAGAACATTCGCGCGGTCTTCTCCTGGCAAATCAAACCCGACGATCCGGTTCGCCCGCAGGATGCCGGCTTTGTGCCGGACCTCATCGCCTGGAACCTGAGCCCGGAACGCGGCGGCGACGGCGGCAACTGGAATGAGCGTAATACCAAACCGAGCCTGGCGGCGTGGTCGGTGATGGAGGTGTACAACACCACGCAGGATAAGGCCTGGCTGGCGGAAATGTATCCTAAACTGGTGGCCTATCACGACTGGTGGCTGCGCAACCGCGACCACAACGGCAACGGCGTGCCGGAGTACGGCGCGACGCGCGACAAGGCCCATAATACCGCCAGCGGCGACATGCTCTTCACGGTGAAAAGAGGCGACAAAGAAGAATCCCTCTCCGGACTGAAGAACTATGCCAGAGTCATCGACAAGGGCCATTACGACAGTCTGGAGATCCCGGCGCAGGTTGCGGCCTCGTGGGAATCAGGGCGCGATGACGCCGCCGTATTCGGTTTTATCGATCAATCCCAGCTGGATAAATACATCGCAAACGGCGGCAAGCGCAGCGACTGGACGGTGAGTTTTGCCGAAAACCGCGACAAAGAGGGCAGGCTGTTGGGCTACTCGCTGCTGCAGGAGTCAGTCGACCAGGCGAGCTATATGTACAGCGACAATCACTATCTGGCGCAGATGGCGAGCCTGCTGGGTAAAGAGCAGGATGCCAGCCGCTACCGTCAGCTGGCGGATAGGCTCGCGAGCTACATCAATACCTGCATGTTCGATGCGAAGAGCGGCTTTTATTATGACATCCGGATTGAGGATAAACCGCTGTCGAACGGCTGTGCGGGTAAACCCATCGTCGAGCGCGGTAAAGGACCGGAAGGCTGGTCGCCGCTGTTTAACGGTGCGGCAACGCAGGCGCATGCGGATGCCGTGGTGAAGGTGATGCTGGATCCGAAAGAGTTCAACACGCACGTGCCGCTCGGGACTGCCGCGCTAACCAACCCGGCATTTGGTCCGGATATCTACTGGCGCGGCCGGGTCTGGGTCGACCAGTTCTGGTTTGGGCTGAAAGGGATGGAACGCTACGGCTACCGGGAACAGGCGCAAACGCTGGCAGAAAACTTCTTTAAGCACGCGAAGGGGTTAACGTCCGACGGCCCGATTCAGGAAAACTACAACCCGCTGACCGGCGCTCAGCAGGGCGCGCCTAACTTCTCATGGAGCGCGGCGCATCTTTACATGCTGTATAACGACTTTTTCCGTAAACGGTAACGAGGGTGCGGTCTGCTTTGCCGGGTGGCGCTGGCGCTTACCCGGCCTACAAGACCATCGCACCGGGCCACCCGCAAAAAACTACCGTGTAATCCACAGCGTGGGCCAGGCATCTGGCCCGTTCCAGTTGTCGCAGCTGGGCTCTTCCGCATAGCGCACCAGGCGGAAACGCTGGCCGTCAAAACGCCAGCGCGTCTGGATCCCGCAATCGCCCATACCGCGTCCCAGCGCGAGCGTTGTCAGCTCGCGCGTCTTCTCATCGAAGCTGGCGTTCATCAACTCCATCTCACTGCCGTCGCTTGACGGCGTAAACGGCAGACGCAGCCTGACGCTGCGTGTGGTGAACGGTTTTTTACGTGATACCAGCCATGCCAGATCGACCGTATTATAGGCCCCTGCTTCGCAGCTGACGATCAGCAACGCTTTGTCATCCGTCAACGCGGTGACGCGCACTTCCCGGCGGTTAGGATCCAGCGAGCACTGGCTGCTGTTCATCCGTCCGGTACCATAGTCCAGCAGGTCGTTCAGTTCGGCGTGGGAGAGTGGCGTCGGGGTCGGGTTGACGACCGCCACCTCTTTTAAGGCGGGAGCAGGCGGAACGCTTAACGGCGGTTCGTCACCTTTCTTGATCCACGCGGTTTCGCTGCCGACGCGCTTTTGCTGCGCATCAATGAACAGCAGCGCGGCCTTCAGACCGCTCAGTGAAATGACCTGCTTACCGCCGCGCAGGGTCAGGGCCTTCCCTTCCTGGATGTTTTTCAGAAAGGCGGTGATAGTGGCCGCATCGTCCGTTTTCAGATGCCATGGCGTGAGCTGCCAGCGCTGTTTGTCCAGCTTCAGGGGAACGTTATCCAGCAGCAGCCGGGGGGCAATCTCTGGCTCTTTGACCGACGGCGTATCAAGACCGCCAAGATCGATGCGCAGCGTGGCATCCGTTTTCGCCCCGGCGCTTCGGGTGAGCGTCATGACCAGACCACGGTGCTCACCGGTATTGCGCGCAAGGCAAAAGTTCTGGTTATTGCAGGTCACCTGCCAGTCAGAGAAGGCTTGCTGGGCAGGTGCAGCCCGCGCCAGCGGCGCGAGGAGCACACAAAACAGGGAAATTAAAAAGACGCTGTAGCGCATGAATGGCACAATCCCGGAACGAAAACGCTTAACTGGGCAGTATCTTCGTGTTCCCGCCGGGGTTGCTCAATCGGATTTATCAGATATACCCGAAAAACAGACTACATTCGTTCGAAAGCAGCGTTCATTAACCCGGTTGTCTGTAAATACTGCAGTAATATCACTGCCTTACCATCCCTGATTTCGCCTGAACGCATCATCTCCAGCGCCCGGGAAAAAGGAAGCTCCAGCACTTCGATATCTTCATCCTCAACGCCTCCGCCCCGGTGGGTGCGCTGCGCGTCGCTGTACTCCGCAATGAAGAAATGGACGAGCTCCGTCACGCCGCCCGGTGACATAAACAGCTCAAAGACTTTTTTGACCTCGCCCACTTCGAAGCCGGTTTCTTCTACGGCCTCTTTGCGGATACAAACTTCCGGCTCATCATCATCGAGCAGGCCCGCGCAGGTTTCAATCAGACGTCCGTCGGGGTTGCCATTGACCCATGTCGCCACCCTGAACTGACGGATCAGCACCACGCTCTGCTTTTCACGGTTATAGAGCAGAATGGTTGCTCCGTTGCCGCGGTCGTAGACCTCGCGCTTGTGGCGGATCACTTCACCGTTGTTACGCGTAAGATCATAGGTGATGTTACGCAGGACAAAGTAGTTTTCAGAGAGAATTTTGTCTTTGATAACGTTAATTTTCAGGGTCATACGGGCTCCACGACACAATGAGTCGTCCTATACTACGCCGTGAATCCCGCTTTGTCGCCCGCCGGTTTAATGATGTTTTGGCGCGTTAACCCCAAGCCAGTCGAGCATCCCTTGCGCCGCGTGACGTCCTTCCGCCATTGCGGTTACCACCAGATCCGCGCCGCGTACCGCATCGCCCCCGGCGAAGATCTGGGGGTTGGTCGTCTGGTAACGGTAACGGCTCTCAACGGAGGCAACGATCCGCCCCCAGTCATCCGTTTCGACACCCTGCGCCTGCAGCCACGGCATCGCGTGCGGGTTAAAACCAAACGCCATGATGACCGCATCTGCGGCCATCACGAACTCGCTGCCCGCCACGGGAACGGGCCGACGCCGTCCCTGCGCGTCCGGCTCTCCAAGCTCGGTACGCAGCATCCGGATACCGTTGACCTTTCCGTCAGGATCCAGCGTCAGCTCAACCGGCTGGACGTTAAATTCAAACGTCGCGCCCTCTTCTCTGGCGTTCTTCACCTCTTTCTTCGAGCCCGGCATGTTGGCCTCATCCCGACGATAGGCGCAGGTCACCTTCGCCGCACCGTGGCGTAACGCGGTGCGGACGCAGTCCATCGCGGTATCGCCCCCGCCAAGCACCACCACGTTTAAGCCCTGGGTGTCGATGAACGGTTCGCTGGCCGTCGCCGCCAGCCCCATAACGTGCCGCGTGTTGCCCACCAGGAAAGGCAGCGCGTCATAGACCCCCGGCGCGTCTTCATGCGGGATACCTGCCTTCATCGAGCGGTAGGTTCCCACCCCTATAAACAGGGCGTCGTAATCGTTCTTTAACTGCGACATCGACACGTCCTGACCCACCTCGCAGTTCAGCTCGAAGCGGATCCCCATCGCGGTAAATATCTCTCTGCGCCGCGCGAGCAGCGATTTGTCCAGCTTGAATGCCGGGATGCCAAAGGTCAGCAATCCGCCGATTTCCGGATGCCGGTCATAGACCGTCACGCTCACGCCGCTGCGCACCAACACGTCGGCGCACGCCAGCCCGGCGGGCCCCGCGCCGACGATCGCGACGCGTTTACCCGACGGCGTGACGGCGGACATATCCGGCCGCCAGCCCATTGCCAGCGCCCGATCGGAGATATAGCGCTCGATGTTACCGATGGTCACGGATCCCGCCTCTTCACGTATTGTGCAGGCCCCTTCGCATAATCGGTCCTGCGGGCAGACACGGCCGGTAATTTCAGGTAAACAGTTGGTCTGATGAGAAAGCTCGACCGCGCCGGCGATATCCCCCGCGTTGAGGCGCTCAATCCACTGCGGGATGTGGTTATGCAGCGGACAGGTCCATTCGCAAACGCTGTGCTCTCCGCATTTCAGACAGCGCGACGCCTCGCGGGCGGCCTGCCCGTCCCGGAACGGCAGGTAAATTTCGTTAAAATGGCTTACGCGCTCTGCGGCAGCCAGTTTATCGGGCTCGCCGCGTGGCGCCGTCCCCTGCATCTGCTGCAGTTTGGTGCGCGGAGCATCTTCTCCGACGGCCTCCGCATGCCAGGGCTGCGCCTCCAGACAGGCCGTGCGCTGTCGGCGCGATTTCGCCAGATGATCAAGGACAGCAGGCGTCGCCAGTGAGAGGACATCTGCCGGGCAATTTTCGATACAGGCCGGGCCGTGTGGCCGCCTCAGACAGAGATCGCATTTGTTCGCCGAGGCCTTCACGCTGCCGTTGTCGAGCGGGGTGACGATAATCTCCATCGTGCCAAACGGGCAGGCCACCGCGCAGGCCTTACAGCCGATGCATTTTTGTTGATTCACCTGTACGCTGTCATCGCATTTACTGATGGCGCCGTTCGGGCAGCTTTGCGCGCAGGGTGCATTTTCACAGTGATGACAGGTGACGGGGTGTCGCTTGTCGCCGGCTCTCAGGACCGTAATGCGGGGATGAAAATGGCGCTCGCTCAGGACGTGCTGCTCATCGTTGTGCGCCATCACGCAGGCCACTTCGCAGGCGCGACACCCAATGCACTGCTGGCTGTTAGCCATAATAAAACGATTCATAACCACACCTGTTTTTGGTTCAATAACCTTATTCTTTGTATGAATAAGGTATTTACGCATCACGGCGCGATCGGGCAATGTTCAAATGCCCGGAATGCCGAATTATTTACAGTGAACCTGTAGCAGATCAATTTTATTCAGAGAGCCGTTCTGTGACCGTTAAACGACCCGTTTCCGGAAGCCTTGCCTGGGCTTTCTTTTCGATCATTGTCTTATCCGTGCTGACCAGCACCGTCGCGCTGCTGACGCTGGCCAGCAGCCAGCGTGACGCCGAAGCCATTAATATCGCGGGTTCGCTGCGCATGCAGAGCTATCGTCTGGGCTACGAGATGCAGCGCAACAGCCCTTCCCTTGCCGCACATCGCGACAGCTGGCAACAGACGCTGAGCGCGCCTGCACTGCAGAAGCTGAACCGCTGGTACGTCCCGGACAATGTCAAAGCGCGCTACCAGCAGCTGCACGTGGCCTGGCTGGAGATGGATGCACACATCGCTCGCGGCGACAGCGCATGGTATCAAACCCATATTGAGGATTTTGTTGGCCGTATTGACGCCTTTGTGCTCGCCCTCCAGCACTACACCGAACATAAAATTCAGACGGTGACCCTGCTCTCGCTGGCGGGCGCTCTCGGGATCCTGCTCCTGACGCTGTTTACCCTGCGACGCATCCGTCGCCAGGTGGTGGTGCCGCTTAACAATCTGGTGGCGGCCAGCGAACGGGTTGAGCGTGGGGAATTTGCAACCCCGGCGCCGGATACCGCCCTGCCGAACGAGCTGGGCCAACTCTCCCGCGCCTTCAACCACATGTCAGCCGAGCTCGCGACGCTCTACCGTTCGCTCGAAGCCTCGGTCGCGGAGAAGACGCGGCATCTGCATGAAGCCCACCAGCAGCTCGACATGCTGTTCAAGTGCTCGCAGGCGCTGAATACCGGCCAGATAGACAGCCACTGCTTCCGGCATATCCTGCAGATTGTTCATGACTATACGCAGATGAATTATCTCGAACTGCGCACCAGCGACGACTGGCGGCTGTGTGAAGGGACGGAGTCTGAGGGCATCCCTCTGCAAAACCTGCCGGTACTGATGCAGGACACCCTTTACGGCGAGCTGCGCTGGCAAAGCGAGACGGACAGCGTCCCCCTTCCGCTGATGAGAAGCGTGGCGACCATGCTCGGGCGCGGGCTGTATTTTAACCAGGCGCAAAAACATTACCAGCAGCTGCTGCTGATGGAAGAGCGCGCCACCATTGCCCGCGAGCTGCACGATTCGCTGGCGCAGGTGCTGTCCTATTTGCGCATTCAGCTGGCGCTGCTCAAACGCGCCGTGCCGGAGGACAATACTCCGGCGCAGACTATCATCTCCGACTTCTCCCGCGAGCTGAACAATGCCTGGCAGCAACTTCGCGAGCTGCTCATCACCTTCCGCCTGACGCTGAACCACGCGAATTTACCCGCGGCGCTGCAGGAGTCGCTCGACGTCCTGCAGAGCCAGACGCAGGCGAAGCTGCATCTTGACTGTCGCCTCTCCTCGCTGGCGCTGGACGCGCAAAAGCAGGTGCATTTATTGCAGATCGTGCGTGAGGCCGTGTTGAACGCCATTAAACATGCACAGGCCAGCGAGATCACCATAAGCTGCGTGACCGCAGCGGACGGGACGCACAGCGTCAGCATTCGTGACAACGGCATCGGGATTGGCGAAGCCAGCGAGCCGCCGGGACACTACGGGCTGAACATTATGCGCGAACGTGCGCAACGGCTCGGAGGAAGGCTGCACTTTTCGCAGCCGCAAAACGGCGGCACGCTGGTCAGCGTGACGTTCCCGGTGCCCATGCCGTGAACGGGTAAATAACGGTAAAGAGGGAAGCGCAGGAAAAAGCGCATGATAATTTACATTATCTCCTTTATTTCTCCACGTTTGACCTGGGCCTTACCGCTAAAGTTATGCGGACAATAAACAATAATGACGTGCAGCAAAACGAGGTCACATTTTCATGGCGAATTTTTTCATCGATCGCCCCATTTTTGCCTGGGTGCTTGCCATCCTGTTGTGCCTGACAGGCGTCCTGGCGATTACTTCACTTCCTGTTGAGCAATACCCCGATCTGGCGCCACCTAACGTGCGCGTCACCGCAAACTACCCCGGCGCTTCCGCACAAACGCTGGAAAACACCGTGACGCAGGTTATCGAGCAGAACATGACGGGTCTGGATAACCTGATGTACATGTCCTCGCAAAGTAGCGCCACGGGTCAGGCGACGGTGACCCTGAGCTTTAAGGCGGGCACCGACCCGGACGAAGCGGTGCAGCAGGTCCAAAACCAGCTGCAGTCTGCCATGCGCAAGCTGCCCCAGGCAGTGCAGAATCAGGGCGTGACCGTGCGTAAAACCGGTGATACCAACATTTTGACCATCGCGTTTGTCTCGACAGATGGCTCGATGGATAAGCAGGACATTGCGGACTACGTCGCCAGTAATATTCAGGACCCACTCAGCCGGATTAACGGCGTCGGGGATATCGACGCTTACGGCTCACAGTACTCAATGCGCATCTGGCTCGATCCCAACAAGTTGAACAGCTACCAGATGACGGCAACCGACGTGACGGATGCCATTAAAGCCCAGAACGCCCAGATTGCGGTGGGGCAACTGGGGGGAACGCCGTCCGTCGATAAACAGGCCCTGAATGCCACCATTAATTCGCAATCCCTGCTGCAGACGCCGGACCAGTTTCGCAACATCACCCTGCGCGTGAATCAGGACGGGTCGGAAGTGCGTCTGGGCGATGTCGCTACGGTGGAAATGGGGGCGGAAAAATACGACTACCTGAGCCGCTTTAACGGCAATCAGGCCTCCGGTCTGGGGATTAAACTGGCCTCCGGCGCAAACGAAATGGCCACGGCCAAACTGGTGCTGGACCGTCTGGACGAGCTTTCACAGTATTTCCCGCACGGGCTGGAGTACAAAGTCGCCTACGAAACCACCTCCTTCGTTAAAGCGTCGATTGAGGACGTGGTGAAGACCCTGCTGGAAGCCATCGCGCTGGTGTTCCTGGTGATGTACCTGTTCCTGCAAAACTTCCGCGCGACGCTGATCCCCACCATTGCCGTCCCGGTGGTGCTGCTGGGCACCTTTGCGGTGCTTTACGCGTTCGGATACAGCATTAACACCCTGACGATGTTTGCGATGGTGCTGGCGATTGGCCTGCTGGTGGATGATGCCATCGTGGTGGTTGAAAACGTCGAGCGCATCATGAGCGAAGAAGGTCTCTCACCGCGCCAGGCGACGCGAAAATCCATGGGGCAAATTCAGGGGGCGTTAGTCGGTATTGCGATGGTGCTGTCGGCCGTCTTTATCCCGATGGCCTTCTTTGGCGGCACCACCGGGGCGATTTACCGTCAGTTCTCGATAACCATCGTCTCGGCGATGGTGCTCTCCGTGCTGGTGGCGCTGATCCTCACCCCCGCGCTGTGCGCCACCATTCTGAAACCGCTGCACAAAGGGGAGCAACACGGGCAAAAAGGGTTCTTCGGCTGGTTTAACCGGATGTTCAACCGCAATGCCGCACGGTATGAATCTGCCGTCGGTGGCGTGCTCCATCGCAGCCTGCGCTGGATGATGATTTACGTTGTGCTGCTGGGCGGCATGGTCTGGCTGTTTATGCACCTGCCCACCTCGTTTCTGCCCATGGAAGACCGGGGAATGTTCACCACCTCGGTGCAGCTCCCGAGCGGCGCAACGCAGCAGCAGACGCTGAAAGTGGTCCAGAAAGTGGAGCAGTACTTCTTCACCAAAGAGAAAGATAACGTGGTGTCCGTCTTCTCCACCGTGGGCTCTGGCCCGGGCGGAAACGGGCAGAACGTCGCCCGCATGTTCGTCCGCCTGAAGGACTGGGACGAGCGCGATACCAGAACGGGCACCTCGTTTGCCATCATTGAGCGCGCGACCAAAGCCTTTGCGCACATTAAAGAAGCGCGCGTCTTCGCCAGCAGCCCGCCGGCGATAAGCGGGCTGGGTAGCTCTGCGGGCTTTGATATGGAGCTGCAGGATCACGCCGGCGCGGGCCACACGGCGCTGATGGCGGCACGCGACAAGCTGTTAGCGCTGGCGGGCAACGATCCGGGCCTGACCCGCGTTCGCCATAACGGCCTCGACGACAGCCCGCAGCTGCAGGTGGATATCGATCAGCGTAAAGCGCAGGCGCTGGGCGTCTCGATCAACGATATCAATGACACCCTGCAAACGGCATGGGGCTCGAGCTATGTGAATGACTTTATGGATCGCGGCCGCGTAAAAAAAGTGTATGTCCAGTCCGCCGCGCCGTTCCGCATGCTGCCGGATGATATAAACCGCTGGTTTGTCAGGAATAACGCTGGGGGCATGGTGCCGTTCTCCGCGTTCGCCACCTCGCACTGGGAGAGCGGTTCGCCGCGTCTGGAGCGCTATAACGGCTACTCTGCGGTTGAAATCGTCGGGGAAGCCGCGCCGGGAGTGAGTACCGGTACCGCCATGGACACCATGGAAAAACTGGTGCAGCAGCTGCCTGCCGGCTTTGGTCTCGAGTGGACGGCCATGTCCTACCAGGAACGTCTCTCCGGGGCACAGGCCCCCGCCCTTTACGCGCTCTCTCTGCTGGTGGTCTTCCTCTGCCTGGCCGCACTGTATGAAAGCTGGTCGGTCCCGTTCTCCGTCATGCTGGTCGTGCCGCTTGGGGTTATCGGTGCGCTGCTGGCGACCTGGATGCGCGGCCTCGAGAACGACGTTTATTTCCAGGTGGGTCTGCTCACCGTAATTGGGCTATCGGCGAAAAACGCCATTCTGATCGTTGAGTTTGCCAACGAGATGAATGCCAAAGGCCACGAGCTGATGGCCGCCACGCTGCACGCCTGCCGTCAGCGCTTACGCCCGATCCTGATGACGTCGCTGGCGTTTGTCTTTGGCGTACTGCCGATGGCGACCAGTACGGGCGCAGGCTCCAGCAGCCAGCATGCCGTCGGGACGGGGGTGATGGGCGGCATGATTTCGGCCACCGTTCTGGCCATTTACTTCGTACCGTTGTTCTTTGTGCTGGTGCGTCGCCGCTTCCCGCTAAAGGAACGCGCTGAGTAAGTGATTGAAATAAAAAAAGGCGGCTTTATCGGCCGCCTTTTTATTGTGTGATTAATTCACACTATGGTTATTTTACTTATTTTAGTGCTCTTGCAATTCTTACTGAATGTCATTTACGAAGCATGCCTTCGATAAAATCTTTCCAGTTCCCCAGTTCACGTTCAATCATAACAACCTCTCTTATTATTATGCGCATTCTACAAAAACGGACCATCATTGTGAAGACTATTTAACCAATTACTGTGATTGTACCCCACGTCCTGCGGGGATTTATGATAAATATGAACGGAGAGGACTCAATTTTTTGTGACGGCTAGCAATATTTTGAAATAACCCTCCGGACGGGTGAGTTTTATTTTACCCGCTGAGTTTATTCGAAATTTAAACCGTATGGACATCTATGCTTAAATGATGAAAGAATATTCAGCGTACAGTTGTGAGTTGAATTAAGAAGAAGTGTAAATCCAGACAATTCCTGAATGTGTTATATTCTACTTAAGGATATATCTTCGAATTTACTGAACATTTAATCATCATTAGGTCAAAAGGATTCACCATGGTTGTGATGTACGGCATTAAAAATTGCGACACCATCAAAAAAGCCCGCCGCTGGCTGGAAGCAAATGGCGTGGAGTACCGTTTCCACGATTACCGAGCCGACGGGCTTGATGCAGAATTTCTGCATAGCGCGATCGGCGAACTGGGATGGGAAGCCCTGCTGAACACCCGCGGCACCACCTGGCGTAAGCTGGACGAATCTCTGCGCGCCAGCATAAACGACGCCGACAGCGCGGCAAAACTGATGCTCGAGATGCCGGCAATTATCAAACGCCCATTGCTCTGCGCGCCAGGGCAGCCTATGCTGCTGGGTTTCAGTGAAACCCTTTATTCCGACTTTTTTCGTTGAGGTGTAGTTTATGTCATGCCCGGTCATTGAGCTGACTCAGCAGCTTATTCGCCGTCCTTCCCTTAGCCCGGACGACGCAGGTTGTCAGGCACTTATGATTGAGCGCCTGCGTGCCATCGGTTTCACCGTTGAACGCATGGATTTTGGCGATACCCAGAACTTCTGGGCGTGGCGCGGCCAGGGTGAAACGCTGGCCTTTGCCGGGCATACTGACGTCGTTCCCGCCGGTGACGCGGATCGCTGGATCAACCCGCCGTTTGAGCCGACCATCCGCGATGGCATGCTGTTTGGTCGCGGCGCGGCAGACATGAAAGGCTCTCTGGCGGCGATGGTCGTGGCGGCAGAGCGCTTTGTGGCCCAGCATCCAAACCACAAAAACCGTCTGGCGTTTTTAATCACCTCCGACGAAGAAGCCAGCGCCCATAACGGTACCGTGAAGGTCGTTGAAGCGCTGATGGCGCGTAACGAGCGTCTCGACTACTGCCTGGTCGGGGAGCCGTCCAGTACCGAAGTGGTGGGCGATGTCGTCAAAAACGGTCGCCGAGGCTCGCTAACCTGTAATCTGACCATTCACGGCGTACAGGGGCACGTAGCTTACCCGCATCTGGCCGATAACCCGGTCCATCGCGCTGCGCCAATGCTGAGCGAACTGGTGGGCATCGAGTGGGATAAAGGCAACGAATTCTTCCCGCCGACCAGCATGCAGATTGCGAACGTCAAGGCCGGGACCGGCAGCAACAACGTGATCCCGGGTGATTACTTCGTCCAGTTTAACTTCCGCTTCAGCACCGAACTGACCGATGAGATGATCAAGGCGCGCGTCGTCGCCCTTCTGGAAAAATATCACCTGCGCTACACCGTGGAGTGGTGGCTTTCCGGCCAGCCGTTCCTGACGCAGCGCGGTAATCTGGTGGATGCGGTGGTGAACGCCATCGAGCACTATAATGAAATTAAGCCACAGCTGCTGACAACGGGTGGCACCTCAGACGGACGCTTTATCGCCCGTATGGGCGCCCAGGTTGTCGAACTGGGTCCAGTGAACGCAACCATTCATAAAATAAATGAGTGTGTCAATGCGGCAGATTTGCAACTGCTGGCCCGTATGTATCAACGTATTATGGAGCAACTCGTCGCCTGACGAACGCTCTGAGAGGAATAGCGAATGGATTGGCTTTCAAAATACTGGTGGATTCTGGTGTTAGTTTTTCTGGTTGGCGTTTTGCTTAACGTGATTAAAGATCTTAAGCGCGTTGACCATAAAAAGTTTCTCGCCAACAAACCGGATCTTCCCCCGCACCGTGATTTTAACGACAAGTGGGACGATGACGACGACTGGCCGAAGAAGGATCAGAAGAAGTAATCCCCTCACCCCCAACCCCTCTCCCCGGAGGGGCGAGGGGGGCCATGTTCCCTCTCCCCTCCGGGGAGAGGGTCAGGGTGAGGGGGAAAAACCTCACATAAACTCTACAATATCATCGTTATCCGGCTTACCGCCGCTGAGCGCTTCATCAAAGTAGTGCTTCGGTACGGTATAGCGCAAACGATCGAGCGCGAACTGCATGCTACGGTCGTCAATCGCGTGCCCCAGATCGTCAACGATATCCAGCGTCACGTCTCCACCTTCGCGAATCAGGGCTTCCTGAGCGGCAACCGCATGCGAGAGCTCAATCACCCGGTCTTCACCACCGTGGATCAGGTGGATCGTGGTCTGCGTGGTCGCGCTTGTCGGTAACGTCGCAAAACGGCCGTTAAACGCGATGACGCGTGACGCCAGACCCGGCTGCGCTTTAACGCTTTCCAGCGACATGATTGACCCCTGCGAGAAGCCAATCAGCGCGGTCGCATCGGCGCCTACGCCGCTCTGCTGCTGCCAGTAGCGGACGACGTCGATAAAGGTGGGCATGATGGCGTCGATGCGGGCCTGACGGTTCGCTTCCGTTACGCCCTGAACCGAGAACCACTGGCGCCCGTTCGGACCACATGGCTCTACGCCACCGATGCTGACAATCAGCGCTTCGGGGAAAACGGGCGCAAACCAGCTGCCAATCTGCCCCATATTGACGGCATTATCGCCAACGCCATGAAACAGAAGCAGTAACTGTTTAGCCGGTTTGTCAGGGCTTTGAACAACAAAATGGTCATGTTTCATGGTGGTCTCCTTAATAGATGACCTGGATTCTACGCCTCCCGACGTGAATGACCATGCCACTTTACTGAAGAAGTCATTGAAAAAATTGCCATTGCAAAATCTCTTCCTTCAACTGCTGGCAGCGCGGATAGTCAAGACTTTCAATCGCTTGTGCGGTTTCACTCCGCAACGTTGCCAGCAATGCTTTTCGCCCGATGTCTTCCGCTTTTCCTGCCATTTTCCCCCGCAGGGCCGGGAGCGGCATATCAACGGTGAGCAACAACCGCGTCAGCGCGGCAACCGAGGTTGAAAACGCCCGATGCGCAAATGCAAACCCCGCCAGCTCCAGCCAGTCGTCATTATTAAGGGTAGCTTCCCAGCCATCCTCCACGGGGATCTTTTCACCGTTCCAGGCCGATAACACCCGTACATCGCGCTTCAGACGCCGCTGCGCCTGCTCACACAGCTGACGCCCTGCCTCACTCTGCGGCAGCAAGGCCATCGCGGTGTAGCAGCCGCTGCTGGCTTCACGATGGCTGCCCATCCGCACCAGTACAAACCCACACTGCTGCCAGAAGCGCCAAAGCTCATCGGTATAACCAAAGCTCACCGACAGATAATCTTCGCCGCTGGCGCTGCGAACAAGCGCCTGGCCAATCCCTTCCCGCTGACGGTGAGGATGTACGGCAATGCGGGTCACTCGTCGTCCTCTGAGCGTCGCCGCCAGCGGAGAGCCGCCGTGCGCCGCCAGAGACTGCGCCACCAGGTTACCGCGCGGACGCCGGTACCCTGCCCACACGGCGCGGCTAAGCTCGGGGGACAGCCCCCCTTCCTCCACCAGCCACAGCGCCCCGGCGATAACCGGGTTCGTTTCGGCAACGACAAACTGCTGCCCGGGCGCGTCCATCATGCGGCGTAAATCGAGCGGCGAGGTGCGATAATGTGCCGCACAGAGGAGCTCGTATACGCTCGCGACAAGCGCCGGGCGGCTTTCCCATGCCGTCGGCGTCAGGGACGTTAAACGCACCTCTCCATCAGGGCGGCGGTCGATCAGCGTATCGTCAAACAGCAGCGCGCTGGCGACAACCCGCTCAAGCGGGCAGCCCGCAGCCCAGCGGACCGGTGTAGATAAACTGTAGCGCTGCAGCCCGGCAAACCGACCGCAGAATTTAAGCAAGAATCCCCGGCCCGTCCCTTCATATCCCTGCACCGTGGTGGTCAACAGCACGCGAGGGAAGCGGACAACTAACTTTTCCAGCAGCGGACCGGGGATCGCAGCGGCTTCATCGACAATCAGCCAGTCAGCCTGGCGTGAAGAGGCAAGCAGCGCGTCCGGGGCCATAAAATGAAAACGCTCTCCGGCAAAGCGGGCGATGATATCCGTCGCCCCCTTCGACGGGGCGGTGACCACGGCGCTGCCGGCAATGCGGTTCAGCAACATGCCCGCCAGGGCTGATTTTCCGCGCCCGCGCGCGGCGGTGACGGCCACGATGCCCTCCGCCATCCCCAGCAGCACATTCAGGATCTCGGCCTGCTCGCGCTGCGGGGCGCCGCTGGCAGGCTGCCAGTCAGGCGCGTCGGGTAAAGGCGGAAGGGATAACGCAAGGCCCTGATGCCAGACAATCGCGTCGGGATCGGCGGCAATCGTCCGGCAGAAATGGTGTACAAAATGCGGCGTGGCTATCGCTTCGGCGCTGTCGCTCCAGCGCAGCGAATCGCTGTCTGGCAACCCGGACCACGCGTCGAGCGGCGGAACCCGCAGCACCAGAAGGCTTCCGGCGCTCAGCGTTCCGCTCAGGGCGGCAAACGCGGCGACATCAAACCCGACGCTGGCGTCAAAAACAGCATGCCGGAACTCGCGTCCCAGCAGGCCGCTGATGGCTTTTGAAGGATGTTCGTCAAGCCTGACCCAGTCTCCGGGCAAGGCGTCGCGCAGGGTCAGCGCCTGGGTTAACGTCCACTGCGCCTCGCCGCTGAGCACCACCAGCCGACGATGGCCGGTGCGCTCAAGCTCGCTTATCAGCTGTTCAAACTCCAGCATTACATCGCTTTGCCGAAGGTATTACACTGCGCCGGATCGCCGCTGTCGAAGCCGCGTTTAAACCAGGTGTACCGCTGCTGTGAGGTACCGTGAGTGAAGCTGTCCGGCACGACGCGCCCCTGGCTCTGCTGCTGAAGGCGGTCGTCACCGATAGCCTGAGCGGCATTTAACGCCTCCTCAAGATCGCCGGATTCCAGCACGCCCTGCTGCTGCATGCTGTGGCCCCAGACGCCCGCGAAGCAGTCTGCCTGCAGCTCCATTTTAACGGAAAGGCGGTTCACTTCCGCCTGAGAGGCATTTTGCTGAAGCTGGCGCACTTTTGGCTCAATCCCCAGCAGCTTTTGCACGTGATGGCCAACTTCATGCGCGATCACGTAGCCCTGGGCAAAATCACCGTCAGCGCCAAGCTTGCGTTTCATGTCATCGTAAAAAGAGAGATCGATATAGACGGTGCCGTCTGCCGGGCAGTAAAATGGCCCCATTACAGATTGCCCGGTACCGCATCCGGTGCGGGTTGCCCCCCGGTACATCACCAGCTTCGGCTGCTGGTAGGTACGCCCCATCTTCTCAAACAGCTGACTCCAGGTATCTTCTGTTGTGGCGAGAATAACGGAGGTAAATTTGGCCGCTTCATCTTCATTCGGGCTGATGGAGCGCTGAGATTGCTGCTGCTGTTGCAGCGGCTGACCGGTCATCAAACCAGTGAGATCGACACCATAATACCCCGCAACCAGCACAACAATCAGCAGGATTATCCCGCCTTTGCCGCTGGGTAACCGGAAGCCGGGCCCCCCCATTGAAGGACCGCCGCCGCCATCACTGCGTCTGTCTTCTACATTGTCACTTTCACGACGCCCTTGCCAGCGCATAACCACCTCGAACTATTCCATTTATAATAGCTATGATCGTAGGCGGTTAACGGCAAGATTACCATAGGAAACAAAGGTAAGACGCCAAAGGATGGGAACATCCTTTGGCAAGTGAGGGAGTTAGTCGAGCTTAACGCCTAAACGGTGAGCAACCGCTTCGTACGCTTCAATCAGGCCACCCAGGCTCTGACGGAAACGGTCTTTGTCCATTTTATCCAGGGTTTCTTTATCCCACAGGCGGCTACCGTCCGGTGAGAACTCATCGCCCAGCACCACTTCGCCTTTGAACAGACCAAACTCCAGCTTGAAATCGACGAGGATCAGGCCCGCGTCATCAAACAGTTTTTTCAGCACGTCGTTGGCTTTGTAGGTCAGCTCCTGCATGCGCGCCAGGTTCTCTTTACTCACCCAGCCGAAGGTTTCGCAGTAGGATTCGTTGACCATCGGGTCGTGCATGGCATCGTTTTTCAGGAACAGGTCGAACAGCGGTGGATTCAGTTCGATACCTTCTTCAATGCCGAGACGCTTCACCAGGGAGCCCGCCGCACGGTTACGAATAACGCACTCAACCGGAACCATATCCAGTTTTTTCACCAGACATTCCGTATCGGACAGCAACGCTTCCATCTGGGTCGGGATACCCGCTTCGGCCAGTTTGGTCATAATGAAGTGGTTGAACTTGTTGTTCACCATGCCTTTACGATCGAACTGCTCAATGCGCGCGCCATCCCCTGCTGACGTATCATTGCGGAACTCGAGCACCAACAGATCCGGGTTTTCCGTGCTGTATACGGTCTTCGCTTTGCCACGATACAACTCAGCTTGCTTCTGCATCTTCATTACTCCTGGTGTGATGATTTGTGTTCAAAACTGGGGATATTATGCCACGCACACGTTTGCGTGGCACTAAAATAAAAAGGGCTGGATTCACCAGCCCTCGTATTTATTTGCTGAATGCTGCCTGGAAGACAGCGACCAGCGCATCGTTCTGCGACTGGGTCAGCGTGTGACCTTTTGGATCGATAAACTGCAGACTGCTGCGGTTATCCAGGTCGCCTACCTGAATCTTGTAGTCACCGGAGGCAAGCTGAGGATCTTTCGCGCCCAGTTCCTGCCATGCGCTGTCGGAGAGCGGCTTATACGTTGCCGTCATGCTGCCGGTCGAACGCGTACTGTCGGTCACCTTCATGCCCACTTTTTCCAGCGTTGCTGGCAGACGCTGCCAGGTCTGGTTAAACGGTGCACGAACCACCAGCATTGGCAGGCCGGTATCATCCGCTCCGCTTTGCACATCGAAGGTTGCGCCGTTGCGGCTCTGCGCGGCGTTGGCAGCATCGGTAGCGGTCTTATCCAGACCCGCGGCAATCACGTTCAGCATTTCGGTGCTGTAACGCTGCAGGGACGCGGCATCCGCAACCGGTTTACCCGCCTGCTCCAGGTTCAACAGCTTAACGTTAACCGCCTGCTGGTAACCCTGTGGTTTTACGGAGACTTGATAGCGACCGCGGTACTGCTGGTCTTCATCCAGACGATTCCATTCGATCCAGTCGGTGGTTAACGTCTGGCTGGCGTCATCGCGTTTATCGATGGTGTAGTTCTTCGACTGAATAACGCTGACAACCTGCGGCCACAGCGTGGTACCGCGCGCGCTCTCAACCATCAGAGACGCCGTATCACCGGTAAACTGGGTACGCGCCCCGCTGACCAGCGCCAGAGGCTGTGCTGGTGGACGAATATCAAGCGCTTTACCGACCAGGCCGCTGCCGTTGGTCACGGGAATATTATAATCGCCGTTCTGAATCGGCAGGATCATACCAGCCGGTGCGTGAAGTTCAGCAAGCGGGGTCGCATCCAGATAGGATTCATCACCGCTCACCTGGCGCTTGTAGCGCGAATCTGAACTACAGGCAGCGAGCAGCATAACAAGCGAAACACTCGCAACCTTCGCCAGGCGCGACTTCTGTACTGAATAAGCCATCAAATCTCCCTAAACTCTACAGCAAACCGGCATGCTTCAGCGCCGCCCTGACGATGTCACGACCATGGTCGGTAATCGGTGTCATTGGCAGACGCAGCGTGTCGGATGCTACAAGTCCCAACTCCTTACATGCCCATTTCACTGGGATCGGATTGGGTTCGACAAATAATTTATTGTGCAGCGGCATCAGACGCTGATTAATAACACGCGCTTCATCAAAGTGGCCGGCTGCGGCCAGTTTGCACATTTCAGCCATATCGCGCGCCGCAACGTTTGCCGTTACGGAGATCACGCCATGGCCACCGAGCTGCATAAAGTCCAGCGCGGTCGCATCATCACCACTCAACAGGATAAAGTCGTCTGAAACCAGCTCTTTGATCTGATGAACGCGGCTTAAGTTCCCTGTCGCCTCTTTAATACCGATAATATTTTTTACTTCCGAGAGACGACCAACGGTTTCCGGCAGCATATCGCAACCGGTACGGGACGGCACATTATACAGAATTTGTGGCAAGTCAGTATGTTCAGCGATGGCTTTGAAGTGCTGGAACAAACCTTCCTGAGTAGGACGGTTGTAATATGGGGTCACCGTCAGACAGCCAACGATGCCGCTGTCGTTAAAACGTTTGGTCAGGCTGATAGCTTCTGCGGTTGCATTAGCCCCTGTCCCCGCGATGACCGGAATACGTCCGTCAGCCAGTTCCAGGGTCAGCATCACCACATCGCCGTGCTCGTCGTGGCTCAGCGTTGCGGATTCACCGGTAGTCCCTACCGAAACGATCGCCGAGGTTCCGTTGGCGACATGGTAATCAATGAGCTTCTTCATGCTTGACCGGCAGACATTACCTTTTTCATCCATCGGTGTAACAAGCGCGACAATACTTCCCGTGAACATGAGCCATCCTCTGTGCGAACAAGAGCCTCAATGTTACGTTTGGAACTGTAATAAAAGCAAGCGACCTGAGGCTCTCAGGCGGTTGTATGCATGTTTTTTTTATGCTTTCCTTAGGAAGACTTAACCATGCAAAGGAAGAACAGGTTTGACAACCTCATCACAACATTACCTGGTTATCACTGCGCTGGGTGCCGACAGGCCGGGTATCGTGAACACCATCACCCGCCACGTAAGCAGCTGCGGCTGTAATATCGAAGACAGCCGTCTGGCCATGCTTGGCGAAGAGTTCACATTTATTATGTTGCTTTCCGGGACATGGAACGCCATTACGTTGATTGAATCGACCCTGCCGCTGAAGGGGGCCGAGCTGGATTTGCTGATTGTCATGAAGCGCACCACCGCGCGTCCGCGTCCGGCGCTGCCTTCTACCGTCTGGGTGCAGGTTGAAGTACCTGATTCTCCGCATCTGATTGAGCGTTTCACGGCGCTGTTTGACAGCCATCAGATGAATATTGCCGAGCTGGTTTCCCGCACGCAGACAAGCGATGACCAGGGTCTTCCGGTGCTGTTTATTCAAATTACCGCGCACAGCCCTGCCTCACAGGATGCGTCAAATATCGAGCAAGCGTTCAAAGCCCTCTGTACAGAATTAAACGCGCAGGGCAGTATAAGCGTCGTCAATTATTCGCAGCACGAACAGGATGGAGTTGAGTAATGAACCCACTGAAAGCCGGTGACATCGCACCGAAATTTAGCTTACCGGATCAAGACGGCGAGCAAGTAAATTTGACCGACTTCCAGGGACAGCGTGTTCTGGTCTATTTCTACCCGAAAGCCATGACCCCCGGCTGCACCGTACAGGCCTGCGGCTTACGCGACAACATGGACGAGTTGAAAAAAGTCGGCGTAGAAGTGCTGGGTATCAGCACGGATAAACCAGAAAAGCTGTCACGATTTGCTGAAAAAGAGCTGCTGAACTTCACGCTGCTTTCTGATGAAGACCATCAGGTGTGCGAGCAGTTCGGGATCTGGGGCGAGAAGACGTTTATGGGTAAAACCTACGACGGTATTCACCGCATCAGCTTCCTGATTGACGCTGACGGTAAAGTTGAACATGTGTTTGACGACTTCAAAACCAGCAACCACCACGACGTGGTGTTGAACTGGCTGAAACAAAGTGCCTGAAAGTGAGCGTCGGGTGGCGGCTTCGCCTTACCCGACCTACAAGGATAAGTAGGCCGGGTAAGCGCAGCGCCACCCGGCAAAACTTACTTATCTTCCACCGCCGGCACATCCGGCCACGCGTGGACCACGGCTTTAATCAGCGTCGCCAGCGGAATCGCAAAGAACACGCCCCAGAACCCCCACAGCCCACCGAAAATCACCACGGATAAGATAATCACCAGCGGATGCAGGTTCACCGCTTCGGAGAACAGCACAGGGACCAGCAGGTTACCGTCCAGCCCCTGAATAATCAGGTACACCGCAAAGCAGCTCCAGAACTCGGTCCCCAGCCCAAACTGGAACAACGCGACCCCAACCACCGGAATGGTCACCACAAACGCGCCGATGTACGGAATCAGGACCGACAGCCCCACCAGCACCGCCAGCAGCAGCGAGTAGTTCAGGCCGAAAATCAGGAAGCCAATCCAGGTGGCGACCCCCACGACAATCATCTCCAGCACCTTGCCGCGAATGTAGTTTGTGATCTGCTGGTTCATCTCTTCCCAGACCTGCCCTGCCAGCCCGCGGTTGCGCGGCAGAATACGGCGCACGGCGTTGAGCATCTGGTCTTTATCTTTCACCAGGAAGAAGACCATCAGCGGCACGAGCACAAGGTAAACCGCCAGCGTCAGCAGTCCGACCAGCGAGGCCAGAGAGTATTTCACCACCGAATCACCCATCGTCATGATGCGAGCGCGCATATTTTCGGCCATCGCGTCGATAATCCCGGCATCCATCAGGGCCGGGTAACGGCGCGGCAGCGTGGCGGCAAAATCAGAAAGCTTGTTCAGCATGCCGGGCATATCGCGGATCAGGTAGATCCCCTGCTGCCAGGCAACCGGCATCACCACAAAGGCCATTAATAGCAGGATGCCGACAAACAGCACCAGGACGATGCTGGTCGCCCAGCGGCGGGAACAGCCGATATGCTCCAGGCGCGCCGTTGGCCACTCCAGCAGGTACGCCAGCACAATCGCCACCAGCAGGGGGGCGAGCAGACCGCTGAAGAAGAACAGAATGCCGAACCCGGCAACCAGAATAACCAACAAAGCAATGGCTTCCGGGTCGCTGAACCGACGCCGGTACCACTGCATTAACATTTCGAGCATACAACCCTTCCCTGAATCGAATGGCGGGAGTGAGACGGTGAATTGTATCTAACTGTCACAAAAAAGACTTTCGCTTTTTGTATCGCTGACACAATCCGCAAAAGCCTGCTGAATGGGATTTTCTTCATGCGGTAACACGGCTACACTCGCAGGGCAGCAGAGATGAACGATATGCCGGTTCATCGGTCAAATTAGCACATCCAACATACAGGACAGTGGTTATGTTCAGGCAGTTGAGAAAAACACTGGTTGCAACACTGATTGCCGCGGTGACGGTCGGTCAGGTGTTGCCCGCTTTTGCTGACTCGTCCGATACATTGCCGGACATGGGCACCACAGCAGGAAGCACGCTCTCTATTGGGCAAGAGATGCAAATGGGGGATTACTATGTTCGCCAGCTGCGCGGCAGCGCCCCGCTGATTAACGACCCTTTGCTGGTACAGTACATTAACGGGCTGGGGATGCGTCTGGTTTCGCACGCCGACTCGGTAAAAACGCCCTTCCATTTCTATTTAATCAATAATGACGAAATCAACGCCTTCGCCTTCTTTGGCGGTAACGTGGTGCTGCATTCGGCGTTATTCCGTTACTCTGACAACGAAAGCCAGCTGGCCTCGGTGATGGCGCACGAAATTTCGCACGTCACCCAGCGCCACCTGGCGCGTGCTATGGAAGATCAAAAGCGTAACGCTCCCCTCACCTGGGTGGGTGCGCTGGGCTCCATTCTGCTGGCGATGGCCAGTCCACAGGCCGGGATGGCAGCCCTGACCGGTACGCTGGCGGGAACGCGCCAGGGGATGATCAGCTTTACCCAGCAAAACGAACAGGAAGCGGACCGCATCGGGATTCAGGTGCTGCAGCGTTCGGGCTTTGACCCGCAGGCCATGCCGAGCTTCCTGGAAAAACTGCTCGATCAGGCGCGCTACTCTTCTCGTCCACCGGAAATCCTGCTGACGCACCCATTACCTGAGAGCCGACTGTCAGACGCGCGCAACCGTGCCAACCAGATGCGCCCGGTCGTGGTCCAGTCTTCACAGGATTTCTACATGGCGAAAGTGAGAACGCTTGGGATGTACAATTCCGGGCGTAACCAGCTTACCAGCGATCTGCTGGATTCCCTGGCGAAAGGCAACGTGCGCGAGAAAAACGCCGCGCAGTATGGTCAGGCGCTCCAGGCGATGGAAGCCAGCAAATACGACGAGGCGCGTAAAGCGCTGCAGCCGCTTCTGGCGGCCGACCCGAATAACCCGTGGTACCTCGATCTGTCGACGGATATCGATCTTGGGCAGAAGAAAACGGCCGATGCGATTAACCGTCTGAAAGGGGCGAAAGACGTCCGTACCAACCCAGTGCTGCAGCTTAACCTGGCGAACGCTTACTTACAGGGCGGTCAGCCTGGCGAAGCGGCGACCATTTTGAACCGCTACACCTTTAATAATAAAGACGATCAAAACGGCTGGGATCTGCTCGCCCAGGCGGAAGCCCAGCTTGGCAACCGCGATCAGGAGCTGGCAGCGCGTGCCGAAGGTTTTGCCCTGGTGGGCCGCCTCGATCAGGCGATTTCCACGCTCAGCAGTGCCAGCGCGCAGGTCAAACTCGGCAGCCTCCAGCAGGCCCGTTACGACGCGCGTATCGATCAGCTGCGCGGCCTGCAGCAGCGCTTTAAGCCGTACGAGAAGATGTAATAAAGGAGAATTCACGTCATGACCGACGCCGTAAAAATCTATCACAACCCTCGCTGCTCCAAGAGCCGCGATACCCTGAGCCTGCTGAAGTCTAACGGCGTTGAGCCGGAGGTGGTGCTGTACCTCGACACTCCGCCGGACGCGCAAACCCTCCGCCAGCTTCTGCACATGCTGGGGATGGGCAGTGCGAGAGAGCTGATGCGCCAGAAAGAAGATCTGTATAAGTCGCTTAACCTGGATGACAGCCGCCTCACCGAGGCCGAGCTGATCCAGGCGATGGTTGAAAATCCAAAGCTGATTGAGCGCCCGATAGTGGTGGCGAACGGCCAGGCGCGCATTGGACGTCCGCCGGAAGACGTGCTCGAGATCCTCTAGTCCTTATGCCGCAGCGCTTCCAGAAAGGCCTGCGGCGTACTCTCTCCCAGCTTTTTCTGCGTTTTTCCCCGGTTGTAAAATTCGCACAGCTGGATCAACAGCTCCCCTGCCGGTTCACTGTTCAGACGTGGGATGATTTCACATAGCGGCAGATCAACCTGAACGGCGCGGTACTGCTGCGGATGCACTGTCACGGTGGTATTACGCTTCTCAAGCTTCACCTCAAAACCAAAAGTCTCAACAGATTGAATATCTGCCGGACAGGCTTCCAGCGCGTCGTTCGCCCAGCGGGCCAGCAGCTGCGCAGAAATGCCCGCGTACAGCCGGGCGTAGCACCAGCCGCTCACGGGCTCACGCGCCCAGAGCAGGTGCTGTTCCCCGCCATCGTCCATATGCAGAGACAGAGGCTGATGATGTAACTGGAGTTTTTGCGGCACGATGCCTGCCTTTAGCGCCTTTCTCCCCTGCAACGTCGCGCCCTTCTGCTTTACCGAAGCCGGTTTGAGGTAGCGGTTCAGGGTCGCGCGGGATACGGCGATCCCGAGTCCGTTGTTGACCATCTGCAGCAGCTCGTCCAGCGGGGCGCCAGTGATATCCCGCAGGGAATTGACCAGCGCAACCTGCTCCTGTCTCAATGCTTTGTGTATCACTTTTGGCGTCGTATGGTTATCCGAAACCTGATCGCGGTTGCGCCAGCGCCTGACGGTAGTGACCGAAATACCCAGCTCCGTGGCCAGCTCTCTGTCGCTTTTATCTGACTGCTGAAGATAGCGACGGATGCGCGGTGTGGTGGTGGCATTAGCATGCAGTTTAATTTCCATCGCAGGATCCTCAGAACTAATCTTGTGAGATTTATACTACACCAGCGATTGCTTTGTGACCGATTTCACCTTTCGCTCGCCACGCTTCACTGATAATCCCCAGACATAACACAAACAACACCCCTCAATCTTGTACGGAGTTCACAATGAACAATGTTCTGGGATTTCTTGAAGCAAAACTGATGCCGCTGGCGGCCAAAACGGCCCAGCAGCGTCATCTCGGGGCCATTCGCGGCGCCTACGTCTCCTTCATGCCGTTTATCATCGTCGGCTCTATTCTGCTGGTGATCTCGTCGTTCCCGAATCAGGCCTATCAGCAGTTTATGTCTCAGGCCTTTGGTGAGAGCTGGAGCGCTATTATCGAAATCCCGTTCAACGCGGTGTTCTCTACCATGTCGCTGTTCATCAGCTTCCTGGTCGCCTTCCGCCTGGCGGAACACTACGGTGAGGATCGCATCTCCTGCGGCATCCTGGCGCTGGTCGCCTTTCTCATCCTGACGCCGTTTATCAAAGTGGCGGAAAACGGCGGTATCACTGTCATTCCGGTGGAGTGGATTGGCAGCAAAGGGCTGTTCGTGGCGATGATTGGTTCCCTGCTGTGGACGGAGCTGTTCTGCTGGCTCAAGCGCAAAAAACTGGTGATCAAAATGCCGGACGGCGTGCCGCCTGCAGTGCAGGAGTCCTTCGCGGCGCTGATCCCGGCCCTGCTGGTGATGATTCTGGTGCTGGGTATCCGCATCGTGTTTGAAAACACCCACTACAACACCATCCATCAGTTTATTTATGAAGTGGTTGCCACGCCGGTGCGCCACTACGGCACCTCATACTTTGGCGCGCTGATGACGGTGTTCAGCATCACCATCCTGTGGTCAGTGGGCATTAACTCCGGATCGATGATCAACGGCATCATTCGCCCGCTGTGGATGGAAAACCAGACCGACAACATCGCCGCGATTCAGGCAGGTTCGACGCCGCCGCACATTATCACAGAACAGTTTTTTGACATGATCTGGATGGGCGGCGCGGGGGCCACGCTGTCGCTGGTGATTGCGATGCTGATTTTCGCCCGCAGCAAAAACATGCGTGAAGTGGCGCGCCTCGGCGCCGGGGCGTCGGTGTTTAATATCAACGAACCGATCCTGTTTGGCCTGCCGGTGATCATGAACCCGATCATGCTTATCCCGTTCAACCTGGCGCCGCTGGTGCTGGTCACGGTGCAGTATGCCGCGATGAAGATTGGCGCGGTTGCCGTCACCACCGGGGTGTTTATTCCCTGGACGCTGCCGCCGGTGATCAGCGGTTTTATCGTCACCGGGCACCTGAGCGGCAGCGTGATGCAGCTTATCAACCTGCTGATTGGCGCCATGCTGTACCTGCCTTTCATGCGTATCCTGGACAAACAGTACCGCGCGGCGGAAATGGCCACCGTTACGCAAACCGACACCACCCTTGCAAAACAGGAGTAAAGCATGTGGGGAATTATCGCGACCTGGAGAATGGCGCTTGAAGGCGTTACGGAGTCTGCGTCCGCGCTGGCTGCGGGTAAACCGGTCTCCGCTGCGGTGGTGGATGCCGTCGCCGCCGTCGAAGACTTTCCGTTTTATAAATCCGTCGGCTACGGCGGCCTGCCCACCGAAAATGGCGAGGTGGAGCTGGACGCCGCCTACATGGACGGCGACACGCTGGCGTTTGGCGCCGTGGGCAACCTGGTGGATATCGCCAACCCGGTACGCGTGGCGCATGCGTTAAGCCGCCAGCGCTACAACAGCCTGCTGGTCGGCCAGGGCGCGCGGGAATGGGCGCTGAGCCAGGGCTTTGCCGACAAAACCATGCTCACCGACCGCGCCATGCAGCACTACCGCAAGCGCTGCCGCGAAACGCTGGATAAGGGCTTAAGCCCTTACGACGGACATGACACCGTCGGCATTATCGGCCTCGATAAACAGGGGTCAATGAGCGTTGCCACCTCCACCAGCGGCCTGTTCATGAAAAAGCGCGGCCGACTCGGGGATTCGCCCATTATCGGCTCCGGCTTTTACTGTGACAGCGAAACCGGCGCCGCCACCGCCACGGGCGTCGGTGAAGATCTGATGAAAGGCTGCACCAGCTACGAAATCGTCCGCCGCATGGCGCAGGGTATGACGCCGCAGCAGGCGGCCGATTCGGTAGTGTTCGAACTGGAAGACAAGCTAATGTCGCGCTTTGGCCGCGTGGGCGATCTCTCCGTGGTGTGCATGAACAACAGGGGCGAATTTGGTGCCGCCACTAACATCAAAACCTTTTCGTTCGTGGTGGCGACGGCTCGCCAGCCTCTCACCGTTTTTCGTACTGAACGCCTGCGGGAGAAAACGCATTATCACGCGGTAGACGATGCGTGGATGCAGGCCTATGCCGCGCGGATCCGCGCGCCGATTGAGGAGTCATGATGATTACGTATCAGTTTATCACCGTGCTTTCTGACGCGGCTCCACAAAGCCATTTGATTGCCTCCGCCTCCTGTACGCATTTGCCCGAAACGGCGCTTGTCGCGGAAATGCGCGAGTCTGCCAGCATCGCTGACACCCGCTTTGGCTGCGCCCCGTTTGCCCGGATCACCCTGCTGCCCGATGTCCTCTGGCAGGATAGCCTGACCGAAGGATTACTGGCGGCGCTGCGCCCGCTGCTGGCCTCGCCCGTCGGCCCCGAGCTGATACTGGACGTGACTGATATCGACGATGTGGTGCTGGCGCAGGTGCTGCGTTTTCTCTTTAATCAGGCGCACAGGCTGAGCGATTTGCAGTTGAAAAAAACCTGTGACAGCGTCCGTCTTGAGCGCATCACCGCGCTCTGTTTACCCGAACAGGAGGACCGACTGGCGGTTATTTTCCGCCAGCAGCAGGCCATCGCCCACGGCATGGTCGCGGCGCGACGTCTGGCGGATATCCCGTCCGACCGCTGCACGCCGCAGTTTGTGGTGGAAGAGGCGCAAAGGCTCTGCGCCGCCTTCCCCGCCCTGCGCTGCGAAGTGCTGAACGAAAAGGCTATTGCTGAGCAGGGTCTGGGGCTGCTGCACGCCGTCGGCAAAGGGGCGACCTGCCCGCCACGTCTGCTGGCGATTCATTATGACGGTGCCAACGACAGTCCGGCGCGCTGCTATGTGGGAAAAGGCATTACCTTCGATACCGGCGGCCTGTGGCTGAAGGAAGGCGCGGGCATGTACACCATGAAATACGACATGTGCGGCGCGGCTAACGTCCTGGGCCTGATGCTGACCGTCGCAGAGCTGGCGCTGCCCGTACGCATCATGGGCGTACTGGCGCTGGCGGAAAACGCCATCGGCCCGGACGCCATGCAGCCCGGCACGGTAGCAACGGCTTGCAACGGGATCACCGTTGAAATCAACAATACCGATGCCGAAGGCCGACTGGTGCTGGCGGACGCCATCGCCTGGGCCAGCCAGCGGCACCCACAGGCTCAATATATTATTGATATAGCGACCTTAACCGGTGCGGTCGTGAAGGCGCTGGGGTATGAACTGAGCGGGCTGATGACCCAGGATGAACCGCTGCGCGATTTTCTTACCCGAGCCGGGAAAAGAAGCGGTGACGAAGTGTGGTCTTTACCCTTGGATGCCCGCTTGAAAAAGCAGACCGAGAGTACCATCGCCGATCTGTGCAACACGCCGACCAATAATGCAGCAATCAGTGCTTCGGCGGCTTGGTTGCTGCACCACTTTTGCCCGCCGACAATCCCGTGGGCGCATCTGGACATCAGCGGTACGGCGCTGTGGCGCGAAAACGGACGGAGCGTGGCGTCGGGAAGACCGATTCCGCTGCTGGTGGAGCATCTGATGGACGATCTCTAGCCCGGTGGCGCTACGCTTACCGGGCCTACAAAAACCGCCCGGCCCTTGTAGGCCGGGTAAGGCGCAGCCGCCACCCGGCAAAAAACTCAAAGCTTGAGAATATCTTTCACAAACGGAATGGTCAGCTTGCGCTGGGCGGTAATAGAGGCGCGATCGAGCTGATCGAGCGTGTCAAACAGCGTGCGCATTTCGCGATCCAGCCGCTTGAGCAGGAAGCGACCAACGTCCTCCGGCAGCTCAAACCCGCGCTGCTTTGCGCGCAGCTGTAACGCCTGAAGCTTATCTTCATCCGACAGCGGCTGAAGCTTGTAGATTTGTCCCCAGTCCAGACGGGACGCCAGGTCCGGCAGCCCCAGGTTCAGCTGGCGCGGCGGTCGATCGCCGGTGATCAGCAGCCGGGTTTTACCCGATTCCAGAATGCGGTTGTAAAGGTTAAAGATCGCCATTTCCCACGGCTCATCCCCCGCCACGCATTCGATATTATCGATGCAGACCAGTGAGAGATGTTCCATTCCCTCCAGCACCTCAGGCACGAACCAGGTACGTTTATCCAGCGGCACGTAGCCTACCGCATCACCGCGCGCTGAAAGCTCCGCGCAGGCAGCATGCAGAAGATGGCTGCGTCCCGCGCCTTCGCGTGACCAGATATAGATGTATCCGCTGTGATCCTGGCGCAGCACGTTTTGCAGTGCAGCCAGTAAAGAGGGGTTATCACCCGGCCAGAAACTTGCGAAAGTTTCGTCGTCAGGGAGATAGAGTGGCAGAGAGAGCTGTGCCGGTCCGTTCAGAAATACCTCAACCAGAGATCCTACGTAAAATCGGAATGGAGTTTAACACGGAACCTGCAAGGAGAGAACCGGGCGATCCCTCGCCCGTTAATACGATCAATGTGACGCTTTTTCGCTGTCGTCCGCGTCAAGAATTTCTTCTTCCGGGCGGATGACCGAGATCAGCTTGAAGATCAGGCTCAGGCCCACGCCGACGATAGTCGCCAGCGCCATGCCCTTCAGCTCCGCTGCGCCGATGTGCACCTTCGCGCCGCTCACGCCGATAATCAGGATCACCGAGGTCAGGATCAGGTTCTGCGCCTTGCTGTAATCCACCCTGGATTCAATCAGCACGCGAATACCGGAGGCACCGATCACGCCGTACAGCAGCAGAGAAACGCCGCCCATCACCGGTACCGGAATGATCTGAATCGCTGCCGCCAGCTTGCCGACGCAGGAGAGCAGGATGGCGATGATCGCCGCGCCGCCGATAACCCAGGTACTGTAGACGCGGGTAATCGCCATCACGCCGATGTTTTCACCGTAGGTGGTGTTTGGCGTGGAGCCAAAGAAACCGGAGATGATGGTGGAGAAACCGTTCGCAAACATGGAGCGGTGCAGACCCGGGTCGCGGATCAAATCGCGCTTAACGATATTCGCCGTCACCACCAGGTGGCCGACGTGCTCCGCAATCACCACCAGCGCCGCAGGCAGAATGGTGAAGATCGCAAACCATTCAAAGCGTGGCGTATAGAAGGTTGGCAGGGCGAACCAGTGCGCCTGAGCAATCGGGGTGGTGTCCACCACGCCCATCGCGAAGGAGAGCGCATAGCCCGCCAGCACGCCGATCAGGATCGGGATAATCGCCATGAAGCCGCGGAACAGCACGGAGCCAAATACCGTCACGCCCAGCGTTACCAGCGAGATGATAATGGTTTTGGAATCCGGTGACTGGCCGTCAGCAGGCAGCAGACCGGCCATATTCGCCGCCACGCCCGCCAGCTCCAGACCGATGACCGCAACGATTGCGCCCATCGCCGCAGGCGGGAACATCACGTCCAGCCAGCCGGTACCGGCTTTCTTCACAATGAAGGAGACCACGCAGAACAGGACGCCGCACATGATAAACCCGCCCAAAGCCACTTCATAACCCAAAGGCAGCAGCAGCAGAACCGGCGAGATAAAGGCGAAGCTCGACCCCAGATACGCCGGGATTTTGCCTTTACAGATAAAGAGGTACAGCAGCGTACCAATGCCGTTGAACAGCAGCACGGTGGCCGGGTTAATGTGGAACAGGATTGGCACCAGCACGGTTGCGCCAAACATGGCGAACAGGTGCTGCAAACTAAGCGGGATAGTCTGTAAAAGCGGCGGTCTTTCACTCACCCCGATAGCACGGCGCGTCATAGTGTTTTCCTCTGTGTAGTATTGTTGGTGTTTTATTCAAAAAAAAGCCGACTATCAAAGTCGGCTTATTTATCGTTATTCGATTATTTCGTACCAAAGATCTTATCGCCGGCATCGCCGAGCCCCGGGATGATGTACCCGTGCTCGTTCAGGCCCTGGTCGATAGAGGCGGTATACAGCTCAACGTCCGGGTGCGCTTTTTCCAGCGCCGCGATCCCTTCCGGGGCCGCGACCAGTACCAGCACCTTAATGCTGTTACAGCCCGCGTTTTTCAGCAGGTCGATGGTCGCGATCATAGAACCACCGGTTGCCAGCATTGGGTCAACCACCAGCGCCATACGCTCGTCGATGTTAGACACCAGCTTCTGGAAGTAAGGAACTGGCTCAAGGGTTTCTTCGTTACGATAGATGCCGACCACGCTAATGCGCGCGCTCGGTACGTGCTCCAGCACGCCTTCCATCATGCCGAGACCGGCACGCAGGATTGGCACCACGGTAATTTTCTTACCTTTGATCTGCTCAACCTGCACCGGGCCGTTCCAGCCTTCGATGGTGACTTTTTCCGTTTCCAGATCAGAGGTCGCTTCGTAGGTCAGCAGGCTGCCGACTTCAGATGCCAGTTCGCGAAAACGCTTCGTGCTGATGTCATGCTCACGCATCAGGCCCAACTTGTGTTTAACGAGTGGGTGTTTCACTTCCACAATCTTCATTCTCTTTCTCCTCTGAGGTGGCGTCCGCAAAAAAATCGCGGGATTATACCGCTTTTTTCGGATTAGGCCATACCCATGTTGCTTGACGTACATCAATCAAAAACAAAAAAGCCGGAGGTTGGGCTCCGGCTTGGGTGCGGGGTTCTGCCGGGTGGCGCTAACGCTTACCCGGCCTACACGTCCCGTAGGCCCGGTAAGCGCAGCGCCACCGGGCAATTATAGCTGCTCGCCGTTGCTCGCAATCACCTGCTTATACCAGTCGAACGACTTTTTCTTACTGCGGTTCAGCGTGCCGTTCCCTTCATTATCTTTATCGACAAAGATAAAGCCGTAGCGTTTTTTCATTTCGCCCGTTCCGGCAGACACCAGGTCGATACAGCCCCACGGGGTGTAGCCCATCAGATCCACGCCGTCTTCCACCACCGCTTTTTTCATCTCGCGAATGTGGGCGGCCAGGTAGTCAATACGGTACTGGTCGTTCACGGTGCCGTCGCTCTCCTGCACGTCGATCGCGCCAAAGCCGTTCTCAACGATGAACAGCGGCAGCTGGTAGTGATCCCAGAACCAGTTGAGGGAGTAGCGCAAACCCACCGGGTCAATCTGCCAGCCCCAGTCGGATTTCTGCACGTACGGGTTGGAGACCAGGCTCTTGCTTTCGTCGTAATCCAGCTGCGGGTTTTCCGCCGTCGCCTTGGTGGCGAAGGACATGTAGTAGCTGAAGCCGATGTAATCGACGCAGCCCTGCTTCAGCGCCGCTTTATCTTCTTCGGTAATATCCAGCGCGAAGCCGCGACGCTCGAAGTAGTTGAGCAGGTGCTGCGGGTACCTGCCGCGCACGTGCACGTCGGTGAACCAGTAGCGGCGGTGCATCGCGTTCATCGCCATCATCATATCGTCCGGCGCGCAGGTCAGCGGGTAGATAGGACACATGGCAATCATGCAGCCAATCTGCAGCGACGGGTTAATCTCGCGCCCCGCCTTCACCGCCAGGGCGCTGGCCACCAGCTCATAGTGTGCCGCCTGGAACATCACCGGCTCACGATCTTCACCCGGCGCGTACTTCAGCCCGGAGTTGGTGAACGGCGCAAAGTCTTCGTGGAAGTTGGCCTGGTTGTTGATCTCGTTAAAGGTCATCCAGTACTTCACTTTATGCTGATAGCGCTGGAACACCACTTTTGCAAAACGAACGAAGAAGTCGATCAGCTTACGGTTACGCCAGCCGCCGTATTCGGTGACCAGATGGAAAGGCATCTCGAAGTGAGAAAGCGTGATCACAGGTTCGATGCCGTACTTCAGGCACTCGTCGAACAGATCGTCATAGAATTTCAGGCCAGCCTCGTTAGGCTCAAGCTCGTCCCCTTTCGGGAAGATCCGCGTCCAGGCAATAGAGGTGCGGAAGCACTTGAATCCCATCTCGGCAAAGAGTTTGATGTCTTCTTTATAGCGGTGGTAGAAATCGATGGCTTCATGGTTAGGGTAATTTTTCCCGTCCAGCACGCCGTTGGTGATTTCACGCGGCACGCCGTGCGCGCCCGCGGTCATCACGTCGGCCACGCTCACGCCCTTGCCGCCTTCTTTCCAGCCGCCTTCCAGCTGATGCGCCGCAACGGCCCCGCCCCACAGAAAATCTGCTTTAAATCCTGACATTCGCTTTCCCTCATTCTGCGTTATTTTCTGCAAAAACAATTACAGAAACCGGTTTCAGTTCGATGATGTGCAAAGGGCATAGCTGTTGCAAGCAGTTCTCAGAAACCGGTTTCATTTTCGTGAACAGAGTCAAATTTGGCTGCATTACCGGGGTACACAGAAAAAAAGATCCCCACGCCCAGAATAGGCTCGCAAACGTTTGCCTGGACTGTTAGAATTGCGCCGATTTTTCTTACTAGCTATGCAATCGCGTGGGGATTTAAGCCGTGACCAACAAAACTTCTCTCAGCTACAAAGATGCCGGTGTTGATATTGACGCAGGTAATGCGCTGGTTGACCGAATCAAAGGTGTGGTGAAAAAAACCCGCCGCCCGGAAGTGATGGGTGGTCTGGGTGGCTTCGGCGCACTGTGCGCGCTGCCGCAAAAATATCGTGAACCTGTTCTGGTCTCGGGAACTGACGGTGTAGGCACCAAACTGCGCCTGGCGATGGATTTAAAGCGTCACGACACAATCGGTATCGATCTGGTCGCGATGTGCGTGAATGACCTGGTGGTTCAGGGCGCAGAGCCGCTGTTCTTCCTCGATTACTACGCGACCGGCAAACTGGACGTGGATACCGCAGCCAGCGTGATTAGCGGTATCGCCGAAGGCTGCCTGCAGTCCGGTTGTGCGCTGGTCGGTGGTGAAACCGCGGAAATGCCGGGCATGTATCACGGCGAAGATTATGACGTCGCGGGCTTCTGCGTCGGTGTAGTAGAAAAATCAGAAATTATCGACGGCAGCAAAGTGGCCGATGGCGATGTGCTGATCGCGCTGGCCTCCAGCGGCCCGCACTCCAATGGCTACTCCCTGGTGCGTAAAATTCTCGAAGTGAGCGGCTGTGACCCGCTGACGACCGAACTCGACGGTAAACCGCTGGCTGACCATCTGCTGGCGCCGACCCGCATCTACGTGAAAAACGTGCTTGAGCTTATCGAGAACGTCGACGTTCACGCTATCGCTCACCTGACCGGCGGCGGCTTCTGGGAAAACATCCCGCGCGTCCTGCCGGACAACACCCAGGCGGTGATCGACGAATCCTCATGGCAGTGGCCGGCCGTGTTTAACTGGCTGCAGACCGCAGGCAACGTGAGCTCTCACGAAATGTACCGCACCTTTAACTGCGGCGTGGGCATGGTTATCGCCCTGCCGGCAAGCGAAGCGGATAAAGCGGTTAAGCTGCTGACTGAAAAAGGTGAAAACGCGTGGAAAATCGGTACGATTAAAGCCTCCGATTCCGAACAGCGTGTGGTCATTGAATGAAAAACATCGTGGTGCTCATTTCCGGCAACGGAAGCAATTTGCAGGCCATCATAGACGCCTGCAAACAGAAGAAAATCAATGGCACCATTCGGGCAGTTTTCAGCAACAAGGCCGACGCGTTCGGCCTTGAGCGCGCGCGGGAAGCAAACATTCCTGCGCACGCGCTGGAAGCCAGCCAGTTCGCCGGGCGTGAAGCCTTTGACCGCGAGCTGGTGCAGGAGATTGATGCCTACGCGCCGGACGTGGTCGTGCTGGCGGGCTATATGCGTATTCTGAGCCCGGCCTTCGTCGAACACTTCGCCGGACGTCTGCTGAATATTCACCCTTCCCTGCTGCCGAAATATCCCGGCCTGCACACCCATCGTCAGGTTCTGGAAAACGGCGATGAGGAGCACGGCACCTCCGTGCATTTCGTTACCGACGAGCTGGACGGCGGTCCGGTGATCCTGCAGGCCAAAGTCCCGGTCTTTGACGGCGACAGCGAAGAAGACGTGACCGAACGCGTGCAGACCCAGGAACACGCCATTTACCCGCTGGTGGTCAGCTGGTTTGTCGACGGGCGTCTCGAGATGCGCGACGGTGCAGCCTGGCTGGACGGCGTGAAGTTACCCCCGCAGGGTCATGCGGCGGAAGAGTAGTTTTTTTATGTCGGGTGGCGCTGCTGCGCTTACCCGACCTGTACATTGCATTACCCGATATCCCCTTCTCCAACCTTCTAAAATCCCCAACAAAAAAAATAACTGTCATACTTTTCTGGCACTGTTGGACATATCGTGGAAATGCTCGCCATAATAAGGACGAGACGGATTTACCACGTCCTGTGATTGAACTGGAGTGTGAGCTGTAATGGGTCAGGAAAAGTTATATATCGAGAAAGAGCTAAGCTGGTTAGCATTCAACGAACGTGTACTCCAGGAAGCGGCTGACAAAAGTAACCCGCTGATCGAGCGCATGCGTTTTTTGGGTATTTATTCCAACAACCTGGATGAGTTCTACAAGGTTCGCTTTGCCGAGCTGAAAAGACGCATCATCATCAGCGAAGAACAGGGCTTAAACTCGCACTCGCGGCATCTGCTGGGCAAAATCCAGTCCCGCGTGCTGAAAGCCGATCAGGAATTTGACGGCCTGTATAACGAACTGCTGCTGGAGATGGCGCGCAATCAAATCTTCCTGATTAACGAACGCCAGCTTTCCGTTAACCAACAAAACTGGCTGCGCCACTACTTCAAACACTATCTGCGCCAGCACATTACCCCGATTCTGATCAACCGCGAAACCGATCTGGTTCAGTTCCTGAAGGATGACTACACCTACCTGGCGGTGGAAATTATTCGCGGTGAATCCATCCGTTACGCGCTGCTGGAGATCCCGTCCGACAAGGTGCCACGCTTTGTGAACCTGCCGCCGGAAACCCCGCGCAGACGCAAGCCAATGATCCTGCTGGACAACATCCTGCGCTACTGCCTGGACGACATCTTTAAAGGCTTCTTCGATTACGATGCGTTAAACGCCTACTCGATGAAGATGACCCGTGACGCCGAATATGACCTGGTGCACGAGATGGAAGCCAGCCTGATGGAGCTGATGTCCTCCAGCCTGAAACAGCGCCTGACGGCCGAGCCGGTGCGCTTTGTTTATCAGCGCGATATGCCGGACGCCATGGTAGAGATGCTGCGCGATAAACTGACCATTTCGCGCTATGACTCCATCGTGCCGGGTGGTCGTTACCACAACTTCAAAGACTTTATTGGCTTCCCGAACGTCGGCAAAGCCAATCTGGTGAACAAGCCGCTGCCGCGCCTGCGCCATCTGTGGTTCGATAAATTCCGCAACGGATTCGACGCCATCCGCGAACGCGATGTGCTGCTCTACTATCCATACCACACGTTCGAGCACGTGCTGGAACTGCTGCGCCAAGCTTCGTTCGACCCGAGCGTGCTGGCGATCAAAATCAACATCTACCGCGTGGCAAAAGATTCCCGCATCATCGACGCGATGATCCACGCCGCGCACAACGCCAAAAAAGTCACCGTGGTGGTTGAGCTGCAGGCGCGCTTCGACGAAGAGGCGAATATTCACTGGGCGCGCCGTCTGACGGAAGCGGGTGTGCACGTCATCTTCTCCGCGCCGGGGCTGAAAATTCACGCCAAGCTGTTCCTGATCTCCCGTAAAGAGGGCGACGACGTGGTGCGTTATGCCCACATCGGTACCGGGAACTTTAACGAGAAAACGGCGCGCATTTATACCGACTACTCGCTGCTGACCGCCGACGCCCGCATCACGAACGAAGTGCGCCGGGTCTTTAACTTTATCGAAAACCCGTACCGTCCGGTGAGCTTCGACTATCTGCTGGTCTCGCCGCAGAACTCGCGCCGCCTGCTGTACGATATGATCGATAAAGAGATCGCCAATGCCCAGAAAGGGCTGTCGTCAGGCATCACGCTGAAGCTTAATAACCTGGTCGACAAAGGGCTGGTGGACAGGCTGTACGCGGCGTCCAGCTCTGGCGTGCCGGTTAATCTGCTGATCCGCGGCATGTGCTCGCTGATCCCGGAACTGGAAGGCATCAGCGACAATATTCGCGTGATCAGCATTGTTGACCGTTACCTGGAACACGATCGGATCTATATTTTTGATAATGCGGGTGATAAACAGGTCTATCTCTCATCGGCAGACTGGATGACGCGCAATATTGACTACCGAATTGAAGTCGCGGCACCGCTGCTGGATCCGCGTCTGAAGCAGCAGATCCTCGACATCATCGAGATTCTGTTCAGCGATACCGTGAAAGCACGCTATATCGACAAAGAACTCAGTAACCGCTATGTACCGCGCGGCAACCGCCGCAAAGTGCGGTCGCAACTGGCGATTTACGACTATATCAAATCACTCGAGCAACCCGATTAACCTATGCCGATAAATGATAAGACCCCACGCCCGCAGGAATTCGCCGCGGTCGATCTTGGCTCTAACAGTTTCCACATGGTCATCGCCCGTGAGGTGGATGGCGCGCTGCAGATCATCGGTCGTCTGAAGCAGCGCGTGCACCTGGCGGATGGCCTGGATGAACGCAGCATGCTCAGCGAAGAGGCAATGGAGCGCGGGTTAAACTGCCTGTCGCTGTTTGCTGAACGCCTGCAGGGCTTCTCGCCCTCCAGCGTGTGCATCGTGGGCACCCACACCCTGCGCCAGGCGCTGAACGCCCCGGAGTTCCTCAAGCGGGCCGAAAAGGTGATCCCCTACCCGATTGAGATCATCTCCGGCAACGAGGAAGCGCGTCTGATTTTCATGGGCGTTGAGCACACCCAGCCGGAAAAAGGGCGCAAGCTGGTTATTGATATCGGCGGCGGCTCAACGGAGCTGGTGATCGGTGAAGACTTTGAGCCGCGTCTGGTGGAAAGCCGCCGTATGGGCTGCGTCAGCTTCGCGCAGATGTATTTCCCGGGGGGCACCATCACCCGCGAGAATTTCCAGCGTGCGCGTATGGCGGCTGTTCAGAAGCTGGAAAACCTGGCGTGGCAGTACCGTATCCAGGGCTGGAACGTGGCGCTGGGCGCATCCGGCTCGATTAAAGCCGCGCATGAAGTGCTGCTGGCGATGGGTGAAAAAGACGGGATTATTACCCCTGAACGCCTGGCTCTGCTCACCGAAGAGGTGCTGAAGCATAAAAGCTTCGACGCCCTGAGCCTGCCGGGCCTGTCCGAAGAGCGGAAATCAGTCTTCGTACCGGGTCTTGCTATCCTGTGCGGCGTATTTGATGCGCTGGCGATTAAGGAGCTGCGTCTCTCCGACGGCGCGCTGCGTGAAGGCGTGCTGTATGAGATGGAAGGCCGCTTCCGCCATCAGGATATTCGCAGCCGCACCGCGCAAAGCCTCGCCAACCAGTACAACATCGACCGTGAACAGGCGAAGCGCGTGCTGGAAACCACGGTGCAGATGTACGAACAGTGGGAAGAACAGAATCCGAAGCTTGCGCACCCGCAGCTCGCCGCGCTGTTAAAATGGGCCGCGATGCTGCACGAGGTGGGGCTGAACATCAACCACAGCGGAATGCATCGCCACTCGGCCTACATTCTGCAAAACAGCGATCTGCCCGGCTTCAACCAGGAGCAGCAAACCATGATGGCGACCCTGGTGCGTTATCACCGCAAAGCCATCAAGCTCGACGACCTGCCGCGCTTCACGCTGTTCAAGAAGAAGCAGTTCCTGCCGCTTATTCAGCTGCTGCGTCTGGGCGTGCTGCTCAATAACCAGCGCCAGGCTACCACTACGCCGCCTACGCTGAAGCTGAAAACCGACGATCATCACTGGACGCTGAGCTTCCCGCACGACTGGTTCAGCCAGAACGCGCTGGTCCTGCTGGACCTGGAAAAAGAGCAGCAGTACTGGGAAGCAGTCACCGGCTGGCTGCTCAAAATCGAAGAAGAGAGCGCCGACGTCGCCGCATAACGACTCAGGCGTCCGCGGTGGACGCCTCAGCTTCCAGCAGTGACTCAAGCGGTTCCGGCCTGCCAATCAGATAGCCCTGCACATAATCGATGCCTAGCGCGTGAACCGCGCTACGTATCTCTTCCGTCTCGACGTACTCAGCCACAACCAGCATCTTCTTCATGCGCGCCAGATGGCAGATAGACGCCACGATCTGATAATCCAGGCTGTTGTTGACGATATTGCGGATAAAGCTGCCGTCAATCTTGAGAATATCGGCATCCACGCTTTTCAGCCGCGCATAGCTCGCATACCCGGTACCAAAATCATCAATTGCAATGCGTACCCCCATTTTCTGCAGCTGCTGGAGAATATGTAGCGCCTGCTCACCGCTGCCGAAGGTGCTGCACTCCGTCACCTCAAAAATCAGCTGCCACGGCTCAATGGCGTATTTCGCCAGCAGGCGGCTGACCTCAAGCGGGAACTGCACCCGACACACGGTCGACGGGGCAAGATTAATGGCAAAGCGCTGGCCGGGCAGCCGTTCGCGATGCGCGGCAAGGAAGCGCAGAGTGTGCTCCAGCACCCACAAATCCACCCGCGAGGAGAGGCCAAACTCCTGCGCGACGGGCAGGAATTGGTCGGGGGAAATCAATAGCCCGTTGACATCCGGCATCCGCAGCAGGACTTCGTGATAGCGATCGCCACGCAGGCCGCGAACGGGTTGAACCAGCAGGGTGAATTCGTCGTTATCGAGCGCCTTTTGCAGGCGGCTCATCATCGCAACTTTATCCTTCAGGCTGCGCTGCAAATGGACGGCCCCACGCTGCTGAAGATTTTCCGGATGGTTGGAGGAGAGCGACAGATCGGCAACCACACCCAGTTCACCCAGCACCAGATAAAGATGGTTTACCGGGGACCGGACATAGCAATAGCTCACGCCCACCTGCGGCTGCAGCGGCATGCCGTCCCAGACAAAGCGGAACTGTTTAATGTGCTCGTCCAGGGCCTCAATCCGCTGCTGGTGCGATTCCGCGTTGAGCCTGACCGCCAGGTCATACCCGGTCAGGTGATAGACCTGCTCATTGGGCTGGAGCGTGCCATTCACCCACTGCGCCAGCTGCTGTTTGTACTGAATGCGCAGCAGCACGCCGTAATTTCGGCCCAGAATTTCCAGTTCCGGAATGCGCAGCAGGCACAGCGCCGACCACGGGCTTTTCGCCAGTTCGCGCGACAGCGCCCGCAGGTTAGGCATATGGACGACCGGGTCGAGTAGCGCCAGCCTGCGGGAGCGCTTGTTCACCGCGCGCTGTCGGGTCGCCAGCATCGACATATAAATCACCACAAACGAGAAGACCAGGTAACTGGAAGAGGTGATCGCCAGCTGAATGTCATACCCTTGGTTCACCGGGATATAGCGGTAAAAATAGTGAATAGACACCAGCAGCACCGGTATCCAGATCAGCGACACCAGCTTATAGCCAAAGCGCATCGCGCCCCAGAGCATCACCGGCATCAGCAGCGACAGGGTGTAGTTAGTGGTGAAAATGGAGCTGTTTTCATTCATCGGGAGCAGCAGCAGCGAAAGCAGCCCGCCAAGCGCGATAGCCCACACCAGAAACTCAACGATCGTCACCTTTTTGTCTATCTGGGAACGGATCTGCGAGATAAGACTTTTGAGATAGCGCGGATGACGAATCAGGCGGATCAGCAGATAGCTCAGCGGCACGCCCGTCAGCCCGCTGACCAGCAGCGTCTGATAGTTGATGAGCGTGCGAATATTAAGAGGGTTTAATCCCGCCAGGCTCTGCCGGCTCTCATACACGCCCAGATAGACCGCGAACTGAAACAGCACCAGAAACAGCGTCGCGGGACAGAAGGCCTGCCAGAAGATGCGCTGCGCCATCAGACGGACGTCGCCGTAAGCCGTCATGTTCCGTCTGGGTGCAAACACCCGGTAGCCGCCCCAGCTGAGCACTAAAGGGACGATAAAATGGAGCACGCCGGCGACCGTTTCGAACATGCCGACCGAGGGGTAATAGCGGATAAACAGCGACAATACGATCCCGGGCAGCGCTTCCAGCCCAAAGAACATCATCAGCGAAAGCAAAAATGAGAGGGGTAAATAATAGAGTGCCACAATACCATCGCCCAGCTGCGTGAAGGTATTCGCAATGCTCAGCGCGGGAAGTAAAACCACAGGCAAAATAAGCGGCAATGCCCACCAGCGGTTTTCATTTTTTTTCAGGAAAGCGAGAATGTTCATAGATGCCCGGTTAAACCCCTTTCGCTCCAGAGGGAAAATAAAGACAGGCATCCAACCTGACGTACGCGCCGCCCGGCGGCGTGCGGGGCGAACAGTGTGGAGGAAGGATTTTAAATATCAGGGCCGGGAACCCGTTGACTTAAATCAAACTAATTTACGCAAATATCTTTTTTGCGGTGTTTTTTGAAATCATTTTCTTCATATTATCAATATGGTAAATGCATTAATTAATTTCAATAACATTAATTAATGTAAACATTGACGGTTATTTACACGCTACAGAATTGACCCCATCTTCCCGCTGTGCCTTAATGTCCTTATCGCCCAAAAGGGCTTACCCAGGATAAACAGAGTGAGTCAGGTCACGCGTATGCGCAAACGACATCAATTTAACACCCGAATGACCCGCATCATACTGCTCATCAGCTTCCTGTTTTTCTTTGGCCGCTTCGTTTACTCTTCGATTGGCGCCTGGTATCACCATCAGGACAAAACCCAGTCGCAGCAGTCCAGCCTGACCGTCGATACCGCTGACCGCTAGGCCGACGGATGGTTTTGCACTATCCGAATAATGCCTGTTATCCCTTTGCTGAGGATTCTATCCTGCCGCATCACCACCGCCAGCTGCCGCTGCAGCATGGGCGTAAGCGACATCACGCATAGTCCTTCGCGATCGGCATCCCGTTCGACCGCCATTCGCGGCACGATGCTGTAGCCCAGCCCCGCGCGAACCATGCGTTTGATCGCCTCGATGCTGCCAAGCTGCATCACCGGCGCGATCGCTAATCCGCTGGCCGCAAACCAGCCATCGATCAGCGCCCGGGTACCGCTGCCTGATTCAAAGGCAATCAGCGGCTGAGCGTGCAGCGCCTCCGGGGTGAACGCCACGAAAGCCTCCTGCTGCTCCCGCGACGCGATAAAGACAAACTCTTCGTCCATCACCGGCATGACCTCCAGCGCTCTGCCGCTCACCGGCAGCGTCACCAGCCCCATATCGAGACGGTTCTCTTCAATGGCCCTGACGATGTCGAGGGTGTTGCCCGTCGTGACTCCCACGCTCAGGAGCGGATAGTCCTGGCGCAGCTTCTCCAGCAGCGGTGGCAGAAGATGGATGCACGCTGTTGCCCCCGTGCCAAGCGTAATGGTGCCGCTCACATCGTGGCTGAAGGCGCTCACGGACCGGATGGCGTCACCCACCGCCTGCTGAATACGCTCCCCGTGCACCAGTAAAGCCTGCCCGGCAGCCGTCGCCTTAATCCCCCGCCCGGTCCGCTCCACCAGCCGCGTGTGCAGAAACTGCTCCAGCTGGCGTATTTGCAGGCTGACGGCGGGCTGGGAAATGCCCAGCACATCCGCCGCCGCTGAAAAGCTGCCGCGTTGGATCACCAGACGGAACGTGGCGAGATGGCCCAGATTAAGCGTCGTCATTCAAAGTTTCTCTTATACCGCGCATAAGGTTGCGGCCCTGCCAGCACAATACCGCGCGAGTTATGCTCAGGACAACTGCATAGCGGAATGAAAAATAATGGAAACACCTGCCCTGCCTCGCCGCCTCGCCCTCATGGCGGGATGTAATCAGCTTATCAACTGGGGGATCTCGTTTTATATGCCCGGCACCTTTGCGCTGGCCATTGTAGCCGACCGGGGATGGTCATCACCGCAGATTTACCTCGGCCTGACGCTGGCGATGCTGGTGATGGCGGCGGTTTCTCCGTTTGTCGCCCGCCTGCTGGCACGCTTTGGCGGTCAGACGGTGGTGATGAGCGGCACGTTGCTGATCGCCGCAAGCTGCGCAGGGATGGCGTATACCCAGACGCTTTTTGGCTGGTACTGCGCCTGGCTACTGTGCGGCGTCGGGATGCGCCTGTCGCTCTACGACGCGCTGTTCGCCGCGCTGGTGAACCTCTACGGGCAGCAGGCGCGAAGAACGATCTCACGCGTCACGCTGGCGGGCGGGCTGGCCTCCGCCGTTTTCTGGCCGCTGGGCGATACCCTGCTTCAGGTCATGAGCTGGCAGGAGGCGCTGCGCGTCTACGCTCTCTTCGGCCTGCTGAGCGCGATGCTGATTCGAACGCTTCCCCGGCAAAGGCTGACGGTGACGACAAAGGTCACCGCGCCACCGCTGAACAACGAGCGGCGCAACGGCTGGCTTTATGCCGCCTTCATTGCCCTCATCACCTTTGTCTCTAACGGCACGTCCACCCATCTGCCGGAGTTTATTGCCCACTTCGGCCTGCCGGTCGCCATCGGCATGCTGTGGGGGATCGGCCAGACCGGCGCCCGCTCGCTGGAAGTGCTGGCGGGTGCCCGCTTAACCCCCTTCAAACTCACGCTTTTTAGCGCGCTCGCCATGCCGCTCTGCTTTCTACTGGGGATGAGCAGCGCCCTGTTTGCGTGGTGCGCGGCCGGGTTTGTGCTGGGCTATGGCGCCATCAACGGGCTGGTCACCATCGTGAAAGCCACCCTGCCGCTGGAGCTGTTTAGCACCGAAAGCTATGCCCGCCGTACGGGCATGCTGCTGATCCCCGGCCAGCTGATGGCGGCAGCCTCACCGTTTGCCTATGCGTGGCTGAATAAAACGCTGGGGATCGCGGGTGCAATGTGGGTTTCAACGGGGCTGACGCTGGTAATTGCCGGGCTGGCGATAGCGATTGTGCGCCGTCCACGCAGGCAAACTGTATCGCACTGTATCCAGAGCGCCACGCTGACAAACGGGTACAAAACTCCGCCTCCGGCAAATATCTCCGATACATAAAAATGGTTTTCTTTCCCTGTCGCCATTCAGAACCGATGAGGAGAGAGACCGATGATCCGTCGTTATGCACTTATCCCCCTGCTTGTCCTGGCATCTGTAGCCCATGCCCAGGGCACACCGCTGGACAACCTGAGCGCCGAGGACGTTAACGGCCCCGCCGCCGTTGCGCCGCTGGCGCAGCCGCAGCCGCCCGCAAAGCTGATAGTCGATCCGCCCCTTGCCGGGCCGCTGAGCAAAGGCGCGGTGTTTATTCAGTACCGCGCCGAAAACCTGCGCATCGAGCCGGTATTCGGCCCCGACGCGCTCAAGGTCACCCCGCGCATCGGGCACATTCACGTGGTGGTGGATGACGCGCCGTGGCACTGGGCTGACGCCAGCGGAGAGCCGGTGATTCTGGTGGGACTCCCCGCCGGTAAACACAAGGTGACCATTTTTCTGGCCGACCCGACGCACAAGCCGCTCGACCACAAAACCGTTGAATTCACCGTTCCGCCCCACGCGGCGGTCCACCATTTTTAAGAACCCGTCAGTTGAGCAGACGTAGCGGATCCGGTGAGCACAATTTTGCCCGGCGGCGCTGCGCTTGCACGGGCCTACGGTTTCGTAGGCCGGGTAAGCGCAGCGCCACCCGGCAAATAAAACTGCTTCAGCCCTCGCTGTCCGCGGGATAATCCCGATTAATCCACGCGTGGTCCTCTTCCCAGGTGAACATCCATTTGCGCACCGGGCCGGCCATCACGTTGAGGTAGTAGCTGTCATACCCGGCCATCGTCGCGACCGGGTGGTAGCCCTTCGGCACCATCACCACGTCACGGTTATAGACCGCCATACACTCATCCAGCGTTCTGTCGTCGGTGTAAACGCGCTGCATGCAGAACCCCTGCTCCGGGTTGAGGCGATGGTAGTAGGTCTCCTCCAGGTAGGTTTCCTGCGGCGGGTTATCCGTATCGTGCTTGTGGCTCGGGTACGAACTGGTGCAGCCCTCATTGGTCCACACCTCCACCACCAGCAGGCTGTCGGCGGGCTTGTCTTCCGGCAGAATGTTGTGCACGTAGCGCTGGTTGTGCCCCTTGCCGCGCGCCTCGCCGTCGATATCCTGCGGGGCAATCAGCCGCGTCGGATGCGTGCCTTTGCCCGGCGCGGCGCAGACCGCCAGCTCCAGCGTCGTCAGCGCCTTCACCTGCACCGTCTCCTGCGGGGCGACGTAAACCGCCCACGGCTTGATGCGCTCGAAGGGGCTCATCCGCTCGCCGATGTCGTTAAACTGCGCGGAAGGCGTGCGGATAGAGGCGCGCCCGGCAACCAGCACCAGGCAGCGCTCTTCGCTGACGGCGGGCAGCGTCAGCGTCTGCCCCTCCTGCAGCTCATACGCCGCAAAGCCGACGTAGCCCCACCCCGCGCGTTCCGGCGTGACGGACTGGGTGCGCCCCTCCGCGTTCGGCTGTTGCCAGCGTGATAACAGACGTGACATGTTCCCTCCTCAAATCAGCCCGGCGTCGCGGGCCAGACGGCTCAGGTTGTTATAGCCCAGACGGGCATAGGTCAGGGGATGGGCTATCGCCGGATCCTGCTCCGCCTCGACCACCAGCCAGCCGTGATAATCCTGCGCCTTCAGCAGCCGCATAATCGGCGGGTAATTGACGCAGCCGTCGCCCGGCACGGTAAACACGCCGCTCAGCACCGCATCGAGGAAGCTGGTTTTGCGGTTTTTCACGTCCGCCAGCACGTCGGCACGCACGTCTTTACAGTGAACGTGGTTGATGCGCGACGCCCAGCGCTGCGCCACCGCCAGCGGATCGGCCCCGGCAAAGGTCAGATGGCCGGTATCCAGCAGCAATCCAACCGCCTCCCCGGTGTGGATCATCAGGTTGTCCACGTCCTCGGCGGACTCAATCACCGTGCCCATATGGTGATGGTAGGCAATCTGCACGCCCTGCTGCTGGGTGTAGCGGGCAAATTCGGTGAGCTTCTCGCCGTACTCTTTCCAGCGCGTCTGCGGGAAGCGCGGGCGCAGATGCACCGGGGTCTGCTGCTCGCCGTGAATGCAGCCGCTCACTTCCGCAAACACCAGCACCTTCGCCCCCAGCTCGCGCAGCAGCGTCAGGTGCGACTGCACGGCGGCGATCTCCTCCTCCACGCTGCGCTCCAGCAGGCGGCCGGAGTACCAGCCTGAGACCAGCTGCAGGTCGTGGCGCTGCAGGATGGGGCCGAGCAGGCGCGCTTCGCGCGGAAATTTATTGCCCAGCTCGAAGCCGGCAAAACCGGCCTCTTTCCCTTCGCTCAGACAGGTCTCCAGCGAGGTCTCCGCGCCGAGAGAAGGCAGATCGTCGTTCGTCCACGTCAGCGGGTTAATGCCCAGTTGTACACTCATTGTCCTCTCCATTATGCGTGTCCGCGCTCGCGCCACCAGGCGATAAGCTGCAGGTAGTTGTCCCGGATGCGCGCCACCAGCTGCGCATCGTCAATATCGTGCTTCAGCCACGCGCGGGAGGCATCGCCAAACAGCGTGCGCCCTACGGCGAAGCCTTTTACCAGCGTCTGCCCCGCTGCGGCTTTGAAGTCGGCGCGCAGCTGTTCCGCCGGAGCGTCCAGGCCGAGGATCACCACCCCGCGGCAGTGCGGGTCCCGACGCTCGATAATCTCGCTCAGCGCCGTCCAGCCGTCGGCCGAGAGCGGCGGCAGCTTCCACCAGTCCGGGTAAATACCCAGGTTGTAGAAGCGGGAGATGGCGCGCAGGTAGAGCTCGTCGCTGCGCGGCATGCTGGCGGGCAGGATCACCTCCAGCAGCAGCTCGTGCCCGGACCGGCAGCAGGCGTGGTACACCTCGGCGATTTTCTGCTCCTGCTCCAGGCGCAGGCCGTGGGCATCTTCCGGGTGGAAGAAGACCAGGCACTTCACCACGTGCTCCTGCGGCCAGCTGATGAGCTGGGTGCCGATGTTGCCGTGCTCCATCTCCAGCGGCCGCGAGCCCGGCAGCTCGATGGGGCGGCCAATCCACCACCCTTCCCCGGTGATGGCGTTCAACGCGTCCTGACCAAAGGTGCCGTCGCACAGCAGGCCGGCTTTACCTTCCAGCCTGGCGCGGCTCGCCGCCTCGCGGCTGGCCTGCAGGATCAGCTGCTTCAGCGCCGGAATGCGCTTAAGCGACGCGCCGCACTGCATCGCCATATCCTCAAGCTGGCTGCGGTGGTCGAAGGCCATTACGCACAGCTCCGGCCACTCGCGGCGGCGGGTGGTCACCCGGTGTAGATGGTTAAGATGCGGGTCAAGATCCGGGCGCGGCACATTCGCGGCGCGGGAGAGATAATCATCCAGCTCGATTTTGCTCGGCATCGCCGGGGCGCAGCCGTGGCGCGAGACCACCAGCGCGCCGCAGGCGTTGGCGTAGCGGCACGCCTGCTCCCAGCCCTCGTCGTTCAGGTAGCCGCGCAGCAGGCCGGACATAAACGCGTCCCCCGCGCCGAGGACGTTCAGCACCTCCACGCGCACGCCGGTCACCGTCAGACCATCGTCCAGCCGTAGCGGAATGGCGTCGGTGTAGACCGAGCAGCCGAGCGCGCCGCGTTTGCAGACCAGCGCTGCTTCACTGACGGCGCGCACCTGCCCCAGCGCCTGCAGGGTATCCGTGCTGCCGCCCGCAATGTGAAACTCCTCCTCGGTGCCGACAATAACGTCGAAGAGGTGCAGTACCTCCTGCAGCTCGCGGGTGACCTTATCGGCGGCGATAAAGCGCGTTTCCCCGTCGCCTAAGGCGGTCAACCCCCACAGCACCGGGCGGTAGTCGATGTCCAGCACCGTGCGCACGCCGTGACGGCGGGCATAGCCCAGCGCCGTCAGCACCGCCTCGCGGGTCTGCGGATGAGAAAGGTGGGTCCCGGTGATGGCAAGACAACGTGCGGAGGCAATGTAGCGTTCGTCCACATCGCTGGCGGTAATCGCCATGTCCGCGCAGTTATCGCGATAAAAAATCAGTGGAAAGGTGTCCCGGTCTTTAATGCCGAGCAGCACCAGCGCCGTAAGGCGTTGTTTATCGGTAATCAGATGGCTGGTATCGCAGCCCACCTGGTTGAGCTCTTCCCGCAGGAAGCGGCCCATATGTTCATCGCCAACGCGCGACAGCATCGACGAACGTAAACCCTGACGCGCGGTGCCGTACGCCACGTTGCCGGACGACCCGCCGAGATATTTGGCGAAGCTCGACGCGTCCTCCAGACGGGCACCAATCTGCTGACTGTAGAGGTCTACCGCCACGCGGCCCATGCATATCACATCAAACTGCTTTTCCACGTTGATACCTCTTCAGACAATGTCGTTCACGTTCAGCCAGCGGCCTTCCCGGTGCGAGAGCGCGATCGCGTCCAGCACGCGCGACACCTTCCAGCCCTCTTCGAAGTCCGGCCACATCGGCGCGTCGGCGGCAATCCCGTCCACCAGGTCGCGCACCTCCACCGTTTTTTGATCGTTAAAGCCGATCCCGTGTCCCGCGCCCATGCAGAACGCGGCGTAGTCCGGGTGCGCCGGGCCGACGAGCAGCGTGCGGAACCCCTGACGGTTCACCGGATCGTCATGCAGATAGAGCTTCAGCTCGGCCATGCGCTCCTGGGTGAAGCTGATGGCGCCTTTCGTCCCGGTGATGACGTACGACAGCCCCATCTTGCGGCCGCAGGCAACGCGGGAAGTTTCAATCACGCCCTGCGCCCCGCCCGCGAAGCGCACCATCGCGTGGGCCTGATCCTCGTTTTCGACGGCAATCATCCCTGACGAGCCGGCCTTCGCCGGGCGTTCCGGGACCACGATCTTCAGGTCGCCGCAAACCTGCTCGATATCCCCCACCAGGTACTGGGCCATATTGACGATGTGCGCCGCGAGGTCGCCCAGCGCGCCCAGCCCGGCGGTCTCTTTAAAGCAGTGCCAGTGAATGGGCGACAGCGGGTCGGCCATATAGTCTTCGTTGTGGGTGCCGTAGAAGTGGATCACCTCGCCAATCTCGCCGCGGGCGATAATCTCCTTCGCCAGCTGCGCCGTCGGGTTCTTCATGTAGTTGAACCCCACCAGCGTTTTCACCCCGGCCCGCTTCGCGGCGTCGACCATCTCGCGCGCGTCGTGGGCGTTAAGCGCCAGCGGCTTCTCCGAGTAGACGTGCTTGCCGTGGCGGATCGCCTCCAGCGCCATCTCTTTATGCAGATGGTTGGGTGAACAAATATCCACCACGTCAATGGCCGGGTCGGCCACCAGCGCACGCCAGTCCCCGGTGGAGCGGTTGAAGCCAAACGCCTGCGCGCGCGCTGCCGCCAGCTCCGGCGTGACTTCCGCCACCATCTCGCGCACCAGCCTGCCGCGCAGGTTGAACACCGTCGGGGCCTGGGCATAGGCGATAGCGTGCGCCTTGCCGATATACCCGGTGCCGATTAATCCAATACGAACCTCTTTCATCGTGATCCTCACAGTGCGCCGCGACGGCTTTTGGCATAGGTATCGAATGCCACCGCCAGAACGATAATTAATCCGGTGATAATCTGCTGGTAGTAGGCCGAGACGTTCATCAGCACCAGGCCGTTAATCAGAATGCCCATGATGATGGAGCCGATAATGGTGCCGCCGATGCGCCCGTAGCCGCCCATCAGCGAGGTGCCGCCAATCACCACCGAGGCGATGACGCGCAGTTCAAAGGAGATCCCGGCCACCGCCTCGGCGCTTCCCAGACGCGCGCTCAGAATGAAGCCCGCCAGCCCCGCCAGACAGCCGATCAGCACGTAGACGCTGACCAGCACGCGCTTGACGTTGACCCCCGCCAGGCGCGCCGCCTCCGGGTTGCCGCCGATGGCGTAGACGAAGCGGCCCCAGCGGGTTTTATGCAGCGCCAGATAACCGCCGACGGCGACGATGGCGAAGATCCAGATCGGAATAGAGATGCCGATCAGCTCCCCGCGTCCCCACCAACGGTAGCCAGGGTCGAAACCGGCGATCGGCGCACCGTCGTTAATCACCAGCGTCAGGCCGCGCCAGATGGTCATCCCGCCGAGGGTGACGATAAACGGCGGCAGGCGCAGGCGGGTGACGCCCAGACCGTGCAGGAAGCCAATCGCCGTGCCCATGGCCAGACAAATCCCCAGCCCGATTAGCCAGCTCATGCCGCCCCAGGCGTTCGGGTCGACGGTAGTGAAGTTGTCGCCCTTGATTACGTATGCCGCGGTCATGGCGCACACCGCCAGAATGGAGCCCACGGAGAGGTCGATCCCGGCGGTGAGAATGACGAAGGTCATCCCCACGGCCATGATCCCGTAGATGGACACTTCGGTCAGGATGTTGAAAATATTGCGTTCAGAGAAAAAGTTGCTGTTCTGCGACTGGAAGAAGATCAGCAGCAGGATCATGAAAATCAGCACCCCGAAGCGCTCGAAGAAGGCGATGGGATCGATGCGTCCGGCGCGTTTGACCGGGGCCTGCGTTTTAGAAATCATCTGCGTCATGAGAAACTCCGTTATGCCGCGTTCAGGGCGTTGTGGTTGATGGCCATCATCGTCATCAGCCGTTCTTCGTTAGCGTCGTCACCGTGGATCACGCCGGTCACCCGGCCTTCGCTGAGGGTGATGATCCGGTCAGACACCGCCATCACTTCAGGCAGATCGGAGGAGATCACGATCACCGCCACGCCCTTTTTCGCCATGTCAAACAGCACCTGGTGCACTTCCGATTTGGTCCCCACGTCGATGCCGCGCGTCGGCTCATCAACGATCAGCACCCGCGGGTTGAGCGCCATGCAGCGCGCGAGGATCACTTTTTGCTGGTTGCCGCCGGAGAGTTTGCGCACCTCCTGCGCGCTGTTGACCATTTTGATCTGCAGCGCCTGGCGGTAGGACTCAATCAGATCGTCCTCTTTGCGGGTGTTCACAAACCAGCGCCACTGCAGCAGCGAGGAGAGGCAGGAGAGCGACAGGTTGTCGCGAATCGACAGCCCCAGCACCGCCCCCTCTTTTTTGCGATCTTCCGGCACCAGCGCCACGCCCTGATCGAGGGCATAAAGCGGGTCGCGCGGCTGGTACGGCACGCCGTCCAGCTCAAAGCTCCCCGAGGTAAAGGCATCTGCGCCAAACAGGCAGCGGGCTACTTCGGTACGTCCCGCACCCACCAGCCCGGCAATACCCAGAACTTCCCCGGCGTGGACGTGGAAGCTGATGTCGTGCAGGGCGATGCCGTGCGGATCCAGCGGCGGCTTTTCGCGGCTCAGCCCCTTCACCGCCAGGCGTATGGGTTTATCCTCATGGTGGGTTTCGCTGGCGGGGCGACGGTTAAAGGCCACGTCGCGTCCGACCATCAGGCGGATCAGCTGTTCGACGTTGGTCTCCGCCACCGCGCCGGTGCCGGTGAAACGGCCGTCCTGGAAAACGGTAAAGCGATCGCAGAGCTGGAAAACCTCGTGCAGACGGTGGGTAACGTAAATAATGCTCACGCCGCGGTTTTTAAGCTCGCGCACCACGCGGTGCAGGCTTTCCACCTCGCTGTCGCTCAGCGCGGCGGAGGGTTCGTCCATGATGATTAACCGGGCGTTGAGGGTCAGCGCCCGGGCGATCTCCACCATCTGCTGCTGGGCGACGCTCAGGCGGGCGACCGGCGTGGTCGGCGAAACGTTCAGCTGCAGGTAATCGAGAATGACCTGCGCCTCCTGGTTTACCGCCTTTTCGTCGACGATCAGGTTACGCCTGCGCGGTTCGCGCCCGAGAAACATGTTTTCCGCAACGGTCATGTTGGGCAGCAGGTTGAATTCCTGATAGATGGTGATAATGCCCTTGTTCTGGCGCGCCACCGGGGAGTCGTCCACCGGCAGCGTTTCGCCGTTGAACCAGATATCCCCGCGCGTTTGCGGCTGCGCGCCCGCGAGCGCCTTCAGCAGCGTGGATTTCCCCGCCCCGTTTTCCCCCAGCAGGGCGTGAATTTCTCCGCTGCCGACGGTCAGCTGAGCGCTGCTCAGCGCCCAGACGCCGGAAAAGCTTTTTGCCAGGTCGGTCACTTTCAGTAAGGGTTGCGACATCGGTCTGCTCCTCCTCATGATGAGCCGCCAGAGGCGGCTCGGGACATATCAGTTACCGGCCTCACCGATACGCTCAGCCTGCTGCAGGTTTTCTTTGGTGATCAGCGTCGGCGGGTAGTCGGCCCCGGTGATGGCTTTTTTCTCGCGCACGTTGGCCACCAGCTGGCTCATCGCCGTCTGCACCGCAAAGCCCGGACGCTGATCCGCCGTCACCGCCAGCCAGCCGTCGCGCACGCGGGCCAGCGCTTCCGGCACCGCATCAAACCCGGTCACGAGGATTTCACCCGGCTTCACGCCCTGGCTCTGCAGCGCTTCAATCGCCCCCAGCGCCATATCGTCGTTGGCGGAGAGGATCACCTGCGGGCGCTTCGGCAGCGAAGGCAGCACGCTTTCCACAATGCGCATCCCTTCCGAACGCATCCAGTTCCCGGTCTGATCGGCGACGATCTTGTACTTATCCCCGCCCGCCTTCAGGCTGTCGCGGATCCCTTTGGTGCGTTCAATATTGGAGGAAGAGCCCGGCTGGCCGGTGAGCAGAATGATCTCCGCGCCGTTGGGGAATTTGGTTTTGACGAAGTCGCCAATCGCCTGGCCGCCCTTGTAGTTGTTGGCGCCAAAGTGCGGCACTTTCTTCTGGCTGTCGACGGAGCGGTCAAGGGTGACCACCGGCAGCTTCGCATCCTGAATTTCATCCACCGCGCTGGAGACCGCGTTGACGTCGTTCGGGGAGACGATAAAGCCCTGCGCCCCCCGGGTGATAGCGTTTTCCAGGTCAGCCACCTGCTTCGGCGAGCTGCCCTGCCCGTCCAGCACCTGAAGCTTCACGCCCATCTCTTTTGCGGCTTTCACCGCCGTGCGCTGCATGTGAACTTCAAACGGCATGGCCAGGTTTGGCGTACTGAAAACAATTTGCTCGTTTTCGGCGAGGGCGGCCCCGGACGTCATGGCGATGAGGGCGGCTACGATCAGTTTTTTCATTATTATGTCTCTCTGTGTAGGGTTGTTGTGTTTAGAGGACGATCTCGCGCTGGCTGCGCAGTGACTCCAGCGCTTTATCCGCAAGGTACAGCGCACGTTCACCATCATCGCCGCTGCAGTCAGGAACCGCTTCGCCGCGCAGGACCGCAACAAAGTGTTCCCATTCCGCGGCGTAAGCGGATTTGTAGCGCTGCAGGAAGAAGTGTTCCGGCAGCGCGCTGGTGCAGCCCTGTTTGCCGTAGTGCTGCACCTGGTTTTCAAGAATATTGCCCGCGCACAGCAGCCCTTCGGAGCCGTGCAGCTCCAGGCGCTGGTCGTAGCCATACGAAGAGCGGCGGCTGTTAACGATGGTTGCCATCGCGCCGGAGGCATATTTCAGAACGATAAACGCGGTATCGATATCCCCCGCCTCGCCAATCGCCGGATCCACCAGGTTGCTGCCCAAGGCATACACCGACACCGGCTCTTCGCCCATGATGAAGCGGGCCATGTCAAAGTCGTGAATGGTCATATCGCGGAACATGCCGCCGGAGACGCGCACGTACTCCGCAGGCGGCGGAGACGGGTCGCGAGAGATGATCAGCAGCGATTCCGGTTTGCCGATGCGCCCGGCCTGCACGTCGGTTTTCACGCGGCGGAACTGCGGGTCAAAGCGGCGGTTGAAGCCGATGAACAGCGGCACGTCATACTCTTTGACCACCTTCAGGCAGTCGCGCACGCGGGCGAGGTCAAGGTGTACCGGCTTTTCGCAGAAGATGGCCTTGCCGTGGCGGGCGGCCATTTCAATCAGATCCGCGTGGGTATCGGTGGCGGAGGCGATCAGTACGGCGTGAACGTTAGGGTCGGTCATCGCCTCATCCACGCTCTGCTGGCGGGCCTGATACTGCGAGGCGAGACGGGTGGCAAATTCCTGATTCGGGTCAACCACGGACCAGAGCGTGGTCGCGCCGTGGCTGGCGATGTTAGCTGCATGTACCTGGCCAATTCGGCCAGCGCCCAGTATAGCAATGTTAAACATAACGGCTCCCGGTGTTGGTGAATGCTGTGAACTAACGACCCTATAAATAAAACATTTATTTCATTTTTATAAATAGTGAAAATTATATTTTTGAGTGTGGGTTAACACTTTTGAGATGAATGAGATAAATTTTGTTATCAATCTCACAACATGGGAGGAAGTACAGAAGCGCCCCTCACCCCGGCCCTCTCCCCAAAGGGGCGAGGGAGAAAAAGCCGCACCGAACCATCCCCTCTCCCCTTTGGGGAGAGGGTTAGGGTGAGGGGAAATGAAATGAAAATTTCGTTACGGCGGGAAAACTTAATACTGCCGGGCTTTTTTCACCTGCGCCTGCGTTTGCTCCGCGGCCTCACGCACGGCAGACGACGCCGCCACCTGCGCATCACCGGTTCGCCACCACGAGGCGTAATCGTGGGTCATGGTCTTCGGCAGCACCTTGATGTCCAGCAGCGTCGGGCCCGGATGCGTCCGTGAGGCCTCAAGCGCCGCCAGCAGGCTTTGCTCATCGTTCACCCGCCACGCGCGGCAGCCGTAGCTTTGTGCGTTTTGCGCAAAGTCGACCTTCACCAGCGGCCCGTCAAGCCGCCCGGTTTCCGGGTTGCGCCGACGGTTTTCCGTGCCAAAGCTGCCCATGCCGTGCCCCATCTGCAGGTTGTTAATGCAGCCGAAGCTGGCGTTATCAAACAGCAGAACGGTGACCTTAATGCCCTCCTGAACGGCGGTTTGCAGCTCGGAGTGCAGCATCATGTAGGAGCCATCCCCCACCATGGCGTACACCGGCTGTTCGGGTCTGGCGAGCTTCGCGCCGATGGCTGCCGCAATCTCGTAGCCCATGCAGGAGTAGCCGTACTCCAGGTGATAGCTGTCCGGCGTTTTGACCTGCCAGAGACGCTGTAAATCCCCCGGCAGCGAACCGGCCGCGCCCACCACGATGGCGTTATCTTCAATATGCTGGTTGATCAGCCCCAGCACCCGCGTCTGGGTCAGGCGGGTGTTGAGCGTCTCGCCGTATTCCGCCAGCTGCGCGTCCAGGTGTCCCGCCACCTCGGGCGCGTCGTCAGGACGCCACTGGCGATCCCACAGGCGGCGGCACTCGTCGCGCCAGGCGGACTTCGCCTCGCCGATCGCCTCTCCCCAGCCGCTGCGATAATCCCCGAGCGCGTGGGTCAAGGCCTGCAGCCCGGTTTGGGCATCGGCAACCAGCGCGGTCGCGTCCAGCTTCAGGGCGTCAAACTCGGCCACGTTCAGCAGCAGAAACTCAACGTCCGGATGGGAAAAGAGCGCCTTGGAGCCGGTGGTAAAGTCGGTCAGGCGCGTGCCGATACCAATCACCAGGTCAGCCTGCGGCGCGAGCTGGTTGGCGGCCATACCGCCCGTTACTCCCACGCCGCCCAGGTTAAGTGGGTGGTCACTTACCAGCGCCCCCTTACCGGCCTGGGTTTCGGCAAACGGCAGCCGCAGCGTCTCGACAAATTCGCGAAACGCCTCATGCGCGCCGGAATAGCGCACGCCGCCGCCGCACACCACCAGCGGACGACGCTTGCGGGCAATCAGCGCCCGCGCCTGCGCCAGACGCTGCGGATCGGGCGGACGACGCTCGATGTGGTGCACGCGACGCGCGAAGAAGCTTAGCGGGTAGTCCCATGCCTCTCCCTGCACGTCCTGCGGCAGGCAAATGGTCACCGCCCCGGTATTCGCGGGGTCAGTAAGCGTTCGCATCGCGCTTAGCATGGCGCTCATCAGCTGCTCGGGGCGGTTAATGCGGTCCCAGTAGCGGGAGACCGGGCGGAAGCAGTCGTTGGTGCTGATGCTGAGGTCGTGATACTGCTCGATCTGCTGCAGCACCGGGTCCGGCTGGCGGCTGGCGTAGATATCGCCCGGCAGCAATAGCAGCGGAATGCGGTTCGCCGTGGCGGTGGCCGCGGCGGTCACCATATTGGCGGCGCCCGGCCCGACGGAGGAGGTGACGGCAAAAATGCGCTGACGACGGTGCTGTTTGGCGAATCCCGTCGCCATGTGGGCGATACCCTGCTCGTTACACCCCTGCATGATGTGCAGATGACCGGGGTCCTGCTCCAGCGCCTGGCCGATACCCAGCACGTTGCCGTGACCAAAAATGGTGGCGACGCCCTCCACGAAGGGCGTTTCGTTGCCGTCCACGCTGACGTACTGTTGATTAAGGAACCGGACCAGCGCCTGGGCCATGGTCATACGTTCGGTTTGCATAAAACCTCCTGTCAGCCCAGCGTTGGCATGGAGAACGCAGCGCCTGTCTCCTGCTGCATTTCTGGCCAGCGCGCGGTGATGGTTTTCATTCGGGTGTAGAAGCGCACGCCGTCGCTGCCGTGGACGTTCAGCGCGCCAAAGATGGAACGCTTCCAGCCGCCGAAGCTGTGGAACGCCATCGGCACCGGGATCGGCACGTTAACGCCCACCATGCCAGCCTGCACCTCTTCGCAGAAGCGGCGCGCGCAGCCGCCGTCGCGGGTGAAGATCGCCGAGCCATTACCATATTCATGGCGGTTAATCAGATCCACCGCGCTGGCGTAATCTGCTACGCGCACCACAGAAAGCACCGGGCCAAAAATCTCTTCTTTATAGATAGTCATCTCCGGGGTGACGTTATCGAACAGCGTCGGCCCGACGAAGTAGCCCTGCTCGTGCCCCTTCACGCTGAAGCCGCGGCCGTCCACGCGAAGGTTCGCCCCCTGCGCTTCCCCGCTGTCGATGTAGCCCAGCACCTTGCTGCGGTGCGCGGAGGAGATAAGCGGCCCCATTTCGTTTTCCGGCGCCTGGTCCAGTCCCGGCCCGACGCGCAGCGCGGCAATCTGTTTTTCCAGCCGGGCGCAGAGGTCATCGGCGGTTTTTTCCCCCCCCCCCGCACC
>NZ_AVOP01000037.1:0-172204 GCF_000733275.2 Enterobacter sp. EGD-HP1
AAGGTTTTGTAGGCCCGTGCAAGCGCAGCGCCGCCGGGCGAAACAAACGGCGCTGTACTAGAACCACGCCTCCCACATCGCGCCGACGTTGAAGTCGTCGAGCGTTTCGTCTTTGGTGCCGTTTACGCGCGCGGTGCGTGCGTTATCCACTTTGCCGCCGGTCACGTAGAAGCGCAGCATCGGGCGGAACTCCGGCCCCATGGCGATAGACATGTTCTGCGACAGGGTCAGCTTCCAGCCCTTGTTGTCGCCGCCGTTGTCGTAATCCACGTGCTGCCAGCCCGCTTCCAGCCAGGTGGAGTGAACGTCGTTCCACCAGTGCATTGGGCGCACGATGGCGTTGTAGTTCTTGCGGTTGTCGGTCTTATCGCGGCTGTTGTCGTAGTCGTGGAAGGCGAGGATGTACTCCACCTGCGTCGCCGGGGTGAATTTGTACAGCCCTTCGAAGCTGGCGTAAACCGTGGTCAGATCCTCGGTTTTGTTGAACACGCTGTTGTCCGCGTTATCGGAGTAGCGGGCAATCACCTTGTTCACGCCGCTGTCGTTGGTGTGGCTCAGCACCAGGCCGCCCTGCCAGGCGTTCAGACGTTCGTCGCTCTCCACCGCCTTGGAGTCAAAGCCGTAGTTGGCGTACAGCTCCATGTCGATCGGGCCGAGCTTCATGCCGTGGATTTTTGAGGTCGCGGCGTAGTTGCCTTTGTCGCCCGTGCCGGAACCGCCGGTACAGGTGATGCGCGACGGGTTGGCCTCATCTTCCATCACTTCCGGGCTACAGGATTCCACCGCCGCCACGGCGGCCACGTCGAACTGCACGCCGCCGATGTCGAAGTTCTTCACCCCGGCGCCCTGGCCGTCGTGGTTCATCCAGAAATAATCGTTGATGCCCTGCTGTGGACGCTGGTGGAAGTCACGACCGGCCCAGAAATAGGCGTTCGGATTGGAGGCCATAATGTTGGTCACCCCGGCGTAGGCTTTTTTCAGGTTAACTTCGTCGCCCCAGTGGTCGATCATCACGTTAACGTCCCAGATGGCGCCGTTTTCACCCTTGAAGGCCTTGGAGAGCTGAAATTCCCCGCCGTTGCCTTCGTTGCCCAGACGACCAATGGCGGACGCGCCGTTGTAGGAGCCGTCCACCGCCACGTATTTCTGATCGGCGGCCTGGAAGTGCGCGCCGTAGCGGGCGTAGCCGGTAAATTTAATCCCGAACGGTATCGCCATATCGGGAGATTGTGCCGCGCTTTGCGGCTCGGTCACCACGTCCGCTTTTTTCGCGACCGCCGCATCCATTTTGGCCTGACGCTCGGCCAGGGCTTTATCCACCGCTTTCGCCACAATGGCGTCGATTTGCTCCTGCGTGAATTCCTGTGCGAGCACGGAAATTGGGCAAAGCGCGGCGATAACCGCCATGGTTAATGGAAGTTTTTTAATCGTATTCATGGTTATCTCAATATAGTTTAATTTTATTCAGACAATAACCATCCCGCTCCGATCTGACAGAGTATGTCGCTATCATCAGAACAAGTGGAATTCTATTTAAGGTACAGAGGTATTACAGTAATTTATTTGGCCATAGACTATCTCTGATATAAATGAATAATTTCTTCGGATAATTCACGCGCTAATAAGGAATTCATTAAATGATCCTGCGCGTGCACCATGATTAACGTCATCGGCTGACGTCCTTCGCCCGCATCCTGCTCGATCAGTTTGGTCTGCATCTTGTGCGCCTGGCGCGAATAGCCGTCGGCTTCGCGCAGCAGGCTTTTGGCCTCGTCAATATTGCCCTGACGCGCCGCGTGCAGTGCTTCAAAGCACAGGCTGCGGGACTGCCCGGCGTTGACGATAATTTCCATTACGGCTTCTTCTAGTGCGATCATCATCATTACTCTTTATCAAAGCTATTATTTAAGGCGGTGGCGGCAAACCACTCTCCGCTTTTCTTGATGGTGCGTTCCTGCGTTTCTAAATCGAGCTGGATAAATCCGTAGCGATTTTTATACGCGTTACACCACGACCAGTTATCAATAAACGTCCACATATGGTAACCAAGACAATTGCACCCTTCGCTAATACCCTTATGCAGCCAGGCTAAATGTTCGGAAATAAACTCGATGCGGTATTGATCGTTAATCTGGCCATTTTCAATAAAGCGCTGCTCATTTTCGACGCCCATGCCGTTTTCAGAAATAAAGCAGCGTGGGTTGCCGTAATTGTCGCGCAGGTTAACCAGAATATCGTAAATACCCGGCTCGTAGATTTCCCAGCCGCGGTACGGGTTCATCTTGCGGCCCGGCATCTCGTAGCTATCAAAGAACCACTCCGGCATAAACGGCGCCTGCGGGTTCACCGCACTGTCGCGACTCTTCACGCGACGCGGCTGATAGTAGTTCACGCCGAGCAGGTCGATTTTCCCTTCCGCAATCAGGAAACCGTCTTCCGGTTTACAGGCGGGTAATTGATCGTAGGATTTCAGCAGCGCCACCAGGTCCGCCGGGTATTCCCCGCGCAGGACCGGGTCAAGGAAGCTGCGGTTAAACATCAGGTCTGTGATGTGCGCCGCCTTCACGTCTGCCGGATTCTGCGAACGCGGGTATGACGGCGTCAGGTTCAGCACGATGCCAATCTCCCCCGCGTAATGCCCGGCGCGGTAAGCCTGCACCGCCTTCGCATGGGCCAGCACGGTGTGATACGCCACGGTGGCCGCCCGACGAAAATCCACCACGTTCGGATAGTGGAAATCGTAAAGATAGCCGCCTTCCACCGGCACGATCGGCTCGTTGAAGGTAAACCAGTGCAGCACGCGATCGCCAAACAGCTCGAAGCAGATCTGCGCATAGCGGGCGTAGGCGTCCACCACGTCGCGGCTTTCCCAGCCGCCGATCTCCTGCATCGCCATCGGCATGTCGAAGTGGAACAGGGTGATAAACGGCGTGATGCCCTGTTCATTCAGTTCATCAATGACCTGATTGTAAAAATCGACCGCTTCCGGGTTCACTTCACCGATACCGTCGGGGATCAGGCGCGCCCAGCTAATCGAGGTGCGAAAGCTGTTGTGGTTCAGCTGCTTTAACAGCTGAATATCCGTTTTCCAGTGCTGATAGAACGTGGAGGTCTGCTGCGGCCCCACGCCGTTGTGAAAACGGTTCGGCTCGCGGGCAAACCAGTAATCCCACGTGGTTTCCCCCTCTCTTGCCCCTTCGGTCTGGAGAGCGGAGCTTGCGCTGCCCCACCAGAAGTTATCGGGAAATGTATATTTCATGACGCTTCCTCTTTGACTTAATTGCTGGCGGCTTCAGCGTTACCAACGGTCGCCTGGGCTTTCTGCTCTTCGTTTTTGATGAGCGTACGCTCATAGGCGCGCAGGAACGGCAGGTACATCAGCGCCGACATCACCATACAAACCAGGCACATCACCACCGGGCTCAGCGCCCAGTTTGCCGCCCACGAGGCACCAATCGGTGCAGGCGTGGTCCACGGGGTCAACGACACAACCTGTGCCAGCCAGCCGAGTTTGGTTGCGCCGTACGCCAGGCAGGCGTTGACCAGCGGAACGAACACGAACGGGATGAACAGCATCGGGTTCATGATGATCGGCGCGCCGAACAGAATCGGTTCGTTGATGTTAAAGAAGCTTGGCACAACGCCCATTTTGCCGATGGTGCGCAGGTGGGTCACGCGGCTGCGCAGCAGCAGGAACGCCAGCGGCAGCGTGGAGCCTACGCCGCCAATCAGCAGGTAGTGATCCCAGAAGCCCTGCAGGTAGACGTGCGGCAGCGCCGCGCCGGCCGCCAGTGCCGCCTGGTTTGCCGAGAGGTTTGCCATCCAGAACGGGTTCATGATGCCGGTGACGATAAGCGAGCCGTGAATACCGGCAAACCAGAAGATCTGGCACAGCAGCACGGAGAGCAGAATCGCGGGCAGGGAGTCAGACGCCGACACCAGCGGCTCCAGCAGGTGCATGATTGCCTGCGGAATAATCATTCCCGTTTGCGCTTCGATAAACAGGTTCAGCGGGTGCAGGGTGCCGATCACCACCATCACCGGGATCAGGATCTCAAACGAACGCGCCACGCCGGTCGGGACTTCCTTCGGCAGGCGAATGGTCACGTTGTTCTGCTTCAGCCACGCGTAAACGCGGGTGGCGTAAATCGCGGTGATCAGCGCGGTAAAGATGCCCTGACCAGAAAGGTACTGCGTGGAGATCTTGCCGTCGGCATAGGGTGCTGCGACCAGCAGGAAGGCCATAAAGGCCAGCAGGCCGGACATCACCGGGTCGAGGTTGAACTGACGCCCCAGGCTCGCCCCTATCCCCACCGAGATGAAGAAGGTCATCACGCCCATGCTGAGGTTAAACGGCAGCATCAGCTGCTCGCGGTAGGTCTGGGAGAAATCCAGCCAGCCGCGGGCGAAGCTGTTGGTGGTATCCGCCGAGAAAGGCGGAAAAATGAACACCAGCATAAACGAGCCGATGATCATAAACGGCAGCGCGGCGGTAAAGCCGTCGCGGATGGCAATCACATACTTTTGCTGACCCAGCTTTGCGGCCAGCGGGGTAATTGACTGCTCAATCACCGCGACCATGGATTGATATAACGAACTCATGTGAACACCTTTTAGTGTGCCGCTTCGATGAGCGACAGAGCATAGTCCAGTACTTTATCGCCACGCTGCATGCCGTAGTCCATCATGTCGATGGGCTGGACCGGAATGCCTTGCGTCGCCGCCTTGTCTGAGAGTGTCTGTAACATGTATTTCACTTGCGGTCCGAGAAGGACAACCTGGTATTGCGGAAACTGCGTATCAAATTCGGAAACACCGTACGCATCAATCTTCACCGGCAAACCACGTTCTTTCGCGACATCGACCATTTTGCTGACCAACAGGCTGGTGGACATCCCGGCAGAGCAGCACAGCATAATCTTGAACATCGACAACCATCCTCTAAATGTAAAAAGTTATTGCGAGGATGATTGGACATTATACGGAAACCGGTTTCCATTTATAAAAGACAGAAGTGTGATACCCATCAAGATCCCTTACTTATGAGGCTAATTAACCGGATGTACATCACATAATTTGGCTGTTTTGACATCATTTTGAGTGGAAACGGAAAATCGGTTTCCATGAAAAACGGAAACGGATATACTCCGTTCTGGCTATAATGTGAGCCGAAGCGGTCATGGAATTTGCAGGCACGAGGTAAGCCTGTCAGGGGAAAAAGATGTCGACAATCAATGATGTATCACGTCTTGCCGGGGTGTCTAAAGCCACGGTATCGCGAGTGTTGAGCGGGTCGCGTGGCGTAAAGGAAGCCAGCCGTCAGGCCGTACTGAAAGCGGTGGATGAGCTGAACTACCGGCCTAACGTGATTGCCCAGTCGCTGCTGAGCCAGTCGACGGGCTGTATCGGGGTCATTTGCGCGCAGGAAAACATTAACCAGACCACCGGTTATCTGTACGCGCTGGAAAAACAGCTCAGCCAGCATCAAAAACACCTCCTGCTGCGCTTTGCGCACAGCAAAGCGGAAGTGATGCACGCCCTTGAAGAACTCTCCTGCGGGCTTTGTGATGATATCCTGGTGATTGGCGCGCGTTTCCCGCTGGACGTGGATATGGAAAACGTCATTCTGGTGGACTGCATGGAGTCTGATAATTCCAACAGCATCCAGTTCGATCACGCCTTTGCCGCCGAAACCGCCTGTAACTACCTCACCAGCCAGGGTCGCCGCCAGATTGCGCTGATCCACCCGCACGGCAGCGGTTTTGCCGACCAGGTGCTGCTCGGCTACAAGCACGCGCTGGAGAAAAATTTCCTGCCCTTTAATCGCAACCTGGTCTTTATGGACGTCACCTCCTCGTCCGTTGCGCTGCAGGAGCTGCTTAATAATGCCAGCACGCTAAACTTCAACGCGCTGCTGGTGGCGGACGAGCAGGAAGCCCAGCGGGTGATCCCGCAGCTGCAGGCGTTTAATAAATCGGTGCCGGACGACATTATGGTCTTTAGCCTGGCCGGATCGCTGCACTTGCCGGGTATTCCGGTGATCCCGGCGATTGAATATTCCATGGACGCCATGGCGGCGCGCATTGTGAGCTGGCTAACGGAAAAAACGCAGATGCTGGGGTCGTACGTGCTGCGCGGGGATCTCATTATTCCGGACATGCGTAAGCGTTAAACGGATCAGGTAGGCCGGGTAAGCGCAGCGCCACCCGGCAAGCAGCTCTCAATAATCTTCCATACAATCCACCTGACCAATCGCCGCCCAGTAGGCGTCCAGGTTGTCGCGCTTCACGGCGGTGATGGCGTTTTTGATCAGCAGCTGATTGGCCTCGGACGACAAAATCATCTCCTGCCAGGCCTTATCGCTCTGCTTTTTCTGTGGCGTACAGGTTTTCTTAATATCTTTCAGGACCTGCTGCTTTATTTGCGCCTCTTTCGCCGGGTCCTCCTTTTCCTGAGCATGGACAAACGCGGCGAAGAGCAGACAAACCAGCAGGCAGACCAGGTGCGCAGCTTTCATCAACAACCCCCTTTAAAAGTCACATGCTTCCCATGAAATATATCGTTACATTCAGTGTAGCGATTCCAGCCGAAAGTATGATTTTCTCTTTTCTGCGCGTGAGAATCGCCCACTGATAAGGTTACTGGATCCCCCCGCCCAGCGACTGCCACAGCGTGATGCGGTTTTCCAGGTCGGTTTGCTGCAGCGCAATCAGCGATTCCTGCGCCGACCACAGCGACCGCTGCGCGGTCAGTACCGTCAGATAATCTCCCGCGCCCGCCCTGTAGCTTCGCGTCGCCACGTCCAGCGTTTTTTGCTCCGCCGCCACGTATTCGCGCTGGGCGTCGAGCTGCTCGCTCAGCGTTTCACGGCGTGCAAGGGCGTCGGCCACGTCCTTAAACGCGCTCTGGATGGCTTTCTCGTAGGTGGCGATCAGCCCCTTCTTCTCCGCTTCCGCGTAGCGCAGCTGCGCCAGGTTGTTCCCGCCGCTAAACAGCGGCAGGGTGATGGACGGCGCGAACGACCAGACCTTCATCCCGTGGCTGAACAGGGAGGAGAGCGAGTCGCTGCCGACGCCCGCGCTGGCGGTCAGCGAAATGGTCGGGAAGAAGTTGGCGCGCGCCGCGCCGATGTTGGCGTTGGCGCTCAGCAGGTTATGCTCCGCTTCCTGAATGTCCGGGCGACGCAGCAGCGCGCTGGAGCTGACGCCCGCCGGGATCAGCGTGATGGCGTTATCGTTCAGGCTCTCCAGCGTGCCGGGCAGCAGGTTCTCCGGCACCGTATTGCCCGCCAGCAGATTGAGGGCGTTTTTGTCCTGCATTACCTGCGTCCGGTAGCTCGCCACGCTGGCGCGCGCCTGCTGGTACACCGCCATTGCCGAGCTGACGTCCGTGGCGGCCGCCACGCCCACGTCCTGCTGGCGCTTCACAATCTTGAGTGAGTTTGCGGCGCTCTCCAGGGTGGACTTCGCCAGCGCCAGATTGCTGTTATCCGCCGCCAGCGTCACCCAGGCCGTGGTCAGCTCGCTAACCATCGTCAGGCGCGTGTTCTGCGCGGTGAATTCGCTGGCAAGCCAGGTTTCACGCGCGGCGCGGGAGAGGCTCTGGTTGCGTCCAAACAGATCCAGCTCGAAGCTGGAGACCGCGCCGTTGGCTTCGTCGCTGGTGGCCACGCCGCTCGCCAGCGTGCGGCTGCGGGTGTGGCTCAGCTCGGCGTCCACCGTCGGGAACAGGGACGAGCGCGTTTCACCGTACTGGGCACGGGCGGCGTCGATATCGGCAATCGCTTTTTGCACGTCGCGGTTGCTGTTCAGCGCCATCGTCACCACGCTTTTCAGCCGCCCGTCGTTCATCACCTGCTGCCACTGGCTCACCGCGGCGGCGGCTTCGCCGTGCGCGCCGGGCAAGGTTGCCGGGACGGGGGCGTCCGGGCGTTGATACGTCGGGTCTAACGACACGCAGCCTGCGCTCAGCAGGGCTAACGCTAATACAGTGACACGAAACATTATGACCTCCGGTTCGCGTGTTTACCGGAGAACAGACGTTTCACCAGTACAAAGAATAAGGGGACGAAGAAGATCGCCAGCAGCGTCGCGGCCAGCGTCCCGCCGATAATGCCGGTACCGATCGCCACGCGGCTGTTGGCACCTGCACCGGTTGCCACGGCCAGCGGCGTCACCCCTGCGATAAACGCCAGCGAGGTCATGATGATCGGACGCAGACGCGTCTGAGCGGCACGCAGGGCGGCGCGCGTCAGGGAGTACCCTTCCGCGACTTTGGCTTCAGCAAACTCGACAATCAGGATGGCGTTCTTCGACGACAGACCGATGGTGGTCAGCAGCGCCACCTGGAAATAGACGTCGTTGTTCAGCCCGCGCAGGGAGGCGGCGACGGCCGCGCCCAGCACGCCAAGCGGGATCACTAGAATGACCGAAATCGGCACCGACCAGCTCTCATACAGCGCCGCCAGGCACAGGAACACGACCAGGATGGAGAGGGCATAGAGGCTCATCGCCTGGCCGCTCGCCAGTTTTTCCTGCAACGACAAACCGCTCCACGCCCAGGTGCTGCCGGACGGCAGGCTGTTTGCCAGCTGCTCCATTTTGCTCATCGCCGTGCCGGAGCTCGCGCCGCTGGCGTTTTCGCCCTGAATCTCATACGCCGCCGAGCCGTTGTAGCGCACCAGGCTTTCCGGGCCGTACTCCCAGCGGGTGGTGGCGAAGGCGGAAAACGGAGTCATGGTGCTGTCGCTGCCGCGCACATACCATTTGTTGAGATCCGACGGCACGGCGCGATAGTCGCTGTCGCCCTGGATGTAGACCTTTTTCACGCGGCCGCGATCGATAAAGTCGTTCACGTAGGTCCCGCCCCAGGCGCTGGAGAGGGTATCGGTAACGTCGCTCAGGGACAGCCCCAGCGACACGGCCTTGTTGTTGTCGATATCCACCTGAAGCTGCGGCATCTGAGGCAGATCGTTGGCGCGCACGGCGTGCAGCGAACTGTCCTGGTTGGCTTGACCAATCAGCTGGTTACGCAGCTTCAGCAGCGCGTCGCGGTCGGTGCCGCCGCTGGCCATCAGCTCAAAGGTAAAGCCGTTGCTCTGGCCGAGGCCGTCCACCGCCGGGGGCGTCATCGCAAAGATGGTCGCATCGCGGATGGTGCTCAGCTCCTGCGTGGCGCGAAGGGCAATGGCCTGAGCGGTATTCTCATCGCCTTTACGCTCTGACCAGTTTTTCAGGGAGACAAACGCCATCCCGGCGTTCTGGCCGCTGCCGCTGAAGCTGAAGCCCTCGATGGTGAAGATCACGTTGGTGTTGGCTTTCTCTTTGGTGAGGAACCATTCGCGCACCTGGCGGCTGACTTCGGCGGTACGCACCGTCGTCGCACCGGCTGGCAGGGTGTACTGCACCATGATTTCGCCCTGGTCTTCCGTCGGCAGGAAGCTGCCCGGCAGCTTAAGCATGGCGAAGCCCATCGCGCCGCAGAGCAGGGCGTAGATGACCAGCATCCCGCCGGAACGGCGCAGAGCGCGCAGCACCTTGTTCTGATAGCCGCGCTCGGTCCTGCTGTAGAAGCGGTTAAACGCGCCGAAGAAACCCTTTTTGTGCGGCGCCGTATGGCTCAGGATCGAGCCGCACAGCGCGGGCGTCAGGGTCAACGCCACTACCACGGAGAGGAACATCGCTGAAATGATGGTGACCGAGAACTGACGGTAAATCACCCCGGTGGAGCCGCCAAAGAAGGCCATCGGCAGGAATACCGCAGAGAGCACCAGCGCGATGGCGATCAGCGCGCCGGAGATTTCGCCCATTGATTTCTCAGTGGCTTCCCGGGCGGGCAGCCCCTCGTCGCGCATAATACGCTCGACGTTTTCCACCACCACGATGGCGTCATCCACCAAAAGCCCAATCGCCAGCACCATCGCAAACAGCGTCAGGGTATTGATGGAGTAGCCGAACAGCGCCAGCACGCCGAAGGTGCCCAGCAGAACGACAGGTACCGCCAGCGCCGGGATCAGCGTGGCGCGAATGTTTTGCAGGAACAGGTACATCACCACCACCACGAGGATAATGGCTTCGAACAGGGTCTGAATCACGTCCTCAACGGAGATCTTGATGAACTCGGTGCTGTCTTTCGGGTAGGCCACGTCGTAGCCTTCCGGCATCGACTTTTTGAACTCGGCAATCTTGTCTTTCACCGCCGTGGCAGTGTTGAGCGCGTTCGCACCCGGTGAAAGCATGACCGCCATACCCGCCGCCGGGTGGCCGTTGAGCTTCGCGGTGGCGGTGTAATCTTCGCTGCCCATCTCCACGCGGGCGACGTCGCTGATGCGCACCAGCGCGCCGCTGGACTGGCTCTTCACGATGATATTTTTAAACTGATCGACCGTCTGCAGGCGCGACTGGGCGCGGACGGTGGCGGTCAGCTGCTGGGCGTTCGACGAGGGCAGCGCGCCGATTTTACCGGCGGAAACCTGCACGTTCTGGGCTTCAATCGCGCTCTGCACGTCGGACGGCATCAGCGAGTAGGACGCCAGCTTCGCCGGGTCGAGCCAGATGCGCATCGCGTATTCCGCTCCAAACACCTGCAGGCTGCCAACGCCCTCCACGCGCGCCAGCGGGTCCTGCATATTGCTCACCAGCCAGTCGGCGATATCCGAGCTGCTGGCGGCGTCGGTTTTATCGTACACGCCCATGATCAGCAGGAAGTTGCTCTGCGATTTCTCGACGGTAATGCCGGACTGCTGCACCTCGGTCGGCAGGCGCGATTCCGCCTGCTGAACCTTGTTCTGCACCTGCACCTGGGCGGTATCCGGATCGGTTCCCTGCTCGAAGGTGACGTTAATACTCACCGACCCGTCCGAGCTGCTGGTGGAGGTGAAGTAGAGCAGGTTATCCAGCCCGGTGAGCTGCTGCTCGATCACCTGCGTCACGCTGTTTTCCAGCGTCTGCGCGGAGGCGCCGGTGTAGGTAGCGGAGATCTTGATCGACGGCGGGGCAACGTCCGGATATTGCGCGACCGGCAGCGTGCGGATCGCCAGCATCCCGGCGAGCATGATGAGAATGGCGATAACCCAGGCAAACACCGGGCGTCGCACGAAGAAACGGGAGAACATCAGGCGTTTCCTCCGCTGGCTTTCATCTCTTCGGTTTTCACTTCCTGCCCGGCGGTCACTTTGTCGGTGCCTTCCACAATCAGCTTATCGCCCGCCTTCAGGCCGCTCAGCACCAGCCATTTGTCGCCGTAGGTGTCGCCCGTCTCCAGCTGACGCTGCTCGACCTTGTTGCTGGCGTTCACCACCAGCGCGGTGGCGGTGCCTTTGGCATCGCGGGTGATGCCCTGCTGCGGGGCGAGGATCGCGTCGCTCATGACGCCTTCATCCACTCTGGCGCGAACGAACATGCCCGGCAGGAGCTGATGCTGCGGGTTCGGGAAGACGGCGCGCAGGGTGACCGAGCCGGTTGATTCATCCACCGCCACTTCGGTTAACGCCAGACGGCCTTTCTCGCTGTAGGTGCTGCCGTCTTCGAGGATTAACGACACGCTTAGCGTATCGCTATTGGTGGCAAGGGTTTGCTTGCGTAAACGCAGCAGATCGGCGCTGGAACGGGTTAAATCGACGTACATACTGTCCAGCCCGCGAATGGTGGCGAGCGCGGTATCCTGCTGCGCGGTCACCAGCGCGCCGGGGGTTACAGAGGAGATGCCGATACGTCCGGCAATCGGTGCGGTAACGGTGGTCCAGTTGAGGTTAATGCGCGCGCTCTCCTGCGCGGCCTTCTTTGACTCAACGCTGGCCTTATCCTGTGCGCAGGTGGACTTCGCGTCCTCTGCGTCCTGACGCGACACGCCGTCGTCTTTCACCAGCTGCGCATAGCGCTGGGCTTTCTGGCAGTCGGCCTGTACCAGCGCCTGCGCCTGCTTTAGCGCCGCGGAGGCTTCATCGTAGGCGGCGCGGTAGCTGGAAGGGTCAATTTGATACAGTGCCTGTCCGGCCTTGACCGTATCGCCTTCGGTGAACAGCCGCTTCTGAATAATCCCGCCCACCTGCGGGCGCACTTCGGCACTCATGGCAGCCGTGGTGCGGCCGGTCAGTTCACTGACGACGGACACCGGCTGGCTCATGAGGGTGACAATTCCCACATCCGGAAGAGGACGCTGGGGAGCAGATGTTTGCGCATTATCGCACCCTGTCAGGAGGAGTAATGCCGCGATGGAGGTTGTTATGGTTTTCATAATCTTTTTCCAGGGTGAACGATGCCTGCCCTGTTAATCGCTTAACAGGGAGGAGGGCTATTTAAAGGCACAGCGATACCGCATCTCTGGCTGAGCCAGAAATGTAAAAATGGGGAATTACTTATTCCCGCTAATTATTCATATGCGATTACTTCGCAGAGAAAAGCATATTTAAAATATCCTGATAAAGGGGTTCTAATTGTTCTGACGGGACTTTTAAGGGGGTTAATCGACGATAAATCGTCCCCTCAATCATCACGGCGGTAATCTCCACGCAGCAGCGAATATGCTCGTCGCTCAGGTGGGGAAACTGCTTTTTCAGGTGCGCGCAGGCGTTGGCGAACATGCGCGATTCGGCTTCGATCAGCATCGCTGCCACCTGCGGATTGCGCGTGGCCTCAGCGGACATTTCCAGCATCAGCGCATCATCATCTTCGTTGAGGGTCTGTCGCCAGGCGAGCGCCTGCGGCATCCCTTCCACCAGGGTTTTACCCTGCATCTCCTCGATGCGCGAGTCGATGATGCGGCGGATCATCTCTTCGATAATCGCGTCTTTGTTGCTGAAATAACGGTAAATTTGCCCGACGCTAAGCTTCGCCTCGCTGGCAATCTGCGACATGCTGGCGGCGTGAAATCCGCTGGCGCGAAAGCAGCGGCGCGCGGCGATGATGATCTCGTCCTGACGTTGTTTTTGTCTTTCTTCCAGTTTCGTACTCATCGTCGGCTACCGTGTAAAAGTGAGAATGATCGTTCTCAGTATACGTTTTAGGTGCGTATTGGAAAGGCTTTTTTTATTTACATATTGAATGAATATTTCCAGGGTTAAACAATGGAGGAAATAAGGAGTTTTTATGAAGGTGAAGCTGTGAGATATTCAGATTGCGCTGAAAATAAGGAGAACAAAATGCAGTTGAGCATCACTGAAAAAGTTACGCCTGAAGAAAAAGAAGAGCTATTAACGGGGCTGAGATCGTATAACGGGCAGTTTTTAGATCTGGCGACCTTCAGCGGGGATATTGGCGTTTACGTGCGTGACGAAAACGGCGTCATGCTCGGCGGGCTAATTGGGGTGCGTAAAGGCGACTGGCTGAATATTGATTTTCTGTGGGTCAGCGACACCGTGCGCGGATCCGGCGTCGGCAGCCAGCTTATCAAAACCGCAGAAGACGAAGCCCGACGCAAAGGCTGCAAGCACGCGCTGGTGGATACGGCCAGCTTCCAGGCGCGCCCGTTCTATGAAAAACAGGGGTATCAGCTGCAGATGTCTTTGCAGGACTATCCGTATGAGGGCATGCAGCGGCACTATCTGGCGAAAGCGCTTTAACCGCCGATCCCGGTGCCGATTACGGCAAGCGCATGACGGACAATGATTTCCGGCGAGAGGGATTTTAGCCTCTCGTCATTGCGCATGCGTGAGAACGGCACCAGCACCAGGCTCAGTAAGGTGGTAAACAGCAGCTCCGGTGCCAGCGCCTGATTTAGCTTCCCGTCCTGCTGCCAGCCTTTGAGGATGGCAAGCGTCGCCTGATACTTCTCGTCACCAAACCGCGCCTGCAGATGGGTGCGCAGTACCGGCATTTCGCCAATCACCTCCTGCATCCACAGCGGCGCAAACCAGGGATACTGTTCCGCCAGTTCGGCCAGCACTTTAACCATTTCCGTCAGGGCGTTCACCGGCGAATCCCGGTTATCGGCGAAAATCGTCCCGATCCTCTCGCGTAACGGCAGAAAACGCTCCTCAATCATCGCATCCAGCAGCTGCTCTCGGGAGTTGAAGTAATAGTGCAGCATCGCGGGCGTGACGCCCGCCTCTTTGGCAATGGCGTTGAGTGAGGTGTTGGCGATCCCTTGACGGGAAAAGAGGTTAAGGGCGATATCCAGCAGCTGTTCGCGGCTGGCGGTGACGCGCTTCCCGCCGCGCGGACGTCCCGGGCGGCGCGGTTCAGAATTGTCTTTATGTGCTGACATGGTCGCAGTATCTCTTGATCTTATTCATCACTTACACAAATATTAATTACACGATTAATTAATTTCAAGTGATGTCTTATGGAGTCCGACGTAATGACTCAACCTGCGCAAAAAGCGCTGTCGATTAAGCTGCTGTTCAGCGCGCTGCTGCTGGTGATGCTGCTTTCGGCGTTGGATCAGACCATTGTCTCTACCGCGCTGCCGACCATCGTCGGCGAGCTTGGGGGGCTGGATAAGCTCTCCTGGGTGGTAACGGCCTATATCCTCAGTTCGACCATCGTGGTACCGCTGTACGGCAAGTTTGGCGATCTGTTTGGGCGTAAAATCGTCCTGCAAATCGCGATTGTGTTGTTCCTCGTGGGCTCCGCGCTGTGCGGGCTGGCGCAAAACATGACCCAGCTGGTGTTGATGCGCGCCCTGCAGGGGCTGGGCGGCGGCGGCCTGATGGTCATCAGCATGGCCGCCGTCGCGGACGTGATCCCGCCTGCCGATCGCGGGCGCTATCAGGGGCTGTTTGGCGGCGTATTCGGGCTGGCGACGGTCATTGGGCCGCTGATCGGCGGGTTTATCGTCCAGCACGTCTCCTGGCGCTGGATTTTCTACATCAACCTGCCGCTGGGGCTGTTTGCCCTGCTGGTGATTGGTGCGGTGTTCCACGGTAGCGCGCGGCGCAGCAGGCACGAGATTGACTATCTGGGGGCGATTTACCTCAGTATGGCGCTGCTGTGCATCATCCTGTTTACCACCGAAGGCGGCACCGTTCGCCAGTGGAGCGACCCGCAGCTGTGGTGCATTCTGGCCTTTGGCCTGACGGGCATTGCCGGGTTTATCTATGAGGAGCGGCTGGCGTGGGAGCCAATCATCCCGCTGTCGCTGTTCCGCGACCGCAGCTTCCTGCTCTGCAGCCTGATTGGCTTTATCATCGGCATGTCGCTGTTTGGCTCGGTGACTTTCCTGCCGCTGTACCTGCAGGTGGTGAAAGACGCCACGCCAACGCAGGCTGGCCTGCAGCTCATCCCGCTGATGGGCGGGCTGCTGCTGACCTCAATTATCAGCGGGCGGATCATCAGCCGTACCGGGAAATATCGCCTGTTCCCGATCCTCGGCACGCTGCTCGGCGTGGTGGGGATGTTTTTACTGACGCGCATTTCAATCACGTCGCCAACCTGGCAGCTTTATCTGTTCACCAGCGTGCTGGGCATGGGGCTGGGACTGGTGATGCAGGTGCTGGTGCTGGCGGTGCAAAACAGCGTGTCGGCGGATCAATACGGCGTAGCCACCTCGGGCGTCACGCTCTTCCGTTCCATTGGCGGGGCCATTGGCGTCGCGCTGTTTGGCGCGGTGTTCACGAATGTTCTGCAGTCAGGGCTGGTCGACAGGCTGCCTGAAGGGGCGGAACTGCCGCGCGAGCTGAACCCGACCGCCATTCATCATTTGCCAGACGCCCTGAGGCTGGACTATCTCGATGCCTTCGGCTCGGCCATTCATGCGGTATTCCTGCTGGCGGCAGGGATTATGGTGCTGGCGTTTGCGCTGTCGTGGTTTTTACGGGAAGCGCCGCTGCGTCGGCAGGCGTGATGCCCATCGCCCGGTGGCGCTTTGCTTACCGGGCCTACAACACCTCCGCGCGTAGGGCGGGTAAGCGCAGCGCCACCCGGCAACAGACCGCATATAACGTATCCTTCTTATTGATTCTTTTTCGGTTTTTAGAGAGCCGTTGCGTTGTCGATATAGTCTTCTAAACGTTTATCAAAAGGATCTGTCTCGTGAAACTTCGATTGGGTGCGCTTCTCCTGATGACTGGCCTGCTGCTCGCGGGTTGTGACCAAAACAGCAATGATGCCAAACACATAAAAGTGGGCGTCATCAACGGCGCTGAACAGGACGTGGCGGAAGTCGCCAAAAAAGTGGCAAAAGAGAAATATGGCCTGGACGTGGAGCTGGTCGGCTTCAGCGGCTCGCTGTTGCCTAATGATGCCACTAACCAGGGGGAACTGGATGCCAACGTCTTCCAGCATCGCCCGTTCCTTGCAGAAGATAACAAGGCGCATGGGTACAAGCTGGTGGCCGTGGCGAACACCTTTGTTTTCCCGATGGCCGGCTACTCCCGCAAAATCAAATTCGTGTCTGACCTGAAGGACGGGGCGACCATAGCTATTCCAAACGATCCGACCAACCTTGGCCGCGCGCTGCTGCTGCTGCAAAAGGAGAAGCTCATTACCCTGAAGCCGGACACCGGGCTGCTGCCGACGGCGCTGGATATTACCGCCAACCCTAAACAGCTGAAAATTATGGAGCTGGAAGGGGCACAGCTGCCGCGCGTGCTGGACGACCCGAAAGTGGATGTCGCCATCATCAGCACTACCTATATTCAGCAAACCGGGCTGTCGCCGGTGCATGACAGCGTCTTTATTGAAGATAAAAACTCGCCCTACGTGAACATTGTGGTGACGCGCGAAGACAATAAGGACGCGGAGAACGTGAAGGAATTTATCCAGTCGTATCAATCGCCTGAGGTAGCGAAAGCGGCGGAGACGATCTTTAACGGCGGGGCGGTGCCGGGCTGGTAAAGAAACCGGCAAAAAACGCGGTGTCTTCAATTGGCCCGATTCCATCGGTAATCGCCCTTTAGCCCACAGCGCCAATGGCGACGGCTGGCTATCCTCCTTATCACACCAATCGGAGGATAGCCCATGAACATTACCCAGATTCGCAACGCCACCCAGCTGATTACCTACGCCGGTAAACGTCTTTTAATCGACCCGATGCTGGCCCCGAAGGGCGCTTATCCGGGCTTTCCCGGTACGGCGCATGCCGAACGCCGTAACCCGACGGTCGAACTCCCCGTTGACGTCAACACGCTGCTGAACGCCGACGCGGTGATCGTCACCCATACCCATGACGATCACTGGGATCGCACCGCGGCGGAGCTGATCGCCAAAGACAAGCCGATCTACGTGCAAAACGACCGTGACGCCGCGCTGCTGCGCAGCCAGGGGTTTAGCAACCTGACGGTCATGACCGACGCGACCTTCTTCGGCGATATTCAGATTACGAAAACCCACGGCGGGCAGCACGGTACCGACCGGGCCTACGCCGTGCCGGAGCTGGCGGAGCGTCTGGGCGAAGCCTGTGGCGTGGTGCTGCGTCATCCCGATGAAAAGACGCTCTATCTTGCCGGGGATACCGTCTGGCGTGACGCGGTGGCGGCCGATCTGCAAAAGCACCAGCCGGACGTGGTGGTACTGAACGCAGGCTATGCACACGTCATTGGTTTTGGCCCCATTATTATGGGGCAGGAGGATGTGCTCAACGTTCATTTCCTGCTCCCACAGGCCAAAATAGTGGCGAGCCATATGGAGGCGATTAACCACTGCCTGTTGACCCGCAGCGCGCTGCGTGAGTACGTTGAAGCCAATCAGGTGAGTGACGCAGTGAGCATTCCCCAGGATGGCGAAACCGTTATATTCTGAACGCGTTAAAGGGAAAGGAGAGACAGATGTCGCTAATCAACGTCGCGATTGTCGCGGTAGACGGGTTCAGCCCGTTCCACTACTCCGTTCCCTGCATTCTGTTTGGCGATTCGGTCTCCGGCGAAAAGCGCTTTAACGTGACGATCTGCGCCGAAACGCCGGGGTTCCTCACCTCAAAAGACGGGTTCGCCCTCAACGCCACGCAGGACTACACCGCCATTGGTCGGGCCGATATAGTCGTCGTTCCCTACTGGCAGCACGTCCTTGAACGCCCGCCCCAGACGCTGCTCGACAGCCTGGTGCAGGCGAGAGACAACGGCGCGGAAATCGTCGGGCTGTGTCTGGGGTCGTTTGTGCTGGCCTATGCGGGGATCCTCGACGGTAAACGTGTGGCCACCCACTGGGAGTTTGAACATCAGTTTCAGTCCCTTTTCCCGCACGTTCAGCTGGATATTAATGCCCTTTACGTGGATGACGGCAATATCATCACTTCCGCAGGCACTGCCGCCGCGCTGGACTGCTGCCTGTATATCATTCGCCAGCGCTTTGGCAGCGTGGTCGCCAACCAGATTGCCCGTCGGATGATTGTTCCGCCCCACCGCGAGGGCGGGCAGGCGCAGTTCATTGCCCAGCCGGTACCTAAAGATACCCGGGACGGACGCATTAACTGCCTGATCGACTACCTTCAGCAGCATATCACCGAACCGCATAGCCTGGACTCGCTGGCGGAGGTGGTTTCGATGAGCCGCCGCACGCTGACCCGTCACTTTATTAAAGCCACGGGAATGAGCGTCGCCGACTGGCTTACCGCCGAACGCCTGCGGCGCAGCCAGATCCTGCTTGAAGCCGGAAATATGCCGATTGAACGCGTGGCCGAGCTGGTGGGATTTAATTCCGCCGTCACCTGGCGACAGCAGTTTAAGGCGCGTTTTGGGGTCAGCCCGGCGGAGTGGCGTAAGACCTTTCGGACTCATTTGTAGGCCGGGTAAGCGCAGCGCCACCCGGCGTTTACCCCAGCCTCTCCACCTTCGTCTCCCCCTCCACCATCGACAGCTGATAAAGCGAAAACGACCTCTGCTTCTCAATCAACTTCGCCAGCTCCGGCGAGTGGCTGGTGAGCCAAATCTGCGAGTAGCGGCTGGCCTCGGCGATTAAGCTCGCCAGCGCGGGCAGCATCTGCGGGTGCAGGCTGTTTTCCGGTTCGTTTAACGCGATAAACGCCGGTGGGCGCGGGCTTAGCAGCGCTACCGCGAGGCACAGGAAGCGCAGGGTGCCGTCGGAGAACTCCGCCGGTTCCAGCGGCCTGCTCAGCCCCTCGCGCTGCATCATCATGCGAAAACGTCCGCCGGTGTTGTCGCTGTAAAACACGCAGCCGGGGAAGGCCTGGTCGAGAATACGCATTAGCAGCAGCTCGTCGCCAATCTCGACGATGGTCTGAAATGCCGCCGCCAGGTTGGCACCGTCGCTGGCCAGCACCGGGGAGCGGAAACCGACCTGCGGGGCGCGCATCGCCGAGCCGGATGAGACGGAAAACTCATGATAAAAGCGCCAGTTACGCAGGGACTCGCGCATCTGCGACACTTCAGGGTAAAGATGCGGTTCGCCGAGCTGCCCGAACACCGATTCGTTCTCATACAGCGTGCCGCTGTGGGTCACTTTCTCGTGATGCACGTTATTCAGAAACACCGCCTGGTTCTTACGCTTCATCAGCTGTGACGAAGGCCGACGGTGCTGACCGCTCAGCCAGATGGACTCCTCTTTGATCACCGGATCGAGCTGAAACTGCGAAGGGTAAGGCAGCTTCTCCACAAACCCGACCTGCAGCTCGTATTCGTAGGTCTCTGTTTCCACGGCCAGATTCATCCGCCGCAGCTGGTCGCTGCGGGTTTTGCCTGCCCAGAACACCTTCAGAATGCCGCCCTCGTTCGCCAGCGCCTGGGAAAACTGCCCCTGAGCGGCGCTGTGCATCAGATATATCGCCTTGTAAATATTGGATTTCCCGGTGCCGTTCGGTCCGAAGACGATGTTGAGCTGCTCCAGCTCCAGCGACATATCGCGAATAGAGCGGTAGTTTTGAATGTGCAGGGTGTTGATCACAGGCAGGCCCCTTTATGCAGAATAAACCTGTATATAATCACAGTATTTGAGATGAAATGCAAAAAAGAGACGACAGTGAGGATGTCGTCTAAACGGGGTACTGCTTTGGGCCTCTAAGGGTCAATGGGGCCTTCGCATTTTTATGATCACTTGACTGCCAGACGCAGACCCAAATCATCAGGATAGGGATCAAAGTAGTTTTGCGTCATCAGATATCGGTCAGGGTATTCGGCCAGGTAGTGCTTCAGCAGCGTGATCGGGGCGAGGATAGGCAACTGTCCGTTGCGATAGTGCAGGATCACGTCGCGCAGCTCGCCGCGCTGGCGGGTGTTCAGCTGGTTACGGAAATACCCCTGGATATGCATCAGTACGTTGGTGTGATTCTTCCGCGAGGCGGGTTTTTTCAGGATGGTCATCAGCTTTTCCCGGTACGCCACAAAGAAGGCGTCCAGGTCTTCCCATTCGTGCAGCGAGGCGACGAACGGGCCGATTTCACGGTAGCCCGCCTGATGGTGCGCCAGCAGCTGCAATTTATAGCGGCTGTGGAAATCCAGCAGCCCACGTCGCGTCAGACCTTTAGCGCGCAGCGTGTTTAGCTCGTGCAGGGCAAATACCCGCTCAATAAAGTTTTCCCGCAGCACAGGGTCGTGCAGCCGGCCATCTTCCTCGACGGGCAGCCACGGGTAGGTTTCAAGAAGGGCGGCGGTGAACAGCCCGACGCCCTCCTTGCGGCCCCGGTTGCCGTTTTCATCGTACAGCCGCACGCGTTCCAGGCCGCAGCTTGGGGATTTTGCACAGACGATAAATCCCGAAAGATCGCCGATTTTTGGCAGATAGTCCGCCGTAAAGTCGGCCATTTTCTGCGTGAGGTCATCATGAGGCGGCTTGCTGAAACGGAGCTGCGTCTCGCCGCTGTCCGTCAGCGTCAGGCGTATGGCCGGGCGAGGGGTCGGCAGACCGATAGCCATTTCCGGGCAGACGGGCCTGAAATTCACCCACTGGGCCAGCTCATCCATGACGAAGCCCATACGCTTGTGTCCGCCGTCAAAGCGAACGGCGGAACCGGTCAAACATCCGCTAATACCGAGTACAGGTTTCGTTGTCATGGTGTGGTCCTCCCGTTCATATAACTAAAACTTACACAACATGACTAATTTGTCCAAGTATTCGCGAAACTATTTTTTATAATCCTTTAAAATCAACGCGTCTTAACTGCCCTTGTAGGTCGAGTAACCGTACTGGCTCAGCAGAAGCGGGATGTGCAGCTTTTCGTTGGTGCGGGTCACGGTAAACAGCACCGGGATCTCTGGGAAGAAGGAGTCCAGCTTTTTGCCGTGGAAGTAATCTGCGGTTTTGAAGGTCACTTTATACACGCCAGGCTGCATGTCCTGATCCTGCGGATAGAGCGATTTGATACGTCCGTCCTGGTCGGTCTTGCCGCTGGCAACCGGAGTCCATTTGTCCTGCTGCTGCTTCTCCAGCGTAACGGTAACGTCTGATGGCGGCATCCCGGTTTGCTGGTCGAGAATGTGGACGCTCAGCGTGCCGGCAGGGGCGCTAAAGGCGGCAGGGGCAAAGGCCATCGAGGCCAGGATCAGCAGAGGGGCAGTTTTTTTCATGGTGTTTTCCTGTTGAGTTATTCGTCACAGGAAAACGTTAGCATCTGCGGCGCGGGAAAATATTCAACTTTTCGTGAAGATTCCCGCAGGAGAAAATTATCAGAGGATAATGACTTCAAGCGATACCTGCTGCTGCCACTGCTCAACCTGCTTTTTCCGCCCGGCGGTGAGCTTGCCGCTGGTGACCAGAAGCCATTTACGCTCCGGGAAAATTTCCGGGGCCAGCGCGTCAGGCGGAACCGGCAGGATGTCGATGCGGTGGCCCTGCCCGGTGCGCGTTAAGGCTTCGAGCCAGATCTCGCACGGGTCATTCAGGTGCCAGCCGCTGAGCAGAATGTTATCGCCCGGCGCTTTTTTGTCACCTTCGAGACAAAACGAGGTGTAGGCGATGATGATGCCGTCGAGGATCGCGCGCAGGGTCATGGCGGCGGCGACGTTGGCCGAGACCTGGCTGCGCAGCGGGCGCAGCACGTTCGCGACCAGCTCCGGCCTTGGGTACTCGCGTCCGGCGTCGTAAATCATCTGGCGCAGGGACTCGACTTTGCCGTCCTGCAGGCGTTGCAGCATGTTCTGCTGCAGGGTTTGCCAGTTGTTGGTCCGCCCCGGCGTCGGGCGCTCCAGCAGCGGTTTGACCTGACCAATCGGGACGCCTTTTTTTACCCAGTCGAGAATTTTTAGCGCCTGCTGGACGTCCTCGTCGCTGTACTGGCGATGGCCGCCTTCCGTGCGCTGTGGCTTGAGTAAACCATAGCGACGCTGCCACGCCCGCAGGGTGGTGGCGGTAATGCCGCTGAGTCTGGCGAATTCGCCGATGGAGTAAGCCATGTCCGTGTCCAGAGTGGAGGAATACTCTCAATATACTACGAATTTTCCCGAACGGGATGAAGCGCCGAAACGGTGCACTACACTTAACATCCAACCGTGCAAATGAAAGGAATTCTCATGAAGCTATGGCCTGTTGTGACCGGTGTTGCCATTGCGCTGACGCTGGTCGCCTGTAAATCCCCCACGCCACCGAAGGGCGTGCAGCCGATTTCTGGTTTTGACGCCAGCCGCTATCTTGGCAAATGGTATGAGGTCGCCCGTCTGGAAAACCGCTTTGAACGCGGGCTGGAGAAGGTAACCGCCACCTACGGCAAGCGCAGCGACGGCGGTATTAGCGTGCTTAACCGGGGCTACGATCCGGTGAAGAGCAAGTGGAATGAGAGCGAAGGAAAAGCGTACTTTACCGGCGAGCCGACCACCGCCGCGCTGAAGGTGTCGTTCTTCGGCCCGTTCTACGGCGGCTATAACGTGATCAGGCTCGACGATAAGTACCAGTATGCGCTGGTCAGCGGCCCGAACCGCGATTACCTGTGGATCCTGTCGCGCACGCCGACCATCCCGGATGCGGTGAAGCAGGATTACCTGAACACCGCGCGCAGTCTGGGCTTCCGGGTTGACCAGCTGGTGTGGGTGAAGCAGTAAAAATCGTGCTTTCTTCCTGGGGCATTACTGGCTCGCCTGGATAGACTTCCGTTAAAAGCCCAACGGAGGGAAGACGACATGAACTGGCAGCCTTTTCGCGGCGATGCGCCGGAAAATATGACTATTTTCAGCGCGTCATTTCCCGACGTCAGCGACCAGTGGCCGATGAAAGACGATGCTGCCCGTGAGATCGCCTCCCTTGACCGTGCCCTGAAAGCCGAGCCAGCGCTTCGGCCACCCAGGGTGGAATACGAAGAAGGGGGGCAAGCCGTGCTTGTTCCCCAGAACCGCTATTCCGAACAGGCCTTCCGCAACCGCCCGGCGCTCACCGCGTGGCGCACCCGGCTGGTGCCCTCCGCGCTGGCGCTGTTTGTGGTGCAAAACCCGCTGGAAGATCGCCTGCCCGACGGAACCAAAATGGACAGCGACAGCCGCCAGTGGTTTATCCACGCGAACGATGCGGTAGGCGTGCGTTCCCGCGCCAGGGTGCTGGCCGCGCTGGTGGATAAGTACATTCACAATGAAAGCGAGAACAACTGGGTCAGCCTGGCGAGCGGCGCCGCCATCCCGGTGCTGGAGGCGCTGCGCGAAGCAAAGCTCGACGGCCAGCAGGTGTATCTCACGCTGGTGGACAAAGACCCGGTGGCGCTGAGCTGGGCCGAAACCATGGCCGCGCAGGAAGGCATTGTGGTGGGCGAACAGCTGACGCTGCTCAGGCGCAACCTGCTCCATACGCTGGTGCGTAACGAGGACCTGCTGCTGGAGCTGGGCGAGCACCAGGCCGAACTGGTCGACGCGCTGGGGATCTTCGAATACTTCAACGATACCGATGCGGTGATTTTTCTACAGCGCGCGCTGCGGCTGGTAAAGCCCGGCGGCGCGGTGATAGTGTCGAACATGCTCACCAGCAGCCCGCAAATTGACTTTGTGCTGCGGGGGATCGGCTGGGAGGATATTTACCCGAGGACGTTACAGCAGCTGCAGGATATTCACCTCGCGGCGGGCGTGCCGGTGGAAAACGTCACCGTGGTGGTGCCGAAGGACGGGGTGTATGCGGTGATGGAGATCAGGGTTTAGCGCGAGCTGTGTGGGGGGACAAACCGCACAATCGGTTCCCTCTCCCTGAGGGAGAGGGCTAGGGTGAGGGGGAGCAGGGCGCACAGAGTGACTTGCATTAGTAGGATTTTCCCAACATGATCCCTCAATGAAAATTGAAACCGCACTCCCCACACACTTCGAACGTCTGGTCGCGATCTGGGAATCCTCCGTCCGCGCCACCCATCACTTTTTACAGGAAAGCGATATTGCGGCGCTGCGCTCGTTATTGCTTAACGCCTATCTGCCAAACCTCAAGGTTGTGATTGCTCGCGATGACGCAGGCGTTATTCACGGCTTTTTAGGCGTGGATGAAAACCGCATTGAAATGCTGTTTGTTGACGATGCGAGCCGGGGGAAGGGCGTCGGGAAATTGCTGCTGCAACACGCTATTGCAGAATACGGCGCGAACGAGGTGGACGTGAATGAGCAGAATCCGCAGGGCGTGGGATTTTATCGCCATATGGGGTTTGAGCAGGTCGGACGCTCGGAACTGGACGGGCAGGGGAATCCGTTTCCGTTGTTGCATATGCGGTTGGGTGGGAAGGTTTAACGCCCTCTCCCTATGGAGAGGGAGTCTGCAAGCTAGTTACTGGTAATTTGCCCGATGATTACGCCACGCACTTTTTCGCCATCGAAGTAATAAGAGACCGTATTACTCTGGATGAATCCATTCTGTACAGGCGTCTCCTGATACAAAAGCATCGCTTTCTTTTTGGCGATCTCTTTCTTGCCGAACAATGCGACTAAATTCCCATGCTTCGCATTTAATAATGGAACATTAGCGACTGAGACGCTGACAGGTTCCGTTGTTTTAGCACACTCGTTATGGATGCCATCCCTGGCTATAGCTAGCGCAGTTAGTAATCCTGCACCCATTTCGTTATCAGAAATGAACCAGTAATTCGTGCTATCGTTGTCGTGAAGGCAGACCCAGCGTGCGGTACTGTCTTTGTTAACTGGTGTGCTGGTGATATCTGACAGGTGAGTAACCTCCATTTGCACGGTTTTCTTACCGATGGTGATGATTGGGGTAAGGGGCACTGTTGTAGAAATTTCCGTCAGCGAGCCGTCTTCATCGTAATACTGGGCCGCAAAGCCGGTCATTCCCGTTGCTGAGACGTGCGAACTGACTGCAACGAGTAATGGCAATAAACAAAATAAACGCTTCATTTGACAATCAATACCGTATCGTTGCTTTTCCAGATACTCCTTCTGGCACTCAGAGGAGCAATGATGCAGCCTTCTGAAGAGTCGTCGGGGTGCAAACTGCTTTTACCATGTATTTTAAATGAGTCCCTACCACACATATCATTTGTCGAGTAGGGCGTGAGGCTGAGAGTATATTTCCCAGTATGGGCTGAATTATGAGGGGACCCAATAGTGTAGGTACCTCGTGGCAGCGGTCCGCTGTTTTTTACACATTCTTGTGACGGATCGTTTTTGTAACCACTAGCACCTGCGTAATCTGCATCAAATTGGTAGACACCATCCAGATAAAATTTATGCTCTTTTACATCATATTCCCAGGACATACTTTCTCCTTAAGCGCGTTCTTTCCAGGTATCAGAGTGAATGATGTTTCCATCAATGTAGTGCCATGTGATTTTTTCATATGTTAGATCTACATATTCATGGTGTGTATAGCGTTCGTTTTGCGGATGTTTAATATCAAACATGATAGGTTCAATTTGAGCAACTCTTGCGTTTTCTAAAGTTGTCTTGAAGTAAGCTTCTTCTAGTCCGTTATAGTTGATCCTGTAGAATATAAATTCTGCTTTTTTTAGGGTTTGCCCAGTGCACAAGGCTTTGTAAAGATAAGAGGATGATGAATCAATCTCTTTCATGAATGCATAGGTACTACAAATGCGTTTTGCTGTGATTTTTCCGGAGAGTTTATCTATCGGTTGTTCTATAGAATGCATAAATTCTATTACTTCTATTGAACCTTCGCGATCTATTATATCGACAGATCCATTAATCTTGCGGCCTGAATCATCCTCGAGCCATAAGTAAACAGGTATAGCCATCTCAATCTCCTTTTATAGACTGAGGGAAACTACTCTCCATTATGAATTTAAATTGTGACTTTCATTTAAAAATAGAAAAGAAAATAAAATATGGAAGGGGGGCTTAAAATTGCTCTTTGCGATGTATTAGTTTCTCAGATGGATTTTTAAAAATTATAACGTTGAATTATGATTTCGTTGCCATCGTAAGATAAATGCTAAGTTAAAATAGCATCAGGTATTGAAATGATTAATGTCATCAAATATTGAACTTGTAAGTTAGCATTACATGTTGGGTTCGATTGCTTTTTGGATGTTATGTAAGAAATCTGGCATTCCATATTTTTTTATGTTGGCTGCATGCTCAGCAGCCAACTGGATAACAGCGGGAACAGTTATGATAATGGCAGGCTCGCCAGCGTGTTCTCGATCTGGCATAACTTTGCTTTAGTGCGTTTGTAATCGTCCAGAATCCTTTGTTCCTGCTCGTTATACGCCACCAGAACGATGCACCCTTTCATCACTTTAATCGTGACCTGCTGTCCGGTATCAAAACCCGCGGCGCGCAGCCACTTGCCTGAAAGGATGATTTTCGGCGTGGATTTGTCGAAAACATTCGGGCGGTATCCCACAATTAACGAACGCTCGGTTCCGGATTGGTCGGTGTCTGGGGTAGAATGCGAATCAGCCATAATCAACTCCTTGATAGTTGGTGAGGTTAGACGCCCTTTAGTGCTCCAACACTCCTGGGCGTTGTTAGAATTTCGAATCCGTGTGGTAGGTACCACATGCAGATAAATTAACCGAAGTGGTACCTACCATGCAAGAAAAAAAGAAACCAAATTTTGACCGCACTAAGAGCACGATGAAGAACATTCGGTTTGAGGACGAGCTTTTGGAACAGATTGAGAAGGCTGCGGGTAAAGGGAATTTTAGTAAGTGGGTGAAAGAGGCTTGTAGGCTGAGGTTAACTAAAAATAACTAAGTTCTTATCAAGATAACCTTAATGGAGAATAGTATGTTAATACAATCAGAGGCATTAAAACTGCTTGAATCGACTTTAAATGATTTAGAGTCCCCCCAAGGAACAATTTTATCGGCAATTCAAAAATTATATAGGGCCGCTGATTTAGTTGAAGATGAAGATGTTAAAAAGTGGTGTGCAATACAATTGGCTGATCAAAAATATACTGATCCTTTAGGGAAGCTTTTAAATCTTTATAGAGAAATACATGGTAAGAAAAAAGGAACAAAAATCTATGATGAACTTTCTACTAAAATAACCGCTCAATACGAAGATTTGAAGAAATTAGGTCTTAATAAGAAACATTTCAACTCTGAAGAATTAAATTCAAAATATAATGAATCTGGAGGGGGTATGTTGGAATAGGTTTTTTAGAAGAAAGATATTTTGATCTGGTAAGGCTCAAAGATGGAAATGATGGAACTTATTATAAAAATGATCTCTATAAACATTTAAGCTATGTTAGGAAGCTAGCACATGAATATGATAAAGAGTTATTCAAAAGATTAAAGTTTTCAGGAACAGTTAAAAGTTGTTTTGATACTCTAAAAGATGCTGTAGATGATAGATTACTTGAAATAAAAGAAGAGTTAGGTGAGCAGTTAATGCTAGCCTTCAAAGCTCTTTCTTCAGATAAACCCGAAGAATGGTCACATGCTTTGACATCTTGTCGCCGCTTAATAGAAGGTTTAGCTGATGAGTTATATCCGCCCAGCGAGGAGAAAAGAAATGGGAGAGCTTTGGGTAAAGGGCAGTACATAAATAGATTGTGGGCTTTTATGGATGATTCAATAACATCTTCCAGTAATAAGGATTTAGCTAAGTCTCATGTTGATTACTTAGGTGCATGGTTGCAAGGTTCTTATAAGCTTACAAATAAAGGAGTTCATTCAGAGTTAACTCAAATAGAAGCAACAAAAGCCGTATTTCATACATATTTAATGATTTCTGATATCCTTGAGTATATAAATTTAGAAAAACATAGTAATGGGAAGAAAAATATTAACGAAGCGTCCATTGATGAATTGGAGGTTATGCTTGATGTTAAAAGGGGTATTGCCAAAAATATAGTGAAAAAAAGAATAGAAAATGGGGTTTTAACTCTTCAACTCATAAAAGATATCCCCGGAGTGGGACCCAAAATACTGTCAAAAATTCAAGCTGAATTTGATATTTAAAATTTTTCATAAGAATACACACCAAAATTTTTGGCGGAAGATCACAGGAGTTCTTATTATTACTTAACTTGCTGTTTTTGTTGTATTTTATTTTAAGGTGGTGTTTTTGTTATACACATCGCTATACACATTGCTCCAAGCGTATGGTTCAATCTGACGGATAAAGCTAAAGCCTCCTCATCGTCTCTAGAGTTGTTTCAATTAACTCTTCTGAAGGTTTAAATCTAGACATATGACGGACACATATTACAGGGATTTTCACATCATTTAGTACGGCTGAGAAAGAGAAAGTTGTGTAATAACCCTTCTGCTGCGTATAGATGAGAGTGCTTGGATCACCGAAGTTTTTTAGCAAAATATTTGCTGCTGAAAGGGATTGTAGACTGTTGCTATAAGCGATAATCAGTTCAGGCTTACACAGAGGGATTGTGACATTCTCAAAAAATCTTGTTGAGTATTTTATGAGTTGTTCGACAGTTAGTTTGTGTCGGCTCGCCTCTTGTTTGAGTTCTGAGGCATTGGTTGAGCACATCATTAGAGCATTCGTAAATACTACGTCTTCCCATCTGTAACCGAGGCTGATAGGTAACTGTTGTAGTCGCTTAGCTAGGCGAGTAATTCCCCATTCCCCTTGCGTCCCTAAATGGACATTCGAGACAAGAGGCTTTGAATGATCCTGAATAATAGACTGGCTGTTGGTCATATGAGAATCAGCTGACGAACCATTGAAGCCCATCACAATGAGGCGTTTGCGTATAGGTGGGGAGGCTATTAATTCAAAAGCAGAATCGTAAGGTCTGCCGGGCAAATCAGCCAAGCCAAAGCGAGAAAGCCCTCCAAGAATAAAGTCTCTAGTCTTATCCATTATTCAATTTCTCTTGTGAAGCCTCATACCGACATCATACGCAAAAAAACTTTTTTTGCATTTAACTGTTCACACTGTTCACCTCGGTTATTTCTCATTTTATATCATGCAGTTAAGTGGTGATGAGTTGGTGAAGGGTGAACAGTCGACTCTTCACCTTTGTTCGTTTTGCTCGTTCTGGGGGCGCCCGGTCAGGCGATACACGGGGGGATAAAAAGTTTTTTCCGGTTTTACTGTTCACACTATTCACCATTGCTTTTTTATCAATAATTTCATGCTGATACAGGGTGAATATACGGCGAAGGGTGAACGGTGGATTGTTCACCTTATGACAATTGCCGGAAAGAAAAAGACCGGCTGTAGCCGGTCTGGAGTGGGTTATGTCGCTGCGGGTTCGTCACATTTCGGCAGCCAGTCGCCGTAGCTTTCTTCTTTCAGCGACAGGTTGGTCTGTATCCCCTGCTTTGTGTGCCGCTTCTCATAATTCAGGCCGTACTCTTTTAGCATCATGGGCAGCCCCAGTCCGAACATTTTCAGGCTGAGCACGTTCCTGTACCCGTTAGCCTCCATATAGGCCAGATACGCGTGATAGAGATACTTACGGTAATTACGCGGGACGATGCTGGCATTACCCATAAACATCCCGCTGGTCTGCGGCAGCATTTCCAGATAGCCACAAAAATCAAACGTCGGGTCAGCATCACGCTTGATACTGAGCGCCTCGTCGGAGTTCTGCTGCGACTGGAGCAGTGCGCGCGCGGTCATCGGGTCGCTGAATTTCTGCATAAGCTGGCGCACGATAACGGCCAGCTCGCGCGCAATTTTATCCCTGAGCTGCGGGTCGCGTTCTTCCGGCGCAATCTGCTCCGGGAAATGAATAATCACCCGGCGACGTGACACACCGCCGCTGCGGTCGGTGAAGCGCATCGGGTTATTGTTCACGGCCAGAATGACCGCCGGAATATGCGTTGAATACGGGTTCTGGTATTTCGGGTCAACCGAGACCGCATCGCCGCCGGTGATGGCCTTTAATCCTGCGCCGTCACCGCTCCATTTTTCCTGGTCAGGCAGACGGATAAGCGAGAAGCCAATCAGGGAGGCTCGCTTGCGCGGGTCTTCCAGCGTGTCGATGTCGGCCGACGTGGCGTTATCTTCCCCGGCGAGCAGGGTCGCGATTTCGGCCAGAATACTTTTGCCGCTGCCACCCGGACCGGTGACTTCGAGAAAGAGCTGCCAGTCGTAGCGGTTCGCAAGCACCATGAACAACGCGGCCAGTATCACGTTGCGCTTTTGTGGATTTTTACCGGCAGCACGGTCGAGCCAGCGCCAGAAATTCGGGGCATGGGTCTCCAGCGTTTCCCCCTCAACAGGCGGGGTAAAATCCACGTCGCACAGCGTGCGCAGCCAGTGCGATTTGCTGTGCGGGCTGAACAGGCCGCTCCGGGTATCGAGTACCCCGTTGCGAAAACCAATCAGACGGCGTGCCGGTGCGGCCTGCTGAGGAATAATCAGCTTCAGCGTCTCCACCACTGAGGTGATTCTCCCCGACGAGAACGGGGCGCGCAGGCGCTGGAAAAGCCCGGCTACGTCGCGTTCGAAATTGGACGGCTGAACGACTTTCCATATCCCTGCTTCATAACGGGACAGGAGCTGGCCGTTCGCATCCACTGCCAGCGCTTCGCCGTAATGCTCATGCACCCGCAGAGCCTTGTCGCTGGCGCTCATGGCGGTAAATTCCGCCTCGCTCATGGTGTCGAACGGACTTTGTACCGGTGGCCGGATGGCGTCATAAATGGCTTTCCGCGTGGCCTCCCCGCCATTCTGCACAAACGCATCATTCCAGTCACCGAACACCGGCGGCAGGGCGACAATGCCCTCACAGGCGTCTGCGGCCGCTGCGGCTTTGTTCTGGCCGTCGCCGCTCAGGTCGCGGTCGGCGGCGAGCACAATCTGACAGGCCGGGTGTTTCTGACGGGCAAGGCTCGCCAGAGAAAGGAGGTTCACGGACGACAGCGCCACCATGACGGTTTCGCCGGTCAGGTGATGCACGGTGAGTGCGGTCGCATAACCCTCCGCAATCCACAGGCGTTTTCCGGCCTGTTTTTTCCCTTCGATGACATGACATGCCCCTTTGACCTGACCGCCTTTCAGGGTGCGTTTGAGACCGTCAGCATTGATAAGCTGAAGGTTAACCAGTGCGCCGGTATCGTCATACAGCGGGACAACCACATCACCGGTGCGGAACGTCACGCCGCCGGTTTTATGCATGACGGTGAGCGTCAGACATTCCAGAGCGGGGAAACCCTTGCGGGTGAGGTAGGCATTGCCGGTGGCCGGTCGGGTTTTCTCCATGAGCCTGGCGGCCAGCGCGGCCGCCGCTTTGCGGTCGGCCTCCGTTTCAGCCTCTGCGGCCGCAATCACTTCCGGGGCAACCGGCGGCAGGTTGCCGGTCACGGCGTTCACCTTCCCGGCAGCTTCTGACGGGGTCACGCCAAACACTTTCTCTACCAGCTTAAGCCCGTCACCTGCGCCACACTGGTTGCAGAACCACGTCCCGCGCCCCTCTTTATCGTCAAAGCGGAAACGGTCAGAGCCGCCGCACACCGGACAGGCCTGATGCCGGTTTTTAATGACCTTAACACCCAGCGCCGGGAGAATGCGCGGCCAGTGGCCGCACGCCTGTTTTACCGTCTCTGTTACGTTCATTTTCATCGTTGTTTTCTCCCTCAGTGCAGTACCGGTGCGGTGATATGACGGGCGCAAAGCTCATCCATCACGGCCAGCCCGAGGAAGGACAGCGAGGGGGCAGCTTTGAGTGGTCCGGCTTCCATTAAATCTTCCAGCAGTGCACAGGCAATCTGGCGGCCTTTTTCCTCGCCGTGCTGGCGCAGGTAGAAGCCCTCCAGCTCGGCGGCAATGGCGCTTTCCAGCGCGTCAAGGGTGAGGTGCGGATAGCGGTGCTGGCGTTCGCACAGGGTCAGCCATGCACAGGCCACGGCGCGGCGATACAGCGCGGCGCGTAATACGGGAGGTAATGGCTTTTTCATACGTTACCCTCTTCGGTCAGCCACTGCTGATTGCAGCGTTCGACCACGCCGTCGAGCTGGGCGGTCATGAGGTAAATCACGGAGGTAAGCTGTAACTGCTGCGCAGGGTCACGACGAACGGACGTACAGTCCTGCACCTGCATCAGCTCATTGACGAGCTGGCCGACATTGCGCATGTGCTCAAGGCATTCGAGGTCGCGGGCGGTAATGGTGGTGTGTCTCATGCGCGCACCTCCGCAACCGGCAGACGACCGGCAAACGAGAGGACGTAATCGCGAGCGAGGGAAAGACGTGCGGCGTGCTCATCACCGGCAACGGTGCGGAGCATACAGATACGGGGTTTACGGTCTGTGCGACGAACAGCGGCAAACACAAAGACAAACTGCGGGTGTGACGGGGTTAGGGTCGTAGCCATGATGGCAGCCTCCATTGAGTAGCGGTTACTGCTACCACCGGAGTTCTCACGCTCGGGTGGTAGCCCAGACGGGGGTGAGAAACCGGCCTCAATGGGTACCGGCCAGCCCGAAGGCTGCCCCGCCTGAGCCACCATTACGCAGATACAGCAACGGCTTAAGAACCGATGCGTAAACAACAGGTGCACATAGGCATAGACACAAAAAAAGACGCATGGCGCGTCCGGTGTCGCCACTGAGTAACTCGGGTTCTCACGCCCGGCTGCCGATTTTGCGACAGCGGGAAAACTATACCTGGAAACGGCGAAAAGAAGCAAGCCAGAAAAAGGGGCTGTTTGCTGAACGGTCATCATCATGCGTCATAGTCCCGGTTACGTTCGGCAATGCGATCCGCCATCCATGCAGTGATTTCAGACTGAGCCCACGCCACATTATTTCCGCCGAGGGATATTTGCTTCGGAAAAGCCTCCCGGCTGATGAGGTCGTAAATAGTCGAGCGGGACAGGCCGCACAGATGCATCACTTCGGGGAGACGGATAAAGCGCTCGTGAACGGTATCAGAAACCGGCATCAGCGGCGCGGCAGGGGCAGAAGACGGGGAAGAAAAAGCGGTGTGCATCGGGCTACCTCATAATGTCCATACAGTGCCGGTCATGTCCGTCCGGCTTCGGGTAGCTCCTTATTATGTCTATATTTTTCCTCAGGTCATGTGAGATTTTTGGGGAAACAAACATTGACTTTTCGCTATGGCAAACAAAGGAAAACGCTGGCAAACATATGCAAATCACTGCATTACAATGCAGCAATTTCTATTACTTTTAGTTATACGTTTTTCATTTTTAATCGAAATAAAGTCTAAGTGGTATAGACAGAGCAAAACAGGAGGGTGAACAGTGGTGAACAGACGGTGAACAGTCATGCCGTCAACTGTTCACCCTTTATCTTACTGTATTTCTTATATTTTTATTTAAGGTGAACAGTGGTGAATAGTTATAAGTAAAAAAAAAAATTGAGAGAAAGGTTTTGCTGAGACCTTTCTCTGGCAAGCCGGGTTTTAAGTGCTATTTGTGCCAGAACTGCCACAACTGCAATGAATCGAGATGTTGTGTGATGAAGGGCAGAATCATTTCAGGTTGAACACACGGAGAGCCTGAACATGAAACCCGAAACAGTCATCACCGCCCTGCAGAATGTAGCCGCCCAACAGTCTGCAGAGAGCAGCCAGCGCATCACATATAAGCTGAGCGCATTCACTGCGGCCAGAGACACGCACGCGGCCAGCATGCAGGAACTGAAAGAGATTGATACGTCCATTGAACGCTGTAAGCAGGAGCGGCAGACCGCCCTCAGTGAGAGTGCAGAGGCGGAGCAGGACTGGCGCAGCCGCTTCCGCACCCTGCGCGGCAATCTCACCCCTGAAATGAAAGCTGAGCACAGCAAGCGTATCGCCAGTCGCGAGCTGGCCGACGAGTTCACCGGCCTGATTGCGGAGCTGGAGACTGACCGGACACGCGCCATGCTGAATGCCTGCTCCACCGGCAATAAATACCTGTCAGCGCATGATGATGCCTTTACCACTTATGCCGGTGCGGAATGGGCTCAGGCGGTCAACACGCTCCCCGCCGCGCTCATTCGTGCTTTCCTGCTGCGCATTCGTGCCCTCGAAATGAAGGGTGACAGCGCACCGCAGTCCGTGGCCATCGGCGAGCTGCGCGATGCGCTGAGCCGTCAGGGCAGCCTGTATCAGTTCGATATGAAGCAGGAGCCGGTATTGTCCGTGACGGGCATGCACCGGCCACAGATTACCGGTGTGGATATGGAGTTGTTACGCAGCCCGGCGAAGAGAATGATGCTCGCCAGAAAGCTGTCTGAAAATGACGGCACTAAGGTGGAGGCATAAGTATGTTTCACTGTCCGTTCTGCAAAACCAGTGCACACGCCCGCACCAGTCGTTATCTGTCAGAGAACGTTAAACAGCGCTATCACCAGTGCGTGAATATCGAGTGCTCGGCAACTTTCCGCACGCTTGAATCCGTTGACGGGATTATCTGTCCGCCGCCGACAGAGCCGGTCATTCCTGCGTCCGAACCGGCAGCCACCGTTAACCGTGCGGGCGCTTAAACACGACCAGTCATCAGGAGAAACTTACGTGACCACACTGATGCTACAGAAAGCCTTTGAGGCCTGTCAGGCAAATAAATCCGCCTGGCTGCAACGCAGGGATGAACTGAAGCAGGCCGAACAGGCATACCGCGAACAGCTTGCCGGTAACGGCCACAGCGGCCGGAGCCTGCAAACGCTGCGCGAGATTATTGACGTGAAAAAGTGGGAAATAAATCAGGCTGCCGGGCGTTATATCCGCTTGCATGAGGAGGTGCAGCGCATCAGCATCCGCGACCGTTTAAATGATTTTATGCAGGTGCACGGCGCGGAGCTGGCCGCCGCCCTTGCCCCCGAGCTGATGAATTATTCCGGGCAGCATTCCGCCGTTCAGCGCTGCGCCATGCAGCACTCACTCGACTGTCTGCGGGAGGCGTTACAGCTCTGGCTGTCCGCGGGTGAAAAAATTAATTATTCGGTGCAGGATAATGACATTTTAACGGCCATAGGGTTCAGGCCTGACGCGGCTTCGCGCGATGATAATCGTGAAAAATTCACGCCTGCACAGAACCTGAATTACACCCGCCGCCGTACAGAACTGGCCGTGCAGTAGTCCGCTTAAAAATCCCCGAAAATCCCGCCATTTTTACGTACAAAAGCCATGCATGCATAGGTGCATGGTTTTGCATGCGTTTTAACGACACTGAATTCCCCGCCAGCGCCAGCACTGGCGCGCCCTGAGACCAATCATGCACCTGCATTAAAAGCGCCCCCTTAAGCGGGCAGGCGGGGCGGGGAGAGCATTGCGCGCTAAAACTATTTTGATAATTTATCAAGGATAGATAAGTACTTGTCCTCTTCGAAGCTAAAACCGAATTTTTTGAAGGATTTTAGATAATTGAAATGCCCCTTCAGTGTGCTTAACGTTAATGGGTTTCGATCATTTGACTTTAGCGCCTGATCAAAAATTGCCCTGACTTTTCTACGATATGCACGAGTTGGTCTAAGGGGACCGTTAACTAAAATACCAGTAACAGCTTGCCTGTTATTATATGAGAGCAACCTATACTTTGAATTGTTTAAAGTAAATCCAAGATTGTTAATTTTATTCCTTGCAAGACCAACCAATTCCTCCACTAAATATCTTTTATTTCCACTTATTGTTATATCATCCGAATATCTGGTATATACACAGTTTCGTACTAGCGCCTGATTTGTCATCGCTTCATCAAAGTCATGCAATATAGCATTTGATATACTAGGACTGGTTGGTGCGCCTTGAGGTAAGGTACCATATAGAGTTGTTAAGCCAGATATGGCATTAACTAGGTGCTCAGATATATTGCATCTGAGAAGACAGTTTTTTATCATGGTTTTATTTATGGAATCAAAATAATTCTCGATATCAATGTTCGCGATAAATTTACTATCTTGGTGTGGATATGCATTATCATGAATGCTAACGCCTTTTCTATATGAGAAACATGAAGAGTGAATTTTTAATCTATTCAAAAAGTAATCATTAATCCAATACTGTGTGACTTTTAGAAATTTTCTCGGAGCTGATATTTTGCGGACTCCACCGTTTTTTTTATTCATTTCATAAAAACGATAATATTTCTCAGGGTTTTTTATCATTGAACTAATAAGTCGAGGAGTAAGCCCTAAACAAGATGCAATTGTCAAAATGCCGTTATTTTCGAAAAGAGGATTATTTAATGATTTGTATGAATAGAAAAGGGGAGCAGCTATATGTTTTTTTTCGGTGTTTAAAAATTCAATGCTATTTGAAAAAGAGCTAGCCTTACTACTGGACATTGAACCAATTCGTAATTGCTCAAAGATCCGCACCCAAGCCTGTCTTGGGCGACTGGGCAAGGTCCCGGACGCCCAAGACAGGCTTGGGTGCGGAACCTCTTTTATGTATGGCCTTAACTGCAAAGACGGCGATTCGCCGCCCATATTCTTTGTATCAGTAGAGGCTAGCGTTTCCAATTTAGTAGATTCGTGACATTTGTCAAGAAGAAAAATACGTAGTTTGTCTCTTAGTTTTTTTAAATTTGCGGTAAGTTTATCTTCGCCTGCAGGAGTTACAGAATAAAGCTCGTTTTTAATTGATACTACTTCCAGATAGCCAATTTTTTGTAACTCTCTAAAGTATAGCCTTATAGATTCAATGTCAGGTAATGTCTCACCGTCTGCTAATAATAATTTAAGATAATTCAGTGTCTCTGATGGTGACGCAGGTTGGATAATTGAATTTGCCCATAATAGTAAGCGAAAGTTTATAGAGTTAGACATTTACCCTCCTAAAAGCCCTTTATCCTTAGAGATTAGTTTTTTATTTCTGATTCGTCTGATAATGTTATCGATTTTCTCATTTTCTATATCAGTTATGTTAAATATTTTTATACTATTATCGTCGCAGTACTGAATGACTCCCAATGAGAAAAATTTATCAAGGTTTTTGATTTTATCATTAAAAATGACTATTAAATCTAGTTTTTTTATATCCTTTGTAACTTTATAATAACTAATTAAAGTTATTTGAGATAGAGTTAATTCATCCAAAACAAATATTATGATGCTGTCGCATTTTTTCTTGATGAAATCCAGTTCTGCTATATGCGTATATAGACTTTCAGTCTCAGGTAAGGGCTGTTTCCCTCCTCCCTCATATACCACAGCATCTATTTTAATAAGTTCGGTCTTTAAGTTTTTAATACATGAGTCGAAATGCTTGTCTTGTAATTTATTGGGGTAGCATAAAAAAATATTAAGCTCAGAATGAACTAGTTCATTCTCTAAAGCATCAACTATTCCCTCTCTAATTTCGTTAGGGATTGATAGAACATCATTGGCGTAAATTGAAATATTGTATTGATTAACCTTGGCATCATTATTTGAGCCAATAACGTTTATTGTTGATTTTTGAGAGTTATTATTGCTCATTCTTCTGAGTATTTTTTGCTTTATTGTTCGACCCAATTGTAAACATGCAAGACTTTTGTTTGTTAGATTTGTTCCCATCTTTTTCCGACCGAAAGAATAATTTAGCGATAAATATGATAAATGTGACAATCAATAAGCCGGCACCTGAGAATAACCATTCTTTATTATCCAATACCCATTGAAGTTTCTCTTGCATCAGACATCTCCAGTTAAAATATAATCAGCATACCATTGTAACATTTTTTTTCTATTTCGCTCATAATTAGCATGATTGTACACACCGCGAATACTATTCTTATCGACGTGCGCTAGCTGCAATTCAATCCAAGCACTATCAAACCCTTGTTCATGCAATATTGTCGACATTGTATGTCTAAAACCGTGACCCGTAGCACGTCCTTTGTAGCCAAGTAGCTCAATCACTTGTGACACACTTTCTTTAGAAATAGGCTTGCTTCGATTGTTTCTACCAATAAAAATGTAGGGATAATGACCAGTGATAGGCTTGAGCTGTTTAAAGAGGTCTACCACCTGAGTAGACAAAGGTACAATATGTGGTCTGCGCATTTTCATCCGTTCTGCTGGTATCTCCCATATACCTTTATCCAAGTCAACTTCTTCCCATGTAGCAAAGCGCATCTCCTGCGTTCTTACACCAGTTAGCATGACTATCTTTGTAGCATTTTTGGTGATGATGCTGCCGGTGTATGCTTCCAAATCCCGAATGAAATGAGGCAGCTCTTCGGCAGATAGAAAAGGATGGTGCTTTTGCTTCGGAACGGCCAGAGCGATGGCTAAATCAGGCGCAGGATTGTATTCAGCGCGGCCAGTTATGATTGCATAGCGATAAACCTCACCGCACCTCTGACGCACCTTACGTGTTTTCTCAAGTGCCCCACGCTTCTCTATTCGGCGCAATACTTCAAGCAGTTCTAACGGTTTGATTTCACTGATAGGACGTTTCCCAATCAACGGGAACACATCTTGCTCAAATGTTTTAATGATTTCTTCGCGGTAGGCCAGTGTCCAGCGATCGGCTTTACTAGAATGCCACTCCCGACATATCGCTTCGAATGAGTTTTCTGTTGAGAGCTGCTGTGCAAGCTTTTGGGCTTTACGTTCTTCCACTGGGTCTATGCCGTTTGCTACCTGCTTACGAGCTGTATCGCGTTTCTCACGTGCTTCTGCGAGGCTCACAAGGTCGTAGCTGCCAAATGACATTAGCCGTGCTTTCCCGGCAAAGCGGAAACGGAAACGCCAGCCTTTCGAGCCATCGGGATTGATAAGCAATGACAGGCCTTGCCCGTCGTTCAATGTGTATGGCTTGTCTTGGGGCTTTGCTCGTTTGATTTGTATGTCTGTAAGTGCCATGTGTATAAGCCAAAAATGTGTATAAAAAATCTATACACATCACTATACATATTTTTCATGGATTCAGGGAGAACTTGTCGGACTGCTACGGATGATTAATCTACAATGGTGATTGAAAATAAAGGGTTTTTAAGACTTTCTCGGATGGGTGAGGAGGAACTTTGGCGGAAGATCACAGGAGTCGAACCTGCCCGGGAACGCTGGCGTCCCCAACTGGATTTGAAGTCCAGCCACCTCACCGGAGATGACGATCTTCCGCGCCTCGATTGCTACATGGAGGCGGGGCGCATTATAGCTACTTTCAGGCATTTACCACATACCCCGACACACTTTTTTCACCTCTCTTTTAACCTGTACACCCCTGTTTCAGTTAATTCCTAAGAAAATCCTCATGTTAGCCCTTCGTGCTCTCAACATTTACCGCGATCACAAAAAACAAGAAACGTAATCTGCTAACCAGAAAACGCAATACCCGCCTTTGAAACAATGGTTTAAAACCAATGCAACCGGTCTCAGCGCCCCCTACAGCGTGAAGGATAAAAAAGATGAGCGAAGTATTGTCAGTAAAAGAGAAGATTGGCTACGGCATGGGAGACGCCGCCAGCCACATCATTTTTGATAACGTCATGTTGTACATGATGTTTTTCTACACCGATATTTTCGGCATTCCCGCCGGGTTTGTCGGCACCATGTTCCTGCTGGCGCGCGCGCTGGATGCGATTTCCGACCCGTGCATGGGCCTGATTGCCGACCGCACCCGCAGCCGCTGGGGCAAGTTCCGTCCGTGGATTTTGTTTGGCGCTATCCCGTTCGGCATCGTCTGCGTGCTGGCCTACACCACGCCGGACCTCAGCCTCAACGGCAAAATGATTTACGCCGCCGTTACTTACACCCTGCTGACCCTGCTCTATACCGTGGTCAACATCCCGTACTGCGCGCTCGGTGGCGTGATCACCAACGACCCGACGCAGCGTATCTCCCTTCAGTCCTGGCGCTTCGTGCTGGCGACGGCGGGCGGCATGCTCTCCACGGTGCTGATGATGCCGCTGGTGAACCTGATTGGCGGCGACGATAAGGCGTTCGGCTTCCAGGGCGGGATCGCCGTGCTGTCGGTGGTCGCGTTCCTGATGCTGGCGTTCTGCTTCTTTACCACCAAAGAGCGCATAGAGGTGCCGCCGAGCACCACCTCTATGCGGGAAGACCTGCGCGACATCTGGCACAACGACCAGTGGCGCATCGTCGGCGTGCTCACCATCCTCAACATCCTAGCCGTCTGCGTGCGCGGCGGCGCGATGATGTACTACTGCACCTGGATCATGGGCTCGCCGGAGGTGTTCGTCGCGTTCCTCACCACCTACTGCGTCGGCAACCTGATCGGCTCCGCGCTGGCGAAACCGCTCACCGACTGGAAGTGCAAGGTCAGCATCTTCTGGTGGACCAACGCCGCGCTGGCGGTGGTCAGCGTGGCGATGTTCTTCGTCCCGATGCATGCCACCGTGCTGATGTTCGCCTTTATCTTCGTCATCGGCATGCTGCACCAGCTGGTGACGCCGATCCAGTGGGTGATGATGTCCGATACCGTCGACTACGGCGAATGGACCAACGGCAAACGCCTGACCGGCATCAGCTTTGCGGGCACGCTGTTCGTGCTGAAGCTCGGCCTGGCGCTGGGCGGGGCGATGATCGGCTGGATGCTGGCAGGCGGCGGCTACGACGCGGCAGCCAAAACCCAGAACAGCGCGACCATCAGCATCATTATCGGCCTGTTTACCCTGGCCCCGGCGGTCTGCTACGTGCTGAGCGCCATCATCGCCAAACGCTACTACACGCTGAAAACCCCTTTCCTGACCAAAATCATGAGCGAGCTGGCGCAGGGCGCGCGCCGCAATCAGCAGGAGTTTGAAAACCTGCCGGTCAGCAAAGAATTACAGAACTAAGAGGACGAGAGTATGAAAATCAGTGATGGAAACTGGCTTATTCAACCGGGCCTGAACGTGACGTATCCGGTGCAGGTGTTCGACGTGGAGCAGCAGGGCAATGACCTGGTGGTGTTTGTTGCGCCGCGTGACGTGCGCGAACGCACCTGGCAGCTCGACACGTTGATGTTCACGGTGCGCCTGTTTGCCCCGCAGGAGGGAATTGTCGGGGTGCGTATCGAGCATTTCCAGGGCGCGCTGAATAACGGCCCGCACTATCCGCTCAACGTATTAAAAGACGTGAAGGTAGAGATTGAAAACAACGCCGATTTTGCCGAGCTGAAAAGCGGCAGCGTCAGCGTGCGCGTCGCCAAAGGCGAGTTCTGGGCGCTGGATTTCCTGCGTAACGGCCAGCGCATTACCGGCAGCCAGCTGAAAAACAACGGCTACGTGCAGGACAGCAATACCGACCGCAATTACGTGTTCGAACGTCTGGATCTGGGCGTGGGCGAAACGGTCTACGGTCTGGGCGAGCGCTTTACCGCGCTGGTGCGCAACGGCCAGACGGTCGAAACCTGGAACCGCGACGGCGGTACCAGCACCGAGCAGTCCTACAAAAACATCCCATTCTACCTGACCAACCGCGGCTACGGCGTGCTGGTGAATCACCCCGAGAACGTCTCGTTTGAAGTCGGCTCCGAGAAGGTCTCCAAAGTGCAGTTCAGCGTGGAAGGGGAATATCTCGAGTACTTCGTGATCGACGGCCCGACGCCGAAAGAAGTGCTGAACCGCTATACCCGCTTCACCGGCCGTCCGGCGCTGCCGCCTGCGTGGTCGTTCGGCCTGTGGCTGACCACCTCGTTCACCACCAACTACGACGAAGCGACGGTAAACAGCTTTATCGACGGCATGGCCGAGCGCAACCTGCCGCTGCACGTGTTCCACTTCGACTGCTTCTGGATGAAGGCCTTCCAGTGGTGCGACTTCGAGTGGGACCCGGTGACCTTCCCGGATCCGGAAGGCATGATCCGCCGCCTGAAAGAGAAAGGGCTGAAGGTCTGCGTGTGGATCAATCCGTATATCGGCCAGAAATCGCCGATCTTCCGGGAGTTGAAAGAGAAGGGCTACCTGCTGAAGCGCCCGGACGGCTCCCTGTGGCAGTGGGACAAATGGCAGCCGGGGCTGGCGATCTATGACTTCACCAACCCGGACGCGTGCAGGTGGTATGCGGACAAACTGAAAGGCCTGGTGGAGATCGGCGTCGACTGCTTCAAGACCGACTTCGGCGAGCGTATCCCGACGGACGTCCAGTGGTTTGACGGTTCCGATCCGCAGAAGATGCACAACCATTACGCCTACATCTACAACGAACTGGTGTGGAACGTGCTGAAAGAGACGGTGGGAGAAGAAGAGGCGGTGCTGTTTGCCCGTTCTGCCTCCGTGGGTGCGCAACAGTTCCCGGTACACTGGGGTGGCGACTGCTACGCCAACTATGAGTCGATGGCCGAAAGCCTGCGCGGCGGGCTGTCGATTGGCCTGTCCGGCTTCGGGTTCTGGAGCCACGATATCGGCGGGTTCGAAAACACCGCTCCGGCGCACGTCTACAAACGCTGGTGCGCGTTCGGGCTGTTCTCCAGCCACAGCCGCCTGCACGGCAGCAAATCCTACCGCGTGCCGTGGGCGTACGATGACGAGTCCTGCGATGTGGTGCGCCACTTCACGCAGCTGAAATGTCAGCTGATGCCGTACCTGTATCGTCAGGCGGCGCTGGCCCGCGAGTTCGGCACGCCGATGCTGCGGGCGATGATGCTGGAGTTCCCGGACGATCCGGCGTGCGATTACCTCGACCGCCAGTACATGTTGGGGGATTCAATGATGGTGGCGCCGGTGTTCTCCGAGGCGGGCGACGTGCAGTTCTACCTGCCGGAAGGGCGCTGGACGCACCTGTGGCACAACGATGAAATCGAGGGTAGCCGCTGGCATAAGCAGCAGCACGATTTCCAGAGCCTGCCGGTCTACGTGCGCGACAACACGCTGCTGGCGCTGGGTAACAATAACCAGAAGCCGGACTACGCGTGGAACGCGGGGACGGCCTTCCAGCTGTTTAACCTGGACGACGGCGCCACGGCGGTGAGCGAAGTGCCTGCGGCGGACGGTTCGGTTGCGTTTACGCTGAAGGCGTCACGTCGGGGCGACATCGTGACCTTTACCGGCGCGGGAGACGCGCAAAACTGGTCGGTGTGCTTGCGCAACGTGCAGAAGGTCGGCGGCGTAAAAGGCGGTTCACATGTAGGCAGCGAGTGGGGTGTGGTGGTGAAAGCGGAGGGGAATGAGGTGGTGGTTCACTTCTGAGCCGCAAAAATGCCCGGTGGCGCTTCGCTTACCGGGCCTACGATAATAATGCGGTCTGATGCCCTCACCCTGGCCCTCTCCCACAGGGAGAGGGAACCAAAACCTCGTAGGCCGGGTAAGGCGTAGCCGCCACCCGGCTTGTTTATTGCACCGGTGTTGAAACTACACCGCCCGCCATCGTCTGCTGCACCTGCTGTTTATCCATATTTACCGCGCTCAGCTTTGCATTCACCGTCGGCTTCAACGGGGCATTCGCCTGCACGCTACCGCTGGCGGTGAGCTGAATATTGCCGTCGCCCGTAATCGGCAGCGCAGGCCAGCCCCACTGCTGCAGCACGTTGAGCGGCACGCCGCGCCCGTTCAGGCTCACCGTGGTCTGCCGCTGCGGCAGCTGTGAAACCGTCGCCGTGGCTTCAAGAATACCTTTCTCGGTAAAGGCGCTCAGGTCGGTAATGTTCACCGTGGCGGCGTTCGCATTCAGCGCCAGCGACGGACGGCGCACGTCCACGCGGTTAAAGGTCGCCGCCGCGCCGTTGAGGGTTGCGTTGCCGCCCCAGACGCCCCACTGGCGATCTTTCACCAGCTGCAGGTTTGCGCCATAGCCGTCCAGAGAGGTGATCTGCCACGGGAAAGCAGGATCGATGTCGATCACCAGGTTGCGGCTCAGGCCGAATTTTTGCATCGTGACGCTGTTCAGCCATTCCGGCAGAGGCTCCATCCACAGCGTTTTCCAGTTTTCAGGCAGGGTGTATTCCAGCCCGGCGATAGCGACATCGTCCAGCACCAGCGCTTTACCGTCGCGCAGCCAGTTACCGGAAGTGCGTACCATGCCGCCTTCCCACCGAGAGGTGAACTGACGCAGCGCCATGCCCTGCGGGGAAAACTCCGCGTTCAGGATAGGGTCGAAAAGATGCAGCGAGCCGTAGATAAACTCGCTGGCGTTCATGGACAGGCGGCCTTCCTGGCTCTGCCAGTCGCCCTTGCTTAACGTCAGGTTGCGCAGGCTTAAGTCGAGATCGGTCACCGCCCAGTCCGGGCCCTGAAGCCGGGCGTCGGTCACGTCCAGACGGCCAATCTGCAGAGAGGGGATGGTGGCCAGCGGCGCGAAGAACGCCATAAGCGTTTTATCGCTCTGCAGGCGAATTTCGTTCAGGCGCATGGTGTCGATAATCCAGCTCCCGTCGGCATTGCGCAGGGCGGATCCGGTGAGTGAGCCACGGGCCATGTCGGCACCAATGGTGTTCAGCACCACTTCCTTGCCGTTAAGCTGGCCCTCGATCAGCACGTTGGTGGCCGGCACGCCGTTCAGGGTCAGCGAGCCTGCGCTCATCTGAATCTGCGCGTTGTTCCCCAGCACGTTGCCCGCTTCCGGCTGCCACGGGCTGACGCCGCCCGTGACCTTCTGCGCGCTCAGGTCCCATTCGGTATTTGGGCTGTTAAACGCCATGTTATTTAGCTGCAGGCGATCCGCCTGAAAAGGCAGCGGTGCCGTCTGGGGCGACAGATTCAGCGTGCCGTCGAACAGGGTGATGGTGTCCATATGCAGCGGATCGGTTATCTGGCGGCTGCTCAGGCCGATATCGACTTTTTTGGCAACCAGCGTGGCGGGTTTACCGTCCCGACCGAAGGTAACGTTTTCCAGAATGATGTGGGAAGGCGACGAAAAGCGGTGATTCATCTTGTCGAAACTGAGTTCGTAGTCGGTATTCACCGTCACCCAGCTGCTGACCTGAGACGCGCCCCAGCGGGTCTGGAGCAGAATGTAGAACGCCAGCAGCACAATGAGCAGGGCTACCAGAAGATAGATAAGGAGCTTTCCAATAAATTTCATGGTCTTCCATCCCGCAAAACGCACATAAGGGAGTTATGCACGATTTATGCGCAATCCTCAAGGCGGGAATGGTGTAATGAGATGTCACGGCAGGCATTGACTGCCTGCCGTGAGAGAAATCAATTTTTCTCAGGCGGGAAAACGAGGTTCAGAACGATAGCGGTAATACCGCCCGCGGCAATGCCGGAAGAGAGCAGGTTTTTCACCCAGTCTGGCGCAAACTGCAGGATCAGCGGCTGCTGGGAAACCCCCAGACCGACCGCCAGCGACAGGGCGATAATCATGATCGCGCGGCGGTTCAGCGGCTCGCGGGAGACGATACGCACGCCGGAGGCCGCGATAGTCCCGAACATCACCAGCGTTGCGCCGCCCAGCACCGGCTCGGGGATATGCTGCACAAAGCCGCTGACCGCCGGGAACAGGCCGAGGACGATCAGCATCAGCGCCACCACGAAACCCACGTAGCGGCTGGCCACGCCGGTCAGCTGGATCACGCCGTTGTTCTGGCCGAAGCAGGAGTTCGGGAAGGTGTTGAATACCGCAGAGACAAACGAGTTCAGGCCGTTCGCCAGCACGCCGCCTTTCAGGCGCTTCATGTACAGCGGGCCGGACACCGGCTGCTCGGAGACGTCCGAGGTAGCGGTGATGTCGCCGATGGTCTCCAGAGAGGTGATCATAAACACCAGCATCAGCGGCAGGAGCAGACCCCAGTCAATGCCCAGGCCGTAGTAGAGCGGCGTGGGGACGACGATCAGCGCGCTGTTGGTCGGCGCGGTGTTTTCCGGCAGCATGCCCAGCGCCCACGCCAGCAGATAGCCCGCCGCCATGGCGATCACCAGCGAGGCGACGCGCAGGTAAGGGTTACGCTGACGATTAAGCAGAATAATGATCGCCAGTACCACGCCCGCCAGCAGCAGGTTTTTCGGCGCGCCGAAGGTGTGGTCGCTCATGGCGGCATAGCCGCCGCCGATGGAGGTCAGGCCCACCTGGATCAGCGACAGGCCGATAATCATTACGACCACGCCGGAAACCAGCGGGGTGATGACGCGGCGAGCCAGATGCAGAACGCGGGAGATCACCATCTCCGTGCAGCTGGCCAGCATCAGCGTGCCGAACAGCGCCGCCATCATGGTTGGGACATCCGCACCGCCGGTTTTCAGCGCCGTACCGCCCATGATCAGCGGTGCCACGAAGTTAAAGCTGGTGCCCTGAATCGACAATAAACCCGATCCCACCGGACCCCATGCTTTAATTTGTATAATCGAGGCCACGCCGGAGGCGAAGAGAGACATGCTGATAATGTGCTGCGTGTCCTGCGCCGGTAAACCGAGCGCCTGGCAAATCAGCAGCGCCGGGGTGATCACCGCAACAAACATCGCCAGAAGATGCTGGCAGGCGGCGAAAAGCGTTTGCGGCAGCGGCGGGCGGTCTTCAAGGCGGTAAATCAGTTCGCTATTGTGCTTCTGCGCAATCGGTTGCGCATCAGGCGACTCTATGGTGTTAACGGACATCGGCGGCAATCCCACGGTGGAAAAGCGGGCATTTTATCTGACCACCTGGTAAAAGCAAACGATTGCCAGCAAAAAAAGGGAAGAAAATCTGCCGATGTGAGCAGGTTTTCTACAACGCGTGGGGAAAAAAAATTACACTTTTTGCGCCGGGGGCTCATGAAGAGCGCAACCCGGCCCAGGATAACGCCGCGTGTGTATGGAACACGCGCATAACAGGAGCCTTTTATGATTCATCTCGATACGTTGTCGACCCTTGTTGCCGCAACGCTGGTTCTTCTGCTTGGTCGCAAGCTGGTCCACAGCGTTTCCCTTCTGAAGAAATACACCATTCCTGAACCTGTCGCCGGCGGCCTGCTGGTGGCGCTGGCCCTGCTGATACTGAAAAAAAGCATGGGCTGGGAAATCGATTTTGATATGTCCCTGAAAGACCCGCTGATGCTGGCCTTCTTTGCCACTATCGGCCTGAACGCCAATCTGGCGAGCCTGCGCTCGGGCGGTAAGGTGCTCGGCGTATTCCTGATTGTGGTGGTGGGGCTGCTGCTGATGCAAAACGCCATTGGCATCGGCATGGCAACGCTGCTGGGGCTGGATCCGCTGATGGGGCTGCTGGCAGGGTCGATTACGCTGTCAGGCGGTCACGGTACCGGGGCGGCGTGGAGTAAATTGTTCGTCGAGCGCTACGGTTTTGAAAACGCGACGGAAGTGGCGATGGCCTGTGCGACCTTTGGCCTGGTGCTGGGCGGCCTGATTGGCGGTCCGGTGGCGCGATATCTGGTTAAGCACTCCACCACGCCGAACGGCAGACCTGACGATGAGCTGGTGCCGACCGCGTTCGAAAAGCCGGACGTTGGGCGCAGCATCACCTCGCTGGTGCTGATTGAAACCATCGCGATGATTGCCATCTGCCTGACCGTGGGCAAAGTGGTTGCGCAATGGCTGGCGGGTTCCGCATTTGAACTGCCGACGTTTGTCTGCGTGCTGTTTATCGGGGTGATCCTGAGCAACGGTCTGGCGCTGATGGGCTTCTACCGCGTGTTTGAACGGGCGGTATCGGTGCTCGGCAACGTCTGCCTGTCGCTGTTCCTGGCGATGGCGCTGATGAGCCTCAAGCTGTGGGAGCTGGCCTCGCTGGCGCTGCCGATGGTGGCGATTCTGGCGGTGCAGGCCCTGTTTATGGCGCTCTATGCCATGTTCGTCACCTGGCGCATGATGGGTAAAAATTACGATGCGGCGGTGCTGGCGGCGGGTCACTGTGGGTTTGGTCTGGGGGCAACCCCTACGGCTATCGCCAACATGCAGGCGATCACCGAACGATTCGGGCCATCTCACATGGCGTTTCTGGTGGTCCCGATGGTCGGGGCGTTCTTTATTGATATCGTCAACGCGCTGGTGATCAAGCTGTACCTGATGCTGCCGATGTTTGGCTGAAATCAGGCGTTGGAGTAGCGTTCGGTTTCCGGCATCCAGCGCTCAATTAACGCTGCCGCCTGTTCGGGGTAGCGTTCGTGAATATGGCGGGCCAGGCGCTGAACTTCTGGGATCATGGCCTGATCGCGCAGTAAATCCGCTACTTTGAATTCCGCGTTCCCCGTCTGACGCGTGCCCAGCAGTTCGCCCGGGCCGCGGATCTCCAGGTCTTTTTGCGCAATCACAAAACCGTCGTTGCTGTCACGCAGCACCTGCAGACGCATCTGGGCGGTTTTGGAAAGAGGCGCTTTGTAGAGCAGTACGCAGTGGGACGCTACCGCGCCACGGCCAACGCGCCCGCGCAGCTGGTGGAGCTGGGCAAGGCCGAGACGTTCCGGGTTTTCGATGATCATCAGGCTGGAATTGGGGACGTCCACGCCGACTTCGATCACCGTGGTGGCGATCAGCAGATGTAAATCACCCTGCTTGAACGACTGCATCACCGCCTGTTTTTCGGCGGGCTTCATGCGTCCGTGAACCAGACCCACGTTCAGCTCCGGCAGCGCCAGCTTAAGCTCTTCCCACGTTGCTTCGGCAGCCTGCGCTTCCAGCAGTTCAGACTCTTCAATCAGCGTACAGACCCAGTAGGCCTGACGCCCTTCGTGGGTGCAGGCGTTGCGCACGCGGTCGATGATATCGCTGCGGCGCGTGTCAGGAATGGCGACCGTTGTGACCGGCGTACGGCCCGGCGGCAGTTCGTCGATGGTGGAGGTATCCAGATCGGCGTAGGCGGTCATCGCCAGGGTACGCGGGATCGGCGTGGCGGTCATGATCAGCTGATGCGGGTGGAAGCCCTGCTTCAGGCCTTTTTCCCATAATGCCAGACGCTGATGCACGCCGAAGCGGTGCTGCTCGTCGATAATCACCAGCGCAAGACCGTTAAACTGCACCTGCTCCTGGAAGATGGCGTGCGTGCCGACAATCATCTGCACCTGCCCGCTGGCAATAGCCTCCTGTTGCGCAAGGCGCGCTTTGCCTTTTTGCTTCCCGGCCAGCCAGCCCACTTCAATGCCCAGCGGCGCGAACCAGGCGCGGAAATTGTTGGCGTGCTGTTCAGCCAGCAGTTCGGTCGGTGCCATCAGCGCCACCTGCTTGCCGTGGGCAATCGCGCGCAGGGCCGCCAGGGCGGCAACCAGCGTTTTGCCGGAACCCACGTCGCCCTGCACCAGGCGCATCATCGGCACGTCGAGTGCCATATCGCGTTCAATCTCGGCGGTGACGCGCGCTTGCGCGCCGGTGGGTTTAAACGGCAGCGAGGCCAGCAGCTTATCTTTGAGTTCATCATTCTGGCTTAATGCTTGGGCATGGAAACGCTGTGCGCCAGCGCGAAGTGCCAGCATGCTCAGGTTATGCGCCAGTAATTCCTCAAGGATAAGACGCCGTTGGGCGGGGTGTTTGCCGCTTTCTAAATCGCTGAGCTGTAGCGTTGGCGGCGGGCGGTGCAGGGTGCGCAGCGCCTCGGGCAGGCTCATCATGCCCTGCGCCAGCTCGGGCGGCAGCAGCTCGGTGATGGCGCAGGTATCCAGCAGCTCCAGCGCCTGATCGGTGAGCTTGCGCAACGTCGCCTGCTTGATGCCTTCGGTCGTTGGGTAAACCGGAGTGAGCGTCTCCTGCATTTCCGGCGTGCTGAGATCGCCCTGCACGCGGTACTCCGGGTGGATCATCTCTGCGCCGTATTTACCGCGTTTGGCTTCGCCATAGGCCAGCACCCTGCGGCCCGTCGCCAGGCTGTTTTTCATCGCCGCGCTGAAGTTGAAAAAACGCATGGTGAGAATGCCGGTGCCGTCGCTGATCTGGCAGGTCATCATCCGGCGTCCGCCGAAGGTGATGTTGCAGTTCAGGACTTCGCCTTCAACGGTGGCGTAAATGGCGGGAAGGAGATCGCCAATCTTGTAGAGCTGGGTGCGGTCTTCGTAACGCAGGGGGAGGTGAAGCAGGAGATCCTGCACGGTGTGCAGGCCAATTTTTGCCAGCTTATTGCTTTGCGCCGCGCCCACGCCCGTCAGGCTGTTAAGCGGGATGGCATCCAGCAGGCGGCCTTTCATCGCTTACCCGGCGTACTGCATGGTGGCCCACCACTCGGCATCGGCTTCAATTTCGCCCTGCGCGTTGACGTGGGGGTAAGGCAATTTTTTCTGCTTCGCAACGCGAGCCAGCACCGGATAGCCACCTTCAAACAGCAGGCGCTGCTGTTCATCTTCCGGCAGCATGCTGTTGCTGCGCTCGTACATCCCGGCGTTCTGACGCTGACGCTGCGCTTCATACAGAATGAGTGCGGACGCCACGGAGACGTTCAAAGACTGCACCATGCCGATCATCGGAATGATGATGTCCCGATCTGCCAGATCCAGCGCTTCGCGGGTGATCCCGGTTTTCTCCTGACCCATCAAAATGCAGGTCGGACGGGTGTAGTCGATCTCGCGGAAATCTACGGCTTTAGCGGACAGGTTAGTGGCCAGGATCTGCATCCCGCGCCCTTTCAGGTGTGATACGGCTTCACCAATAGTGCGATGATTTTTGACAGACACCCAGCTGTTGCTGCCTGCCGCCGCCGAGACCGTATTGCGCATGCGGCCATCCGGCCAGACGGCGTGCACTTCATGCACACCGACGGCATCTGCGGTACGAACGATAGCAGAGACGTTATGAGGTTTATGCACCTGCTCCATGCAGACCGTCAGGTCAGGCTGACGCCTGGCGAGCATTTCGCAGATACGTGCATAACGTTGTGAATTCATAAACCTAGTTTCGGTTTCGGGTGACTTTAATCACGTCCGGCATGACGCGGATCTTGCGCATAATATTCGCCAGATGCACGCGGTCGCGGGCGGTCAGACGAATAAAGGCGCTATACACGCGGCCATCTTTTTCTTCCGTATTCAGGCTCTGAATGTTGGAAGAAGCCGTGTTGATCGCTGCCGTCAGGTTCGCCAGGGCACCCTGGTGGTTGAACATATCCACCTTAATTTCGGTGATAAATTCCTGCGCGGTCTCTTTATCCCACTCGACCGCCATAAACTTCTCGGCTTCTTTCTGGTAGCCGCGAATGTTACGACAGGACTCGTGGTGGATAACCAGCCCTTTGCCCGGGCTGACGTGCGCAATAATCGGGTCGCCAGGAATTGGACGACAGCATTTTGCGAAGGTGATCAGCACCCCGTCCGCGCCTTTAATCGGCAGGTGTCCGTGGCTTTGCGTGGTTGCCGGCACAGCTGTCGTGTCGCCTTGCTGCAGGTTCTTCGCCACCACCACGCTCATGGCGTTGCCGAGGCCAATCTCTGCCAGCAGATCATCAAGCGACGCGAGCTTCATGCGCTCCAGCTCGCGCTGGACGTTCTCCTGCGGAATTTCAGCCAGCTTACGGCTGCCGCCCAACGCGTGGTTGAGCAGACGACGCCCCAGGCTGACGGAATCATCACGCTTGAGGTTTTTCAGCAGCTGGCGAATTTTGGCGCGTGCTTTGGAGCTCACGACAAAGTTCAGCCAGGCCGCGTTTGGACGTGCGCCCGGCGCGGTAATAATTTCTACCGTCTGGCCGCTGGAGAGCGGCTGAGACAGCGGATAAGGTTGTCTGTCGACACGCGCGCCGACGCAGGCATGCCCGATGTCGGTATGCACGGCGTAAGCGAAGTCGACCGGCGTTGCGCCCGCAGGCAGTTCGACAATGCGACCTTCTGGGGTGAAAACGTAAATCTCATCCGGGAAGAGATCGGATTTAACGCTCTCGATAAATTCAAACGAGCTACCCGCACTCTGCTGAAGCTCCAGCAGGCTCTGCATCCAGCGCTGGGCGCGGATTTGTGCGGTCGTGCTGCTTTCGCCACCGTGCTCTTTATACGCCCAGTGAGCGGCAACCCCCATCTCTGCCATCTGGTCCATGTCTTCGGTGCGAATTTGCACCTCAACAGGCACGCCGTGTGGCCCGATCATCGAGGTGTGCAAAGATTGATAGCCGTTCGCTTTTGGAATGGCGATGTAATCTTTCATGCGACCCGGACGCGGTTTGTAGAGGCTGTGCATCTGCCCCAGCACGCGATAGCAGGTGTCCGAGTCATGGACAATGACGCGAAAGGCGTAGATATCCATGATCGAGTGAAAACGCTGCTCTTTGAGCACCATTTTGCAGTAGATGGAGTACAGGTGTTTCTCGCGACCGCTGACGCGGCACGGGATCCCCGCTTCCTGTAAGCGCCCTTCGATTTCAGAGAGAATCTTTTGAATCATCTCTTTACGGTTACCGCGTGCGGCTTTCACCACCTCTTTAATCACGCGATAGCGGTTCGGGTACAACGCTTCAAAACCCAGCTCTTCCAGCTCGGTTTTAATGTGGTGAATACCTAAACGGTGCGCCAGCGGACTGTAGATTTCGAGGGTTTCACGGGCAATGCGGCGACGTTTATCCGGGCGAAGTGAGCCCAGCGTGCGCATGTTGTGGGTACGGTCAGCGAGTTTGATGAGAATGACGCGGATATCCTGCACCATCGCCATAATCATCTTGCGGAAGTTTTCGGCTTGCGCCTCTTTCTTGTCGCGGAAATTCAGCTTATCAAGCTTAGAGACCCCTTCCACCAGTTCGGCAACGCTTTTGCCAAACAGCTGTTCCATATCCTGATAGGTGGCAGGGGTATCTTCGATCACGTCGTGCAGCAGAGCGGCCATCAGCGTTTCGTAGTCGAGTTTCATCTCGGCCAGAATACAGGCCACCGCAACCGGGTGCGTGATATAGGGTTCACCGCTTGAACGTGTCTGGCCCTCGTGAGCGTCACGTGCAACGAGATACGCCTGCTGAAGACGCTTAATCTGGTCTTCAGGCAGGTAGGTTTGAATCAGTTGATTCAGGCTTTCAAACAGATACAAGGGCGACCCGCAGGTTTAATTAACGACGACCTTCAGCAATAGCGGTTACGGCCTGCAGTTCTGCGGCTTCCTGCTCTTGCTGCTCCTGGCGCTCACGCACGTCGAGGATCTGGTTGTTGATCAGACCTTCTTCGATTTCGCGAAGTGCAATAACGGTGGTTTTATCGTTTTCTTCCGGTACCAGCGGATCTTTACCGCCTACCTGCATCTGACGAGCGCGACGCGCGGCGACCAGCACCAGGTCAAAACGGTTACCAATTTTCTCTACAGCGTCCTGAACAGTTACGCGTGCCATACTTAAAATGCTCCACAGGTGAAGAAATGACTGGGCATGATACTGAAAGTGGGTTCAGTCTGCCAACAGTTTGGTGATTAATGCGTCATGTCGCTGCTTCTGGCGGCTCATACGCAGACGTTCTGCACGAAGAATGGTTTTGAGATCGCTCAGTGCGGCATCAAAATCATCATTCACAATAAGGTAATCATATTCCGCGTAATGGCTCATTTCTGCAACAGCCTGTTCCATTCGCTTTGCGATCACTTCTTCGCTGTCCTGACCGCGGCCACGCAGGCGGCGATCGAGCTCATCTTTCGATGGCGGTAAAATAAAGATACTGCGCGAGTCAGGCATTTTCTTGCGAATTTGCTGTGCGCCCTGCCAGTCGATATCCAGGAACACATTCACGCCCGTGGCCAGAACCTGCTCAATGGTTTCACGCGAGGTACCGTAGTAATTACCGAATACTTCAGCGTGTTCAAGAAACGCGTCTCTGCCGATCATCGCTCTGAATTCGTCGTGATCCACAAAGAAATAGTGTTCACCGTGCACTTCACCCGGACGCGGCTGGCGCGTGGTGTGAGAAACAGAAACCTGTGTGTCGTACAACGGTTGGGTTTTTAACAGTGCCTGAATAAGGCTGGATTTACCCGCGCCACTAGGGGCAGAAACAATATAAAGCGTGCCTTGAGCCATGAGAGTCTTTTGTATGTGTTAACGAAGAAGTCCTACATACGGGCTTATTATACACGTCACCGCTGTGTGACGTAGCCTTTGTCACACTTTTTCCCCTGGATTATTGAATTTTGCGTGCCGTTTTCAGGTTTTATCTGGGGTTTTCAGCAACCAAAAGAAATACCGGATAGCGTCTCGCATTGTGAAACGTTGCCATTAGCGTTGTTTCAGGCATCCGGGTATACCTCCTGCAATGCAAAGGAGGGGTAGCGATGTGGCGATGGATAAGCGGGTTAATGCTGTTGTGGTGTGGCTATGGCGCGGCGGTGTGCCCGGTGTGGTCGCAGGCAAAAGCAGAGCAAGAGATGGCGTCGTTAAGCGCACAAATCAAACGCTGGGATGAGGCTTACTGGAAGCAGGGCGTGAGCGAGATCAACGATGAGGCTTACGACCAGCTTCACGGGCGGTTAACGCAGTGGCAGCGCTGTTTTGGCAGTGAGCCTTCAGAAGAGAAACTCCCGGCGCTGACGGGGGGCGTAAAACACCCTGTTGCCCATACGGGCGTACATAAAGTGGCCAGCAAAGAGGAACTGAGACAGTGGATGCGTGCCCGACAGCATCTGTGGCTGCAACCCAAAGTTGACGGTGTGGCGGTGACGCTGGTCTATCGTGACGGAAAGTTAGCCCAGGCTATCAGTCGCGGTGATGGCCTGAAAGGGGAAGACTGGACCGGGAAGGTACGTTTAATCCCGACTGTTCCGCAAAAGCTCACCGGCGCGCTGGCGAATAGCGTCTTACAGGGCGAGCTTTTCTGGTTGCGTGACAACCACATTCAGCAGCAGATGGGCGGAATGAACGCTCGCGCAAAGGTGGCGGGGACGATGATGCGGCAAAAGGATAACGCGCTATTGAGCAACATCGGCGTATTCATCTGGGCCTGGCCGGACGGACCGAAAGATATGCAGACCTCTTTAGCTGAACTGTCCCAGGCCGGTTTTACGCTGTCGGCACGGTACACGCTTCCCGCCGAATCTGTTGATGCCGTCGAGAAACAGCGCGCGGCCTGGCACGTGACCGCACTACCCTTTGCCACGGATGGCATTGTGGTGCGTTCGCAGGATGAACCCGCGGGCGAAAGCTGGTTACCGGGAGAAGGTAGCTGGGTTGTCGCGTGGAAATATTCTCCTGCAGCCCAGGTCGCTGAGGTGAGGGATATTCATTTTTCCGTGGGGCGAACGGGCAAAATTTCCGTTGTAGCAGCGCTGGAACCCGTGCAACTGGATGATAAACAGGTGCAGCGGGTGAGTCTGGGCTCGGTTGGGCGCTGGCAGAGGCTGGATATTGCCCCGGGGGATCAGATACAGGTCAGCCTGGCCGGTCAGGGTATCCCCCGGTTTGATAAGGTGCTCTGGCGCGGGACGGACAGACATAAACCAGAGCCTCCGGCCCCGCGCTATCATGCTCTTAGCTGCTTCTATGCTTCGCCGGAGTGTATGGAGCAGTTCTTTGCCAGGCTGACGTGGCTCAGCTCAAAGCAGGTATTCGATATTGAAGGATTAGGCGAGTCAGGCTGGCGGACCCTCTGGCAGGCGCATCGTTTTGAACATCTCTTTTCATGGCTGTTATTAACTCAGGCGCAGCTGCAGTCTACACCGGGGTTTTCCTCAGCTCGCGGGCTGGCGCTCTGGCACCGATTTAATCTGGTGCGCGAGAAGCCGTTTATCCGCTGGCTCATGGCATTGGGTGTGCCAATGACGCAGGCTTCGCTGAAGGCGATGGGTAACATATCATGGCAGGAGATGAGCGGGCGCAACGCAAAGGACTGGCAAACCCTGCCGGGAACGGGCGAGGAGAAAGCGCGACAAATCGTTAACTGGATGCACGCGCCTCAGATTGATGTGCTGGCGAAATGGCTCGCTGAACAGCACATCAACGGGTTCTGAAGCTAGTGCGCGCTGTGTTTGTAATGAAAAACGGGTAGCCCGAGCTTCAGACGCAGCGCCAGCATGCGGGCCGTAAAGCCAAACAGCAGCGTGGAGATAACCACCACATCATGGTTCGAAACGTAATGCTGCAGCGCGATATAAAGCACCGCTGCCGCAAAGGAGATGCCGGCATACAGCTCTTTTTGAAAGACCAGGGGGATGCGTTTGCAGAACATATCGCGCAGCACACCGCCGAATACGCCCGTGACCACGGCAGCAATAGTGGCGATAACCGGTCCTTCCCCCATATCGAGCGCGATTTGCGCGCCGATGATCGAAAAGACGATCAGCCCCAGCGCATCAAGCACCAGGAACAGGCGGCGAAGATGGGGCATAACGGGCGCCACGATGGTGGTTAATACAGCAGCCGTCGCCACGATAATCACGTATTCAGGGTGTTTAACCCAGCCGAGTGGATAATGACCAAGCAGGATATCCCGCACGGAACCGCCGCCCAGCGCGGTCGCGGTAGCAATAATGATCACGCCGAAGGTGTCCATACGACGACGTCCGGCGGCAAGCGCGCCGGTCATGGCTTCTGCGGTGATGCCAATGAGATAAAGGATGTGAAGCAGCATATACCCTCCGGTGTGAACGCGGGGGAGGTTAGCGATTTGTGCGCACGATCACGATTGAGATTTTCTAAGGCGAGTCAGTTTGCCCTATAAATTTTTATCACGTTATGTTGGGCTGGCTTGATGACAGGCGGTAAAGCGTAAAAACGGACGTGGATATGGATTAGAAATTGTAATGGGTGGTGCGGTCGACACCACCCGAAAGGCATTACTCGATATTCTGGATCTGCTCGCGCATCTGCTCAATCAGCACTTTCAGCTCAATCGCTGAATTCGTCACTTCTGCATTGATCGACTTAGACGCCAGGGTGTTCGACTCGCGGTTGAACTCCTGCATCATAAAGTCCAGACGGCGGCCCACAGCTTCTTTCTTCTTCAGAATGTTGTAGGTTTCTTTAACGTGCGCTTCCAGACGGTCCAGCTCTTCAGCGACATCAATACGCTGCGCCATCAGCACCAGCTCTTGTTCCAGACGGGTGTTTTCCAACTGAACTTCCGCTTCTTCCAGTTTGGCGACAAGACGCTCGCGCTGCCATTGCAGCACTTCTGGCATATGGGTGCGGACTTTGGCTACTTCGGTGCTCACGCCTTCAAGACGCTGCTCAATCATCGCTTTCAGCGCCTGACCTTCGGTTTCGCGGGCAACGATAAAGTCGTCAAGCGTGCCGTCGAGGGCTGCCAGGATTTCAGCGGCAATGGCGTCCAGATCCTGCTCACCGGCGGCCATGACGCCAGGCCAGCGCAGAATATCAACCGGGTTGATTTCGCCTTCATCGCTCTGCATTTTGACCCAGTTCGCCGCATTCACGAGCTGTTTCGCCAGTTTTTCGTTGAGGATGAGCTCACCCTGTGCGCTGGCATCGGGCTCAAAGCGCAGGTTGCATTCCACTTTCCCGCGCGTCAGGCGCGTACGGATGCGTTCACGTACGACAGGCTCAAGGCTGCGGAACTGCTCCGGCATACGGAAATACGTTTCCAGGTAACGCTGGTTTACTGAGCGCATTTCCCATGTGGCGCTGCCCCAGCTACCCTTGATTTCACGCCGGGCGTAGGCGGTCATACTGCGGATCATAGACATTCCCGTTTTTAAAGGAGAGATGGGGGGATTATAGCTTTCGGGGGCTTCTCAGGATAGGAATAAGCGTCCTTTATCCGTATAATGCGCAGCCACATTCGTTTCAAGCCGGAGAATCCATCATGCGTCCATCAGGTCGTAGCGCCAACCAGGTGCGTCCCGTCACCCTGACCCGTAACTATACAAAACACGCTGAAGGCTCCGTGCTGGTTGAGTTTGGTGACACTAAAGTGCTGTGCACCGCCTCCATCGAAGAAGGCGTTCCGCGCTTCCTGAAAGGTCAGGGCCAGGGCTGGATCACCGCTGAGTATGGCATGTTGCCGCGTGCGACCCATACCCGTAATGCCCGCGAAGCGGCAAAGGGTAAGCAGGGCGGTCGTACCATGGAGATTCAGCGCCTGATCGCGCGTGCGCTGCGCGCCGCCGTTGACCTGAAAATCCTCGGCGAATTCACCATCACGCTGGACTGCGACGTGATTCAGGCAGACGGCGGTACGCGTACGGCGTCCATTACCGGTGCCTGCGTGGCGCTGGCCGATGCCCTGAATAAGCTGGTTGCGGCCGGTAAGCTGAAAACCAACCCAATGAAAGGCATGGTTGCGGCGGTTTCCGTGGGTATCGTTAACGGTGAAGCACTTTGCGATCTGGAATACGTTGAAGATTCCGCAGCCGAAACCGACATGAACGTGGTGATGACCGAAGATGGCCGCATCATTGAAGTACAGGGTACGGCAGAAGGCGAGCCGTTCACTCACGAAGAGCTTCTCTCCCTGTTGGCGTTGGCCCGAGGGGGAATCGAATCCATTGTAGCGACGCAGAAAGCGGCGTTAGAAAATTGATTTTAAAGGCGACCAATGAGTCGCCTTTTTTTTGCCTGTAAGACAGAAAAACCAAAGGAGCAAATCCATGAAATCGTATCAGCGCCAGTTTATTGAGTTTGCGCTTAACAAGCAGGTACTTAAGTTTGGCGAATTTACGCTGAAATCCGGGCGTAAGAGTCCCTATTTCTTCAACGCCGGGCTGTTTAATACCGGGCGCGATCTGGCACTGTTAGGCCGTTTCTATGCCGAAGCGCTGGTGGATTCCGGGATTGATTTTGATCTGCTGTTTGGCCCGGCTTATAAAGGGATTCCGATTGCGACCACCACCGCGGTGGCGCTGGCGGAACACCATGACCGCGACGTGCCGTACTGCTTTAACCGCAAAGAGACTAAAACCCACGGTGAAGGCGGGAATCTGGTCGGCAGCGCGCTGCAGGGCCGCGTCATGCTGGTCGACGATGTGATCACCGCAGGTACGGCGATCCGCGAATCGATGGAGATTATTCAGGCCAACGGCGCGACGCTGGCTGGCGTGCTGATTTCTCTGGATCGTCAGGAGCGTGGTCGCGGCGACATTTCCGCTATTCAGGAAGTGGAGCGTGATTATGCCTGCAAAGTGACTTCCATCATCACCCTGAAAGACCTGATTGCGTATCTGGAAGAGAAGCCTGAGATGGCGGACCATCTGGCGGCGGTACGTGCGTATCGGGAAGAGTTCGGGGTGTAGTTAAATTGCCCGGCGGCACGACGCTTACCGGGCTTACGGATTACTGCAACTGAGCAGCCACTAACGGCCAGCGGGCGTCAAAATCGTCCGTTGGACGGTATTTGAATTCGCTGCGCACAAAGCGGGAGAGCATCCCTTCACAAAACGCCAGAATCTGGCTCGCCAGCAGCGTTTCATCAATGCTGTAACCTTCGCCTTCACGCATTTTCTTTTCGCGCAGTACCTGGCGCAGCTGCGCTTCAATACGTTCGAAAAGCTGGTTAATGCGGCCCTGCAGTCTGTCCTGTTCAAACATCAGCGCGTGGCCGGTGAGGATACGGGTTAAGCCCGGATTGCGTTCACCGAAGCCCAGGATTAACAGCACAATCAGACGCAGACGCGCGGTGGTGTCTTTTTCGTCTTTCAGAATCAGGTTGATGCGCGTGATCAGGCTGTCTTCGATAAATTCGATCAGGCTGTCGAACATCCGGGTTTTGCTCGGAAAATGACGGTACAGCGCCGCCTCAGACACGCCTACAGAGGCGGCCAGTTTAGCGGTGGTGATGCGTTGACTGCCATCGCTGGATTCAAGCATCAGAGCCAGAGACTGAAGTATTTCTTCGCGACGATTCCTTTTCGCGGTTTGTTTTTCTGCCATGTTACAAAATACCCCTGAAAATAAGCACTTGCCAGGCTGGCATCCACACAGCGACCGCAAACTGGCGTTTGCGGTTTGTTATTGCATTATGACGCTGTGAGATACGTATCTTTCGGGCCGTTATTTGCGCCCGGAATGGCCGAAGCCGCCTTCGCCACGGTCGGTGGCATCAAAGTCTGCCACCAGGTTAAATTCTGCCTGAACCACCGGTACAAAGACCATTTGTGCGATACGTTCGCCCGGTTCAATGGTGAAGCTGTCCTGACCACGGTTCCAGACGGATACCATCAGCTGCCCCTGATAGTCGGAGTCGATCAGGCCGACCAGATTACCCAGCACAACGCCGTGCTTATGGCCCAGGCCGGAGCGCGGCAGGATCACCGCTGCAAGCGACGGGTCAGCAATGTGAATTGCCAGGCCCGTTGGAACCAGGGTAGTGGCACCCGGAGCCAGTTCTACGGCGTCATCGAGACAGGCGCGCAGGTCAAGTCCAGCAGAGCCGGAGGTGGCATAGGTTGGCAGCGGGAATTGCTCGCCAACACGCGGGTCCAGAATCTTAACGTCGATTTTTTTCATCATAACGGGTAACGATCTCGTCCAGTAATTGTTGGCCCAGGAGTTCCTTGCGCTCAAGCGGTAAGATTTTATCTCCATCCTGCCAGAAAAGGTGCAGTGCGTTGCTGTCGCTGTTAAATCCTTGCGTGGCCAGCGATACGTCGTTCGCGCAAATTAAATCGAGGTTTTTGCGGGTACGTTTTTGCCGGGCATATTCTTCCACATTATTCGTTTCTGCGGCAAACCCAACAACGTAAGGACGATGGCTTTTTAATGCGGCGACACCGGCAACGATGTCCGGGTTTTTCACCATTTTTAGTGTTAATTCATCGCCTTGCTTTTTGATTTTAGACTCGGCGATGGTCTCGGCTCGATAGTCAGCCACGGCCGCACAACCGATAAAAATCTGCTGGCTTTGCGCATGGGCCTGAACGGCGGCTTCCATCTCCAGCGCGGTGGTAACGTCAATTCGCTTCACAAACGCAGGGGTAGGCAGCGATACCGGGCCGCTCACCAGCGTGACGTGCGCACCACGCTTTGCGGCGGCGGCGGCAATCGCAAAGCCCATTTTGCCGGAGCTGTGGTTGGTGATGTAGCGCACCGGATCCAGCGGCTCGCGCGTGGGGCCCGCGGTAATCATGATGTTGAGATGTTGCAGATCGTTGACAGGCGAAAAATGGGCTGCGGCCATATCAACAATCGTCAGCGGATCGAGCATGCGACCCGGGCCAACATCGCCGCAGGCCTGGCTGCCGCTGTCCGGACCCCAGATAAGCAGGCCACGCGAGGCCAGCGTCTCCAGGTTGTGCTGGGTGGCGGCGTTACGGTACATCTGCTGGTTCATGGCAGGAACGACGGCAACAGGCGCAGGCGTAGCCAGACAAATGGTAGAGACCAGGTCGTTTGCCATACCTGCCGCCACCCGAGCGATTAAATCTGCCGTTGCAGGGGCAAGAATAACCAGGTCTGCCCACTTACCCAGCTCAATGTGGCCCATCGCGGCTTCAGCTGCGGGATCGAGCAGGCTGTCAGATACCGGGTAACCTGAAACCGCCTGCAGGCTCAGAGGGGTGATAAAGGCTTTACCGCCTTCCGTTATCGCGACCCGTACATCTGCCCCGCGCTCGCGCAGACGACGCACCAGCTCCGGCGCTTTATAGGCGGCAATACCGCCGCTCACGCCAAGAACGATTTTTTTACCGGCCAGGCTCATCATGATTCTTTCCTGTTGGGTTTCACCAGAGTGCGGGCATTTTATCACAATCCCCAAAGCGGGGTGATTTTGTCCTTCGACCGCTTTGCGAGGCGCTACGCAAGAACGCAATGTGGCCGTCGAGCGACGAATTAGCCTGTGGCAGCATGAGGTTAAAAAAGGGAGAAAGAGCATGGAAGAAGAGGATGAGCAGCTGCTGCCGCGCGAAAAACTGCTGCGCTATGGCGTCACCCTGTTAAAAGACGATGAACTGCTGGCGCTCTTTTTACGTACCGGCACGCCCGGAAAAACGGTATTTACGCTGGCAAAAGAGCTGATAGCACATTTCGGTTCGCTGTACGGTTTACTGACCGCCGATCTGGCGCAGTTTAAGCACGTTGAGGGGATTGGCGTGGCGAAATATGCTCAGCTGAGAGGCATTGCTGAACTCGCCCGCCGTTTTTACAACGTCCGCATGGAGAAGGAGGATCCGATCCTGACGCCCGCGATGACGCGCGAATTCCTGCAAAGCCAGTTAACCGATATCGAACGCGAGATCTTTATGGTGATCTTTGTCGATAACAGAAATCGGGTGCTGAAACATAGCTGTCTCTTTGCGGGGACGTTGAGCCACGTTGAGGTGCATCCGCGTGAAATTGTGCGGGAAGCGATAAAAGTGAATGCAGCGGGCGTGATCCTCGCGCATAATCACCCCTCTGGCTGTGCAGAACCGAGCAGAGCGGACAAAGAAATCACCGAACGCATTATCAAATGCTGTCAATTCATGGACATTCGTGTGCTGGACCATTTGATAATTGGCCGCGGTGAGTACATTTCTTTCGCAGAACATGGCTGGATTTAGGCTATTTCTCGCGATCCATCGGGATCTTTGTCTGTTCGGGACTTGAGCACACCGCCGAGTCAGCGTATACTACGCCACCTTTGAGAATCTCGGGTTTGGCATTTGGGCCTGGCAATCGAGAGTTCACTTAGAACTATGCGATGACCGGGCTGTAAAGCCTGACGAGGCGCCGATACCCCATACGAAGCTCGAGCTAATTTGATTTTTGGAGAATAGACATGTCCCGAGTCTGCCAAGTTACTGGCAAGCGTCCGGTGACCGGTAACAACCGTTCCCACGCACTGAACGCGACTAAACGCCGTTTCCTGCCGAACCTGCACTCTCACCGTTTCTGGGTTGAGAGCGAGAAGCGTTTTGTCACCCTGCGCGTATCTGCTAAAGGTATGCGTGTAATCGATAAGAAAGGCATCGATACAGTTCTGTCAGAACTGCGTGCCCGTGGCGAAAAGTACTAAGTACTTAAAGAGGAAATAAATCATGGCTAAAGGTATTCGCGAGAAAATCAAGCTGGTTTCTTCTGCTGGTACAGGTCACTTCTACACCACCACGAAGAACAAACGTACTAAGCCGGAAAAACTGGAACTGAAAAAGTTCGATCCAGTTGTACGCCAGCACGTACTGTACAAAGAAGCTAAAATCAAATAATTTTAGTCTCCTTGTATCGAAAAACCCCGCAACTGCGGGGTTTTTTGCATTCTGTATCTCAACGGAGGAACCATGCCTGAATTACCTGAGGTAGAAACCAGCCGTCGCGGCATTGAGCCCCATCTGGTCGGCGCGACGATTCTTCACGCGGTGGTCCGTAACGGACGTCTGCGCTGGCCGGTGTCCGATGAGATCCATGCCCTGAGCGATCAACCCGTCCTTAGCGTGCAGCGCCGCGCGAAATACCTGCTGCTGGAACTGCCCGACGGCTGGATCATTATCCACCTGGGGATGTCCGGGAGCCTGCGCATTCTTACCGAAGAGCTGCCTGCTGAAAAGCACGACCACGTCGATCTGGTGATGAGCAACGGCAAAGTGCTCCGTTACACTGACCCACGGCGCTTTGGCGCGTGGCTGTGGACGAAGGAGCTGGAAGGACATAACGTGCTGGCGCATTTGGGCCCGGAGCCGCTTTCAGACGCGTTTAACGCGGAATATCTTAAGGCGAAGTGCGCGAAGAAGAAAAGCCCGATTAAGCCCTGGCTGATGGATAACAAGCTGGTGGTCGGCGTGGGGAATATTTATGCCAGCGAATCGCTGTTTGCCGCCGGGATCCATCCCGATCGGCTAGCCTCTTCGCTGTCTGCGCAGGAGTGTGAGCTGCTGGTTCGGGTGATTAAAGCTGTATTACTTCGCTCGATTGAGCAGGGCGGGACAACGCTGAAGGACTTCCTGCAAAGTGACGGCAAGCCGGGCTATTTTGCCCAGGAGCTTCAGGTGTATGGCCGTAAGGGCGAACCGTGCAGAGTCTGCGGCACGCCAGTTATTGCCACGAAGCACGCCCAGCGCGCCACGTTCTACTGCCGTCAGTGCCAGAAATAGGGCTACTTTAGCTTTTCCATCAACGCCTGGTGGACGTTAACCGGCAGGAAATGGGTAACGTCCCCGTGATGACGCGCCACCTCTTTTACCAGCGTGGACGAGATAAACGACCACTCTTTGGAGGGCATCAGGAACACGCTCTCCAGCTCCGGCATCAGGTGGCGGTTCATGTGCGCCAGCTGCATCTCATACTCGAAGTCTGCCACAGCGCGTAAACCACGGATCAGAATATTGGCCTGCTGAGCGCGGGCGAAGTTAGCCATCAGGTCGCTAAACCCGACCACCTCAACATTCGGCAGGTGCGAAATGGCATCGGTGGCGAGCTGTACGCGCTCGTTGAGGTCAAACATCGGCTTTTTGCTGGGGCTGGCGGCAATGGCCAGGATCACCTTGTCGAACATGCACGCCGCACGGGTGATGATATCAAGATGACCGTTGGTGATCGGATCGAAGGTACCCGGATAAATCGCTTTTGTGCTCATGGCTCACGTTTTCTCTGAGTAGCCGCGGCAGAGCGCCCACAGCTGGGTGTATTTGTTGAAAGTATACTGGGCATTCACTACCGCGAGTAACCAGCCCTGCTTACCGTCCAGTACGCCACCACGCAGCAGCAGCGTTTTCAGGAACGCGCCCAGCGTATGGGTGAAGATACCCGTCAGCGAGGCCTTCTTGCCGCGCTGGTGACGCTCCTGCGCCCATGCGGTGGCATAGTTGAGCTGTTTACGCTGGAAGCTCGCAAAATCACGGCAGGTCAGGTGCAGCAAATCGCCCGTCAGGGGGATGACCTGGGCGCTATTGCAGCTCAGGGATTCATGGACCAGATTGTCGTTGTACTGATACCGCTCGCGCTCGTAGAGGCGCATCACGCGGTCAGGATACCAGCCGCTGTGGCGCATAAAACGGCCAAGGAAGTAGTTGCGGCGAGCAATGCTGTATACGGCGCCAGGCTGGGGCGAGGCAAGCACCGCCTGAATGGCCTGCTGAAGCTCCGGCGTAATGCGCTCGTCGGTGTCGAGCATCAGGACATAATCACCGGTGGCATACCCCTGCGCGCGCTGGCGCTGGATGCCATAGCCTTGCCAGTCTGTATCGGTAAAGACTTTTGCACCCGCTGCCCGGGCGACGTCCACGGTGTTGTCCGTACTTCCGGAATCAAGAATGACTATCTCGTCAGCCCAGGCAACCGACGCCAGGCAATCCGGAAGGAGGTCGGCGGCGTTTTTGGCGATCATTACGACCGACAGACGCGTTGACATTAGTGGCTCCGCTGGGGCAGATAAGGTTGCAGAAGCTGCAGCAGTCGGGTCAGTGCGCCCTGGTTCTGGTGCAGCACTTCGACGGCATGACGCCCGTACCACAGGCGATAATCTTCGTCCGTCAGAAGGGTCGATACCTCTTTGACCACTGAATCTGCATCGGTCACGGTAATTAAACCATCGGCCTGCTGTAATTTTGCACAGATATCTTTGAAGTTAAACGTGTGCGGCCCCATCAGCACCGGAATGGCGTGGGCTGCTGGCTCCAGCGGGTTATGACCGCCGCGCTCGACCAGACTGCCACCGACAAACGCGAGGTCAGCAATGCCGTAGAGCAGCATCAGCTCGCCCATCGTATCGCCAATCACCACCTGGGTGCTGCCAGAAGGGATTTCGCCGCTGCTGCGCAGCGTGAAGCTGAAGCCGCCTTTCTGGACCATTTCACGGGCATCTTTAAAACGCTCCGGATGGCGAGGCACGAGGATCAGCAGTAAATCAGGGAATTTTTCCAGCAGCTTACGGTGAGCCTGCAGGATGATCTCTTCTTCGCCATCATGCGTACTGGTTGCAATCCAGACCTGACGACGCGGGGCCCACTGGCGACGCAGTGTGATCGCACGGGCGGCGAGCTCAGGGGTAACGGAAATATCAAATTTCAGGCTCCCCGTTACCGCAAGCTGATTGCGTTTCAGACCCAGTGCGATGAAGCGCGCCGCGTCCTCTTCGTTCTGCGCGGCAATCAGCGTGATCTTGCTGAGCAGGCGGCGCATAAATTTACCCAGCTTGCCGTAACCTTTCGCCGAGCGCTCTGACAGGCGGGCGTTGGCAATGACCAGCGGAATTTTACGGGCGTGCAGGGCGGAAATCATGTTCGGCCACAGTTCGGTTTCCATCACGATTACCAGCTTCGGGCGCACGGTGTTGAGGAAACGATTCATGGCGCAGGGCAGATCGTAAGGCAGATAGACGTGCTGCACGTCTTTGCCGAAAGCGGATAACGCGCGCTCAGAGCCGGTCGGCGTCATCGTCGTGACGGTGATGGGCAGCGACGGATAGCGGTGACGCAGGGCGCGAACCAGCGGGATCGCCGCCAGCGTTTCACCGACAGAAACGGAATGCAGCAAAATACCGTCCGGTGTGACTTTATTGCGGCAGAAGCCATAGCGTTCAGCCCAGCGTTTACGATACGCAGGCGCTTTCCGGCTACGAAGCAACAGTCTCAGCCACACCAGTGGCTGAATGATGTAGAGCAGAGCGGTATACAACAATTCCAAGCGATTATCCGTTTTTTTAGTTTCGGCGGGCAAATTCTAAGCATTTAGGCCAGGTAAAGCTATCTCTTATGCCAGATACCGTTTCAAACGGAAATAACGTCGACCCAGCCGCCAGCGCAGACGCGGACTTTTTGCACTTTTCCAGATGAGTTTCCAGATGCCTGTTTCGAAGAACTCTTTGATAATCATTGATTTCTTCTTCTCATCCTTCATGTTGTCGAAGGTGTGAATAATTCCCAGCCCCTCTTTGGCAATTTGCCAGTGGCAGGCAGGGATCCCTTTCACTTTATCCGGGTAACGCTGATTGATGGCATCGAGCAGCTGCAGGATTTTCATGTAGTGACGCGCGGAGCGAATCAGCGTGTCGTCATTGTCCGGCATATGGGACACCGATGCAGAGTGAATATAGTAGTCGTAATAACGCTCGCTGGTGTACTGAACCCGCTCTGCTGCGAGCAGCACTTCGGTGGTCCACGGGATATCCTGATGGCGCAGGCCGGGTTCGAAATGGAAACTGTGTTTACGGATAAAGTCGTGGCGGTAGATGTTCAACCAGGTGACGTGAAGGAATTTACGCGAATCCAGCGCCATTTTTAACCACGCCGGGCCAGCCATGACCCCTGTCGAAGCCAGCTTGTCTTCAGGGAAGATCGGGCGTGAGGGTTTCTTGTTGTTCTCCCAGACGTAGTTCCCGTTACAGGTGGCGACATCCAGATCCTGCGTGACGGCCATATCCAGCAGGCGCTGGTACATGCCGGGTTTAAAGACATCATCAATATCCGGGAAAGAGAGATATTGACCCGTCGCAACGGCCAGACCGGTGTTACGCGCGATGGATACGCCCTGGTTTTGCTGTTCTATAACCTGCAGCTGCGGCAGTTTTTCTCGCCAGTTTTCGACGATCTCCATCGAGCGGTCAGTAGAGCCATCATTGACAATGATGACTTCCATGCTGTCGATGCGTTGATTCACAAGGCAGGTAAAGAACTGATCCAGGAAAGCTTCACCGTTATAAACGGCAACCACCACGCTCAACAATGGGGCTGAATTTTGCATAAGAAACCTGATTATTTTTGATTGTCGACCAGAGCAATATATTGCTGGCAAATGGCACTGATACCAAACGACGCGATGGTTGCATCGCCAACGACCGGCGGGGCGGTATAAATCTCCGCCAGCGTTTTTGCCAGTGACGCGTCATTTAACTCTGCCAGCCCGCGCGCTAAGGGTCCGGTAAGGATTTCGGCGGGGCCACCGGGGCAATTTGTACTGACCGGTGGCGTCTGGCAGATAATGGCTTCGACCAGCACATTACCAAAACCTTCGCAGTCAGAACTTAACACTAAAAGCCGTGCCCCTTTAATCCAGGGATAGGGATTGGAATCGAACGGGCGGAAAACCGTTTTGTTTTCAATCCCCAGCTCGACAGCCAGCTGCTTGAGTTTTTGAATTTGCGCTTCCGAACCATTGCCCATCATGACCAGCGTTGTGTCAATTTTACTCAGGGCGAACGCACGTAAAAGGCGGTCGTGGCGTTTGTGCTCATGGAAGCGGCCAACATGAATGATGTAATCCTTGCCCTGCATCTCGAAGGGAGCATCCGCCAGACGCTGAATTTCAGGAATATCGAAAGGATTATGGATAACCGCTTTGCGTCGAAGATTGAGTGCCAGCGTCTCGGAAAGATCTTTCAACACGGCGCCTGAGACGGCGACAACGTTACGGTTTTCGTAGGTATGACGAATTTTAAGGTGTTTAAACCAGCGTGAAAGTCCGCGGCGATGGCGAAGATAGGAGAACGAGAACATGCCGTGCACGCAGAACCAGACTTTGTCACGTTCCAGCGCGCGGCAGTGCGCCACAATGCGATCTGTTTTGTGCAAATGAGAGAAAACCACATCAAATTTGCCGCTGCGCTCAGCCCGTTCAATCGCCTGATCCAGCAGGCGGGCGCGGCGTGGGATCTCCGTCAGCTTTCGCCACGGTTTTTTACATGTGTCCTGAACAACCTGATAATCGATGCCTTCCGGGATGGCGTAGTCGCACACTTTCCGCAGAGAGAATAGAGAGACCTGATGCCCCATTTCTATTAACCCACGGGAGAGTGTAAGAACCGTTTTTTCAGCTCCTCCACCGGGTAAACCATCAATAATCATTAGGATGCGCATTTTTAATCCAGTAATTTTTGATAAAGCGAAATAAGCTGACTTGACAGTTTTTCAGGCGTGGCGTCTTTTACACGTTCACGTGCCGCTCGTCCCATATTGTTATTTTTTTCCAGAGAAGGGATGGCTGCTACCGCTTCCTTCAATGTACTGATATCAAGTGCGTCACAGTAAAATCCGTTCTGGCCTTGTTGAATAAATTCTGCACCACCGCAACTTTCTGAAGTAATGACGGGCAAGCCGCAGGCCATCGCTTCAAGAATGACGTTAGGAAAGGGATCATACAGCGTTGGCAACAGTAAACCATCGGATAGCTGATAAAAAGGCAGAGTTTCTTTTTGCACCCCCAGGAAACGGATTTGCCCCTCGCAGCCTAACGAACGGGCGAGGTCGCGATAACGGCTTTCTGCTTTATCTTGTCCAACGACAATCAGCCAGGCTGATGTTCCCGCGATAGCGCGTATGGCGCTGGTCAATCCTTTTCGTTCAAACCCTGAGCCTACGAAGCAGAATATTACGGCATCGGTTGGCAAGCCAAACTGCTGGCGTAGTGCAAAACGCTGCGACTCTTCAGCCGGAACGAAGCGGGCGGAGTCTATTGAATTATAAATCACATGTATTTTTTTTGCGTCAATATCAAAGTCTTCAACGATTTCGCGTTTGATCATCTCCGCATTACAAATCACCGCTTTTAACTCGGGCGCCTGGTACATTTCACGTTCGGCATGCATCACGTAGCGGTGATAACGGTCGAGCATCAACATTTTCGCGCGCCAGGTGGGCAGAATGCGCGCGCGCTGCAGCAGCCAGCGTTGATGGACGCCATCGCCAGCGCGGTAAATGTCACAGCCCGGAATACGCTCGTGGCTTTGCACAATATCAAACTGCTGTTGTTGCCAGAGCGCACGGGCAGCATGGGCAAACCCGCGTTCGCGGCTAATTCGCCCCCATTTGCGCGGGTCACAAATATGGATATGCCAGTCGTCCTGCTTCTCGCCCTGCCATTCGCGGGTGATGACGTTGAGTTCAAGGTTCTGATTGCTCAGCGCGGTGAGAGCACGCGAAACGAAGCGTTCCGCTCCGCCATCAGGACGATACTTTTGGCGAACAATGGCCAGACGATGGTGTTTCATGACAGATATCTCCTTGCGGCGGAGACGACAGCATCAACGGGAATGGCGTCGAGATAGCGCTCTTTCGTTTTGGTATCAACGGCATCCGGATCGGGGAGCGGGCCGTAATCGCCGGCCCAGATCACTTCCCCTTTAACCTGCCACGGTGACCAGAACGTCAGTTTTGATGGGCCAAACAATGCCACACAGGGCGTTTGCAGCGCGGCGGCCATATGCATCGGCACGGAGTCGACACCAATAAATAGTGAGGCGTGATCGATAAGCGACGCCAGTTGACGCAGCGTCAACTGGCCCGCCAGCGAAACGACACCGGTTTTCGGTGCAGCAGCGAGAATACGATCGATCATCGCCAGCTCTTTTTTATCCGGCCCCGCGGTGAGCACAACCGTATGACCATCCTGCTGCAGTGCAGTAATGGTTTGCGCCATTTTGTCTTCGCTCCAGCATTTAAAGAACCAGCGGGACGTCGGCTGGATCACGATATAGCGCTCGCCTACACCCGACTGCGTCAGTCTTTGACGGGCATAATCCCAGTCTTCCGCGGCGTAGGCCATGGTGACGGCAGGCTGCGGCGCGACCGGTAATGGCGCCAAAATGGAGAGATTTTGTTCGACCGTATGCAGGGATTTATGGCCGTCGACAGAGACCAGATCGGTATGGCAAAAACGCCAGAATGCACTTTTGCGTTTGTTAAATGCGAATCCGAGGCGAACGGGGGCACCGGTGAAACGGGTTACGATCGCGCTACGCCATTGATCGGCCAGGTTAATGACCAGATGATAATGCTGATTTCTTAACGCACACAGCAACTGCCACTCTTTTTGAAGATGCTTCAGCGTGCCCAGCTGCTTCCATTTACGATCGATTCCATAAATTGTACCGATCGCCGGATGCGCGGCGAGCATATCGCGTGTTTCTTCATACAGCAGGACATCGATCTGCGCCTGGGGCCATTTTTGACGTAACGAATCAATGACGGGAGTGGTCAGCAACATGTCGCCATGATGGCGGAGTTTGATAAGTAAAATGCGCAAATCAGGTGTGTCAGGTAAGTTATTCATCATCATCTTATCGGCGTTGTACTGATGGCAATTCTAATAGACCTGATAGCGACTTGCACTCTTTCTCCATAATCTCAGTAATTTCCCAGGAAGGGTTTACTCATGCTTTGGAGAGTGCGTAACATAGCGCTAACTTTCCTGTCTTGCGGACTCATTATGAACAAACCAGCGTTTATCATCACAATTGATACTGAGGGCGATAATCTCTGGCAAAATCACCGCGCCATTAAAACGGAAAACGCGCGCTATCTGGCGCGGTTCCAGACGCTTTGTGAGCGTTTCGGCTTTAAGCCCGTGTGGCTGACCAATTACGAGATGGCGATCGAACCCATTTTCATTGAATTCGCCAGGGACGTGATCGCCCGCGGTCAAGGGGAGGTGGGGATGCACCTTCACGCATGGAATAGCCCGCCGGAACACGATCTCACAGGAGATGACTGGCGCTGGCAGCCTTATTTGATTGAGTTTTCGGATGAGGTTATGCGTGAGAAAGTGTTGTTCATGACCCACCTGCTGGAAGAGACATTCCAGACCAAAATGTTAAGCCACCGTGCCGGGCGTTGGGCATTTGATAGCCGCTATGCAAAATTGCTCGTTGAACTGGGTTATCAGGTAGATTGTTCCGTGACGCCGCGGGTGAACTGGCGCAATGCGAAAGGCGCCCCGCAGGGTAATGGCGGAACGAATTATCAGCATTTCCCCGACCACGCCTATTTTATGGATTTAGATAATATTTCCCGGGCGGGCAATAGCCCATTACTCGAAGTGCCGATGAGCATTCAGTATAAACACCCGGCCTGGTTGAACACGATCAAACAGGGTTACGATCGGCTTCGCGGTAAATACCGCTCCCCCTCTGTGAACTGGCTAAGACCGTCCGGTGGGAATGCGGCACAAATGATTCAGGTCGCACAGCAATGCCTCTCTCAGGGAAGTGAGTACGTGGAGTTTATGCTTCATTCGTCGGAATTTATGCCTGGCGGAAGCCCCACGTTTAAAGATGAGGCGACGATTGAAGGCTTGTATCAGGATTTAGAAAAGCTCTTTAGCTGGTTATCCGATAAGACGGTGGGGATGACGCTGGCGGAGTTTTATCAATACAAGAAAAAATAATGCCCGCGAGGCGGGCATTATCATTAACGTTGCCTGGTTTGCGAAAAAGGTGTACTCAGTGCAAACACTGTGACAAAGAAAATTAAGGCTTCTGAGCTCAATAGTATGACGTCCGTCAGGCCATAGAGTAATAAAAGAAGCATGGTCGTCAGCAGCAGGCCATTTCTGTTTTTAAGCGCGTAAGCGATCATCGAAATATAGAAAAAGAATAATATCGCTAGCCCTGGGATCCCCTGCAGAGAATATTTTTCGATAAACTCATTGTGCAGATGTATCCTAAGAAATCCGAGTGCGGAGACCAGGTGGGGATGTCCCTCTTTAACATAATGCTGTGTCCAAACCTCGCGATCTTCAATTGACTGCCCTAGCGGGTGAGAAAGTCCGTTCTGAATACCGACTATCCACATGGAAAAACGCGCGCCAAGTGACGTGGCGTCGTAGCCTTTTTGGTATCTTTCCAGTTCCATCTGCGTTTGATCTATCTTTGGCGAGATCAAGGGTTTGTAACTAACAATAACAATACCCGCCACGATACATGAGAAAATTAGCATCGATTTAAGATGAATTCTTCTGAAGTGGTAAAGTGTCAGCACAATCGCCAGAAGCAAATATAGCCCCATTGCGGCGCGTGTTCCTGTAAAAAGGATGACAAACCAGGAAATTAAGATGGTGAGACCCGCGACAACATACAATTTTCTGTTTTTTTGAAGATAAAGACTGTATACCAGCGCCAGTGACAGTACAGAGTAAACATAGGCCGAAACGGTAGGGCGATTTATGGCCATCTCAACACGATCCACACCCTGCGTCGCCTGCCACAAGCCATAACCTGTGGCGAGGACAAACCCCGCACTTACCGCAAACAGGAAATACTTCTGGAAAGAGGTTTTATCGACGTAACTTTTAAACCGGTCAAGGTAGAAAACGAGAATGCTCGCTAAAATCAGTTTCTTACTGGCACCAAGATAATCGCTATAAGCGTTTAAACCTTCGCTATGATATTCATACACCATATACCAGATAAGGTTGAGCAACCCTACCAGCAAAATGGGTAATGCGATAGAAAAGGGACGCAGTGTGATTTTTTTATATTCGCAAGCTAAACCGATAATACTGGCATAAATTGCAATATAGAAAAACTCCCGTTGCTTACCTGAACTCAGCAGCGCCAGCGCAAGCGCAATAAGGCTCAAAACCAGCGTAAGCTGATAAAGCCGCAGTTTTACTTTTTCCATAATGCTTCAATGACCCTTTTTTTGTAGCTGAAACGTACATCTCTGGAGAAGAAGAAAGAGAAACAATAAAGTGCGTTTACCCGCTGTTTCACCAGTTTTAGTTGCAGGTCGGTCAGATGCTGCCGGTGATTACTGTAGATGTCAAACCAGTGACAATGAACAAGATGCTTAAAAGAACCAGGGAATGTTTTTTCCATATGTAATGTGCAATCAATCAACGTCGCGATTTTGGTGGCATCGAGTCGGCTCGATAAACTGTCGCTACGTTTGATGTAATAATAGTGTCCCTGACGCTGATAGACTATTTTACTCGATTGCATCAACATGTCGGGAAATACGGCGAAATCTTCATAGCAGACCATCGAAGGAATCGGGTTGCTTACGTACAATTTCCGATGAATGAACTGCCCGATGAGATGTGCCTGAAAATCTTTGTGCTGCAGGAACCGCTTTATTGCCTCATGTTGTGACAAAGCAACAGGAGAGAACCCCTGCCAGTCGGCGGTGATTTTTTGGGTATCACGAATTTCCAGCAGGCGCGTCAGTAGCATATCAGGGCGCTCTGTTTGGAGGTATGCCACGGCGTCCCGGATGCTGCCCGGTTTCATTCGGTCATCGCTATCCAGCATGGTAATGTATTCACCTGAGGCCAGCGAGACGGCACTGTTTCTAACATGACCAACGTTACGGTACTCAACGTATCGGGATTGCGCATTCGGAAACGCTGGCAGCCATGACTCAATAATATCCTGTGTTGAGTCATCGGAACTGTCATTAAAGATAATGATCTCTACATCATCGCCCGCATCATCAATCGCGTTTTGCAGGCTTTCCAGGGTTGCATGTAGCGTATCTTTGGCGTTATGCGCGGCAATAATGATGCTTAGAAAAGCCATAATAATTAGTTTCCCAGAGCATCAAAGGTATTTGCGGTTGCGTTAATTGCTGGCAACTCGCAAATGAAATGTTTGAGGTCACGTAGCGATTCGTCTGTTACAGCGAAGAGTTCTTCCCGGCTCTGTGAGAAGTAATATCGTGTTTCAAAAACATATGAGCAAATGTTGGCATCATTACCAATCAGCAATACGTTGCCCAGCGGACGCTGTTCATAGTGGCAGCAAGGCCCGAACAGTAAGATCACCGGCACCCCGACTGCATCGGCAATGTAGACATTCCCCGAATCAGATGCGATATAGCAATCCATTTTAGAAATGGCCCACGGCAACTCTTCGAGCGAGATTTTGCCAATCATATTAATAAAGTTGGGCAGTTCACCATAATCGCGGGTGATATCATCCATCCACGATTGTTCATTCGGGGCGCCAAAGACATAAAATTCGCAGGGCAGGTCCGCGAGACGATCGGCAATTTGCTTCCAGATGACCGGCGGAACGGTTTTCGCTTTGTTCCCGGCGGCTACGCTGATGCCAATGCGGATCACGCCGGGTTTATCGAGGATTGCCGGATAGGTCGCGGGTTTGAACAGTGGCTTTGTGGCGTGCTTTGGCGAGTCCTGCCAGGTTAAGTTGCGGTCGGCCAGTTTTAGATAGTTCGTGACTGACAGCGTCTTTCTACCGTGTTCAACAGTACCGTCTGCCGTTGCATAGAAAATCCCGTGATACCATCTGCGCGTGTAAATGCTTAAAAATTGTTTGTTTTTAGCATTACAAACGGAGGCAAAAAAGAGGTTCACGCTGTTAGGCTGCAGAAGATAGACATTGTCATAGCGGTTCATGATCCGGCAGGCAAAGACCAGCTTTCGCCACAGGTTACGCTTATGCTGCTCGATAAAAAAAATCTCGTCGATCGTCTCATCATGCTTCGCCAATGCACCCACGCTACGACTGACGAGCACGTCGCTTTTTTGCAGGTATGCCAGGAGGGGCGTGGCATTAACAAAATCGCCGATTTTTGCCGTCTGAATGACCAGGTTTTTACCTGTCTCTTTGCGGAACAGCTTCCGGATAAGTTTCACCGGAAAGAGTAAAATCAGCAGAAATACGTAACTCATGCGTTAGATATCCCTGTTGGAAAGCCAACGGCTGCCCTGTAAAAATGAAAAAATAGCATCTGCGCTGATATCCTTCGTTTGCTGGGTCGGGCTGACCATCTGATGCTGGTTTTTACCGTAACCCCCGATCAATCCAGGATCGGTCGGACCAAAAATCGTAATATTCGGACGATCCAGCGCCGCGGTTAAATGACTTAAGCCTGTATCAACGGAAACAACAGCATTCGCCCCCGCCAACTGCGCTGCAACTTCCGCCAGCGTGAGTTTCGGCAATACCTCGACGTGCGCAAAGCCTGCAGCCAGACGCTCTGCTCGCTGCCGCTCATGTTCAGCGCCCCAGGGCAGTTTAATATGGATGCCGGTGGGTTGCATTAGTTCAATCAGGCTTCGCCAGTGCGTTTCCGGCCAGTGTTTATCGTCGCGCGTTGTGGCATGCAGGAAGACAAGATAAGGCTGAGCGCAGGGATCTGTATTGCGCAAAAAGTGCTGCGCGATGGCGTAGTCGCCCTGGGTTTCCGGTTTCGCATAGCCCAGGCTTTTTGCAAAGAGCTCGCGGGTACGTTCGACGGCGTGCTGCTGCTTTGCGATGTGGTGGCGGCGGTTATAGAACAGGCTGGCCAGCGGTTCGCGGGCGGTGTGCCAGTCCATGCCGTGCTTTACGCCGTGTGCCAGACGCGTGACCAGCGCGGCGCTTTTCACCAGCCCCTGGGCGTCGATAATCGCGTCGTAACGCTGTGCCTGCACCGCCTCGCGGAAGGCTTTGCGTTCGGCTTTAATCGGCGCGGAGAACCATGCTTTGCGCCAGCGGCGTATCGCCACCGGGATCACGCGGTCAACCGCTTCATGCCAGGTGGGGATTTGCGCGAAGCCTTCTTCCACCACCCAGTCAAAACGAATGCCGGGAACGGCCCGCATGGCATCCGTCAGTGACGGCAGCGTATGCAGAACATCGCCCATCGAAGAGGTTTTAACGATCAGTACCCGCATTCGTTATCCTTCTTCGCTCAACAGCAGTGCGTTGAGTTCTTCGAGCACGCGTGCTGGCGTAATGTCGATCAGGCTCTGATGATAGCCTTCTGCAGCATCGCCTTTGCGCACCTTGTGGTAGCCGGTGATCAGGCGGATGACGCGCGCTTTATGAGACAGCGGGGGCGTGAAGTCCGGGCTACTTGGGCCATATAGCGCCACCAGCGGGCGGTTGAGCGCGGCAGCGACGTGCATCAGGCCAGAGTCGTTGCTGACCACAGCCTTACAGGCCGCAATCAGAATAACCGCCTGTTCAAGCTGCGTTTCTCCCGCCAGGTTGCGGCACCAGGCCTGCTGTTCATTACTCAGCGTCGCGAGAATTTCGTTGCCAGCCTCGTGGTCTTTTGCCGAACCGAACAGGACAATCTGGTAGCCTTCGTCAATCAGCTGTTTCGCCAGCTCCGCGTAGTGGTAGTGCGGCCAGCGTTTTGCCGGGCCGAACTCGGCGCCGGGGCAGAAGCCTATCATCGGACGTTCAGACGAAAGACCAAACGCGCTGCAGGTCTGGGATTTTTCACCGTCGTTAACCTGAAGCTGTGGCCAGAGCAGCGGCTGCGGCAGGTCTTTCGCACTGCGCATCACGCCTTTGTCGTAGGCCAGCGCCACGTAGCGCTCCACCATCAGCGGCCAGGCCGCTTTATCCAGCACCCGCGCATCGTTCAGCAGGCCGTAGCGCATTTCGCCGCGCCAGCCGGTGCGATGTGGGATGCCCGCAAAAAAGGGCACCAGGGCGGATTTAAAGGAGTTGGGCAGGACATACGCCCGATCGTAGCGCTTATCGCGCAGGCTATGACCGAGCTTGCGGCGTTCGCCGATTTCCAGCGCCCCGTGGCCAAGCGGCATCGGGATGGCTTCATTCACTTCCGGCATTCGCGACAACAGCGGACGGCACCATGCGGGTGCCATCACGTCGATTATCGCCTGGGGATAGCGCGCCTTGAGCGTGCGATAGAGACTTTGCGACATCATCATGTCGCCCACCCATGACGGGCCGATCACCAGAATCTTCATACTTATGCGTCGCGGTTCAGCCAGGCCATATATTCCGTTACGCCTTCGGCAACGGTCTTGAACGGCTTGTCGTAGCCCGCGGCGCGCAGGTTGGTCAGATCGGCCTGCGTGAACGCCTGATAACGGCCTTTCAGTTTTTCAGGGAACGGGATGTACTCAATGCTGCCTTTTTTGTGATATGCCAGCGTTGCGTCTGCCACCGCCTGGAAGGATTCCGCGCGGCCGGTACCGAGGTTGAAGATGCCGGATACGCCATTTTCCCAGAACCACAGGTTCACTGCGGCAACATCGCCCACGTAAACGAAGTCGCGCTTAAAGCCGTCGCTGCCTTCGAACAGTTTTGGACTTTCGCCGTTGTTCAACTGGGTGTTCAGGTGGAACGCTACGCTTGCCATGCTGCCTTTGTGGCCTTCGCGCGGTCCGTAGACGTTGAAGTAGCGGAAGCCGACGATCTGCGAGTTCGCTTCTGGCAGAACCTGACGCACGTATTCGTCAAACAGGAACTTAGAATAACCGTAGACGTTCAGCGGCTGCTCATATTCGCGGGACTCGATGAAGTCCGAGGTGCGGCCGCCGTAGGTTGCCGCGGAGGAGGCGTACAGGAACGGAATTTCACGCTCCAGGCAGTAGTGCAGGATCTCTTTAGAGTACTGATAGTTGTTGTCCATCATGTACTTGCCGTCCCACTCGGTGGTGGAAGAGCACGCACCTTCGTGGAAGATGGCTTCGATCTCGCCGAACTCTTCGCCTGCCATAATCTGGATAAGGAAGTCTTCTTTATCCATGTAGTCAGCGATGTTCAGATCCACCAGGTTAACGAACTTGGTGCCGTCTTTCAGGTTGTCAACCACCAGGATGTCGGTGATGCCTTTGTCATTGAGAGCCTTAACAATATTGCTGCCGATAAAGCCCGCGCCGCCGGTAACGATGATCATAACTGTAACCTTTGAAGTGTGGAGCCCGGGGACAATCCCGGACGCTAATGTCTCTATCATATCATTAGTATGGCTGCCCTTCAGCCATTCACCTTCACAGCGCAGGGGTACGCGTGATTTATGCTGCAAAAACGACAAGAGATGACGTGTCATCTCGTCATGAACTATAGGTTTGGGTAATATGTCCCGAAATTTGCCGAGTCTGGAGAATTGCAATGCGTGGTGATTTTTACAAACAGTTAAACAGCGACCTCGACACCGCACGTGCGGAAGGGTTGTTCAAGGAAGAGCGTATTATCACGTCTGCCCAGCAGGCGGACATCACCGTTGCCGACGGCAGCCATGTGATCAACTTTTGTGCGAACAACTACTTAGGTCTTGCGAATCACCCTGAGCTTATTGCCGCCGCAAAAAACGGCATGGATACCCACGGTTTCGGCATGGCCTCCGTACGCTTTATCTGCGGTACGCAGGACAGCCACAAGCAGCTTGAGCAAAAGCTGGCGAGCTTCCTCGGAATGGAAGACGCGATTCTGTACTCCTCCTGCTTTGACGCCAACGGCGGTCTGTTTGAGACCCTGCTTGGCGCAGAAGATGCGATTATCTCCGACGCCCTGAACCACGCCTCCATCATCGACGGCGTACGCCTGTGCAAAGCGAAGCGTTTCCGCTACGCCAACAACGACATGGTCGAGCTGGAAGCGCGCCTGAAAGAGGCCCGTGAAGCGGGCGCTCGCCACGTGCTGATCGCCACCGACGGCGTGTTCTCCATGGACGGCGTGATCGCCAACCTGAAGGGCGTGTGCGACCTGGCGGATAAATACGACGCGCTGGTGATGGTCGATGACTCTCACGCGGTCGGTTTTGTCGGCGAAAACGGCCGCGGTTCCCACGAATACTGTGACGTGATGGGCCGCGTGGACATCATCACCGGTACGCTGGGCAAAGCGCTCGGCGGCGCGTCCGGCGGCTATACCGCCGCGCGTAAAGAGGTGGTTGAGTGGCTGCGCCAGCGCTCTCGCCCGTATCTGTTCTCTAACTCCCTGGCACCGGCGATTGTTGCCGCCTCCATCAAAGTGCTGGAGATGGTGGAGTCCGGCGCTGAGCTGCGCGACCGCCTGTGGTCCAACGCCCGTCTGTTCCGTGAAAAAATGAGCGCCGCAGGCTTCACCCTGGCCGGTGCTGACCACGCGATCATCCCGGTGATGCTGGGCGATGCGGTCGTGGCGCAGCAATTTGCCCGCGAACTGCAGAAAGAAGGGATTTACGTCACCGGGTTCTTCTTCCCGGTGGTGCCAAAAGGTCAGGCGCGTATCCGCACCCAGATGTCTGCGGCGCATACGCCTGAACAAATTGAACGTGCGGTGGAAGCCTTTACCCGCATCGGTAAACAGCTGGGCGTCATTGCCTGAGGACGTATGATGAAAGCGTTATCCAAACTGAAAGCGGAAGAAGGGATTTGGATGACCGACGTGCCGGAACCGGAAGTCGGTCATAACGATCTGCTGATCAAAATTCGTAAAACGGCTATCTGCGGTACTGACGTTCACATCTATAACTGGGACCAGTGGTCGCAGAAAACCATTCCGGTACCGATGGTTGTCGGTCACGAATATGTCGGCGAAGTGGTGGGTATCGGCCAGGAAGTCAAAGGCTTCAAAATTGGCGACCGCGTCTCCGGTGAAGGCCATATTACCTGCGGTCACTGCCGTAACTGCCGCGGCGGACGTACGCACCTGTGCCGTAATACCGTTGGCGTGGGCGTAAACCGTCCGGGCTGCTTCGCGGAATACCTGGTGATCCCGGCGTTTAACGCGTTCAAAATCCCCGACAATATCTCTGACGATCTGGCCTCCATTTTTGACCCGTTCGGCAACGCGGTGCACACGGCGCTCTCCTTCGACCTGGTTGGTGAAGATGTGCTGGTCTCCGGCGCGGGCCCAATCGGCATTATGGCCGCTGCCGTGGCGAAACACGTGGGTGCGCGCAACGTTGTGATTACCGACGTGAACGAATACCGTCTGTCGCTGGCGCGCAAAATGGGCGTCACCCGCGCGGTAGATGTCTCGAAAGAGAGCCTGAGCGATGTAATGGAAGAGCTGGGCATGACCGAAGGCTTTGACGTGGGTCTGGAGATGTCCGGCGCGCCACCGGCGTTCCGCACCATGCTCGACACCATGAACCACGGCGGCCGTATCGCGATGCTGGGTATCCCGCCGTCAGATATGTCTATCGACTGGAACAAAGTCATCTTCAAAGGGCTGTTCATCAAGGGCATTTATGGCCGCGAGATGTTCGAGACCTGGTACAAGATGGCGGCGCTGATCCAGTCCGGTCTGGATCTGTCCCCGATTATTACTCATCGTTTCTCCATTGATGAGTTCCAGCAGGGCTTTGACGCGATGCGTTCCGGCCAGTCAGGGAAAGTGATCCTGAGCTGGGATAAATAATCAAAAAGGGGCCTGAGGCCCCTTTTTTCATTGATTCTTTTTCTCTTCATCCGTCAGGTAACGCACCTTGCGGGTGTAGTCCTGACCTTTGAACAACAGTTTGTTATCCGGCGATTCAAGATACTTCTGCCATTCGGAGAGTGGGAAACCGCCGTGCGCGCCAATCACCTCTTTCGGTACAACGGCTTCCTGACCGCCAATCTTCTTGGAGACCGGCCAGTTCATCCAGTCACCCAGGTTAACCGTTTTTAAATCCAGCATGTCCAGCAGTGCGGCGAGGGGTAATTGATCGGTCGGCGGCTGCGTATCGTCCATCAGCTCCCAGGTATCCTGGAACAGCGTCAGCCACAGCGGGCAGATACGGCGCCAGGTTTTTTTGGTTGCCGCAAGAAACGCGCCGTTAACGTGATCGACCAGATACGGGCGTACCGTCTCTTTGTAATACGCCGGAACTTTCTCCGCTGGCGCACCGTTCAGCTTGGCAATCATTTTGCCCTGACGGAAGCTGGAGTAGATGTGCATATCGGCCATATTGATCTCGGGCATCTTGAGCAGGTTGAGATCGGAATCGATCATCAATATGCCTTCACCGCGCGCCTGCAGCGGGGCGTTAAGCTTCACCAGACGGCTGAGGTAGATCTGCTTATAGCGGTAACCTTCCTCACGAACCGGAAGATTAAGCGTCACGACGCGGGTTTTAGGCGGCAGTACCCCAAAAGCGGATTCAGGCTGATCGCTGACGATGACGATTTCGCTCACCCCGGTGGCATAACGTTCCGCGAAGGTGGCAGAGAGTAATGCCTCTTCGACGAAATCTGCGCCGGTACACGGAATCACAATAGAATCCACCGCAGCAAGTGCGCCCGTCACGGGCAGAGAGCTATAAGGAATGTTGTGTCGCCCGGTGATATGACGATAGCGAGCATTAAGAAATTTAAACATAGTTATCTCGTTTGGTTAGTGCGCGCCAAGCACGGCTTCGACACCGCTGACATAGTTTTCGATGGCATAGGTATGACAGACGTTCTGGTATGCAGCCGCAGCCAGTCGCGCCCGCAGATCCGCATCTGCCCAGATATTGTCCAGATGCCGGGCAAGCTGTGAAACATCGCTCCAGGGGAAGAGCAGCCCTGTCGAATCATGGTCAATCAACTCCGCCGTGCCGGTCACCTGAGAGCCAATAACGGGGATATTGAGAAGCATCGCTTCCAGCACCACGCGCGGCAGCCCCTCGCTTTTTGAGGCCAGAATAAAGGCGTCAAACGTAGCGAGGTAATCAAACGGGGTATTCTGAAAACCGGTGAAGATGACGCGGGATTCAATTCCCAGCGCTTGGGCCTGTTCCGCTAACGCGCGGCGTTCGGCACCTTCGCCGACCAGCACCATTTTCCATTTCGCCTGGGGATGCTTCTGGCTGAACTGCGCCAGCGCCTCCAGCGTGTGGTGGTTGGCTTTGCGAGGGATTAACGACCCAATACTGCCGAACACAAACGTGTCGTCATCGATGTTCAGGCGCTGGCGCATCGCGCGTCGGTCAGGTAAAGGCTGGTTGATGTCGATGGCATTATTGACCGTCGTACACAGTTCGGGCCGGACGCCATGCTGAAGCAACACGCGTTCAACGCCGTGCGAGACGGCGATGATTTTAGTGGCATGGGCATTAACCAGCTTCACCAGCGGTGGGGTCAAAACAGGTTCAATGCGGCAGTGCTGAATCAACCGCGCCTGCAGTTTTGCCGCCGCGAGATAGCCTTCCTCATTTGAGCCCGGTTGGTTATTCATATAGAGCGTATCGAAACCACCCCGGGTGAAAAGGGTTTCGATTTTGCTGACGTTAGGCCGGATGCGCCACAAAATATCCACATGACGCGTCAATGCCTTGCGGGCGCCGCGTGAGAAAAACAGCAGGCTACGTCCCGCTTCCTTCAGCAATTTGGCCCAGACCGGCTGCTGACGTTGAGGGATCACAATGAGCGGGATCCCGATGCCGTTGAGCACCTGGCCAATTGTCTCACCTTCAGCACGACTATAATCACTGTAAAAACAACAGGTAATATCGAATTTATCGCGATTGATTCGCTTCAGGAGCTCAAGCATACTGTTGGTGCCTCCCCCCCATTCTTTACCCGTGTCCAGGAGGAGAATTTTACTTTTGTGCGGCATGTCTGAATCCGTGTGCTACCCTTCATCTGACTGCATTATAAAGAATCTGTTGAAATAAAATAGATTTTTCTATTTTATTGCGCTTCAGGATTAGACAAATATTCAAACGTGCTTATTTGAAAAGTGTGATTCAGGACTTTAATCGACTCTACTCATTTATATAGTATTAATAATATTAATTTAGGCTGCTATTGAGAGTGGAAAAATGTTTAAAATAACGGTCTGCTTATTAACGTTTAATTCTGAAAGATTATTGCACGACGTTATCCCGCCTCTTTTAAAAATAGCGGATGAGGTTGTTGTGGTCGATTCAGGCAGTACGGACAAAACACGATATATTTGTGAAAGCTTTGGACTACTACCCGTCTATAAAAAATTTGGCTGGCATGGCGAGCAGATGAACCATGCCATATCCTTAGCCAGCAATGACTGGGTCCTGTGCATCGACAGCGACGAAATTCTTGACCAGGAAACGGTTGATGCCATTTTAACGTTAAAAGCAGGCGATGAGCCAGACGCCGGCATGGCATGGCGAATATGCCGCCACTGGTTTGTTCTGGGTGAAGAAGTCCGGACGATCTATCCTGTTTCATCCCCCGATTATCCTGTGCGTCTTTTTAACCGTAAACAGTCCCGGTTTAATAACCGACCGGTAGACGATCAGGTCGAAGGTTTTCTCCGTTGTGCGCGTATTCCGGGCTATGTAAAGCATGATACGTTTCCCACGCTGCATGAACTTTTTAACAAATTAAACTGTTATTCAACCCGCCTGGTCCAACATCAAAAAATACGGCCCTCTATCGGACGCGGCGTAATCAGCGCCATCGGTGCTTTTTTCAAATGGTATCTGTTTAGCGGTGCCTGGCGTCAGGGCAAAGTGGGGGTGGCAACAGGACTGTATGCTACAGCCTATAGCTTTTTGAAGTATTTCAAATCCTGGTATCAGCATCAGGAGAAAAAAGAGCCCGTTGCTAACGAGCAGACGGACTCTCAGATTGCGAAATAAGCGTCAGGCTTTCTTACCCCAACCCTGCCACTGCTGCTGGACGTATTTCACCAGCGTACTGTTACTGATGCTGTCTCCGATGACGGAGAAGAAGCGGGTCGCATAGACCGGCTCAAGCGGTTGCTTCGGTGCGCAGCGCTTCACGCCGCGGAACGGATTACGCGGTGCAGTCGGGACGGGCTGCGCAGAGTTCGGTGTGGAGGTATCCACCTGCGGCTCGTTCAGCAGATCGCTCGGACGCACCAGCGTGATATCGGAAGGCAAGGTCGGCAGCATCTGCTGCAGGACGCGAACGGTAGACGGGTGCGGGTGACCGATGGCAATGGCTGAGCCATTACGCCGGGCCAGCTGTACCGCGCGATTGAACTGTACGCGAATATCGGCGTCGTTCTGGGTATCATCCAGGAACACCTTGCGCTTAATGACTTTTACGCCCGTTCCCTGAGCGGCACGCATCGCCTGGCTGTTGCCGATGGTCATGCTGTCGAGGAAGTAGAGGTTGTAGCGCTCCAGCGCCTGCATTACCTTCAGCATCCCGTACAGGCTCGATGTCATCGCGCTGCCCATATGGTTGTTCAGCCCTACGGCATACGGCACTTTGTTGTATGCGTCGCGGATGATGCGCTCGATCTCCTCACTGCTCATATCCGGGCGGAGGGTGTCTTTTTCCAGCGGCTGCTTGCTGAGCGGTGCCATCGGCAGGTGGATAAGAACCTGATGGCCAGTATTGTGGGCTTTGGTCGCCATCTCGCGCGCGTGGGGGGCATTCGGAAGGACGGCGACAGAGATGGCCGACGGCATCGCCAGCACCTGATTTTCATAGTGTGGACGATAACCGAAGTCATCAATCACGATAGCGAGTTTACCTGCATATACCGGTGCAGCCAGCGCCAGCGCGCTGACGACGGAGAAAACCAATCGACGAAATTGAAGCAAAACTTATCTTCCCAACCACGGCTGTGGATTGACCGCCTGACCCTGGCGACGAATTTCGAAATAGAGTGACGGGCGGCCCTGACCGCCACTGCTGCCCACAAGGGCGATGGGTTGGCCTGCGCGCACCTGCGTGCCGACGCTGACCAGCGCGCTCTGGTTGTAGCCGTAAAGGCTCATGTCACCTTTACCGTGTTCGACCACCACCACCAGTCCGTAACCCTGCAGCCAGTCGGCCAGAATCACGCGGCCATCGGCGATGGCTTTCACTTCGCTACCTTCAGACGCACCGATAACGATCCCTTTCCAACGTAGCTCACCCTGCAGCTGTTCGCCATAGCGATGCAGAATTGAACCGCGAACGGGCCAGAAAGCCTGACCGCGAGGAGAGCCCAAACCGCCGGTACGCGACATCAGGGAACGTTCGCTCTCGCTTGGCTTGTAGGTAGTCCCTTTGCGGGACGCTTCCTGCTGCTTGTCGCGAACGGCCTGCGCCTCGCGCGCCTCTTTTTCGGCGCGCGCTTTCGCCGCCGCCTCCGCACGGGCGATGCTGTTACGCAGTTTTGATTCGTTGGCGCGCATTTCGCTCAGCTGGCTTTGACCTTCCTGAATGGAGGATTCAAGGCCGGAAAGGGTTTTCTTACGCTCGTTGCGAGCCTGCTCAAGCTTCGCCTGCTGGGCCTGCTGATCGTAAAGCAGCGTCTGCTGCTGGCTCTGCTTCTCTTCCAGCTCGGCTTTTTGCGTGGAGACTTCTTCGCGCGTCTGCTTCAGCTGCGCGATCGTCTCCTGACGCGCCTGGTTGAGATAGCCAAAGTAGGCCTGCAGGCGCTGGCCGCGCTGGCTCTCTTCGCCGCTGAGGATCAGCTGGAGTCCGGTATGTTCACCCTGGCGGAATGCGGCATCAAGCTGTGCGGCAAGATTGCGCTCCTGCGCATCACGCTGGCGCTCCAGTTTTGCAATCGACGCGTTCATCTCGTCGATCTGTTTATTCAACTGGGCGAGGGTGTTTTGCGTTTCACGGAGTTTACGCGTGGCGGCGGAGATCGCCTCTTCCTGCTGCTTAAGCTGGGCGAGCAGGGCGGAGCGCTGCTGCTGCTGCTGGCGTACCGCACGCTCTTTGGCGGCGATATCGGCCTGAATGGATTTCAGCTGGTCGCGATCATCCGCGTGGGCGGATGCGGCGCACAGCAATACGCCAGCGCTGAGTGCGCTGGCGTAAAACAGAGGTCTGACTGATAACCTAAGCGGCTTCACGACCCATGTGATTGAAAAAATCGCCTTTCCCCTCATGGGGAGCGATTATTCCACGATGAACAGCGGCTTACCAGTCATCTCTTCAGGGATCGGCATACCCATCAGCGACAGCATGGTTGGCGCGATGTCAGAAAGCTTGCCGCCTTCCACTGCTTTCAGTGATTTATCACCTACATAAATCAGCGGCACAGGCAGGTTGGTATGGGCCGTGTGCGCCTGGCCGGTCGCCGGGTCGCGCATCTGTTCAGCGTTACCATGGTCAGCGGTGATCAGCAGCTGGCCGCCAACGGATTCAACCGCTTTTGCTACCTGCTCAACGCAGTTGTCCAGCGCTTCAACCGCTTTCACTGCCGCTTCCATCACCCCGGTATGCCCCACCATATCGCCGTTCGGGTAGTTACAGATGATGGTGTCGTACTTACCGCTCTCGATGGCCGCAACCAGTTTTTCCGTCAGTTCGGCAGAGCTCATTTCTGGCTGCAGATCGTAGGTGGCCACTTTCGGAGAGTTGATCAGAATGCGGTCTTCGCCTTTGAACGGCTCTTCAACGCCGCCGTTAAAGAAGAAGGTCACGTGTGCATATTTTTCAGTTTCGGAAATACGCAGCTGCGTTTTATCGTTCTTCGCCATCCACTCACCGAAGGTGTTGGCCAGCGATGCTGGTGGATACGCGCAAGGCGCTTTGATGTCTGCCGCGTATTCGGTCAGCTGGATGAAGTCCAGTTTTACCACTTTCTTGCGGGCAAAACCGTCGAAGTCGCTGTTGACGAACGCACGGGTGATTTCGCGCGCGCGGTCAGCGCGGAAGTTCATGAAGATCAGCGCGTCGCCATCTTCCATGGCGGCATCAGCCTGGCCTTCAGCACGGATCACGGACGCTTTCACGAATTCGTCGTTTTCATCACGTGCGTATGCGGCTTCCAGGGCTTCAACGGCGGTCGCGAACTGGAACTCACCTTTGGCCAGGGTCATCAGGTCATAAGCCTGTTCAACGCGATCCCAGCGGTTGTCTCGGTCCATGGCGTAGTAACGGCCAATGATGGACGCTACGCGGCCTTTACCCAGCGCGGCGAATTTCTCTTCGAAGGCTTGCAGAGAGCCTTTTGCGCTGCGTGGTGGCGTATCGCGACCGTCCAGGAAGGCGTGCAGATAGATTTTTTCCGCACCGCGCTCGGCTGCCAGTTCAACCATCGCCATGATGTGATCTTCGTGGCTATGAACGCCACCCGCAGAGAGCAGGCCCATGATGTGTACGGCCTTGCCAGCGGCAACGGCTTTATCGACCGCGCCAGACAGCGTTGGGTTGGAGAAGAAGGTGCGTTCTTTGATTTCAACGTCCAGACGCGTCAGATCCTGATACACAATACGCCCGGCGCCCAGGTTTACGTGACCGACTTCGGAGTTGCCCATCTGGCGGTCCGGCAGGCCCACTTCCAGGCCAGACGCGTCAATTAGCGTATGCGGACGTTTCGCCCACAGGGCATCCATGACCGGGGTTTTGGCGTTGAAAATAGCGTTATCCTGGCTATCTTCACGGTAGCCATAGCCATCCAGAATCACCAGTACCATAGGTTTTTTAGAAACCGACATTGCGACAACCTCATGCTCAAGAGTCAAAATTTGCGTAATTTTACTACAGCTGAATCGATCAAATAGCCGCAGAAGATCAAAGAAAGCGCAGGGGCAAGGTGCTGACCAGACCATTTTGAGGCATTTTTTTAGGTGGCATGCCGCAGAAAATGGATTAGGTTATGGTCGCTGGCTGTATTTGCCAGAACGCACAGGTATACTCCTGTCCTGGTTTTTTTTATCACTTAGTCGGGAGTAGTTACCCTCCATGCAAGAAATTATGCAATTCGTTAGCCGCCATCCGGTTCTGAGCATCGCGTGGATTGGCCTGCTGGCTGCTGTGCTGTTCACCACATTTAAGAGCCTGACGTCTAAAATTAAGGTTATCACCCGTGGTGAAGCGACGCGTCTGATCAACAAAGAAGATGCCGTCGTGGTCGATCTGCGTCAGCGTGACGATTTCCGTAAAGGTCACATTGCGGGCGCAATCAACCTGCTGCCAGCGGAAATCAAAGCGAACAACGTCGGCGAGCTTGAGAAACATAAAGCCCAGCCGATTATCGTTGTTGATGCGACCGGCATGCAGGCACAGGAATCTGCCAGCGCGCTTCATAAAGCAGGCTTCGAAAACGTAACGGTGCTGAAAGAAGGTATTTCCGGCTGGAGCGGGGAAAATCTTCCTTTGGTACGCGGTAAATAAGGAGTTCAGTCATGGCCAATATTGAGATCTATACCAAAGCGACGTGCCCGTTCTGTCATCGTGCGAAAGCGCTGCTGAACAGCAAAGGCGTCACGTTCCAGGAACTGCCGATTGACGGTGACGCGATTAAACGCGAAGAGATGATCAAACGTAGTGGTCGTACGACGGTTCCGCAGATTTTTATTGATGCGCAGCACATTGGCGGCTGTGATGACTTGTATGCGCTCGACGCCCGTGGTGGACTCGATCCGCTGCTGAGCTAAGAGACTTTAGGACAATTAAAAAGGGTATTTCCATGTCAGAACAAAACAACACCGAAATGACTTTCCAGATCCAGCGTATCTACACCAAGGACGTCTCTTTCGAAGCGCCAAATGCGCCACATGTTTTCCAGAAAGATTGGCAGCCAGAGGTTAAACTTGATCTGGATACCGCATCTACCCAGCTGGCAGATGACGTGTATGAAGTCGTGCTGCGTGTGACCGTTACCGCGTCTCTGGGCGAAGAAACTGCATTCCTGTGTGAAGTACAGCAGGGCGGCATCTTCTCTATCGGCGGTATCGAAGGCAACCAGATGGCGCATTGCCTGGGTGCGTACTGCCCGAACATTCTGTTCCCGTATGCACGTGAATGCATCACCAGCCTGGTTTCTCGCGGTACATTCCCGCAACTGAACCTTGCACCAGTTAACTTTGATGCGCTGTTCATGAACTATCTGCAGCAGCAGGCTGGCGAAGGTGCTGAACAACATCAGGATGCCTGATGAGCACTGTTAATGCGTCAATGACTGTGATCGGTGCCGGCTCATACGGCACCGCTCTTGCCATCACGCTGGCAAGAAATGGTCACGAAGTGGTTCTCTGGGGCCACGACCCAAAACATATCGCCACGCTGCAGCGCGACCGTTGCAACGTCGCGTTTCTCCCGGACGTTCCGTTCCCTGACTCCCTGCACCTTGAAAGCGACCTTGCGACCGCGCTGGCGGCCAGCCGCAACATTCTGATTGTGGTCCCGAGCCATGTATTTGGTGACGTGCTTCGTCAGATTAAGCCGCTGATGCGCCCGGATGCGCGCATTGTCTGGGCGACAAAAGGACTGGAAGCCGAAACCGGACGCCTGCTGCAGGACGTTGCCCGCGAAGCGCTGGGTGATGCGATCCCGCTGGCGGTCATCTCCGGCCCGACCTTTGCCAAAGAGCTGGCCGCTGGCCTGCCGACGGCGATTTCGCTGGCCTCTACCGATCAGGCCTTCTCCGACGATCTTCAACAGCTGCTGCACTGCGGCAAGAGCTTCCGCGTCTACAGCAACCCCGATTTTATCGGCGTGCAGCTGGGCGGCGCGGTGAAGAACGTGATTGCGATTGGTGCCGGGATGTCAGACGGCATTGGTTTTGGTGCCAATGCGCGTACGGCGCTGATCACCCGAGGGCTGACCGAAATGTCCCGCCTGGGCGAAGCGCTGGGTGCCGATCCGGCCACCTTTATGGGGATGGCTGGCCTGGGCGACCTGGTGCTGACCTGTACCGACAACCAGTCTCGTAACCGCCGCTTTGGCATGATGCTCGGACAGGGCAGCGATGTAAAAGGCGCGCAGGAGAAGATTGGTCAGGTGGTTGAAGGCTACCGCAATACCAAAGAAGTCCGCGAGTTGGCGCACCGTTTCGGTGTCGAAATGCCAATAACCGAGGAAATTTATCAGGTATTGTATTGCGGAAAAAATGCGCGCGAGGCAGCATTGACCTTATTAGGTCGTGCGCGCAAGGACGAGCGCAGCAGTAACTAGTCGGAACCGTTGTTACCTGAATGACCCAGCCAGCGCAGAACTGGCTGGTCATTAACTATCGTCTGGAGTAAGCAATGCCGTGTGAAGAACTGGATATCGTCTGGAACAATATTAAAGCCGAAGCCCGGGCGCTGGCCGACTGCGAGCCTATGCTGGCCAGTTTCTACCACGCGACGCTACTCAAGCACGAAAATCTTGGCAGCGCGCTGAGCTATATGCTCGCCAACAAGCTCGCTTCCTCGATCATGCCTGCTATTGCCATCCGTGAAGTGGTGGAAGAGGCTTACGCCGCAGACCCGGAAATGATCGCTTCTGCCGCCTGCGATATCCAGGCCGTGCGCACGCGTGACCCGGCGGTCGATAAATACTCTACGCCGCTGCTGTACCTGAAAGGCTTCCACGCCCTGCAGGCTTACCGCATCGGCCACTGGCTGTGGAATGAAGGCCGCCGCGCGCTGGCGATCTTCCTGCAAAACCAGGTTTCCGTGACGTTCCAGGTCGATATTCATCCGGCGGCAAAGATTGGCCGCGGGATCATGCTTGACCACGCCACCGGGATTGTCGTCGGGGAAACGGCGGTCATTGAAGATGACGTCTCGATCCTGCAGTCGGTTACCCTGGGCGGTACCGGTAAAACCAGCGGCGATCGCCATCCGAAAATTCGTGAAGGGGTGATGATTGGCGCGGGTGCCAAGATCCTCGGCAATATCGAAGTCGGGCGCGGCGCGAAGATCGGCGCAGGCTCCGTGGTGCTCCAGCCTGTGCCACCGCATACCACCGCCGCTGGCGTACCAGCGCGCATCGTCGGTAAACCAGACAGCGATAAGCCGTCCATGGACATGGATCAGCACTTCAACGGCATTCACCATACCTTTGAGTATGGTGACGGCATCTGAGATTTTGCCCGGTGGCGCTGCGCTTACCGGGCCTACCTTAATATGGCGCCCGGGTAACCCAGCTGGCGCCAGGCTTCATACACCACCACCGACACCGCGTTCGACAGGTTCATGCTGCGGCTGTCCGGCATCATCGGAATACGGATTTTCTGCTCGGCGGGCAGGGCATCCAGGATCGTGGCCGGCAGGCCGCGGGTTTCTGGGCCAAACATCAGATAGTCACCTGCCTGATAGCTCACGGCGCTATGCGCTGGCGTGCCTTTGGTGGTCAGGGCGAACATGCGCTGCGGCTTCTCTGCTTCCAGAAACGCGGCGTAATCGTGATGGCGAACGACGGCGGTAAATTCATGATAATCCAGCCCTGCGCGACGCAGACGTTTGTCGTCCCACGTAAAGCCCATCGGCTCAATGATATGCAGACGAAAACCGGTGTTGGCACACAGGCGGATGATATTGCCGGTATTCGGCGGAATTTCTGGTTCGAATAAAACGATGTTAAGCATGCTGCCCCCTTAATTGCGGGGGCAGAATAGCAGAAAAGAGAGGAACTACGCGACGCCGGGTTCCTGCGAGCGGCTGTACAGCATTTTGTAGACGGTTGCCGCAGCGGCCACCAGAGCGGGCACGCTGAGGATCATTAAAATACTGTCTGCCTGCCACTGCATGGAAAGAAGCTGGGCGCTGGTCATGGTGCCCGCTACGCCGCCAAAGCGGCCGATCCCCTGCATCCAGGCGATGCCCGTCGCGCGGCACTCGGTAGGGTAAAAGGTAGCGGCCAGGGTTTGCATGCCCGATTGCGCACCGTTCATCGCGATCCCCATCAGGAAGATCAGCCCGCCAAACAGGGCGATATGATTATGCTCCATGCCGAGCAGCAGGATCAGCCCCATCGTCAGGATAAACCCGCCCGCGACGACTTTATGTGCTTCCCAGCGGTCCATCATCCAGCCCGCGAGTAGAATGCCTGCGGTGCCGCCGAAGGTGAACAGCGAGGTGAGCCAGGCGGATTCCGCCAGGGCATAACCCATCCCCTGCATCAGCGTTGGCATCCAGCTCAGCAGGACGTAGTAAATGACCAGGCCCATAAAATAGGTCACCCACAGCATCAGGGTGCCGGGCAGCCAGGGCATGGAAAACAGCTGCGACACGCTCCCTTTTTTAGACGCGACTTTCTCCTCCGCCAGGAAAAAACCCGTGACGCTATCCAGCGTGCTGCGGGCGAACCGGCTGGCGATACGGCGGACCTGCATGACGTCTTTCCCGCGCTGCACCAGAAATTTCACCGACTCCGGTAAAAACAGCGCCAGCAGCAGCGTTAAAACCAGCGGAGCAATCGCCCCGGTCAGCAGCACGCTTCGCCAGCCGTGGTGGGGGATAAGCCAGGAAGAGATCGCGCCGCCGCCCGCCGCACCCAGGGGGAAGCCGCAGTACATGGTATTGATCGCCATGGCGCGACAGCGCTGGGGGGCAAATTCGGAGATAAGCGTGATGGCGTTAGGCATTGCGGCGCCGAGGCCCAGGCCCGTCAGAAAGCGCCACAGCGTCAGGGTATTCAGACTTTGCGCCCAGGCCGTCCCCAGGCTCGCGAGGCCGAAGAACAGGCAGGAGAAGACCAGCACGCGCTTGCGCCCCATCCGATCCGATACCGGACCGGCGATCAGCGCGCCCAGCGACAGTCCGAGCAGCGCAGCGCTCAGCACCGGCCCGAGATCCTGTTTGTGTATTCCCCATTCTGTCGACAGCGTAGGCGCGATGTAACCCATCGCTGCCGTATCAAAACCATCGATCGCCAGAACCAGAAAGCCCAGCACAATGAGCAGCCAGTGAAACCCTGAAAAGGGACTCTCATCGATCACCTGCTGAATATCCACCTTACCTGAATACGCCATACGCTCCACTCCGATCTGATGTTGTTTTTGTGTTCTTGTATTTGCTTGTCTATACAATTGCGGACGGCAGATGGATGTCAAATTTTCTTATCTAATATGTTATCTGGATGTTATTTTTTACATAAAAAAGCGCCCGAGGGGGAAATCGGGCGCGTGAGAAAGGAGGGTTAACCGGAAAAGGTCAGGCTGCGTTTCCCTGAGTAAGGGGAGCCAGCGCCGCCGGTAATTTGCTTAACTCCTGCACCAGGGAATCTTTGCTGATTTCGCTAATCGTTTTTGCACCTGTCAGCGTCATCGCCACCTTCATCTCTTTTTCGATCAGGTTGAGCAGATTCGCCACGCCTGCCTGGCCCGCCGTCGCCAGCGCATACAGATACGCGCGCCCCAGCAGCACGCTGTCGGCGCCCAGCGCAATCATACGCACCACGTCCAGCCCGTTGCGGATGCCGCTGTCGGCGAGGATGGCAATATCGCCTTTCACCGCATCAGCGATGGCCGGCAGAGCGCGTGCGGAAGAGAGCACCCCGTCAAGCTGGCGTCCGCCGTGGTTAGAGACCACAATCCCGTCTGCGCCAAAGCGTACCGCGTCGCGGGCATCTTCCGGATCGAGGATCCCTTTGATCACCATTGGGCCGTCCCAGAACTCGCGGATCCACTCCAGGTCTTTCCACGAGATCGACGGATCGAAATTGTTCGCCAGCCAGCCGATGTAATCTTCCAGCCCGGTCGGTTTACCGAGGTAAGCAGAGATATTGCCCAGATCGTGCGGACGACCGTTCAGGCCGACATCCCACGCCCACTGCGGGTGGGTCACGGCCTGCCAGTAGCGGCGTAGCGCAGCATTCGGGCCGCTCATGCCGGAGTGCGCATCACGGTAGCGTGCGCCGGGGGTCGGCATATCGACGGTAAAGACCAGCGTCGAGCAGCCCGCCGCCTTGGCGCGCTCCAGCGCGTTACGCATAAAGCCGCGATCCCGCAGGACGTACAGCTGGAACCACATCGGGCGCTTGATGGTCGGGGCGACCTCTTCAATCGGGCAGACGGATACGGTGGAAAGGGTAAACGGAATGCCTTTGGCATCCGCCGCGGCGGCGGCCTGCACTTCACCCCGGCGGGCATACATGCCGCATAAGCCTACAGGTGCGAGCGCTACCGGCATGGAGAGCGTCTCGTTGAACAGCTTTGTCTCAAGGCTCAGATCAGACATATTCTTCAGCACGCGCTGGCGCAGAGCCACCTCCGACAGATCTTCCACGTTGCGGCGCAGGGTGTATTCGGCATACGCTCCGCCGTCGATATAGTGGAACAGGAACGGCGGCAAAATGCGTTGCGCCGCGGCGCGATAGTCACTGGCTGCTGAAATAATCATGCTTTGTTCTCCCTGGAAATATCACTGTCGCCAGGCAGACGGGTAATACGCGCCTGTCGGGCCTGGTCTTCATCGAATCGTTTAATGGTGGTGTGCACGAAACCGAGATGCGCCATCATCGCTTTGCGTGCGGCCTCGGCATCACCGGCCAGAATGGCGTTGAGCACCGCCTCGTGTTGTTCGGTCAGCTGGGCAAACACCGGCGGAACCAGATACATGCGCTGGCGGCTCTGTTTAACCGAGGATTGCAGCAGGTCGAAGAACCCGCGCATGGTCTGGAGCAGCACCACGTTGTGCGACGCCTCGGCAATCGCCAGGTGAAAACGGACGTCCGCCTGGGAGGCGATATCCGGGTCGCGGCTTTGCGTGGCCTCAAAGCAGGCGATGAGTTTCTCTTTGTCGGCGTCGGTTGCCCGCATGGCCGCGTGCCAGGCGGTACTGGTTTCGATGGCGTGACGCGCTTCAAGGATGTCGAAGCTGTAGTCCGGGTCGTTCTCCATCAGCGTCTTCAGCGGCTGAACGATGTTTTGCTCGGACCAGTCGTCATGCTGCCAGCGCACGAAAGTGCCGCCGCCGCGACGGCTCAGCAGCACTCCTTCGCTGACAAGCGTCGCCAGCGCCTCGCGCAGTGAATTGCGCGATACGCCAAGCTGGGCGGCGAGCTGGCGTTCGGCGGGCAACTTCATGCCCGCTTCCAGCTGTTGTTCTTCAATCAGCGCCCGCACGCGAGAGGCAATCTCGTCGGACAGGCGTCTGGGCATCACTATCATGGGATCATCCAGGTTAAGACATAGGCCTGCAGGGTGGTGATCACCCCGACCATGCAGGTGAATATCAGGCTGTGTTTCACGGTAAAGCGGAACAGATCCGACTCTTTACCGACCAGTCCCACCGCTGCACAGGCAATGGCGATGGATTGTGGTGAGATCATTTTCCCGGTCACGCCGCCGGTGGTATTCGCGGCCACCAGCAGGACGTCCGACACGCCAATCTGCTGGGCTGCCGTTGCCTGCAGCGCGGCAAACAGGGCGTTAGACGAGGTATCGGAACCGGTCAGGAACACCCCCAGCCAGCCGAGGAACGGCGAGAAGAAGGTGAAGGCGTGGCTGGTATGGGCCAGCGCCAGTGCCAGCGTCGACGACAGGCCGGAGTAGTTCGAGATAAACGCGAACGCCAGCACCATGCCGATGGAGTAAATCGGCAGCATCAGCTCTTTAACGGTCGCCGCAAAGGTCTGCACCGCGGCCGCAGGCTTCATGCGCAGCCACACCACGGAAAGAATAGCGGCAAACAGGATGGCGGTACCGGTGGCGGAGAACCAGTCGAATTTATAGACCGCAGCATACGGCGTGGCGGCGTGCACCACCGGCGGCATACGGGCGACCATTTTGTCGAGGAACGGTACGGAAATATTAATCACCATGTCGTACAGCGCCCCGCCTGGGGCAAACAGGGCTTTAAACGGCGGGATGCTCCACAGGGTGACCGTTGCGGTCAGGAACAGGAACGGCGACCAGGCGCGGATCACCTGTCCTGCCGTATAGCCCGTACGCGCCAGGGTTTGATCAACCTGCGAGGCGCCCATGTCGGCGAAGCGGAAAATACGCACCGGCTGCCAGCGTTTCAGGAACAGCGTCAGACAGACCAGCGACACCAGCGAGGAGATGATGTCCGGCAGCTCCGGGCCGAGGAAGTTCGAGCTGAGGTACTGGGCAATGGCGAACGAACCGCCCGCTACCATCACCGCAGGCCATGTCTCCTTCACGCCGCGCCAGCCGTCCATAATCGCCATGATCCAGAACAGGACGATAATGGTCAGGAAGGGCAGTTGACGGCCGACCATCTGGCCGATCTCGAAGCTGTCCAGCCCGGTGACCTGTCCGGCTACCAGAATCGGAATACCCATCGCGCCAAACGCCACCGGCGCGGTGTTCACAATCAGGCACAGGCCCGCAGCATAGAGCGGGTTAAAGCCCAGACCCACCAGCAGCGCGGCGGTGATCGCCACCGGTGCGCCAAATCCTGCCGCCCCCTCCAGAAACGCCCCGAAGGAGAAGCCGACAATCAGCATCTGCAGGCGCTGGTCCGGCGTGATGGAGAGAATCGACGAGCGAATGATGTCGAACTGCCCGGTTTTCACCGAAATTTTATAGACAAAGACCGCCGCGATGATGATCCACGCAATCGGCCACAGGCCGTAGAAGAAACCGTAGACGACAGAGGCCAGCGCGCGATCGACCGGCATTTTGTAGAAGAACAGCGCCACCATCAGGGCGATAGCAACGGTATACGTCGCGGCGAGGTAGCCCTTCAGCTTGAGCTTAATCAGCGCAAAGAAGAAGAACAGGATCGGAAGCGATGCGATCAGGCTCGACAGCCAGATATTACCGGCCGGGTCGTAGTTTTGTTGCCAGAGGCTCATGCAGGTCTCCTGGGGACCATACAGCCTGCGCTGCGGGTGAGTCTCCGCTCAACTCTGCGTCACAGGTTGTGTAAAAGTGGTCCTGCCAATGTTGTGTTGTAGGGTTAATGACAATGAATGGTTAACCAGATGTTATGAGCTAGCAATGGTTTTGTGAGCGAAAATAATGGAATTGTGAACCGGGGGAGGATTGATTGCGCTATTGGTTGGACCAATTCACGCGAAGGGGGAAAAGAGTAGGCCGGGTAAGCGCAGCGCCACCCGGCATGAAATCAGAACGCGGTCTTACAAAAGCCCGTCATCTCTTTCAGGCCCATTTCGCGGCCAAGCTCGGTCATCGGGTGTACCACCACCAGACCGCGGACGCTTTTCTTCAGCTTGCCCATATCGGCCTGCTCTTTCTTAGTGATCGCACGGCGGTGCGGCATGGCCATCAGCTTCTGCGCTTCTTTGCTCAGCTTCTGACCTTTGACTTCGCGCAGGCGCTCGATTTCTGTTTCCAGCGTGGCGGCCTCTTTTTCCAGCTCGGCATACTTCTCGGCGGACTCGACCAGGGACAGGCCAGCCATCTGGTGGCGGATCAGATCCAGGCGGTCGCTCAGGCGTTTAATTTCGTTCTTTTCGACTTCTTTCATGACAAATAACTCTGAAAACGGGGAATTTACAGGGAAGGATACACCAATGTGAGCAGGCTTACTTCTGAAACGCTTTTTTTAAGCTGATTCGGGAAATCAGCTCAGTCAGGGAGAGAACCATCGTGGAACGGACAACCTGTTGATAACGCAGCTTTTGCATCGCGTAAAGCTCAGGGTCGCTGTTATCAAAATGGGGAGCAGGGGGCAGCGCGGTGACGCAGTGCAGCTCGCCGAAAGGCCCCAGGATCTCATCATCGGTAAAGGTGTACTCATTACCGTCATGATTGAGTTCTTCGCGCAGCGCCATTAACAGCTCCGCATCTTCATACTCCTGCCGGTTCAGCACGCCAAGACCATAAATCAGCTTCAGACGCACGGAGAGATCGCCCAGCGGTCCGTCTCCGTCCAGTAACGGTTCTACAGCATATTTTACCGCGTAGTCGTCTTTGCGAAACACCTGAAGCACCAGAATGTTCACCGCCTCGGTTAACAGATCGACGGCGGCAATCAGGAAACTTCGTACGGTTTTGCCAGCATTCAGACGCTCAAGCACACGATTTTCAAAGGCCTGGGTTTGTTCCATTATTGCCTGCATATCTGACAATCTATTATCTGGGCGCAGGTTAACCTGCGCCGCACTGTGCATCATTTGGTTGCGTTGTATGCGTTAACCGCCTCCACAACCACGTCGCTGTTGGCGTCCAGACCGGAAATCTGCGCCAGCGCAGCCTGCGCGCCTTTGTCATCAATCAGCTGAGCCAGTTCCTGCGCCTGTGGATCCTGCTCGCTGCGGTAGTGCATCGCAGCGGCAATCCCTTTCACCAGGTTGGCGTGCGGCAGGCCGTATTCCAGCGTGCCCAGCAGCGGCTTAATCAGGCGGTCGCCCGCGCTCAGTTTGCGCAGAGGCTGACGGCCCACGCGCTCAACGTCATCTTTCAGATACGGGTTTTCAAAGCGACCGAGGATTTTCTGAATGTATGCTGCGTGTTTATCAGCATCAAAACCGTAGCGTTTGATCAGCACCGCGCCGCTCTCTTCCATTGCCCCTTTTACCACCGCGCGGATCTTCTCATCGAGGATCGCGTCACGAATGGTCTGATGACCGGCCAATTTTCCGAGGTACGCGGTTATAGCATGCCCGGTGTTCAGCGTGAAGAGTTTGCGTTCGACAAATGCCATCAGGTTATCGGTTAATTCCATTCCCGGAATGGTCGGCAGGGCGCCTTTAAACTGGGTTTTATCCACGATCCACTCGCTGAAGGTTTCCACGGTCACTTCCAGCGGGTCGTTGGTGGCGGATTCAGACGGCGGAACGATGCGATCCACGGCGGAATCCACAAACCCGACGTGCGCTTCAACCCAGGCTTTGTCTTCGTCTGCTACAGCGTTGAGCACGTGGCCTTTCAGCTGCGTGGTGCCGCGCACCATGTTTTCACAGGCGATGATGTTCAGCGGGGTGTCGATGCCCTGCGCTTTACGTTTTGCCAGGCCTTTTGCGACAGCAGGGGCGATGCGCTCAAGCACCACCGGGCCTACCGCCGTGGTGACCAGATCGACGCTGGCGATCAGGTCGATAACGTCTTCACCGATGCTGCTGACCGCGTTGACGCCAGATACCGTCTCAACCTGCTCGTTTTCACCGACCACATGGACCTGATAGCTATGACGGGCATTCAGGGCATCCAGGACCACCTGATTCACATCGGCAAACGTCAGCTTAATGCCCGCGTCTGCCAGCAGTTTGCCGATAAAACCACGGCCAATGTTACCTGCGCCAAAATGTAATGCTTTCATAGTGTTAACCTTCATCAATGTTTTTACCCGAGAGGGCTGGGGTGAGGAACGTTTCCCCTCACCCTAGCCCTCTCCCCGGGGGGAGAGGGAAGAGAACTTATTTGTTAAGCAGTGCCAGGACTTCTTCCACGCTGGTGGTGCTGGCCAGACGCTCGATGACAGACTCATCGTCCAGCGCGTTGGTCAGGCTGGTAATCACCTGAATGTGCTCGTTGTTGCGAGCGGCGATACCAATCACCAGACGGGCGATGTCGTCTTCTTCTTCACCGAAGCGTACGCCCTGCGGATACTGACAGAATACGACGCCGGTTTTCAGGACGCGATCTTTCGCTTCAACCGTACCGTGCGGCACCGCGATGGATTCACCCAGGTAGGTTGGCGTCAGTTTTTCGCGTTCCAGCATTGCGTCGACATACTCAGGCTGAACGTAGCCGCCTTTCACCAGCTGCTCACCGGCAAAGCGAATCGCTTCTTCTTTGGTCGCAGCAGTGCGGCCGAGGAAGATGTTTTCCGCGCCCAGTTTGAACAGGTGGGCGTTGCTCTCGTCAAAGCTGTCCTGCAGGCTGGAGCGCACTTTCACTTCGTTGTCTTCGTGACGCTGCGCGGCAACCAGACGTTCGGTCAGGCTGGTGTACAGGCCGCTGTCGAGGAAGTTAGTCAGCGAGATGTGCTGTGCCTGCGGCACCTGGCGCATGGCGCGTTCGGTCAGGTCGCGGTGCGTGATGACCAGGTCAACGTCCGGCGGCAGGCTGTTAATGGCGCTGTTGGTGACGGAGATGTTGGTCAGGCCCGCATCCTGCACTTTCTTACGCAGTACGCCTGCACCCATTGCGCTGGAACCCATACCGGCGTCACAGGCAACGATGATTTTACGCACATGGCTCAGGTCGTTAGAGACATCGCCAGCCGCCAGCGGGGTCGCGCCTTTGGATTCGGCTTTCATGTCGTGCATACGACGGGTTGCCGCTTCGATATCGTCGTCTTCTTTCACTTTGCTGGTTTTCAGCAGGATAGAAGAGACCACGAAGGAGACCGCCATCGCCGCACAGATCGCCGCGATGTTCGCGAAGTACGCCCCTTTCGGCGTCATCGCCAGTACCGCCAGGATGGAACCCGGAGAAGCCGGAGACACCAGACCGCCGCCCAGCACGCTCAGGGTGAACACGCCGGTCATACCGCCGAGGATAACGGCCAGGATCAGACGTGGGTTCATCAGCACGTACGGGAAGTAAATTTCGTGAATACCACCCAGGAAGTGAATGATTGCCGCACCGCCAGCAGACTGCTTCGCGCTGCCGCGACCAAAGAACATGTACGCCAGCAGAACGCCCATACCCGGACCCGGGTTAGCTTCAATCAGGAAGAAGATAGACTTGCCGAGATCGTGTGACTGCTGAATACCCAGCGGCGAGAAGATACCGTGGTTGATGGCGTTGTTCAGGAACAGGATTTTTGCCGGCTCTACGAAGATAGACGCTAGCGGCAGCATGTCGTGCGCAACCATGAAGTTAACGCCTGCCGCCAGAATTTTGGACAGCACTTCAACCGCAGGGCCAATGCCGAGGAACGCCAGAATCGCGAGGATCATCCCGATGATGCCCGCAGAGAAGTTGTTCACCAGCATTTCGAAGCCGGATTTGATCTTACCATCAACCCAGACGTCGAATTTCTTAATCGCCCAGCCGCCCAGAGGACCGGCAATCATCGCACCGAGGAACATCGGCATATCCGCACCGACGATAACACCCATGGTCGTGATGGCACCCACGACACCACCACGGTCACCGCCCACCAGACGGCCCCCGGTGAAACCGATGAGCAGCGGCAGGAGATAGGTAATCATTGGGCCAACAAGTTTCGCCAGCGTTTCGTTAGGCAACCACCCTGTCGGAATGAACAATGCGGTGATGATACCCCACGCGATAAACGCGCCGATATTTGGCATCACCATGTTGCTGAGGAAACGACCAAAGCTTTGAACTTTGATCTTGAAATCGGATGACATAAAACACCCCTTCTTCTGTTTGCGCTTAGGCTTGCGGCCCGAGGTTTGTTGTTAATGAGGCGGCAGAGGTAGCCGGACCCTGTTCTGATGCTGTGAAATCTGGCACTGAATCGTTCAACTGTCCAGACGGTGGAAATTTGTGTGACACGCATCACGTAAATGTAGGGGGTGCGGACATCAATGAGGTGATCTGAATCACAAAACGAATGGACAAAAAAAATACGATGGCGAGAAAAACGACAAAAACCACCCTTTTCTGTGATGAGTATCACGATTTGATTTTGTGGGTTTGTTTCTGGATTGTGACTGATTTCACAAAATATTTTTATGCAGATTTCTCCGGCTGTGATCGGCGGCAAACTCTGCTTTGCGATTCAGCGCCAGGATGATATTGCACGACACGATAAGCTAAAAAACCACTTTTGTTGTGTGGTATGGCGAAAAGTTAAAACGTGGATTACGCTCATATTGTAAGGTTAAGTATATTATTATTCAGGATATATTTTGACACGCTTATAAACTTGCATGGAGATATTATAAAAACCGATACTCCCCGGCTCTGAAATAACCAGCATGCCTTTTGTATTTTAAAATAAATTAATTAGGTTGCGTACCGTTTTATTAATTTAATGAGTTGACGTTGTTTAAGTGAGGAGAATATGTTTCTCAACTATTTTGCGCTGGGCGTATTGATTTTTGTATTTCTGGTTCTCTTTTATGGAATCATCGCCATCCATGACATTCCTTATAATATGGCCAAAAAGCGTAACCATCCCCATGCCGATGCGATTCATACGGCAGGCTGGATTAGCCTGTTTACGCTCCATGCCATCTGGCCGTTCCTGTGGATATGGGCCACGCTGTACCGTGAAGATCGCGGCTGGGGGATGCAAAACCACATCACCAAGCCTGATGAGGTTCCGGGCATGGATGCGCTGGCCAAACGCGTGGCCGAATTAGAACAAAAGCTGGCCGCGGTACAGCCCGCTGCTGATAAAAACACGCTGGAGCGCTAATCATGGATCTGTTGATTATTTTGACCTATGTGGCATTTGCCTGGGTGATTTTTAAAATATTCCGTATTCCGGTAAACCAGTGGACGCTTGCCACCGCGACATTAGGCGGGGTGTTTATTGTTGCCGGACTTATTCTGTTAATGAACTATAACCATCCGTACACCTTTACGGCGCAAAAGGCGGTTATTTCTATTCCGATTACGCCGCAGGTTACCGGGGTGGTCAGTGAAGTGACTGATAAAAATAACCAGCTTATTAAAAAAGGCGAAGTGTTATTTAAACTGGATCCGGGCCGCTATCAGGCGCGCGTCGACAGACTGCAGGCTGACCTGGTGACCGCGACGCACAACATCGACAATCTGAAAGCGCAGCTGGTGGAGGCCGTCGCCAATACGACGCGCGTCTCCGCAGAGCGCGACCGCCTGTATAAAGATTATCAGCGCTACCTGAAAGGCAGTCAGGCGAAGGTGAATCCGTTCTCTGAAAGCGATATCGACAACGCGCGGCAGAACTATCTCGCGCAGGATGCGCTGGTAAAAGGCTCCGTTGCTGAACAGACGCAGATTCAAAGCCAGCTGGATAGCATGGTGAACGGCGAACAGTCGCAGATTGCCTCCTTACGTGCGCAGCTTGCTGAAGCCAAATACAACCTGGATCAGACCGTGGTCCGTGCGCCAAGCGATGGTTACATCACCCAGGTGCTGATCCGTCCGGGGACGTACGCTGCCGCGCTGCCTCTGCGTCCGGTGATGGTCTTTATTCCTGAACAGAAGCGTCAGATCGTGGCCCAGTTCCGTCAGAACTCGCTGCTGCGTCTGAAGCCGGGCGATGAAGCGGAAGTGGTGTTTAACGCGCTGCCGGGCCAGGTGTTTACCGGTAAACTCACCAGCATTCTGCCGGTGGTGCCGGGCGGTTCCTATCAGGCGCAGGGCGCGCTGCAGTCGCTGACGGTGGTGCCGGGAACGGATGGCGTGTTGGGCACTATCGAACTGGATCCGAATGCGGACGTCGATGCGCTGCCGGACGGTATCTATGCCCAGGTGGCGGTCTACTCGGACCATTTCGCCCACGTCTCGGTGATGCGTAAAGTACTGCTGCGCATGACCAGCTGGATGCACTACCTCTATCTCGATCACTAATCCTTCCGGGGCAGGAATGCGACACGCATACCTGCCCTTTTTTCATCGCTTGATCCATACTGACCTTTTTCCGGCATCAAGGATCAGGCAATGAAACTCATCGGTAGCTACACCAGTCCCTTCGTGCGAAAGATCTCGATTCTCCTGCTGGAGAAAGGGATTGAATTTGAATTCATCAATGAACAGCCCTACAACGCTGAAAACGGCGTCGCGCAGTACAACCCGCTGGGGAAAGTCCCGGCGCTGGTGACGGACGAGGGCGAATACTGGTTCGATTCCCCAATTATCGCGGAGTATATCGAGCTGCTGGGCGTTGCCCCGGCAATGCTGCCGGGTGACCCCAAAGCGGCGCTGGCAGTGAAGCAAATCGAAGCCCTGGCCGATGGCATTATGGATGCGGCGTTAACCTCCGTGCGTGAGCAGGCAAGGCCCGTCGCCCAGCAGTCGGAAACGGAACTGTTACGCCAGCGGGAAAAAATCAGCCGCAGCCTGGACAGATGCGAACAGCTAATCCAGGAGGGAAAGATTCAAACCGACGAGCTGAACCTGGCAACCATCGCCATCGCCTGCGCCATCGGCTATCTCAACTTCCGCCGCGTTTCCCCTGGCTGGTGCGTCGACCGTCCGCTGCTGGTGAAACTGGCAGACACGCTTTTTAGCCGCGAGAGCTTTGCCCGTACCGAACCGCCAAAGGCTTGACGCGGGTTATAACACTTAGGCATCGGAGGCGGTACAATCCCTCCACATGTTAACTCCCTCTCCCGTCGGGAGGGGGGAAGATATTTACTCGCCAGGCGCTTTCATGACTACTCATCATTCGCTGTACAGCCAGATCCCCGCTACCGACCGTCTCCTTCGCGAGCCCCGCATTCATGCTGTTGTTGAGCGCTTCGGCCATACCGCGACGGTGGAGATGTTACGCCTGCTTCAGGACGAAGCCCGAAGCGTAATTCAGGCGGAAAACGCCTTGCCCGACTGGTGCGCAGCATGGGAGCAGGAAGCCGAACACCGTCTGGACGAGAAAGCGCAAAGCGCGTTACGCCCGGTGATTAACCTGACGGGTACCGTCCTGCATACCAACCTGGGACGCGCGCAGCAGGCGGATGAGGCTATCGCGGCGGTTGTGCAGGCCATGCGAGCGCCCGTGACGCTGGAGTACGATCTGGACGGTGCCGGACGCGGGCATCGCGATCGCGCGCTGGCGGACCTGCTGTGCCAGCTGACCGGCGCGGAAGATGCCTGCATTGTGAATAACAACGCTGCGGCGGTGCTGCTGATGCTGGCGGCCACCGCCAGCGGCAAAGAGGTGGTGGTTTCCCGCGGCGAGCTGGTGGAGATTGGCGGGGCGTTTCGCATTCCGGACGTGATGCGCCAGGCGGGCTGTACGCTGCATGAGGTGGGCACCACCAACCGTACCCATGCGAAAGACTATCGCGCGGCGGTGAATGAAAATACCGCCCTGCTGATGAAGGTTCACACCAGCAATTACCATATTGAAGGCTTCACCAAAACGGTCGAAGAGGCGGAGCTGGCGGCGATAGGCCGCGAACTGAAAATACCGGTGATTGCCGATCTCGGCAGCGGCTCGCTGGTGGACCTGAGCCAATACGGGCTGCCGAAAGAACCGATGCCGCAAGAGATGATTGCGGCGGGCGTCAGCCTGGTCAGCTTTTCCGGTGATAAACTGCTGGGCGGGCCGCAGGCCGGGATTATTGTCGGCAAGCGCGAGCTGATTGCGAAGCTGCAGCAGCATCCGCTCAAGCGCGCCCTGCGAGCCGATAAAATGACGCTTGCCGCGCTGGAGGCGACGCTGCGGCTTTATCTCCATCCGGAGAAACTGGCCGACCGCCTGCCCACGCTGCGTTTGTTAAGCCGCGATGCCGCCTCGATTCGCGCCCAGGCCGAATTACTGCTGCCGCGCATTGCCCCGCACTATCCCGATTTTGACGTTCGCATTGAACCCTGCCAGTCGCAGATTGGCAGCGGTTCGCTGCCGGTGGACAGGTTGCCGAGTGAAGCGCTCACGTTCACCCCGCGTGACGGGCGAGGCAGCCACCTTGAAGCCCTGTCGTCGCGCTGGCGTGGCCTGCCTGCCCCGGTCATCGGGCGGATTTACGATGGTCGAATGTGGCTGGATCTGCGCTGCCTTGAAGATGAAGAGCGATTTCTGGAGATGTTGTTGAAATGATTATTGCCACCGCCGGTCACGTCGACCACGGAAAAACCACATTACTGCAGGCGATTACCGGCATAAACGCCGACCGCCTGCCGGAAGAGAAAAAGCGCGGCATGACCATCGATCTGGGCTATGCCTACTGGCCCCAGCCTGATGGGCGCGTACTGGGTTTTATAGATGTTCCGGGGCATGAAAAGTTTCTGTCTAACATGCTGGCGGGCGTGGGGGGCATCGATCATGCCCTGCTGGTGGTGGCCTGCGATGATGGCGTTATGGCGCAAACCCGTGAGCACCTGGCGATCCTGCAGCTGACCGGCAACCCGCAGCTGACCGTGGCGCTGACCAAAGCCGATCGCGTGGATGACGCACGCGTCAGCGAGGTGCGCGAAACGGTACAGGCGACCCTGCGGGAATATGGTTTTGCCGATGCTCCGCTTTTTGTCACCGTGGCGACAGAAGGGCGCGGTATCGATGAACTTCGCCACCACTTACAGCAGCTTTCGTCGCGTGACCACGCCAGCCATCACCGCTTCCGTCTGGCGATTGACCGGGCGTTTACCGTCAAAGGGGCGGGTCTGGTGGTTACCGGTACGGCGCTGAGCGGTGAAGTGAAAGTGGGGGATAGCCTGTGGCTGACGGGCGTTAACAAACCGATGCGCGTGCGCGGCCTGCATGCGCAAAACCAGCCCGCAGAGCGTGCTCATGCCGGGCAGCGGATCGCGCTGAACATTGCCGGGGATGCGGAAAAAGAGCAGCTTAACCGCGGCGACTGGCTGCTGGCCGATGCCCCACCTGAACCGTCTGAACGCGTCATTGTCTCCCTGCAGACAAACGTGCCCCTGACCCAATGGCAGCCGCTGCATATCCACCACGCGGCCAGCCATATCACCGGGCGCGTGTCGCTGCTGGAAAACGACCTTGCCGAACTGGTATTCGATTCTCCGCTCTGGCTTGCAGACAACGATCGTCTGGTACTGCGTGATATTTCCGCGCGGGAAACGCTGGCCGGGGCGCGGGTCGTCGCGCTGAATCCACCGCGACGCGGCAAGCGTAAACCTGAATATCTGCAGTGGCTGGCTGCTCTGGCGCTGACCAGCGATGATAACGCCGCGCTGCGGGTGCATCTCGATCGCGGTGCGGTGAGCCTGAGTGATTTTGCATGGGCACGCCAGCTGAGCGGGGAAGGCCTGAACCAGCTCACCCAGCAGCCGGGCTTTATTCAGGCTGGAAACAGTCTGCTTAATGCCCCGGTTGCGGCACGCTGGCAGCGTAAAATACTGAACACGCTGGCAACGTATCATGAACAGCATCAGGACGAGCCTGGCCCGGGCCGTGAGCGTCTGCGGCGCATGGCGCTGCCGATGGAAGACGATGCGCTGGTGCTGCTGCTGATTGAAAACATGCGCGAAAGCGGTGTGATTAAAAGCCACCACGGCTGGCTGCATCTGCCGGATCACAAGGCCGGGTTCACCGCAGAGCAAGAGGCAGTATGGCAAAAAGTGGCCCCGCTGTTTGGCGATGAGCCGTGGTGGGTTCGCGATCTGGCTCGCGAAACGAATACCGACGAGCAGGTGATGCGTCAGGTATTGCGGCATGCAGCGCAGCAGGGGCTGATAGTCGCGATCGTGAAAGATCGTTATTACCGTAACGATCGCATTGTGGCGTTTGCCAACCTGATCCGCGAGCTGGATCAGGAGCGGGGCTCCACCTGCGCAGCCGATTTCCGCGACCGACTGAACGTGGGCCGCAAGCTGGCGATTCAGATCCTGGAGTATTTCAACCGCATCGGCTTTACCCGCCGTCGCGGTAACGATCATTTATTACGCGATTCGTTATTATTTCCTGAAACGAAAGCCGGGATGAATACAAAATAAAAATAGATTGAAATAGATTTATATATTAATTAACACTTTCGCAGGCAGTAATTTGTTAAACCTGCGAAGGTGTACGCAAAAACAGGTTTTTGATCATATTTTTAAAATACTATTTTCCGTATGCTGCCGAGAGTTTATATCTCTTTGAGGATTTATTATGGCTGCATCCGTATTTTATATTCCTTCCGTGAATATTATTGGTTCTGATTCATTATCTTCCGCGATGGATACCATGCGCGACTACGGGTGGCGCCGCGCGCTGATTGTCACCGACGCGATGCTGAGCAAACTGGGTATGGCTACTGATATCCAAAACGCGCTTAAGGAACGCGATATTTCCAGTGTGATTTACGATGGCACACATCCGAATCCAACAACGGCAAACGTTGCTGCTGGTCTGGAAATATTAAAAAGCAACCACTGCGACTGCGTTATATCACTGGGTGGCGGGTCGCCACATGACTGTGCAAAAGGTATTGCACTGGTGGCCGCTAATGGCGGCGACATTCGTGACTATGAGGGTGTTGATCGCTCGGCAAAACCGCAATTGCCAATGATTGCCATTAATACCACTGCCGGTACAGCCTCTGAAATGACACGCTTCTGTATTATTACCGATGAGGCGAGCCATATTAAAATGGCTATTGTGGATAAACATGTCACACCGGTTCTGTCCGTTAACGATTCTTCTCTAATGGCAGGGATGCCTGCATCGCTAACGGCGGCAACCGGTATGGACGCCCTGACCCACGCGATTGAGGCCTATGTCTCCGTGGCAGCCACACCGATTACGGATGCCTGTGCACTTAAAGCAGTGACGATGATCAGCGAAAATCTGGTGCATGCTGTTGAAGAAGGCAGTAATGCGAAGGCACGCGAGGCGATGGCCTATGCACAATTCCTCGCGGGCATGGCGTTTAACAATGCTTCCTTAGGCTACGTACACGCGATGGCACATCAGTTGGGTGGTTTTTACGACCTTCCACACGGCGTATGTAATGCGGTACTGCTGCCGCACGTTCAGGTGTTCAACAGTAAAGTGGCGGCAGCCCGTTTGCGCGACTGTGCGGGAGCCATGGGCGTAGATGTTAGCAAGATGACTGATGAGCAGGGTGCACAGGCGTGCATCGTAGAAATTCGTGCCCTGGCTCGTAAAGTGAATATCCCATCTGGCCTCCGTGAACTGAACGTCAAAGAGGAAGATATTCCGGTTCTTGCGACCAATGCGCTCAAGGATGCTTGCGGGTTCACCAACCCCGTTCAGGCTACCCATGATGAGATCGTGGCGATTTATCGCGCCGCGATGTGACCCCCGTCGTAAACGCCGTTACCGGTTGGCGAGAAAATCGCCAGCCGGAACTACCCTTGTTGTACACCAACAGCAAGGAGACGGTCATGACAAATAATCCTCCCTCATCGCGTATCCAGCCCGGCGAGTATGGTTTTCCCCTCAAGCTGAAGCCTCGTTATGACAACTTCATTGGCGGCGACTGGGTGGCTCCCGTCGACGGCGAATACTATTCCAACCTGACCCCCGTTACCGGCCAGCCGCTGTGCGAGATAGCCAGCTCCGGCAAGCGCGATATCGATCTGGCGCTGGATGCGGCGCACAAAGCGAAAGATAAATGGGGCCATACCTCCGTTCAGGACCGCGCGGCCATTTTGTTCAAAATCGCCGACCGGATGGAGCAGAATCTGGAGCTGCTGGCGACCGCGGAGACCTGGGATAACGGCAAGCCGATCCGGGAAACAATGGCGGCAGACGTGCCGCTGGCAATCGACCACTTCCGCTATTTTGCCTCCTGTATTCGCGCTCAGGAGGGTGGAATTAGTGAGGTAGACAGCGATACCGTGGCATATCACTTCCACGAACCGCTGGGCGTCGTCGGGCAAATCATTCCATGGAACTTCCCGCTGCTGATGGCGAGCTGGAAAATGGCGCCCGCGCTGGCGGCCGGGAACTGCATTGTACTGAAACCGGCGCGTCTGACCCCGCTCTCGGTGCTGCTTTTGATGGAAATCGTTGGCGATCTTCTGCCGCCGGGCGTGATTAACGTGGTCAACGGTGCGGGCGGTGAGATAGGGGAATATCTGGCGACCTCGAAACGGATCGCTAAAGTGGCGTTTACCGGGTCGACGGAAGTGGGCCAGCAGATTATGCAGTACGCCACGCAGAACATCATTCCGGTGACCCTGGAACTGGGCGGGAAATCCCCGAACATCTTCTTCGCGGACGTGATGGAGGAGGAGGATGCCTTCTTCGATAAAGCTCTGGAAGGGTTTGCGCTGTTTGCGTTTAACCAGGGCGAAGTCTGCACCTGCCCAAGCCGCGCGCTGGTGCAGGAGTCCATCTATGAGCGCTTTATGGAGCGCGCTATTCGCCGCGTTGAGTCTATCCGCAGCGGTAACCCGCTCGATAACGTCACGCAGATGGGCGCGCAGGTTTCGCATGGACAGCTGGAAACTATCCTCAACTACATCGACATCGGCAAGAAAGAAGGGGCGGACATTCTGACCGGCGGTCGCCGTAAAGTGCTCGGCGGGGATCTGCAGGAAGGGTATTACCTTGAGCCGACTATCCTGTTCGGTCAGAACAACATGCGCGTCTTCCAGGAGGAAATTTTCGGACCGGTGCTGGCCGTGACCACCTTCAAAACGATGGAGGAGGCGCTGGAGATTGCCAACGACACGCCGTATGGCCTGGGGGCAGGCGTCTGGAGCCGCAACGGTAATCTGGCCTATAAAATGGGCCGCGGCATTCAGGCCGGGCGCGTCTGGACCAACTGCTACCACGCCTATCCGGCGCACGCGGCCTTTGGCGGTTATAAGCAGTCGGGCATTGGGCGTGAAACCCACAAGATGATGCTGGAGCATTACCAGCAGACGAAATGTTTGCTGGTCAGCTACTCCGATAAACCGCTGGGGCTGTTCTAATCGCCCAGCTCAGGCCGTCCATGGGCGGCCTGAGCAATTTGCTGGCGCAGGCAGTTCAGAACGCCGTCCAGGACGTATTGCACACGCCAGGGCTGGTATTCGCGTTTGCGGAAGATGGCCGTGAGATCGAGCCACCACTCTTCCTGATGCGGGAAGCAGGGGACCAGCATTCCTTGCGTTAGTTCTTTCTTCAGACTCTCTTTTGGCGCAAAAACAATCCCGAGATTATTTCTTGCCAGCTCCAGGGCCGTCTGCGTATTGTCGCAAATATAATTACCGGTCACCCGGTAGTCGTGCACGTTATCACTGCCGTGCACGCGGAAACGCCAGATGTTTGCATCATCGACCAGCATAGAGTCAATGAGAATGCAGGAGTGGTTAATTAAATCTTCAGGTCCCGTTAAGGGGTGTTTATTTAAATACTCAACGGTTGCGAATGCCGTAACGGAATATTTTGTTAAAACGCTGGCGACCAGGTTTTCGTCTTTCGGTTGTGCATAGGTAATTAAAATGTCGCAGTCATCAGGAAAGGAAACGCCTTCTGAAAATTCATTCCGGTCCAGGTTGTAGGTTTTCAGGGAGATGCGAATGTCACCGATATCTTCTATTTGATGGATCACGTGGCGCGCGAGATAGGTCACAATACCTGTGGGGGCATAGATTGTGACCTTTCCGCGCTTTTCATGCTTATAATCAGCAATGAAATTAACGAGTTGACTGTTCTTATCCAGCGTGGCATTAACGTAAGGGAGTAACGCTTCACCAAACTGGGTCAGGGCCAGTTGCCGCGTGGTGCGTTCAAAAACCTTCAGTCCAACCCGCGTTTCAAAATCAGACAGGTATTTACTGACGTTGGCCTGCGCCATGCCCAGCAGGGCGGCGGCATCACCAATGCTGTGGGTGGCTGCGATGACGGATATAATTTTTAATTCGCGTGGTTTTAGCTGTAATTTATTCATCATGCGCACCCATCTATATGATTTTATATATAATATTATATAAACCGCAGCGTTGCATTGGCAAATTTGTAACCATTATTATGCGCCTCGCTTGTTTGGCATTTTAATGGATTACATGTAATGACTATTAAATACAATTTACTCATCGCTGCCACGTTATTTGCAACATCCTCAGCAATGGCCGGAGACTTTTCACTTGGAGCGGGGGCTGTATTTAATGAGTCTCCTTATAAAGGCTATAACGAAAATACTACCGCAGTACCGTTAATTAGCTACGAAGGCGATCGCTTTTACGTTCGCCAGACCACGGGCGGATGGATCCTGTGGAAAGACGGAAAAAATGAACTCAGCCTGACCGCATCGTGGATGCCGCTGCATTTCGATCCTGATGACAACGACGACCATCAGATGAAGCAGCTTGATGAGCGTAAAGCGTCAGCCTTCCTCGGCGGCGCGTACTACCGCCATGAAAGCTGGGGTTCACTGAAAGTGGCGGTCTCGGGGGATGCCACGGATGAAAGCGGCGGCGTGATCGGAGAGGTATCTTACTTCCGTCCGATCCGAATGGAGCGCCTGACCCTGACGCCTTCTGTTGGTGTGTTCTACAGCGACGAAAGCTATAACGACTACTACTACGGCGTATCTGGCAGCGAGTCTCGCCGCTCAGGTCTGGATGAATACACCGCCGGTGACAGCTGGACGCCATACGTTGGCCTGGCGGCTAAATATCAGTTAACCCAAAAGCTGTACCTCAACGCCAGCGCGGTCTACACCGTGTTGCCTGATGACGTGAAGAACAGCCCGATGATCGACCGCGACGACAGCTTCGCGCTGATGACCGGCCTGACCTGGCGTTTCTGATGCGGTAAAGCCGGGTGGCGGCTCTGCCTTACCCGGCCTACGTGGGGCATGGGGCACATCGTAGGCCCGGTAAGGCGAAGCCGCCACCGGGCAGCTAACCGCAGTTAATTATGCTTCATCCACCCATATCCGCATTTCTCCTTCTCCCCGGTTAGCCCAGCTAAACCAGGGAATAAAGGTCAGCGTCTGGGGTTGACGTTGTACCGGCGAGCGGTCGTATTGCCACAGCGCATCCGTGTCCTTCACGTGACACCCAATCCCCTCTGCCTGTATCAGCATCTTGTGCGCGAAAATCCCTTTTCCTTCAAAGACCCTGAACTCGCTGTTTTCACGCAGAGAAAGGTGATGCAGATTGGCACCGTTATCGGCCTCTTCCAGGCAATAGACCAGCGGCCCGCGCTGCAGGGCGACCTTCCCCGCCTGCTGGCGTACCTGCGGGTTCCCATATACGCGCCGAACCGGCATCGGTAGCGTCAGCGTGACGACATCTGCTTCTTGCCAGGTACGGGTCAGGAAGAGATATCCCCGGGATGTTTCACCCGCAACGGCTTCACCGTTCAACGACACGTCAGGTGCCGCGCACCAGTCCGGCAGCCGCAGGGCCAGCGTATGCGTGACGGGAACAGGCGAGGTAATTTCGATTTTTACCTGTTCATGCCACGGATAGTTACCGCTTATTCGCAGCGCCAGGGCTTCGTCGCCAACCGATATGGCGACATCGTTGCCCACGTAGAGGTTAATAAAAAGCGCATCCTGGCGGACGGTATAAATGTAGTGCCCCAGTGAAGTCAGCACGCGGGCGATATTCGGTGGGCAACAGGCGCAGCCAAACCAGCGCTGGCGGACGGGTTTCACGTGATCGTAGATATGGTTGAACGCCAGGGTTTTCGGGTGTACTTCCAGCGGATTCACATAAAAGAAATGCTTACCGTCCAGCGCCATCCCGCCCAGCACCGTGTTGTACAGCGCGCGCTCCATCACGTCGGCGTAGTGGCCGTCGGCCTCCATTTCCAGCATCCGGCGGGCAAACATCATCAGGCCGATGGAGGCGCAGCTTTCGGCGTAGACCGTATCGTTGGGCAGATCGTAATCGCTGCTGAACGCCTCGCCGCTGCTTTGCGACCCGATCCCGCCGGTAATATACAACTGGCGCTGCGCCATGTTTTTCCACAGCCGCAGACAGTCCTGCCGTTTACCCTCGTCATGGCTCAGGCGAGCCAGATGCGCCATGCCCGCCATCAGGTAGACAAAACGCACCGCGTGGCCGATGGCCGTTTGTTGTTCAGAAAGCGGCTGATGCGCCTGGCTGTAGGCTTTGTCTTTGACCATCCATGCCGGGCCATAGGTGTTCCAGTATGACGTTCTGCCGCGTTTCTCGTACTCGATATCATAAAAGTGAGGCTGCACGCCGCGTTGTTCGATGAAATATTTCACCAGCGTGAGGTAGCGGGGCTCCTGCGTGACGTCATACAGCCGCATCAGCGCCAGCTCGATTTCCGGGTGGCCCGGATAGCCGTGCAGTTGGTTTTCGCCCGGGCCAAACACGCTATCGATATGGTCCGCCAGTCTGCACACCACGTCCAGCAGGTGGCGCTTTCCGGTTCCCTGGAAATACGCCACGCCCGCTTCAATCATATGCCCGGCGCAGTACAGCTCGTGGCATTCGGCCAGATTCGTCCAGCGCTCCTCTGGGGCCTTCACCGTAAAGTACGTGTTGAGATAGCCATCTTCACACTGCGCTGCGGCAATCAGTTCAATGACCTCGTCGGCGGTTTTTTCCAGTTCAGCATCAGGCTTCTGGCACAGCGACCACGCCACGGCTTCGAGCCATTTCGCCACGTCACTGTCCTGAAATACCATCCCGTAGAACTCCCCCTGTTCCAGACCAGCCGCGATGCGGAAGTTGGCGATGGCGTGGCTGGGTTCGGCCTCTGCCACGCGATCGTTAAGCGCATCCCACTGGTAGGGGATCACCACATCACGGACCAGCCGTTGGTACTGACCAAGAAACGGGTCGTTGATTTTCAGCTGGTGCAGGTCGGCTTCCATTATGGTCATATCGTTCTCCTCAGGACTGTACATGACGCTGGCGCAAATCGGTGGCAATGCGCGACATCACGGGATTGTTAAGCCTGCACCAGCGGATAGTGGCTGCCAGCAGCAGGTGGAAAAGGGCAGGGAGCAGCGTCTCCATGGCGGTGATGCCCTGCAATGAGGCGGGCGTCTGGTTGCCCACGCCTGGCTGATAGGCCACGGCAATAAACACCAGGCTGATGATCCCTGCGCTGGATGCCCACGCGAGCTTGATGAAAAACAGGTTGAAGGCGAAGTTCATGCCCGAGGAGCGCACGCCGGTTTTCCATTCGCCGTAATCATCGGCAAAGGCCATCAGCGAGAAGTGCAGCGGCAGGGTGAAGCCCAGGATCACGCCGTTACTCAAAATCACGACCAGCCAAAGCGTCTGGTGCGCCGGGCCCCCCGGCAGGAACCACATTCCCACCGCAAGCGCAGCGAGTACCAGGTTGGTGTAGTAGTAGAGTTTGACGGTATCAATCCGCCGCGACAGCGGGCTGACAATCACCGCGCCCAGAATGGCGGCAAAAGTCACCATGGTGAAAAACAGCGAGGTGTACGCGGTGCTGCCCTGAAGCACGTAGGTGATGAAGTACATGTATCCGCCGCCGCGAATGTTGAAGACGTTGATCAGCAGAAAAGACATTACCAGCATCAGCAGCAGCTGATCGTTTTTACGCAGGCCTGCCAGGTGCTCGCGCAGGGTGAATTTGCCCATCAGCGCCAGCGGGACGCGCTCACGCACCCAGAAGAAGCAGCACAGAAACATCACCACGGCGACAGCGCACAGTGCCCCAACGCCAAGCTGATAACCCCGTGCAGTATTGCCCTGCCCCAGCACCGCGACCAGCCACGGCAGGCCCACTGAGACCAGGAAGCCCGCCACGCCGCAGAGTACAAAGCGCCATGACTGGCAGGAGATCACCTCATTGTGACGGGTTGTCATGGTGTTGATCAGCGCGCAGTAGGGCACGTTGATGGCGGTATAGCCCACAGACAACAGCAGATAGGTGCCGAACGCCCACGCGATTTTCACGCCCATGCTGGCGTCCGGAACGGTGAAAGTCAGCACGCCGATAATCCCGATGGGGAAGGCAACCCACAGCTGCCACGGGCGAAAGCGCCCCCAGCGGCTCTGCGTGCGGTCGGCAATCACGCCCATCACCGGATCGGAAATGGCGTCAAATACACGTAAGGCAATAAACAGTGTGCCCACCAGCGCGGGTGTCAGGCCAAACACATCAGTATAGAAAAAGGTCAGAAAATTCATGATCAGGCAGGTAATCACCGTCCCGCCCGCGTCGCCCAGGCCGTAGCCAATTTTTTCGCGCACGGACAAGCGGCTATCTGTTGCCCCTTGTGTCACGTCTGATTCTGTAATCGGTGTGGAAGTCATGAAGTAACTCCTCGGTAATCGAATTTATTATCGTATTTGTGCAAGGTACTCATTTATTCTGCACCGAACGGACAGGCCAACAAGGGAAGGGAAAAGTATAAAAAGATGACGATTCCGACCTGATGATAAAAATGTGATTCCGATCGGACAGTTATTCGAATATTGATTAATAATCAAAGCGTAAGTTGAATATCAGCGGCAATAAAAGCGGAATGGTGAATATCCATGCTTGAATTATCCATAGCGCTTCCGATTAAGGTTCAAAATGGCGGGTTATTTATCTCCCGGGGCGTAGGCCGCCACCCTGCGCGAAAATTAACGTCGTGGGAGATTATTTTTGTCGAAAAAGGGACATTAACGATCCAGGAAGAAAGCACGTTATTTGAGGTAAAAGCAGGAGAGAGTTTGCTGCTTTGGCCAGACCGACGCCATGTGGGCGTCGGCGACTTTCCGGCCGATCTTAAATTTTACTGGCTGCATTTTGAGGTTGAGCATCACCCGCCCCGGTTGCCAAATCTGGCAATCGAACAACATTGCCGCGTGAGGGATGCACAGTATGTAATTTCTCTTTTCCGCCAGTTCCTGAGCGAGCAGGAGAAATTACAGCGAAGCGTGGCGCTGGAAATCATTTTATTACTGATTTTGCAGCAAATTTCTATTTCATCAGGCTATGAAGATAACGCAGATGAAGCCGGTGCGGCGATGGCGTGGAAGGCGAAGCAGCTTATTCGCACGCAGTTTCATTTACCGCTTTCGACGTCGCAACTGGCAAAAGCGTTGCACTGCAATGCCGATTATCTCGGGCGCGTGTTTCGCCGAACTTTCCATTTAACCCTGACGGAGGCAATACATCGCCAGCGCGTCAGGGCAGCGGAAAAGCTGTTGCTGGATGGTTCTGCTTCGCTTACTGAAGTGGCAACCCGCTGCGGCTTTAATGACGTGGGCTATTTTCGGCAGATCTTTTCAAAGCACACGGGCTTAACACCCGCCGTCTGGAAACGGCGGTACTGTAAAGAGCATATCAATTCCGGCTGATCACTGGCCGTAATAGGCATCCACCCCGTGCTTGCGCAGATAGTGCTTGTCGAGCAGCTCCTGCTGCATAACCGGTAACTGCGGTGCGAGCTGACGTGAGAACAGGCCCATATAGGCGCACTCTTCCAGTACCACGGCATTGTGGACCGCATCGGCAGCATCTTTACCCCAGGCAAACGGGCCGTGGGAGTGGACCAGCACCGCCGGGACCTGCATCGGGCTGAGATCGCGCTCCTCGAAGGTTTTGATGATCACTTCACCCGTCTGATATTCGTATTCCCCGGCAATTTCTGCCGAGGTCATCAGGCGCGTGCAGGGAATGGTTCCGTAGAAATAGTCCGCGTGCGTTGTGCCCCAGGCGGGTAAATCCTGCCCCGCCTGTGACCAGATGGTGGCGTGGCGAGAATGGGTATGTACGATGCCGCCAATCTCCGGGTAGCGACGGTACAGCGCAAGATGGGTGGGCGTGTCGGAAGAGGGTTTTTTATTACCCTCGACAACCTGGCCCGTGGCAATATTCACCACCACCATATCCTCCGCCGTCATCACGTCATACTCCACGCCGGAGGGCTTAATCACCATCATGCCGCTTTGGCGGTCCACTGCGCTGACGTTGCCCCAGGTAAAGGTCACCAGCTGGTGGGCGGGCAGCGCCAGGTTTGCCGCCAGCACCTCGGCTTTGAGTTGTTCTAACATGTCATGCCTCCTTCCTGCATACGGGCTTCAATCCAGCGGCGTGCCTGGATAATCTCCAGCACCGGCTCTTTTGCTTTTTCAGTCCACATCTCAATCAGAAACGCACCGCGATAGTTCAGCTTATTCAGCGTGTTAAACACGCCAACGAAATCGACGCAGCCTTCTCCAAACGGCACGTCGCGGAACTGTCCGGGGCTTTGCGCGGTGACGGGTTGGGTATCTTTCAGGTGAATAGCCGCAATGCGGTCAATGCCCAGCGTCAGCTCGGCGGTGACATCGTTGCCCCACGCGCTCAGGTTGCCGACATCCGGGTAAACGCTGAACCACGGCGAGGCGAGCATGTCGTCCCACTTTTTCCACTTGCTGATGGAGTTCATAAATGCGGTGTCCATGATCTCCACCGCCAGCATCACTTGCGCGGCGGCGGCCTGCTCGACGGCCCACGCCAGCCCTTCGGCAAAGCGCTGCTGCGTGCCTTCATCATGCACTTCGTAATAAACGTCATAGCCCGCGAGCTGGATGGTGCGAATGCCTAAGTCACGCGCCAGCCTGATGGCTTTGGTCATGATCTCGCGGGCGCGTTGGCGCACTGTTTCATCCCGGCTGCCAAAGGGAAAACGGCGGTGGGCAGAAAGACACATCGACGGGATCGCCACGCCGGTTTCAAGCATCGCTTCAACCAGCGAAGCGCGCTGCGTGGTGCTCCAGTCGAGGCGTGACAAACGCTCGTCGGTTTCGTCGACTGACATCTCAACGAAATCGAACCCGCAGCTTTTCGCCAGCACCAGGCGTTCCGGCCAGGAGAGATCTTTCGACAGCGCTTTTTCGTAAATACCTAACGGATGTTGACGCATGGTTACGCTCCCCAGATGTCGCGGATTTGCGAATGGAATGCCTGTGCCACCTGCGGCGGATTAGCGGCGCCTGCCAGCGCGCGCCCGGCAATAAAGGCTTTTACGTTGATCTGCTTGAACAGCGGCAGGTCGGCAGGGGTGATACCGCCGGTGATCGAAAGCTGCAAACCGATGTCGGAGAGCGCTTTCATTTTCGCGAGATCCGCTTCGCCCCACTGCTGACCGCTCGCCTGTGCGTCGCGCCCGCGGTGATAGATTGCCTGCTTCACGCCGACGCGATGCCACGCGCGCGCGTCGTCCAGCGTCCAGTTGCCAAAAAGCTCCATCTGGATTTCTCCCCCGCAGCGCAGTGCGACCTCGTGGCCTCGCTCAACGGTGGCCAGCGGGGCGGCGCAGATGATGGTCATCCAGTTCGCGCCCGCGCCAAACGCCTGTTCTGCCAGCGTTTCTCCGGCGTCGGCCACTTTCCAGTCCGCCACGATGATTTTATCCGGGCATTGCTGACGCAGGGCGCGCACGGCATTCAGCCCTTCGGTCAGGCACAAAATGGTGCCCGCTTCGACGATATCGACGTGATCTGCAAGCGTCGCGACGTCGCGCTGCGCGGCCTGAAGAGAGGTGTGGTCGAGTGCCAGCTGCAGTAATGGTCGGCTCATAGGTCGTACTCCTTAACACGGGCGTGATAGCCCTGTAGTGCTGAAATCAGTAGCTGGTAGCGCTGATACTTGCGCTGATAGGCCTCATGGGCGCGCATGTCAGGTTCAATGACACGAATGTCGTGTCGGAGGGCGCATTGCGCCGCATGGAAATTGGGGTACACATCGGTGCCGACCAGCGCCGCCAGCGCCGCGCCGGAACATCCCGTCTCTTCCACCTGTGGCAGCTCAATCGCCAGCCCGCTGACGTCGGCGAGCATTTGCATCCACACGTCGGAATGGGTCGGGCCACCCGTGACGCGTAGCGCCTGCACCTGGGTAAAGCGCTCAAGCATGCGGTTGAGGTGGGTCATGTGGCTGAACACCACGCCCTCGTAAACGGCCTGCAGCAGGTGCGCGCGGGTGTGTAGCGCCTGCATCCCGTAGAAACCGCTGGTCATCTCCAGCCCGGCGTTACTGCCGTAGAGAAATGGCAGGAAGTACACATCGCTTTCGGCTTTCGGCAGGCTGGCGACGGCGTGGTTGATCTCGCTGAACGACATGTCGCCCCACTGCGCGGTGAGCCACTCAAGGTTGCCGGACGAGGTCGGGCTGGCTTCGTGAACGATGTACTGCTGCGGATGCACGTAGCGGCCATAGACGTACGGGAAGGGTTCGTTGCTGCGAAGCGCACTGGCAATCCCGCTGGTGACGGCCCAGGTCCCCATCACGGCGTTCAGCGTGTGTTCGTCTTGCAGTCCGGCGCAGAGCGCGGTGGAAACCACATCAAACAGTCCCCCCACGACGGGCGTGCCCGCCGCGAGACCGGTAAGGGCGGCTGCCTGAGCGGTGATTTCCCCGCAAATTTCTGCTGAACCGACAATCGGCGGCAGGGCGCCGTCAATTTCGCTGATACCGAGCCAGCGCGTGAGCTGTGGTTCGTATTTCCCGGTATTCATGTTGTAGAGATTGGACTCAGAGATATTGCTCTCCTCACAGCCCTTCACGCCGGTCAGGCACCAGCGCAGATAGTCATGCGCCATCATTACGCTGCCAATCTGCTGGTACCGCTGCGGTTCATTCTCTTTGACCCAGCGTAGAAGCGAGGCCGGGTGCCCGGTCCACAGCGTCTGACGCGTATGCGGATAAAGCTTTTCGGGAATGCCGTCCTGCTGCCAGCGCTGCACAATCTCCAGTGCCCGGCGGTCAGAGGAGAGAATGGCGTTGCCCAGCGGTTGGTCCTGTTTATCGAGCAGAAACAGTCCTTTACCCTGTGCAGAAATACCGACACCTTTGATCTGTTTACCGTTTACGCCTGAACTTTTGAACAACGCAGCGATGGTTACGTAGCAGTGTTGCCACAGTAGATGCATATCCCGCTCCGCATAGCCTGCGCGCGGGCTGTGCGTGGCAACGGAGCGACGTTCGATACAAATTTCCTTACCCTGGCTGTTGTATAAACCGGCTTTCAGATAAGTACCGCCACAATCGATACCCAGCCAGAAGGGCTCTTTTTCACTCATCTTCATCTCGCTTAATTGCCGGGTGGCGCTTCGCTTACCCGGCCTACGGTTTGGTTTAGTGGGTCAGGTGAGGGCCTCAGGCCGCACGCTTGTGTGGCGTCACCGTGGGATTAGGCTCTGAGCCGGCATCGCATTTCGCCGGTAACAGTAGGGCCAGCAGCGACGCCAGCGCCAGAGAAACGGCCAGGCAGTAAACGCCCGCATCCTTGCTGTACAAGGTGATCAGCACCCCAACCGCATACGGACCACAGAAGCCGCCGAGGTTGCCCAGGGCGTTGATCACGCCGCGCGCGCCGCCCGCCATCTCTGCGCTGAACAGACGCGCCGGGATGGTCCAGAACACACCCGCAGCGGATTGCAGGAAGAACCCGCAGCCCACCAGGGCGGCATAGGCCAGCCAGGTGTTTGCTTTCAGCGCCACGGAGAGGAACATGCAGAGCGCAAAACCGATCAGCGGCAGGGAGACAAACAGCTTGCGCTTGCCGGTGCGGTCAGAAAGGGTAGAGAACAGGAACATGCCCGCAATGGCGCCGATGTAGGGCAGAATGGCGAGCATCCCCACCTGACCAATGCTGGTGTGCGTCAGCTCTTTCAGGATGGTCGGCAGCCAGAGCGTGTAACCGTAAATCCCGGTCTGGTAGAAGAAGTTCAGGGCGATCAGCTGCCACATGGTTTTGTCGGACAGCACGGCGCTGAGTGAGGCATTTTTCACCTCTTTTCCGGCGATGGCCTGCTGCTCCGCCGCCAGCGTTTGCACCAGATAGTTTTTCTCCGCCTCTGAGATCCAGCGGGCTTCCTGCGGACGGTCGTACACGGTGAACGCCCACAGCACCAGCACAACGACGGACATCAGACCTTCAATAATGAACAGCCAGCGCCAGTCAAGCGCGGTGATGATCCAGCCCGACAGCGGGGCGGTGATGATCCCGGCGATAGGCACGAACATAATCACAATGGCATTGGCGCGACCGCGCTCGGCATCCGGGAACCAGTTGCTGATCATGGTGAGCACTACGGGCAGCATCCCGCCTTCCGCCACGCCGAGTAAGAAGCGCAGCACCAGAAGCTGATACTGATTCGTCACGAGTCCCGTGAGCACCGAGATCACCGCCCAGGCAACCAGCGACCAGCCGATAAATTTCTTGCCGCTGCCGTGCACGGCAATCTTGCCGCCGGGAACCTGCAGGAACAGATAGCCGATAAAGAAGATCCCGCCCGCCAGGCCTGCCATCGTCGCGGTAATACCTAATTCTTCATCCATACCACCCGGCATCGCAAACGCGATATTCACGCGGTCCATATATGAAATAATGCAGGCGATAAGAATGGGAGGAATGATTCTTAGCCAGCGCTGGCGCGGAATGTCCGCATGTAGAGCATTCGATGAAATATTCATAGTTAATGTCTCAGTGAATGTAATCGGAATATGTTTTTTGTTTTTATTGTTTCGCTTTATTCATAGCACTAATACCGTCGCGCAAAATGGCGATGCGATGGCTGACGTCAGCATTAGCATTTATTTCCAGTAATTTAATACCGGAGAATTTCAACGTTGCGGCGCTCGCCGCAGTAAAGAGTGATTTTGCATGTTCAGTTGACATCAAACTGTCGGCGCAGAATGAAGAAAACGGCGCGTGCAGATCCTGCCATTCTCCGTACTCCCCGTGGGTGGTCGTGCCCGAAAACATCAATGCACCCAGTTTCCCGGCGTTGAGCGCGGCCTGAACATGGTCAAGCGGAAGGGTCGTGCTACGGCCTTCGATGGCCGAACGCGCCCAGTTGATGCAGACGCTGATATCCGTCTCTTTCACCACCTCCAGCACCTGCGCTAAAGGCAGGAAGCCCTTGCGCGGTGCCGGGCCGTTCATGGCATCGCAGTGTTCCAGCACCAGATCGCAGCCCCAGTCCCAGCCCGCGATTTCCCGAATCGAGCGGGAAAACGCTTCGGTGGCCTGGTCGACGGAAACATTGCCCGCCTGCGGGGCTGCCTGCATTTCCAGGGCTATCACTTTGCCCGGATAACGGGCGTTCACGGCGTTAACTTTCTGGTGCAGATGCCGGTAAAAGTCTACACATGCTTTACGCTGCGCTTCGTCGGCTGAGGCCAGGCCAAACGCGGCGTTGATGCCGCGGCGGCGCATGGTTTCCATCACTGCCGTGACCACAATTTGCCATTCACCCGGCGTATGGCGGAACAGCCATTCGTCGCCAAGAGGATGCAGATTTTCAAGGCAAGGCTGTTCCAGCCCGCGGATATGCGGCGTGTCGGAAAGTTCCCGCCAGAAGGTTTGTTCTTCTTGTTCCCCTTTCTGGTGAAACGAGGGTGCGCAGGGGTACGCACCAATAATAAAACCGGTGTTGGTCATTTCGCGTTCCTGTATTTATCAGAAAATTAATCTAATTCGCTGATTGTCACTTTCACCACAATTTTACGAATTGCGGCTTCCTTGTTCTTAATACAGGCAGGACGATGCACATCCTGCGGGAAAAATAGGGCATAGCTGCCGGGTATCATTTCGATAAACGATTCATTTTCACTGTCGTGATAAAAAATAATATCTCGCTGCTCCAGTAATGATTCGCTTATTTCGTTATTACCGGTATCAATAGCGATACCGATTTTCTCTTCACCCCATGCCAGAAACTGAATATCCAGATAGCGGCGGTGCACTTCCGGGCGGTTCTCGTGCGGTTCCTTTGTCGTCAGGTCGAGAACCTGGGCAAAAATAGTGCGACCTTCAATTTCCACCACGCCTGGCGCCAGGGTGGTGAAATCCGTAGTGCGCAAAAAATGAAGTGCTTTTTCAATCGCCAGCGGCAGACGACACGGATTGGGCTGGGAAATATGTCCGAATATCATGGTCCACTCCTTACAGAGACTGGATTTTCGCCCACACGCTGTCGTCAACCGTGATGCCGTCGCGGCGGTTCTCTTCCAGCAAACGGGTGAATTCATGTCCCGGAAGACGGACGGCGACATTTTCATCAGCACGTTCGGCGGTGGTAACGAAGTCCATGATGCGCTGCAGCTTGGCATCTCGGGTTGGGCCGTCAATCAGGCGATCGACCTCGATGGCGATAAAGATCTGCGACACGCCATACTCGTCGCTGTTGTCCTGGGTTACTTCCGCAACGGATGCGCCGTCAGAGAGCAGGGTGGCGATCATATCGAGCACGATGGATAAGCCGGACCCTTTCCAGTAGCCCATCGGCAGAATACGGCGGTTTTTCTCAATCACGCCTGGCTCTCGGGTGAGATTGCCCTCGTCGTCAAAGCCGCCATCGACCGGCAGCTCGCGCCCGGCCAGGCGATTCACCTCCAGCATGCCGTAGGAAAACATCGACATCGACATGTCGACCATGGTGATCGGGTTAGAGGGAATAGCCACGATCAGCGGGTTAGTGCCGATACAGCACTCTTTTGATCCCCATGCGGGCATGACGGCAATAGAGTTGGTCCAGCATATGCCGATATAGCCCTTCTCCGCCGCCTGCCAGCCGTAGCTGCCGCCGCGCATCCAGTGGTTCGCATTACGCAGTGCCACCAGACCAATACCGTGGTCGGACGCCAGCTCGGTGGCGCGATCCATCATCTTTTTCGCCGTCAGGTTGCCAATGGAGCGCTGGGCGTCCCATTGTTCGATGGCGCCTAATGTCGTCACCCGTTTTGGCTGAGCGTCGGGAAGGATGTCGCCAGCATCAAGCTGCTGAATGAAACGCGGAAAACGGTTAACGCCGTGCGAATAGACGCCGGACTCCGTTGTACGGGCGAACATCTCGGCGCAGGCGTCTGCGGTTTCCGCTTTCACGCCGCGATCGAGCAGGACCCGATTGAACGCCGCTTTCAACTCTTCAAAGGTCACTTTCATCCCTGTTCTCCTGTTCTTTTAAGGGGCAAGTGCGAGTGCTTTTTTATCGTTAAATTTCACTATGCGAAATCTGATTTCAAATATAGCGATCAAATTTTGTCAGATCAACGATATTCATGTTTTTCAAAATCTATTAAAATCAAATGCTTGTGTTTTTTCTGTTGAGATCGTGAACTGAACCACACTTTGCGCTACCATCAGGGCGCGATAAAAAGGAGCCATTTAATGAGCATGAAAGAGAGCGAAATGACGCAAGAAAAAGAGAGGCCAGCAGGCAGCCAGAGCTTGTTTCGCGGCCTGATGCTGATTGAGATCCTCAGCAACTATCCGAACGGGTGTCCGCTTGCGCATTTATCGGAACTGGCGGGGCTGAATAAGAGCACGGTGCACCGCTTGCTGCAGGGGCTACAGTCGTGCGGGTACGTGACCCCTGCACCCGCGGCGGGCAGCTATCGCCTGACCACCAAATTTATCGCCGTCGGGCAAAAGGCCCTGTCGTCGCTGAATATTATTCACGTGGCCGCTCCGCACCTTGAGGCGCTGAACATTGCCACCGGCGAAACGGTGAACTTCTCCAGCCGTGAGGACGACCACGCCATCCTGATTTATAAGCTCGAACCGACAACCGGTATGCTGCGCACGCGTGCCTATATCGGCCAGCATATGCCGCTCTACTGCTCCGCAATGGGCAAAATCTACATGGCGTTTGGTCATCAGGATTACGTGGCGAGCTACTGGGAAAGCCATCAGGAACAGATCCAACCTTTGACGCGCAACACCATCACTGAGCTGAGCGCCATGTATGATGAGCTGGCGGAAATTCGCGACCGCAGCATGGCGATGGACAAAGAAGAGAACGAGCTGGGCGTTTCCTGCATTGCCGTGCCGGTCTTTGATATCCATGGCCGCGTCCCGTATGCGATCTCTATCTCGCTGTCGACGTCGCGCATGAAGCAGGTGGGTGAGAAGAACTTGCTCAAACCGCTGCGCGAAACGGCAGAGGCTATCTCAAAAGAGCTGGGTTTTAACGTGCGCGAGGCGTAACAGATGAACCGATTTATCATGGCGGATGCGGAAAAATGCATTGGGTGCCGCACCTGCGAAGTGGCCTGCGCGGTGTCGCATCAGTGCGCTGTCTCCGCTCATGCCTTTACGCCCCGCCTTCGGGTCGTTAAGGGAGATGCCTACACTACGGCAGTGGGTTGCCATCAGTGCGAGGATGCGCCCTGTGCAAATGTATGCCCAACCCATGCCATCAGCCGTACGGCGGGAGCCTGGATCGTTGAGCAGACGCGCTGCATTGGGTGCAAAAGCTGTGTGGTGGCGTGTCCGTTTGGGGCGATGCAGGTTCGTCTGGAGGGAAATAGGGCGCAGGCGGTGAAATGTGATTTATGTGTGCATCGCGAAGGCGGACCGGCCTGCGTGGAGGCCTGTCCAACCCACGCGCTGCGCTGTGTTGATCCCGCCAGATTACGCACCGAACGGCTGCATAATCTGGCGTAAGAACTTACTGGCCGTCTTCGCGCCAGGCTTTTTCGATTTCTTCGGCGAGGATCTTAACCCCCGCTTCGATTTTTTCCGGGTCGGGCACATAGTTCATGCGCATGCACTGGTGCGTATGCGGCCACGGCTTATCGAGCCCCGGGAAGAAATAATCGCCCGGGACCATCAGCACGCCGCGCTTTTTCAGGCGCTGGTAGAGCAGCTCGGTGGTGATAGGCAAATCCTTAAACCACAGCCACAGGAAAATCGCCCCTTCAGGCTTGTGGATCAGGCAGCGTTCTTCCGGTAAATAGCGGCGAATTGTCGCAATCGTCTCCTGAACGCGCTGGTAATAGAAAGGCTTGATCACGTCATTGGACAGACGCAGCAGGTCGTTGCGCTTAATCATTTCGCACATCATTGCCGGGCCAATGCCGCCCGGTGAAAGGCTGATAATGCCGTTCATATTGGTAATGGCGGTGATGATTTTCTCGTTAGCGATGATGATGCCGCAGCGGCTGCCGGGCAGACCGAGCTTAGAGAGGCTCATGCACAGGACGATGTTTGGGTTCCACAGCGGACGTGCTTCGCTGAAGATAATGCCCGGGAACGGCACGCCGTAGGCGTTATCGATCACCAGCGGAATACCGTGCTGATTCGCGAGCGCATCCAGCTTCATCAGTTCGTCGTCGGTGATCACGTTGCCCGTTGGGTTCGTCGGACGCGATACGCAGATCATGCCCGTCTCTTCACCAATATGCAGATGTTCAAAATCGACATGATATTTGAACTGGCCTTCCGGCAGCAGCTCAATATTCGGGCGCGCGGAGACGAACAGATCCTCTTCCAGGCCGGAATCGGCGTAGCCGATATACTCCGGTGCCAGCGGGAACAGCACTTTTTTGGTGGTGCCGTCGGCGCGACGCCCTGCGAACAGGTTAAACAAGTAGAAAAACGCGCTCTGGCTGCCGTTTGTCAGTGCAATATTCTGTGGTTCGATATCCCAACCCAGCTCGTCACGCAGCATTTCGGCAAGGAGTGCCAGCAGCTCGGTTTTACCCTGCGGGCCGTCGTAATTGCAAAGCGCATCGGTTGCTTTGCCGCTTTCCAGCATCTGAGCGAGCAGCGTCTGGAAATAGGTCGTCATCTCCGGGATTTGAGCCGGGTTTCCGCCGCCGAGCATGATTGCGCCCGGTGTGCGCAGCCCGTCGTTGAGGTCCTCCATCAGGCGAGTAATGCCTGAATGGCGGGTAAATTTGTCGCCGAAAAGTGAAAACGTCATAGCAGGTGATCTGTCGAGCTTATTTTGAAAGTGGGTAACCATAACGCTAGCACCGTGCTGGTGCAAATCGGGTGATGTGGTCGGATTTGTTGTTTTATATGGCGTAGTTTGATTTTTGTAGTGAATAGTTCTGGTGAATTTCCCTCACCCGAACCCTCTCCCTGAGGGCTGAGGGTTCCCCACAAAATAATACCTGCACGGACGACTCCCTCTCCCTTGGGGGAGAGGGCTGGGGTGAGGGGGAACATACGGCTCTGGTGGTCATTCCGTTCACTTCATGTTCCTTGCTACTCTGTAACGACATGACCGGTGAACGTGCCAGGGTGGCTCAATCGCCACCACCCTGGCAGCCCGGGCTCCCGGCGGTAAATCGCCGCTTCGCGGTTCCCTCAGCTTATTCCTTCAGGCTATCGGGTCGGGCATGAGCCTGCATCCCTGCAGGCCACGCCCTCTCGGCGCATCCCTGCGCCTCGACCCGGCCTTACGGAAACACTTCGGCGATTTACAGCCGGACCAGGGCATCGCTGTAATCCATTCATTTTCCTGAAGCAACGTTCACCGCTTCCGGTTAAAAAATTACCGGGGATCCCTCAGCCCTGAGGGAGAGGGAACTGGAGTGTGCCGTTATTGATTACCTGCCCATACCACCATCACCTTATCGTCCTTGTGCTCGCGCACGAAGCCGTACCCCTCTTTCAGCGACAGGGTAGTTTGCTTGCCTTCACCGATCGCTGGATGGCGGGCGCGGAACTGGCCCAGCGTTTGCCAGTGGGTGACGGTTAGGGCCTGCTTGCCCGTGACGTCCTGCCAGTTCATATCCGAACGGGTGCCCTGTAGCGGGTCGGAGCCTGTTGGCCCAAACGGACGTTCAGATTCATCCCCGTAATAGATTTGTACGCTGCCCGGCGCCAGCAGAAGCAGCTCCGCCGCGCGCTGGCCCCCTTCGCGGAACAGACGCGTATCGTGTGATGAGAGATAGCTCAGGACGTTGAAGCTTTGCAGCTTCTCCGCCATCTGCTGCCAGGTAAGATCCATGTCGGCCAGGCAATCCACCGCTTTTGCCGCCTGCTCCTGATAATCAAAGTTGATCATCGCATCAAAACCGTGGCGGTAATAATCGCTTTGCATCACCCCGTGTCCCCAGGATTCCCCGGTCATCCAGAACGGTGCGTTGTCGAGCTTTTTGTCCGGGTTCGCCCCTTTCCAGGCGGCCAGCGCCTGGCTTGCCTGGTCTTTCAGCTGTTGCCAGGCAGCAAGCTCAACGTGTTTAGCCGTATCCACACGGAAACCGTCGATGCCGTAGTCACGGACCCACTGGCTGAGCCAGTGGGTTAGATAGTCGCGCGGGGTATAGCCCGGAATGGCTTTCGCATGAGTATCGGGTTTGTGTTGATAGAAATTGGGTAACCCGGAAGGGACGGTGGATTCCGTTTTCAGATCCGGCAGAAATGCCAGAGACATGGTCAAATCATCGAAGCCAGGGTTGTCGTAATCGCCGATATCGGTGCGGATCCATTTCTTGCCCCACCATTTTTCCCATGCGGCTTTGTCGCTAAAGTTGATGTAGTCGTTAAAGCTGTGCCAGCTCTGGCCCGCGCCCGGCTTCCAGTCCGTCCAGCGTTCTCCCAGCGTCTTTTTCAGCTCATCACCCTGCAGGTACAGGGCACCAAACTGATACTCCTGCATGTCTGCCAGCGTGGCATAGCCAACGTGATTCATGACGATATCAAACAGAACGCGGATCCCGCGCTTGTGCGCTTCGTCGATAAGATGGCGTAAATCATCTTCGGTGCCCATATTGGCGTCGAGCTTTGTCCAGTCCTGGGTATAGTAGCCGTGATAGGCGTAGTGAGGGAAATCCCCTTTGGTGCCACCGCCTACCCAGCCGTGGATCTGCTCAAGCGGGGAGCTTATCCAGAGCGCATTCACCCCCAGCTGCTGTAAATAATCGAGCTTGCCGGCGAGTCCCTTGAGGTCGCCGCCGTGGAAGGTGCCAATCTCCTGCATGCCGTCCTTATGGCGACCGTAGCTGTTGTCGTTGCCCGGGTCACCATTCACATAGCGGTCGGTTAGCACAAAATAGACGGTGGCGTTTTGCCAGCTAAACGGCGCAGGCTTGTCGGTTTCGGCGCGCTCAAGCAGCAGCAGGCCGTTACTGTTGGCGGCTGGCTGCAGAGTGATTTTTCCATTCTGCACCGTCGCCGTCTGTTTACTGTAGTAGTCGCGCACGACGGAGCCTTCCGGGAAGGTAGCGCTGACATCCAGCGTCAGCGGTTTACTGTCCCACTTCGGGCACTGGCGGATGACGTTTGTAACCGGCTGTTCTGCGGCACTCTGAATCGTCAGCAGCAGGGTGGGCGTGCCGGAGCGGGTATCAATCCGCATCTGGTAGTCACCGTCGCGGAAAAGGCGCCACTGCGGCGGCGTGCCGTCACAGGGCTTGAGCGACAGCATCTCATTGAGTTTTATCGCGTCCGCAGGCTGCCAGCACGTCTTGTCAAAACTCAGCGTCAGAGGACGCGTACCCTTCGCAAGCTTTGCCTGGCTGGTAAAGACCCCCGTGCCTTCGGCGCTAAAGGCGCTAAACCCCGGCGATGACCAGTCGGCATGCGCCAGTGCGGGTAACATCAGAAAGGCCAATGCGGTACGTTTCATTCCTTTTTCCTGTTGCGGCATTTTTGACCAGTGTGCCATCAGGCGGAGAGCAAAAACTCATCCCCCGTCGCTTTCTGCCAGGAGGATGCGTGAGGATGAGTGATCTCGCGCAAAATTAGGGAGTTATATGCGATAGCGCACACAATTTTCATGGAATGATGGTTTTATGAGCAAGTTTCAGGTGACATAGTTTCGGAATTGGACTATTTCTATACGTGCTCTTGAAGTCTATTTTTGATATGATTTGAGATTCCGCTCTCAAATTTGTGAAAAAAATAAGGTGTTGGGATGATTACATCCGACCAGGAGACCTAATGATATCGACTCCCATTCGACGATATGGGGCTGCGATACTCATGTTACTCACCACGGCATTTTCGGGTGAGGTGCTTGCGAAGACGCACACGGATACAACGAGTAAGAAAGCCCACGTAATAAAGACGACAAGTAGTAAGGTTAGCAGTAAACAAGAGTATTCTCGCAATAGTGCAAAGAGTAGTTCACTTCCTGATTTGCGAAAATACCCTTCCGGAACACCAAGGAAAAAAGCGTTTCTCCGGACGGTAATGCCTTACATCACGAGTCAAAATGCCGCGATTACTGCGGATCGTAACTGGCTGATTTCCAAACAGTACGATAGCCGCTGGTCGCCGTCCGAGCGCACGCGTCTTAAAGATATCACGAAGCGATACAAACTGAGCTGGAACGGTAACACGCGTCGTGTGCCGTGGAATGCTCTCCTTGAGCGTGTGGATATCATCCCGGGCAGCATGGTTGCGACCATGGCTGCTGCCGAAAGCGGCTGGGGGACGTCTAAGCTTGCGCGTAGCAACAACAACCTTTTCGGCATGAAATGTGTGAAAGGTCGTTGTAACAATGCCCCTGGCAAGGTGAAAGGCTATTCACAGTTTGAATCTGTGAAAGATTCCGTCAGCGCCTACGTGGTGAATCTGAACACGCACCCGGCCTACTCATCGTTCCGTAAATCACGCGCTCAGCTGCGTAAAGCGGACCAGGAAGTGACGGCCAGTACGATGATCCACAAGCTGAAAGGTTATTCGACAAAGGGACAGAGCTATAACAACTATCTGTTCGCCATGTACCAGGATAACCAGCGCTTAATCGCCGCCCATATGTAATCTCAAAAAAACGCCTTCCACCGGAAGGCGTTTTCTTTTCTAGATCAGCACCTCGCTGTGGCGATCCCGATACTCCTTCGGCGTGGTGTCATACTCTTTGCGGAACACCGAATAGAAATATTGCAGAGACGGGTAACCGCACATCTGCGAGATTTCGTTAATCGACAGCGACGTGGAAATGAGCAGGCTGCGTGCTTTCTCCAGCTTTTCAGCATGGATGACGGCATGAATGGTTTCTCCCACCTCTTCTTTAAAACGCTTCTCCAGATTCGAACGCGAAATGCCCACCGAATCCAGCACCTGATCGACCTTAATCCCTTTGCAGGCGTGGTTGCGAATATAGTGCATGGCCTGAATGACGGCCGGGTCGCTTAAGGAGCGATAGTCAGTTGAGCGACGTTCTACGACGCGGACAGGAGGCACGAGCAAGCGCTGAAGGGGCAGAGATTCTTTATCCAGCAGACGATGCAGCAGCTTCGCCGCCTGATAACCCATCTGACGCGTGCCCTGTGCAACGGAGGAGAGCGCCACGCGAGACAGATAGCGGGTCAGTTCTTCGTTATCAATGCCAATCACGCACAGCTTTTCGGGCACCGGAATGTGTAAGTGTTCGCAGACCTGCAGCACGTGCCGCGCGCGCGCGTCCGTAACGGCAATAATACCGGTTTGCGGCGGCAGCGTTTGCAGCCAGTCCGCCAGGCGGTTTTGTGCGTGCTGCCAGTTTTCCGGCGCAGTTTCCAGCCCCTGGTACACCACGCCGCGGTACTTTTCCTTCGCGACCAGCTGGCAAAACGCGTGTTCGCGTTCAACGGCCCATCGCTTGCCGCTGGTGGCCGGTAACCCATAAAACGCGAAGCGATGGACGCCTTTCTCTTTTAAATGAAGAAAGGCGGCCTCGACCAGGGCATGGTTATCGGTGGCAATATAGTGGACCGGCGGATAGTGTTCGGGTGAATGGTAGGAGCCACCGACGCCCACAATCGGGACGTCGACGTCGGTCAGCAGCTGCTCGATGACGGGATCGTCATAGTCGGCGATGACGCCATCGCCCAGCCAGTCTTTGATGTTCTCCAGACGGGTGCGAAAATCTTCTTCAATAAAAATATCCCATTCAGATTGCGACGCCTGCAAATATTCACCAACACCTTCGACCACCTGACGGTCGTAGGCTTTATTGGCATTGAATAACAACGTAATGCGGTGACGCTTTTCAAACATGGCTCACTTCCCAATTAAGTCACAATACGGTTATCAGGCCCGTCGCTTGGTGGCCGAGTCCATCCAGACTGCCAGTAAAAGAATGGCCCCTTTGACGATATACTGCCAAAACGTCGGGACGTCCATCATACTCATCCCGTTATCCAACGATGCCATGATAAATGCCCCCATGACCGCGCCCGCCACGCTACCGATACCCCCTGCGAGGCTGGTGCCACCAATGACGCAGGCGGCGATAGCATCCAGCTCGGCGATGTTACCGGCGGAGGGAGAGCCAGCACCCAGACGCGAGCTGAGGATCAACCCGGCGATAGCGACCATCAGGCCGTTAATGGCGAAGACCGCCAGCTTGGTACGCTCGACATTGATACCCGAGAGGCGGGCCGCTTCAAGGTTGCCGCCAATGGCATAAATACGGCGACCAAACGCGGTGCGCGTGGCCATAAACATGCCGCCCAGCAGCAGAAGCGCCAGCAGCAGGACGGGTGTCGGAACGCCGCGATAGTCGTTTAAAAGCCAGATGGCGCCGAGCACAATGACCGCCGTGAGCGCCTGGCGCCCCACCACGGACGTTGATGCAGGCGATGCCAGACCCAGCGCCTGACGGCGCATACGTCCCCGCCACTGCCACGCGACAAACGCCAGCAGTCCCACCACACCGATCGTAAAGCCTATGCTGTCTGAGAGGTAACTCTGGCCAATTTGCGACATGGCCGCGCTGGTGGGGGAGACGGTGGTACCGTTAGTGATGCCAATTAAGATCCCGCGGAAGGCCAGCATCCCCGCCAGGGTGACGATGAACGACGGCACCTTACGGTAGGCAACCCACCAGCCGTTCCAGGCCCCCAGAACCAGACCCAGCAACAGCGTGACCGCCACGGTCAGCGGCAGCGGCCATCCAAGCCAGACGTCGAAAATCGCCGCCACGCCGCCAAGCAGACCCATCATCGAGCCGACTGACAGGTCGATTTCCGCGGAGATAATCACGAAGACCATGCCCACGGCCAGAATGCCGGTGATGGCGGTCTGGCGGAGCAGGTTGGAGACGTTACGCGCGCTCAGGTAAGAGCCATCCGTCATCCACGTGAAAAACAACATGATGACGATGATTGCTGCGATCATCACGAAAACCTGCAGGTTCAGCGCTTTTAGCCCCGCGAACGCACCGGGCGTCGGAACAGCGACTTTGATATCAGACGGATTGCTTTTCGACATGACGTTCGCTCCTTAAAGCGGCTTCCATCACCTGCTCCTGCGTCAGGTTCTGGTTAATCAGGTTGGCTTTCAGTTTTCCCTCGTGCATGACCAGCACGCGGTCGCTCAGGCCGAGCACTTCGGGTAACTCAGACGAGATGACGATGACGGCAATCCCTTGCTGTACAAGCTGATTAATCAGTTTGTAGATTTCGTATTTGGCTCCGATATCAATCCCGCGCGTGGGCTCATCAAGGATTAAAATGCGTGGATTGAGAAGCAGGCAGCGCGCCAGAATCGCCTTCTGCTGGTTGCCGCCGCTCAGGCGGCCAATCGCCAGTTCTGGCGAGGAGGTTTTGACCTTTAGCCGGGCAAGTGACTGAAGAATGCACTGTTGCTCTGCGGCATCGTCCAGGCTGCTCAGCGCGCCGGAGAACCGATCGAGTGCCGCAAGCGTAATGTTTTTACCCACCGCCATCACCGGCACGATGCCGTCTTTTTTGCGATCTTCCGGCACCATGGCAATGCCGCGGGCAATCGCCTGCTGGCAGTTGTCGATTTTCACCGGCTGGCCGTCGATATAAATCGTGCCCTCCCAGCGCCCCGGCCACACGCCAAACAGACACTGTACGGCTTCGGTGCGCCCGGCACCGACGAGGCCCGCAATCCCAAGAATTTCTCCGCTGTGAAGGGAAAACGACACGTTATTCACGCGCTTGATGTGGCGGTTAACGGGGTGCCACGCGGTCAGGTTTTCCACGCGCAGCACTTCATCGCCCGTTGCGTGGGGTTCATTCGGGTAGAGTGCCGTTAGCTCGCGGCCCACCATCATGGTGATGATGTCATCTTCGCTCATCCCGGCGGCTTCACGCGTGCCGATGTGCTGCCCGTCGCGGATCACGCAGATGGTGTCCGAAATGGCTTTTACCTCGTTCAGCTTGTGCGAAATGTAGATGCAGGCGATGCCGTGGTTTTGCAGATCGCGGATGATATTGAGCAGAACCGCGGTTTCCTGTTCGGTGAGCGACGCCGTGGGTTCATCAAGAATCAGCAGCCTGACCTGTTTATTTAGCGCTTTCGCTATTTCGACCAGCTGCTGTTGCCCGAGGCCCAGATCCCCTACGCGGGTATCCGGTGAAATGTTGAGGCTCACCTGCGCCAGCAGCTTTTCGCAGCGGAGCGTCATGGTGTCGTAATCCAGCACGCCGTGGCGGGAAATTTCGGCCCCGAGGAAAATGTTCTCCAGCACGGTGAGATGCTTCACCAGCGCCAGCTCCTGGTGGATGATGGCGATGCCTTTGCGTTCGGTATCGCGGATGTGTGTTGCCTGGATAACTTCACCGGCAAAGACGATTTCGCCTTCGTAGCTGCCGTGGGGGTAAATCCCGCACAACACTTTCATCAGCGTCGACTTGCCCGAACCGTTCTCACCGCACAGCGAAACCACTTCGCCGGGGTTCAACCGGAGGCTGACGTTGTCGACGGCTTTCACCGTGCCGAAGCGTTTGGTGATGCTTTTCATTTCAAGTAAATAAGGCATAACCGCTCCACATAACCCGAGGGAAGAACAGTACAACGTGATGCGCCCCCGCAGAGCAGGGGCCGCGCCGGATTACAGTTCGCTCTTCTTGTGGAAACCGTCTTTAACCACGGTGGCGTCAATGTTTTCTTTGTTGACTTCAATCGGTGTGAGCAGGCGAGCCGGAACATCTTTCAGCCCGTTATTCAGCGTTGCGTCTGCTTTAGGTTGTTTGCCATTGCCTAGCTCTACGGCGATTTCCGCCGCCGTATTGGCCAGCTGGGTAATCGGTTTGTAGACCGTCATGGTTTGGGTGCCTGCGATAATGCGTTTTACGCCAGCGAGATCGGCATCCTGTCCTGAAATGGCGACTTTACCGGCCAGCCCCTGTGCGCTCAGAGCCTGGATAGCACCGCCTGCGGTGGCATCGTTGGAGGCCACAACCGCGTCAATTTTGTTGTTGTTGGCCGTCAGCGCGTTTTCCATAATTTTCAGCGCATTTTCTGGCAGCCAGCCGTCGGCCCACTGATCGCCAACCACTTTAATTTTCCCGCTGTCGATGTACGGCTTAAGGACTTTCATTTGTCCTTCGCGGAACAGTTTGGCGTTGTTATCCACCGGAGAGCCGCCCATCAGGAAATAATTGCCCTGAGGCACTTTGTCGATCAGGCTTTGCGCCTGTAATTCCCCGACTTTTTCATTGTCGAACGAAATATAATAATCAATGTCCGCATTATTAATCATGCGGTCATAGGCGAGCACTTTTATGCCTTCCTGTTTGGCTTCTTTCACCACGTTACTTAATACCTGGCCGTTATAGGGGATAATGACCAGAACATCGACGCCACGGTTGATCATATTCTCGATCTGCGACATTTGTGTTTCTTCGTTGCCGTTAGCTGACTGGACAAACACGCTGGCGCCGAGGGATTCTGCTTTTTTAACAAAAATATCGCGATCTTTTTGCCAGCGCTCCAGACGCAGGTCGTCAATCGCCATGCCAATTTTGACCTCTTTGGCATGTCCTGCAAAGCTTGCAAGAAGGAGCGTAGTGCAGAGCGTTAGAGTCAGGTTCTTTATCTTCATAATTATTAGGCCTTTTTGTAGGGGTATGTGTTGCTGAGATAAAAGAAACATTCACTGCTGAGACGCAGCAAATTTTTAACGCGGAAAGGCGGGCTGGCAATTACAGATTTTTATCTTCTCATTATGATATTTGGTTTATTTCTGAATTTATGACCGCGATCGTATTTTAAAATACGTAACGTCTTAATTACATTTGATTCTGGAATACGCGCCGAAAAATAGTTTGTCTGCGCATTATTTTGCGAGCCAGCGCACAGTTGTGCATTCTCTCAATAGCAGTGTGAAATAACGTAATTGAGCAACCCAAAATGTCTATTCACTATTACTCCTGTATCAACGACTCGCCGCATACCCTGATTATGGAGCTCAATATGCAAGCTTATTTCGACCAACTCGATCGTGTTCGTTACGAAGGCCCAAAAACGACCAATCCTTTAGCATTTCGTCACTACAACCCGGATGAGCTGGTGCTGGGTAAGCGCATGGAAGATCATCTGCGCTTTGCCGCCTGTTACTGGCATACCTTCTGCTGGAACGGCGCCGATATGTTCGGCGTGGGTTCCTTTGACCGCCCGTGGCAGCAGCCGGGGGAGGCGCTTGAACTGGCAAAGCGTAAAGCCGATGTGGCGTTTGAGTTCTTCCACAAGCTGAACGTGCCGTACTACTGCTTCCACGACGTGGACGTGTCGCCGGAAGGGGCGTCGCTGAAAGAGTATCTGAACAACTTCGCGCAGATGGTGGATGTGCTGGCGGCGAAACAGCAGCAAAGCGGCGTGAAGCTGCTCTGGGGCACGGCAAACTGCTTCACCAACCCACGCTACGGCGCGGGGGCGGCAACCAATCCGGATCCGGACGTGTTTAGCTGGGCGGCCACGCAGGTGGTGACGGCAATGAACGCCACGCATCAGCTGGGCGGTGAAAACTATGTTCTGTGGGGTGGCCGTGAAGGCTATGAAACCCTGCTCAACACCGACCTGCGCCAGGAGCGCGAGCAGATTGGCCGCTTTATGCAGATGGTTGTCGACCATAAGCACAAAATCGGCTTCCGCGGCACGCTGCTGATTGAGCCGAAACCGCAGGAACCGACCAAGCATCAGTATGACTACGACGTGGCGACGGTGTATGGCTTCCTGAAGCAGTTCGGTCTGGAAAAAGAGATTAAAGTAAACATTGAAGCCAACCACGCCACGCTGGCGGGGCACTCTTTCCATCACGAAATTGCGTCTGCGATTGCGCTGGGTATCTTCGGCTCTGTCGATGCTAACCGTGGCGATCCACAGCTGGGCTGGGACACCGATCAGTTCCCGAACAGCGTGGAAGAGAACGCGCTGGTAATGTACGAAATCATCAAAGCGGGCGGCTTCACCACCGGCGGCCTGAACTTTGACGCCAAGGTACGTCGTCAGAGCACCGACAAATACGATCTTTTCTACGGCCACATTGGCGCGATGGACACCATGGCGCTGGCGCTGAAAGTGGCGGCCCGTATGATTGAAGATGGCGAGCTGGATAAACGCGTGGCGAAGCGTTACAGCGGCTGGAACAGTGAGCTGGGCCAGCAAATTTTGAAAGGCCAGTTATCGCTTGCTGAGATCGCGAAGTACGCTGAACAGCATCAACTGGCACCGCAGCATCAGAGTGGACACCAGGAACTGCTGGAAAACCTGGTCAATCATTACCTGTTCGATAAATAACAGCATCCAGGCCCGGTAAGCGCAGCGCCACCGGGCATTTCTGTCAAAGGAGTCACCACAATGTATATCGGGATCGATCTTGGCACATCGGGTGTGAAAGCCATCCTGTTGAGCGAGCAGGGCGACGTGTTAGCAACGCAGACGGAAACGCTGCAGGTTTCACGTCCGCATCCGCTGTGGTCGGAACAGGATCCGGAGCAGTGGTGGCGGGCGACGGACCGCGCGATTAAGGCGCTAGGCGAGCAGCACAGCCTGCGCGACGTGAAAGCGCTGGGGATTGCCGGACAAATGCACGGCGCTACGCTGCTCGATAGCCAGCATCGTGTGTTACGTCCTGCGATCCTCTGGAACGATGGCCGCTGCGCGGAAGAGTGTGCGCTTCTCGAGGCGCGCGTACCTGCCTCCCGCGAGATTACCGGCAACCTGATGATGCCCGGCTTTACTGCGCCCAAATTGCTGTGGGTACAGCGCCACGAACCGGAGATTTTCCGTCAGGTGGCGAAAGTCCTGCTGCCGAAAGACTATCTGCGCTTTCGCATGACGGGCGATTTTGCTTCCGACATGTCTGATGCCGCAGGCACGATGTGGCTCGACGTGGCGAAACGTGACTGGAGCGAGGCAATGCTGGATGCTTGCCATCTGACCCGTGAACACATGCCCGCGCTGTACGAAGGCTGTGACGTGACAGGCACACTGCTGCCAGACGTTGCGGAACGCTGGAATATGCCTGCCGTACCGGTGGTGGCCGGAGGCGGCGATAACGCGGCGGGCGCTGTCGGTGTCGGGATGGTTGAGGCGGGGCAGGCGATGCTGTCGCTGGGAACGTCTGGCGTCTATTTTGCCGTCAGCGATGGGTATCGCAGTAATCCAGAAAGCGCTGTGCACAGTTTCTGTCATGCCCTTCCCGGCAAATGGCATTTGATGTCGGTGATGCTCAGCGCGGCGTCCTGCCTGGACTGGGCGGCAAAACTCACCGGCATGGCCGACGTTCCGGCGCTGATTTCTGCGGCGCAGCAGGCGGATGACGCTGCGGGTACCGTCTGGTTTTTACCGTATCTTTCCGGCGAGCGTACGCCGCACAACAACCCGGAAGCAAAAGGGGTGTTCTTTGGCTTAACCCATCAGCATGGCCCGGCAGAACTGGCGCGTGCGGTTCTGGAAGGCGTGGGCTATGCCCTGGCCGACGGGATGGACGTGGTGCACGACTGCGGCCTGAAACCGTCGAGCGTCACCCTGATTGGCGGCGGTGCGCGAAGCCCTTACTGGCGACAGATGCTGTCGGATATCAGCGGGTTGCAGCTGGATTTCCGCACTGGAGGGGATGTTGGCCCCGCGCTCGGTGCCGCGCGTCTGGCGCAGATAGCCATTCATCCGGAACAACCGCTTTCACAACTGTTGCCGCAGCTTACGCTTGAACAGGCGCATTTGCCTGACGCGGCGCGCCATGCGCGCTACGCGGAAAGGCGCGACGTGTTCCGCAAAATCTACCAGCAGCTGCTGCCGCTGATGTCGTAAATACGCTTGTCCGGGAGAGGCACGAGGATGTCCTTTTTTGGTCTGTGCGTGCCTTCATTTCCTTGCCAGTATGGTGCCACACCCACTGGCGAGGAGATCCATCATGTCACGCATTGCATTAATCAACATCGATACTCAGCAGTCATTTCACCACCGCAATTACTGGCAGGAGGACGACATTCCTGCCTTTCAGCAGGCGATGCTGGGGCTGATTGAAGGCTGCCAGGCGCGCGGTATTCCGGTCGTTGATATTTTTCATGTGGATGAAGATGGCCCCTTCACGCTGCAAAGCGGCTACGTCAAACCGATGGCCTTTTTGCGTCATCAGCCGGATGTGGTTTTCCAGAAACACGTCCATAATGCGTTTACGGATACCGGGCTTGACCGCTGGCTGCGCGAGCGTGATATCAACAGTGTGATTATCTGCGGCATTCGCACTGAACAATGCTGCGAAACCACCGCCCGGGTGGCATCCGATCTGGGTTATGCTGTGACCTTTGTTAGCGAGGCCACGCTGACGTTCCCCATGACGTACAGGGGCATTACCCTTAGCGCAGCGGAAATTCGCCACCGTACCGAAACGGTACTGTCCGGGCGTTTTGCCGAGATTAAAACGGTAGCGGAGACGCTGGAGTCCCTGTAATGAGCATCGATGTCTGGTTCGTGATGTTGCCCGGGGTGCTGTCATTAGACATGACCGGCCCGGCAGAAACCTTTGTGCTGGCAGGCGACGCGTTTCGTCTGCATTACATTGGCCCTCAGCCGGAGGTTCCGACGTCGATTGGCCTGACGATGGGCGGCATCCAGCCATTGCCGGAGCGTCTTCCAGAGGGAAGCCTGCTGGTATTGCCCGGCGTGAGCGACTCCCGCGCTCAGTTTTCGACACCACAGGCGTTACAGATACAGCGCTGGCTGATGCGCCTGCAGCCGCAGATACAGCGCCAGGAAATCACCGTGATGTGCGTCTGCTCAGGGGCTTTACTGGCGGCGAAATCGGGCCTGCTGAACAATCGACAGTGCACAACTCACCATGACGTTATTAGCCGTTTACGCACTGCGGCGCCCACGGCGACGATTAAAGAAAACCGCATATTTGTGCAGGATGAGAATATCTGGACCAGCGCCGGGATCACGTCGGGCATCGATCTGGCTCTGCACATGATTAACCGCCTGTGCGGCCCTGAAAAGGCGCTGACCGTGGCGCGTGAGATGGTGGTCTGGTTCCGCCGTTCCGGCGACGATCCCCAGCTATCTCCGTGGCTACGCTACCGCAATCATCTTCACCCGGCGATTCATCGGGCGCAGGATGTGCTCACCGCCGAGCCGCAAAAAACGTGGAGCTTGTCTGACATTGCTGCGCTGGCGCACGTCAGCCCGCGTCACCTCACCCGGCTTTTTCAGTCACATTTAGGGATTAGCGTTCGCGATTATCTGGAGCAGCTGCGTCTGGCGGTGGCGGAGCAGTGGCTATTGCAGGGGCGCGGCGTGGAGCAGGCCTCACTGGCGGCAGGGTTTTCCTCCCCGCGCCAGTACCATCGCGCCCGGCAGCGAAGCATTAGCTGACGAAGCGGCGAGCGTCTATTTTTTGCAGCAGCATCGACAGCAGCAGGCTGACCGCCAGCGTGGCGGCAAAAATCCAGACGATATCCAGCATCGGCCAGCTTTTTAGCTCAACGCCTCTCGTGCGCAGCGCGTGGATCACCAGCGCGTGAAAACCGTAAATCCCGAGAGAGTGCCGCGAGATAAGACTCAGTACGGGCAGGGGACGCGTATTCAGTGTGTTTTTGGCGAGGGTGAGCAGCGAAACGGCACAGATAAAGACCATCGGCCCGCAATACAGATACCAGGTATCGGCAAAATTGCCGCGCCACTGCAGCTCGTGCAGCGTCCCGCGTGAAATCACCACCACGCCAGCGATAAACAGCCCCCCGCAGAGCCAGTTCAGCCCGCGTTTTTGCGTGTCCATCATCCCGATGGCGCGCCCCAGCATGCCGTAAAGCACGTAGTAGAAGGTATCGCCGTTGATATAGAGGTTTACCGGCAACCACTCAAATCCGTCGATTTTCTGCGAGAGCGTATTCGGGTTGGCGATGATGCCAACCACCACCATCAGGGCCAGGAGCATTTTACCGCTGACGTTTTTTACCTGGATAAGCGGAGAGACCAGATAGATAACGATAATGGCGAAGAAGAACCACAGGTGGTAGAACACTGGTTTTTGCAGCAGGTATTTCAGCGATAACCCGGCGTTAATCGAGGTAAACAGGGTGATATAGAGCAGGGCAACGGCACTGTAGAACCCCAGGCAGGCCGCGATGCGAATGAAATGCCTCGGCTGTGCGCTGCGTTCGCCAAAAAAGAGAAAGCCGGAAATCATAAAGAACAGCGGCACGCTGACGCGTGACGCAGAGTTGAGAATATTGGCGATATCCCAGTTAACGGGGCTGATGCTGTGGGCATTCGTGACGTACCAGGTCGTCGTGTGGATCATGACCACCATCAGACAGGCTATTCCTCTCAGGTTATCAATCCAGCTAATTTTTGACTGCATCAGTTCCTCGTATTCCCTGTAAATTGAGTGTGACTGCCGTTGTCCAAAAGTCTTCGTTTGGAAAATTCTGAGTTTTATGTGCAGGCTTGCCGGGAGACCGCGAGATTCGCAGAATGGCAGTCCTTAATCTATAAACGTGTTGATACTAAAAATAACAGCCACTGACCAGGGCGGTAATAAAAATGATGATGAAGCGTGTGGCGTCACTCTTTCTGCTGTTCATGCTGGCAGGATGCAGTGCGCCACAGGAAGCACCCGTGCAAAAAGCACAGCAGGGTAAAATGAGCCCGGAGCGTTCACTGAATATGGAAGCGCTCTGTAAGGATCGGGCCGCTCGCCGCTATAACTCGGACGTAAAGAAAATTGATGTCACCGGGTTTGAGCGTTTTCAGGGAAGCTACGAGCTGCGGGGCCATACGTCGCGTAAAGAGGGCTTTGTCTGCTCGTTTGATGCGGACGGTCAGTTTTTACACCTCTCCATGCGCTAGCCTGCTCGTATAATCAACAGCCAGACGCCGTCAGCCTTCTGGCTGGAAAGCTTATTTCCCAATTTTCCCTAAACAACCCCGTTTCGTACTGTATATCTTGCAGCCAGCGGGTATACTGGTCCCTTCCATTTAAAACCACACGTATCCAGCACGAAATACTATGCAAAAGTTTGATACCAAGACCTTCCAGGGCCTGATCCTGACCTTACAGGATTACTGGGCTCGTCAGGGCTGTACCATTGTTCAACCTTTGGACATGGAAGTCGGCGCCGGCACTTCACACCCGATGACCAGCCTGCGCGCGTTGGGGCCTGAGCCAATGGCGACTGCGTATGTGCAGCCTTCCCGTCGTCCGACCGATGGTCGTTACGGTGAGAACCCAAACCGCCTGCAGCATTACTATCAGTTCCAGGTGGTGATTAAGCCATCACCCGACAACATTCAGGAACTGTACCTCGGGTCGCTGAAAGAGCTGGGTATGGATCCAACCATCCACGACATTCGTTTCGTGGAAGACAACTGGGAAAACCCAACGCTGGGTGCCTGGGGGCTGGGTTGGGAAGTGTGGCTGAACGGTATGGAAGTGACCCAGTTCACTTACTTCCAGCAGGTTGGCGGTCTGGAATGTAAGCCGATCACCGGTGAAATCACCTATGGTCTGGAACGTCTGGCGATGTACATTCAGGGCGTAGACAGCGTTTACGACCTGGTCTGGTGCGACGGCCCGCTGGGTAAAACCACCTACGGCGACGTGTTCCATCAGAACGAAGTGGAGCAATCCACCTATAACTTCGAATACGCGGACGTGGACTTCCTGTTCACCTGCTTCGAGCAGTATGAGAAAGAAGCGCAGCAGCTGCTGGCGCTGGAGACTCCGCTGCCGCTGCCTGCCTACGAGCGTATTCTGAAGGCCGCCCACAGCTTCAACCTGCTGGACGCCCGCAAAGCCATCTCCGTGACTGAACGTCAGCGCTACATTCTGCGTATTCGTACCCTGACCAAAGCCGTTGCAGAAGCTTACTACGCGTCCCGTGAAGCCCTTGGCTTCCCGATGTGCAACCGAAACAAATAAGAGGCGGCCATGTCTGAGAAAACTTTCCTGGTGGAAATCGGCACCGAAGAGCTGCCACCAAAAGCCCTGCGCAGCCTGGCTGAATCTTTTGCTGCGAACGTGACCGCCGAGCTGGATAACGCTGGCCTGGCGCACGGTAAAATTGAGTGGTTTGCCGCACCGCGCCGTCTGGCGCTGAAAGTGGCAAATCTGGCGGCGTCTCAGCCGGATCGTGAAGTCGAAAAGCGTGGCCCGGCGATTGCCCAGGCGTTTGACGCGGAAGGCAAACCGAGCAAAGCGGCTGAAGGCTGGGCGCGCGGCTGCGGCATCACCGTTGATCAGGCCGAGCGTCTGACCACGGATAAAGGCGAGTGGCTGCTGTATCGTGCGCACGTGAAAGGCGAAAGCGCGGAAGCGCTGCTGCCGGACATGATTGCCACGTCTCTGGCGAAGCTGCCGATTCCTAAGCTGATGCGCTGGGGCGCGTCCGACGTGCACTTCGTGCGTCCGGTTCACACCGTGACCCTGATGCTGGGCGATACCGTTATCCCGGCGACCATTCTGGGCGTGGCGTCCGATCGCGTGATCCGCGGCCACCGCTTTATGGGCGAGCCGGAGTTCACCATCGACAATGCCGACCAGTACCCGCAGATCCTGCTGGAGCGCGGTAAGGTCATTGCCGACTACGAACAGCGTAAAGCCAAAATCAAAGCGGACGCTGAAGAAGCGGCGCGCCAGATTGGCGGTAACGCCGACCTGAGCGAAAGCCTGCTGGAAGAAGTCACCTCTCTGGTGGAATGGCCGGTCGTGCTGACCGCGAAGTTCGAAGAGAAATTCCTGGCCGTTCCGGCTGAAGCGCTGGTGTACACCATGAAGGGTGACCAGAAGTACTTCCCGGTTTATGCCAACGACGGCAAGTTGCTGCCAAACTTCATCTTCGTGGCAAACATCGAATCGAAAGATCCGATCCAGATTATCTCCGGTAACGAGAAAGTCGTTCGTCCGCGTCTGGCGGATGCGGAGTTCTTCTTCAACACCGACCGTAAAAAACGTCTGGAAGATAACCTGCCGCGCCTGCAGACCGTGCTGTTCCAGCAGCAGCTGGGGACGCTGCGCGACAAGACCGACCGCATTGCGGAACTGTCCGGCTGGATTGCCCGTGAAATCGGTGCCGACGTCAACCACGCGACGCGTGCAGGCCTGCTGTCCAAGTGCGACCTGATGACCAACATGGTGTTCGAATTTACCGACACCCAGGGCGTGATGGGCATGCACTACGCGCGTCACGATGGCGAAGCGGAAGACGTGGCCGTGGCCCTGAACGAGCAGTATCAGCCGCGCTTCGCGGGTGACGACCTGCCGTCCAACCCGGTTGCGTGCGCTGTAGCGATTGCCGATAAGATGGACACCCTGGCGGGTATCTTCGGTATCGGTCAGCATCCTAAAGGCGATAAAGACCCGTTCGCGCTGCGTCGTGCCGCGCTGGGCGTACTGCGCATCATCGTTGAGAAGAACCTGAACCTCGATCTGCAGACCCTGACCGAAGAAGCGGTGCGTCTGTACGGCGACAAGCTGACCAACGCGAAGGTTGTGGATGATGTGATCGACTTCATGCTCGGTCGTTTCCGCGCGTGGTATCAGGACGAAGGTTACACCGTTGACACCATTCAGGCGGTGCTGGCGCGTCGTCCAACCCGTCCGGCTGATTTCGATGCGCGTATGAAGGCGGTTTCCCACTTCCGTACGCTGGAAGCGGCATCTGCCCTGGCCGCGGCTAACAAGCGTGTATCTAACATTCTGGCGAAATCCGACGAGACGCTGAACGAGCGCGTGAACGCCGCGACCCTGAAAGAGCCGGAAGAGATCGCGCTGGCGATGCAGGTTGTGGTGCTGCGCGACAAGCTCGAGCCGTACTTCGCGGAAGGTCGCTACCAGGAAGCGCTGGTGGAGCTGGCCGAGCTGCGTGACGTTATCGACGCCTTCTTCGAGAAAGTGATGGTGAACGTCGAAGATAAAGAGCTGCGCGTTAACCGTCTCTCCATGCTCGAAAAACTGCGCGAGCTATTCCTGCGCGTCGCGGATATTTCGCTGCTGCAGTAATGTGCCCGATGTTACACATGCTAAAAACCCGCTTCGGCGGGTTTTTTTATGGGGCTTTTGTAGGCCGGATAAGCGCAGCGTCATCCGGCAGGTTTAGCCGATCGCGATTGTGCCTTCGTCTGACTGCAGCCAGCGCGGTGCCTTCAGCGTATCGGCAAAGTAGCTGACCAGTTCGCACAGCAAATCTTCCATCACGATTTCAGATTGTCGCGGCAGTGAGCCGTTCATCAACATCTGCGTAATCTCCTGACAATAGCGCCCCAGCTGATCGCATTCGGGTTCGAAAGCCGGAACGCGTGACGGGAGTTCCTTCACGATCAGGCTGGCTTTTAAAGCGTCCGGAACAGGATCCAGAAGCGTGGGTTGCAGAAGATTCAGACAGGCATAGAGTCTGCCGTAAAGCGCCATTTTGTGGGCACGTTGTTCGCAATCTACAATTGCGTCGGTAAAACGTTCGCAGTTATCCGCCAGTTCGGTGAAGTCGGTGGCGTGGTTGAAGGGCAGGGTGAATAAAGAGTCAGTCAATGACATAAAATAACCTCAGTGAGTGGTATATCTTCCGCCACGGGAGGTTCCAGGCTCGCTGGTGGCGGAACCGAACAAGGTTGGAACGACTGGCCTCACTGACACCAGCGCGCTTTGCAGCGCCCCTGTCCGGCCCGCCATTGAGATGCAACAGGCCGTACGACACAGAGCCTGTGTCGCCAGTGAAGTGATTCAGGGTTCCAATCCCGGCACCTGATTTTGCAGGTGCGAAGAGAACTTACTGCTCATCAAAACAGGCGGCAACAGATTTGAGCTATACCACTGAGGATATTACCATTTCTGGAAAGAGACTCGCAAAATTACCGCAATGAAAAGCATACTGCGGGCAGAGGTCTTACAGCGACGCTATGGTCCGGCTGTAAATCGCTGAGGCGTTTCCTGCAGGCCGGGGCGAGGCGCATGGATGCGCCGAGAGGGCGGGCTTTACAGGGATGTTACCTCCGCCCGTCCCCGATAAGCCGGAAGGAATAAGCCGAAGGTACCGCGTAGCGGCGATTTACCGCCGGGAGCCCGGGTAGCCAGGGTGGTGGCGACTGAGCCACCCTGGCACGTTCACGGGTATTGTCGTTACAGAGTAGCAAGGAACATAAAGTGAACGGAATGACCACCAGAGCCGTATGCTTCCCCTCACCCCAGCCCTCTCCCTCAAGGGAGAGGGGGCCGTCTGTGCAGGCAATATTTGGTGGGGATCCCTCAGCCCAAAGGGAGAGGGAGTATAAAATCGTCCAAAATTTAACCTTGAAACCGTCAATACATTACCGCTATCCTTATCCCGTTAACTTTCTCGCGCCGGAGTGCCCCCCAAAAATGAACAAACACGACTGATGAATTTCGATCCTTGCTAAACGCCACCGCGTCGGCAGGGGATGTTTTGATTTCATTCAGGAGTGCTTATGGCTCATTTTGCGCAGTCCCCTTCTTTTATTTTGCATCAGGTCACCTGTCAGTTTCCGACGGGCGATATCCTTTTTGGTCCGCTGAATCTCACGCTGGAACCCTCCCTGTGCGCGCTGGTTGGCCGCAACGGCAGCGGGAAAACTCGTCTGCTGCGTCTGCTGGCGGGGCTGGACGAACCGGCTACCGGCCATATCGAACGCTTTGGCTCGCATGCCTGGGTGGCGCAGCAGCACGTCATTTCTCCGCAGACGACGCTTGCTCAACTGCTCGGGTATGACGCGATTTTTACGGCGCGTAAGCGCATCGACAGCGGCGATTACCAGCCTGACGATCTGGAGCTGCTTGACGGCCACTGGGATGTTGCCGAGCGCCTGCGCGAGGCGTTTATCAATGCGAAACTCCCACCGTTTGACCCGGATAAAACCGCCGCTGAGCTCAGCGGCGGCGAGCGCATTCGCGCCCTGCTGTGCGGGGCGTTTACGGCTGAAGCGGATTTCCTGCTGCTGGACGAGCCCACTAACCATCTGGATCGACAAGGCCGGGCGTGGTTCTACGACCAGCTCAGTCGTTTTCAGGGCGGCGTGCTGGTGGCCTCCCATGACCGTGAGCTTCTGGGGCAGGTGCCGCGTATCCTTGAGCTGAGCGCCTCGGGTCTGCGCAGCTACGGCGGGAATTATGCTGATTATCAAACCCAGCGCGATGCCGAACAGCAGGCGGCCCGCGCGGCGCTGGAACATGCAGCTACCGAGCGCAAACGCACCCGGGCACGCATGCAAAAAGAGCATGATGACAGCCAGCGGCGGTCGGCAAAGACATTGCGCACCGTCGATACCCTGAATATTGCCTCGTTTGAGCGGGTCAAATACAAAGGTGCGGCAAAGGAGCGGATCGGCTCCTGGAAAAAACAGCACAGCGTGCAAAATGAAGCCCTTAATGCCGCGGTAAACAAGGCGCGTGAACGCGTTGAAGAAGATAGCCCGGTCATTTTCACCCTGCCGGGGAGTCAGATCCCGGAGGGGAAGCAGGTGCTGGTGCTGGAGGATCTGCTGCTGCCGCATGTGCCTGCTCCTCCGCTCAACTGGCGGATGGACGGACCGATGCGCGTGGCGTTAAAGGGACCGAACGGCTGCGGCAAATCGACGCTGTTAAAAATCCTCCTCGGCGAGATCGCCCCCCGTTCAGGGACGTGTAAGGTTTCCGTCAGCTGTGCTTATCTCGACCAGCATTTGTCACAACTTGATCTTTCGCAGTCGGTCATGACGCATCTCAACCTGAGTCATACGCCTCTGGAAGAGGGGGTATTGCGAACCCGTCTGGCGCAGCTTCAACTGGGTGCCGACAAAGTCACGCTCCCGCTGGCGGAGCTCAGCGGGGGCGAGCGTCTTAAAGCCGCCCTGGCCTGCGTGCTGTGGCGCGCGGAGGCCACGCAGCTTCTGCTGCTGGATGAACCGACCAACCATCTGGATCTGGCCTCAGTCCAGGCCATTGAAGCGGCGCTGGCCGGTTTCCCCGGGGCTCTGCTGGTGGTATCACACGATGAGATTTTTTTAAGAGGCTTAACGTTAACGCATGAATGGGTATGGGAAGAGGCGGGCTGGCGTTGCGAGAGCCTTTAAACACAAGCCCCCGCAGAGGCGGGGGCGTTCAAACTTGACTACGCTATCTGTTTGCTGAGTGCAGGGTTGGCCTGAATCAGGCGCATCAGCCTTAACTCGGTTGGGGTGGGTTTCTCACGTTTTGACTCCCACTCCTGCACCATAGTTACGCTGACACCCATCGCTCTGGCGAATTCTTCCGTTTTCAGCCCCGTCCCTTTGCGCAATTGCTCATATTCTGTAAAGGGATTGGATTTTTGTTGCAGGGTAATCGTCTGCGGTACATCTTTAAAAATGATCTGTTCCAGACTGCTCAGCAGCTCAAACTCAGGATCTTTATATTCCATTGAGGACTCCTCTTAAATCTCACATCGTGATCAAGAACATCAGAGAGCCAGTTAAGAATAGTCCCTAATACCAACCCAGGATCGTCACGGGTGTGATTAATCGTGCGGTAACGATCGCTTTACCCGATTCAGCAATATGGACAGTTATGCTAATTCCCTGATTAGTCATGTGTCGGCTTCGGCAGGTATTTTTTTGTAAATGGTAAGAAATAAATCGGCAATAGCCGTTTTGCATGAAAAGAGTATCTTGCAAGGCTGACCTGGACTATCCTTGTCAGCGTCGGGCACGCGTGTGCCGGTGTGCGCTTTTTTGGGTGAAAGGAGTAATAAAATGGCGACAGGAAAGTCCTGCTCTCGCTGGTTTGCGCCTATTGCGGCGTTGTTGATGGTTGTTAGCCTGAGTGGGTGTTTTGATAAAGAAGGCGATCAGCGCAAAGCGTTTATCGATTTTCTGCAGAATACAGTGATGCGCAGCGGCGAGCGGTTGCCGACGCTGACTGCGGATCAGAAAAAACAGTTTGGCCCCTTCGTGTCCGATTACGCCATTCTTTATGGTTATTCACAGCAGGTGAGCCAGGCGATGGATTCCGGTATCCGCCCGGTAGTGGATAGCGTGAACGCCATTCGCGTTCCGCAGGATTATATGACGCAGCGCGAACCGCTTCGCCAGTCCAACGGTGCGCTTGGCGTGCTGAGCCAGCAGTTGCAGAATGCGAAAATGCAGGCTGACGCGTCACGTTCTGCGCTGAAGCAGGGCGACGATCTCAAACCGGTCTTCGACAAAGTGTATGAGAAAGTGGTGACCAAGCCTTCTGAAGCGCTGCAACCGCTGATTCCGGCCGCGCAAATCTTCACGCAGCAGCTGGTTCAGGTGGGTGACTTTATTGCCCAGCAGGAAGCTCAGGTGAGCTTTGTTGCTAACGGCATTCAGTTCCCAACCTCGCAGCAGGCAAGCCAGTACAATACGCTAATTGGGCCGCTGGCCTCCCAGCATCAGGCCTTTAGCCAGGCCTGGAGTGCCGCCGTCACGGCCACAGAATAAACCAAAAAAACCCCGCTTCTGGCGGGGTTTTTTTATGCATATTGAAAATAACGCTTGTCATTCCTCTACCACATCGGTATAACTATTCCCGTCGGTTTGTTACACAGACCTAAAGCAGTTTAGTAAAGCAGTCCAGATTGTTATCCATAGATACCCTTCGTAGTGACCCTTCCTTCATCGCTTAAAAATCTGTAACGCAATCCATCAAGCCGGAAGGCACAATATATTTGTTAATAAGGTAATTTCTATGTCTGCTAAAATGACTGGTCTGGTAAAATGGTTCAACGCTGATAAAGGTTTCGGCTTCATCACTCCTGACGATGGCTCAAAAGACGTGTTCGTACACTTCTCTGCTATCCAGAACGATGGCTACAAATCTCTGGACGAAGGTCAGAAAGTGTCCTTCACCATCGAAAGCGGCGCTAAAGGCCCAGCAGCTGGTAACGTTGTAAGCCTGTAAGCTTCCAACCCAGTAGCACAAAATTCAAAAACCCGCCTTCTGGCGGGTTTTTTCGTTTCTAACGTTGCACCTGCGGGTTCACGCAGTTTATCTCCACCTCTCCGCTAAGGGCGGCGATGAGATTATCGACCGCAGTGGCCGCCATGTTGTAGCGCGTCTCATGGGTGGCTGAGCCGATGTGCGGCAGCGCAACCACGTTAGGCAGCGAAAGCAGCGGGGAATCCACCGGCAGCGGCTCCTGCTCAAAGACGTCCAGACCTGCTGCATGGATCTCACCATTCTGCAGGGCCTCAATCAGCGCCTTCTCATCCACCACCGGGCCGCGACCCGCGTTGATGAAAATGGCTGACTGCTTCATTTTCTTAAACGCCTCTTTGCCAATCAGATGACGCGTTTCGTCCGTCAGCGGCAGAACCAGGCAAACAAAATCAGCTTCCTGCAGAAGGGTATCCAGCTCGCAGTAGCGCGCGTTGAAGCGTTCTTCGGCTTCACCGTGATGGCGACGCGCGTTATACAGAATCGGCATGTTAAAGCCAAAATGCGCGCGCTGCGCCAGTGCCAGCCCGATACGCCCCATGCCAACAATGCCCAGCGTTTTGCCGTTAACGTCCACGCCGAACCAGTCCGGACCAATGCTTTTTGTCCATTCTCCCGCTTTCACGCGCTCGGCGACTTCCACCACGCGACGGGCCGTGGTGAGAACCAGCGCCATCAGCGTGTCGGCCACGGTTTCCGTCAGGGCATGTGGCGTATGCATCAGCAGGATCTTGCGGGCATTGAGGGCATCCACGTCGAAGTTGTCGTAACCCACGGAAACGGTAGAGGTAGCACGAAGCTTCGGCATTTTCTCCAGCAGGGCGACATCCACTTTCTCGCTTGAACCCAGCAGGCCTTCGGCGCTGGCGAACGCTTCGGCGTGCTGTGCCACGGTTTCCGGGCTCAGGTTCTTCACCTGCGTGACGGTGAAGTGTTCTTCAAGGCGTTTCTGCAGATCTTCCGGCAGTGCTTTATACAAAATGACGGACGGCTTCATGCTAATCTCCGTTGATTTTTAAGGATTCAGGCGTGGCGAGCGCCGACAGGGTGTTGTTGATTATTAGCAGGCTTAACAATCAGAGTAAGCCACACGGAGGCGAAAAGCGCCACCCCCATAAAGATGTACGATGCGGATGGACTGCCGGTAGCACCGTTCAGGTAACCGACGAACCAGGAGCCGCAGAACGAACCCAGCGCACCCATACTGTTAATTAATGCCATCGCGCCACCCGCGACGTTACGCGGCAGCATTTCCGGGATGATGGCAAAGAATGGTCCGTACGGGGCGTACATGGCGGCACCGGCAATGACCAGCAGAGCGTAAGAGGCCCAGAAGTGATTCGCACCGACGGCCCAGGAGCCAATGAACGCAAAGGCAGCGATCAGCAGCAGCGGCCAGACAAACAGCTTACGGTTCTGCAGCTTATCCGATGCCCATGATGCGACGATCATGGCGATGGTCGCGGCCAGATACGGTACCGAAGAGAGCCAGCCCACTTCTACCATGCCGAGGTTTTCGCCGCCGCTGCGGATAATCGACGGCAGCCACAGCACAAAACCGTACACGCCGATGCTCCAGGTAAAGTACTGCGCGCAGAGCAGGATCACGTTGCGCGAGCGGAAGGCTTCACCGTAGTTGCGAACCGCCTTCAGACCTTGCTGTTCTTTATCCAGCTGTGCCTGCAGCGCCGCTTTTTCATCTTCGGAAAGCCATTTCGCCTGGGCAGGTTTATCTTTCACCAGCACCCACCAGCAGAATGCCCAGATCACTGCCGGGACCCCTTCGATGATAAACATTTCGCGCCAGCCGAAGGACTGGATCAGGTAACCAGATACCACCGACATCCACAGCACCGTGACCGGGTTACCGAGGATCAGGAAGGTATTCGCGCGCGAGCGTTCAGATTTGGTAAACCAGTTGCTGATGTAGATCAGCATTGCCGGCATGACCGCCGCCTCAACGACGCCGAGGATAAAGCGAATGGCGGCCAGGGCAGGAATATTGTTCACCACGCCGGTCAGCGACGCGCAGGCGCCCCACAGGATCAGGCAGACGAAGATCAGCTTACGCACGCTGCGGCGTTCCGCATAGATAGCGCCGGGGATCTGGAAGAAGAAGTAGCCCAGGAAGAAAAGGGCACCCAGCAGGGAGGAGATACCTTTGGTGATGCCAAGGTCTTCGGTGATCCCTGCCGCGGACGCGAAGCTGAAGTTAGCACGGTCAAGGTACGCCAGGCTGTACGTGATAAACACGATTGGCATGATGTACCACCAGCGTTTTACTGCATTGGTCGAACTGTTCATAGGCTTGCCTCTGTTGTTGAGGTTGTTACCGCCGTTGTCTGTAGGGTACACGGTGGTTTGTTTTGTTGAGTGCGATTTATGCCCCTCACCCCGGCCCTCTCCCCGGGGGGAGAAGGAATTTAAACGCCGAGCTCTGCTCGCGTGGGTAATCCTTCGCTGTCGCCCTGGACCTGAATGGCCAGCGAGCCAATCTTGTTGCCCCGCGCCACGGCCTGCGGCAGCGTTTTGCCTTCCAGCAGGGCGCTAATCACGCCCACGGCAAAACCGTCGCCCGCGCCGACGGTGTCGACTACGTTCTCAACCTTCACCGCCGCGACCGCGCCCTGTTCGCCGTTGGCCGTCTTAAACCATGCGCCGTCGGCACCGGTCTTCAGCACCACCGCTTTTACGCCTTTATTCAGGTAGAAATCGGCAATGCCTTCCGGCGTGCTTTCACCGGTCAGGATCATCCCTTCTTTCAGGCCCGGGAGAACCCAGTCAGCGTGGAATGCCAGATAGTTGAGCTTCTCGACCATTTCCGCTTCGCTTTTCCACAGCACCGGGCGCAGGTTCGGATCGAAAGAGATCGTTTTTCCCTGGGCTTTCAGCGTGGCTGCCGCATGATCCAGCAGCTCATACGAGCTGGCAGAGAGCGCTGCCGCCACGCCGCTCAGGTGCAGGTGGCGCGCGGAAGCGAAATAGTCGGCGTGATAATCCGCGACAGAAAGGTGGCTTGCGGCGGATCCTTTGCGGAAATATTCCACGATGGGATCGGTTCCATTTTCGACCTTAGATTTAAGCTGAAAGCCGGTAGGGAAGCGTCCGTCGAGGGTGACGCCTGCGGCATCAATACCTTCTTTTTTCAGCGAGTCGAGGACGAAATGGCCAAAGCTGTCGTCCCCCACGCGGCTGACCCAGCCGACGTTCAGGCCGAGACGCGCCAGGCCGGTCGCGACGTTCAGCTCTGCGCCTGCCACGCGTTTGATAAAGTGCTCCACCGCGCTCAGCTCGCCCGTTTCGGTGGCGACAAACATCGCCATGGCTTCGCCGATTGTGATGACATCCAGCGTCTTGTGCATGGTTTACTCCTCGCGCAGCAGGTTGACGTAATGGCGGGTAACGGCGGTTAAATCCGTCCCTTCCAGCGGGAACTCGATACCGCGCGGGGCATCGGCAGGCAGCTGGCCGAGCAGATCCAGCCAGCGCGCATCGGCGTGGTCCGGTGCCACGGCGCGGAAGTTATCTTTATGCGGCACGGCGGCTTTCACGTGGATATAGCTCACCGCTGGGGCCAGATGACGCGCGGCTTCTTCGGGGGAATCACCGACCCACAGCCAGTTGCCCATGTCGAAGGTCAGCGTGACGGGCAATGCCATTTCCCGACAGGCGGCCTGGAAGCGCTGCATGGGGGCGAGCTGTCCGCAGTCGGTCTGATCGTTCTCCACGACCAGCGCCATGCCGCTTGCGTTCAGCAGGGTACGCAGGGCGTCGAGAGGCTGCGCGTCGCGGAAATGGCCCAGGGAAACCTTCAGCCACAGGGCGTTCAGGGTGCTGGCCTCAGAGAGATAGCGGGTCAGGTCCGGGTTGAGGGTGCCGTCGGGCATAAACAGGGCGGCGGGGGCGGAGTAGCACGCCAGCAGGCCGAGCAGCTCAATGGATTCTCCCAGCGCAGGCAGCGCGAGCAGCTCTTCGCTGGTGAACAGTTCCCGGCGGATCTCCACGCCGTCTGCCCCCGCGCCTGCAATAACGGGCAGCATCGCCCGCTGACCGCCCGCATGTCGCACCTGTTCCGCACCGTACGCGGCGGTGACCACCATAATTTTCCTGCCCATCTTCGGACTCCATCGCAACATATCAATACTATTACGCTAGATGGAACCGGTTCCAAAGAAAAGGTCAGGATGTCGAATTTATGATCGGTATCACAAGGGAAAATTAACGCGCCGTGGAGCCGCGAACGATCAGCTCGCCGGAGAAGACCTGCTCGCGAACGGCATCGCTGGTGCCTTCAATGCGGCGAACCACTTGTTCAACAGCAGCATAGCCAATCTGCCAGGTGGGCTGTTTGAGTGTCGTAATGCCGACGCCCGCCAGCTCCGCCCACTCCAGTTCATCAAACCCCAGCAGACCGATGTCGCTGCCCCAGTGCAGGCCAATGCGCTTGAGCGAGCGGGCAACCTGAAGCGTCAGCGCCCCGTTGGCGGAGATAACGGCTTTGCGCATCCCGCGATGGCGCGTGTGGAACTGACGCAGGGTGTTGTCGAGCTGCCCGGCTTCGTGAAGCGGCGTTTCGGCATTTTCGGCGATCACGCCGGGATATCGCTCCAGCGTGGCGCGAAATGCGCTCAGACGTTCGCGACGGGTGTTGACCATGCCTAGCGGTTCACTCAGAAACAGAATGGCCTCGAAGCCCTGGTCGATCAGGTGCTCGGTGGCGGTCGTGGCGGCCTGGGTGTTATCCAGCCCGACCATATCGCAGGCAAATTCCGGAATTTTACGGTCGATGAGGACCATGGGCAGGGAGGACTGCTGCAGGCGGTTTAACCCCTCTTCACGCATGCCCACGGCGTTAACCACAATCCCTTCGACCTGGTAGCTGCGCAGCAGGTCGAGATAGTGCAGTTCCTGATCGACTTCGTTGTTGGTATTACAGACCAGCGGCGTGAACCCCTTCTCGCGACAGGCGGCTTCGATACCGCTGAGCACGTTAACGGAATAGGGATTGGTGATATCGGCGATGATAAGCCCGATAAGGCGGGTGCGGCCGCGTTTGAGCCCGCGCGCCATGAGGCTGGGGCGGTAGTCGAGATCGGCAATGGCCTGTTCAATTCGCGCCAGCAACGCGTCGGACAGCAGGTGTTTCTCACCGTTAAGGTAGCGCGAAATGCTGGTTTTACCGGTTTTGGCGGCTTTCGCCACGTCGCTGATGGTGGCCCGGGCTGGTTTGCTCATCGCTGATTTCCCTGAATTTAGTGAGAATACCTTAGCGGGAAAATCGGACGAATCAAGTCATTTGCCCGGTGGCGCTGCGCTTACCGGGCCTACATGCTGAACGTAGGCCGGGTAAGGCGAAGCCGCCACCCGGCTTAATGATTACTGCACAGGACTCAACGTAATCTCAACGCGGCGGTTCTGCGCTTTGCCTTCCGCCGTGCTGTTGCTGGCGATAGGGTTGGCAGGGCCCATGCCGCTGGTGCGAATGCGGTTCGCTTCAACGCCCTGGGTAATCAGCGAGCTGGCCACGGCGTCGGCGCGCTGCTGGGACAGACGCATGTTCAGATCCTGACTGCCGGTGCTGTCGGTATAGCCCATCACGTTCACGGCGGTCTTGTTGTACTCTTTCAGCACCATTGCCACGCCGGTCAGCGTGTTCGCGCCCGCAGGCTTCAGCGTTGCGCTGCTGCTGTCGAAGGTCACGTTGTTTGGCATATTCAGGATGATGTTATCCCCGCTGCGCGTTACGCTCACACCGGTACCCTTCATTTTGTCGCGCAGCTTCGCTTCCTGCACGTCCATGTAATAGCCTACGCCGCCGCCCAGCGCCGCGCCCGCCGCTGCGCCAATCAGCGCGCCTTTGCCGCGATCTTTCTTGGAGGAGGAGAGTGCTCCAACGCCTGCGCCGACCAGCGAGCCGATACCTGCGCCAATGCCGGATTTACCCGCTTCGCGCTCACCGGTATAAGGGTTGGTTGTGCAGCCAGAAACAGCCAGTGCACCGCTCACCAGAGCGGCAATAACGAGTACGCGTTTTTTCATCTTCTTTCCTTAATCCTTTTTATTCTTTGCCACGGCGAGCGTGGCAGTTGATTATGACGTCCAGATACGGAGAAAATTCCGGGTATAACTCTGAAATTTGTGACAAACCATAAACTGCCTCAGCAAGAAGGCGGTAAAACCTGCACGCAACCAGGAGCGCACGCTTGAGCACCTCAACGAAAACCATTCTGACCGCCGCCCACTGGGGGCCGATGCTGGTCGAAACCGACGGCGAAAATGTTCTGTCGTCCCGCGGGGCATTACCAACCCAACATCCCAACTCGTTACAGACCGTCGTTCGCGATCAGGTGCATAGCAAAACGCGCGTTCGCTGGCCGATGGTGCGTAAAGGTTTTCTGGCCTCGCCGGACAAGCCTCAGGGTATTCGCGGTCAGGATGAGTTTGTTCGCGTGAGCTGGGATGACGCGCTGGCGCTGATCCACGCCCAGCACAGGCGTATTCGCGACAGTTACGGGCCGTCGTCCATTTTCGCCGGCTCCTACGGCTGGCGTTCTAACGGCGTGCTGCATAAGGCCTCGACGCTGCTGCAGCGCTACATGAGCCTGGCGGGAGGCTATACCGGTCATCTGGGTGATTACTCCACCGGCGCGGCACAGGCGATCATGCCGTACGTCGTCGGGGGGAACGAAGTGTACCAGCAGCAGACCAGCTGGCCGCTGGTGCTGGCGCATACCGACGTGGTGGTGCTCTGGAGCGCTAATCCGCTTAACACACTGAAAATTGCCTGGAATGCCAGCGACGAGCAGGGCATTGGATATTTCGACGCGCTGCGCAAAAGCGGCAAGCGCATCATCTGCATTGACCCGATGCGCTCTGAAACCATGGATTTCTTCGGCGACAGCGCCGAGTGGATTGCCCCGCATATGGGCACCGACGTGGCGATGATGCTGGGTATCGCTCATACGCTGGTTGAAAACGGCTGGCACGACGTTGAATTCCTGACGCGCTGTACCACCGGCTTCGATAAATTCGCCGACTACCTGACGGGTCAATCCGATGGGGTAGCAAAAACGGCAGAGTGGGCGGCAAATATTTGCGGCGTTACTGCTGATAAAATCCGCGAACTGGCGGCGTTATTCCATAAAAATACCACGATGTTAATGTCCGGCTGGGGGATGCAGCGCCAGCAGTTTGGCGAGCAAAAACACTGGATGCTGGTCACCCTTGCCGCAATGCTTGGGCAGATCGGCACGGCGGGCGGAGGTTTTGGTCTCTCCTATCACTTTGCAAACGGCGGTAACCCAACGCGTAAAGCGGCGGTGCTGGCGTCTCTGCAAGGCTCGGTGCAGGGGGGCGTGGACGCCGTGGATATAATCCCGGTGGCGCGGATCGTTGAAGCCCTGGAAAACCCCGGCGGTTTTTATCAGCACAATGGTCTGGACCGCCACTTCCCGGATATTAAATTTGTCTGGTGGGCGGGCGGGTCGAACTTCACGCACCATCAGGATACCAATCGCCTGATCCGCGCCTGGCAGAAGCCGGAGCTGGTGGTGATCTCAGAGTGTTTCTGGACCGGCTCGGCTAAGCATGCAGATATTGTGCTGCCGGCGACCACCTCGTTTGAGCGTAACGATCTGACCATGACCGGCGACTACAGCAACCAGCATATGGTCCCGATGAAGCGTGTAGTGGCCCCGCGCGATGAGGCACGTGATGATTTTGACGTGTTTGCTGAACTGAGCGAGCTGTGGGAAGCGGGCGGCCGCGCGCGTTTCACCGAGGGGAAAACTGACCTAGAATGGCTGGAGACCTTCTATCAGATTGCCGGACAGCGCGGCGCGGCGCAGGGCGTGACGCTTCCGCCCTTCGCTGAGTTCTGGGAGGCGAACCAGATCGTCGAGATGCCGGAGAGCGAACAGAACGCGAAGTTTGTCCGCTTTGCCGATTTCCGCCGCGACCCGGAGAGCCACCCGCTGAAAACCGAGAGCGGAAAGATCGTGATCTACAGCGAGCGCATCGCCAGCTTCGGGTATGCCGACTGCCCGCCACACCCTATGTGGCTCGAGCCGGACGAGTGGCACGGCAACGCCCAGCCGGAACAGCTGCAGGTGCTGTCTGCGCATCCCGCGCACCGTCTGCACAGCCAGCTTAACTATACGTCCCTGCGCGAGCAGTATGCGGTCGCCGGGCGAGAGCCGATCACGCTGAATACCCTCGATGCGAAAGCGCGCGGGATTGCGGACGGCGACGTGGTGCGCGTCTGGAACTCGCGCGGGCAGGTACTGGCAGGGGCAGTGGTGAGCGACGGGATTAAACCGGGCGTGCTCTGTATTCATCAGGGCGCATGGCCCGATCTGGAGCCCGCCGAAGGCGGTATTTGTAAAAACGGGGCGGTTAACGTGCTGACCAAAGATCTCCCCAGCTCGAAGCTGGGGAATGGTTGCGCAGGGAACACGGCCCTGGCCTGGGTCGAGAAATATCAGGGACCCGAGCTTACCTTAACGGCGTTTGATCCGCCTGCCAGCTCATGATCCACGTCGGGTGCTGGGTATCATCCTGCCAGGCGCTGTCTTCAATGCGAAAGCCCTGAGCATGGTAGAAATTCACCGCCCGAACATTTTTCTGGTACACCTCCAGCGTTAAGTGCGGGAAGCGCTGTTGAACGTGGTTCAGCAGCGCGCGCCCGATGCCTTTCCCGATGTATGACGGCGCCACAAACAGGGCGCCGACAAACTGAGACTGCATCACGCTGATAAATCCGCAAGGTTCGCCATCCTGTTCCCAGACCCAGGTTTCCGCCGACGGCAGGTAAACGTCCCGCACCATCGCCTCGTTCTCTTTCCAGTAACCCGGCTCGATAAACGGATGCGCCTCCGTGGTGCTTTCAAGCCACAGGCTCAGAAGCGGTGCGGTATTCTCACTTTGCCATTTGCGGATCATGATGGTCTCCCGGATGACAGAAGCAGCCGGTAACGTGATCGTTGACCAGGCCACAGGCCTGCATAAAGGCGTAGCAGATGGTGGAGCCGACAAACTTAAAGCCGCGTTTTTTCAGGGCCTTCGAGAGGGCATCCGAGGCCGGGGTAGAGGCCGGGATTTCCGCGAGCGTGGCGGCCTGGGTGACCTGCGGATCGTTGTTCACAAACGACCAGACAAAATCTGAAAACGATTCGCCGTTTTGTTCCATCGCCAGGTAAGCGCGTGCGTTACCGATGATGGCCTGAATCTTACCGCGATGGCGGATGATGCCGGCATCCTGTACCAGGCGTTCCACGTCTTCATCGGTCATCGCGGCGACGGCGACAGGATCGAACTGGAGGAAGGCGTTGCGGTAGTTTTCGCGTTTCTTCAGTACCGTAATCCACGATAACCCCGCCTGCTGGCCTTCCAGGCAGATCATCTCAAAGAGTTTTTTGCCATCCGTTTCCGGCACGCCCCATTCCCGATCGTGATAGTCGATATAAAGCTGATCCTGGCTTACCCAACCGCAACGTTCCATCCGTCATCTCCCTTATTGATACTGATTTCGCAAAATTTTCATTCTGTCTGGCTTGACGTGTTTACTATAAAGACAATAGTTAATACAGGGCCATGTGCTCTATAAGCTCTTCCTGAATAACGACAAATATCGCCGAATTCGGCTCTCTCTGGGGTCGCGTTGATGATGATAAAAAAAATCAGTGGTCGCCATGCTGCTTCTGGCCTGGTGGGGATTTCAGCCTGCCTGTTTTTTTGTAATTCAGCGTCTGCCTGGCAACAGGAATATATCGTTTCAGACGCCCAAAATAATACGGCGGAACGCTATACATGGGACGCGGATCACCAACCGCGTTATGAGGATATTCTCGCTGAGCGTATTCAGTCTTCACAAAATGCGCCAGGCCTTGCCCTGAATGTGCCGTCAGGCAACACGGTGGATGGGGCGATGAGCGTGGGCTGGAATTTTCCGGTTTCAGCACGTATCACCACCGGCCCGGTGGTGGCGTGGCGGTATGACGGCACGACTCCCATGATGGTCAACGAGTTTGGTGATAGCGCATCGACGCAGGCACTTACCGACCCGCTCTGGCATGCCAGCGTGAGCACGCTGGGGTGGCGCGTGAATACCCAGTACGGGGATCTCCGTCCCTGGGCGCAGATCAGCTATAACCAGCAGTTTGGTGAAAACCAGTGGAAATCGCAGTTTGGTATGCCGCAAACGCCGGCCCCTGCCCAAAGCGGTAGCTGGATGGATGTCACCGTGGGAACGGATATTCCCTTTAATACACACATGGCGGCCTATGCGTCGCTGGCTCAGGGTGAGCATACCACCATCGGTGAGGAGTTTTTATACACCCTCGGCGTCAGCGCGAATTTCTAGTGTTGTTACTTTTTTAAACGTTACGATAACATTTAGAATACAACAACCACGGGCATTGTAGCGATAGCGGGTACTAACACGCTGTCGCTTTATTCCCGAACCAGGCCATTCATTCCCGATTCCAGGCATTTCATTCCGCTCCGCCTGCATTTCATGCCGTTTCCCCCCAGGCGTATTAAGGTTTTGTTTATCGTTGTCCTCAGCGAACTTCCTTAATTTCTCTTGCAGGACAACTGCCATGAACACATCAACTTATAACCGCACGCGCTGGCTTACGCTCTTTGGCACCATCGTTACCCAGTTTGCGCTGGGGTCGGTCTATACCTGGAGCCTGTTTAACAGTGCGCTTTCCGACAAACTTGGCGCACCGGTCAGCCAGGTCGCGTTCTCCTTTGGTCTGCTGAGCCTGGGTCTGGCGATTTCGTCTTCCGTCGCGGGCAAGCTGCAGGAGCGTTTCGGGGTGAAGCGTGTGACCATGGCGTCCGGCATACTGCTGGGTCTGGGCTTTTTCCTGACGGCGCATTCCAGCAACCTGATGATGCTGTGGCTTAGCGCCGGCGTGCTGGTGGGCCTGGCCGATGGCGCAGGTTACCTCCTGACCCTGTCGAACTGCGTGAAGTGGTTCCCGGAGCGTAAAGGTTTAATCTCCGCGTTTGCCATCGGATCCTATGGTCTGGGCAGCCTCGGGTTCAAATTTATCGACTCTCATCTGCTGGCGTCCGTTGGCCTCGAAAACACCTTTATGATCTGGGGCGCCATCGTGCTGGTGATGATTCTGTTCGGTGCCACGCTGATGACCGATGCGCCGCAGCAGGAGGTCAAATCCGTTAACGGCGTGGTGGAGAACGACTTCACTCTCGCGCAGTCCATGCGTAAGCCACAGTACTGGATGCTGGCGGTGATGTTCCTGACGGCCTGCATGAGCGGACTGTATGTTATCGGCGTGGCGAAGGACATCGCGCAGGGGATGGTGAAGCTGGATGCGGCCACGGCGGCGAATGCGGTGACCGTGATCTCCATTGCTAACCTCTCCGGTCGTTTGGTCCTCGGTATTCTGTCTGACAAAATTGCCCGCATCCGCGTGATTACGATTGGGCAGGTGGTTTCGCTGGTCGGCATGGCGGCGCTGCTGTTCGCTCCGCTGAATGAGGCTACCTTCTTCGCGGCGATTGCCTGCGTGGCCTTTAACTTCGGCGGCACCATTACCGTCTTCCCGTCACTGGTGAGCGAGTTCTTTGGCCTGAACAATCTGGCGAAAAACTATGGCGTGATTTATCTCGGCTTCGGCATCGGTAGTATCTGCGGCTCGCTGATTGCCTCTCTGTTCGGCGGGTTCTATGTGACCTTCTGCGTCATCTTCGCCTTGTTGATTATCTCACTGGCGCTATCCACCACGATTCGCCAGCCGCAGCGCGAAGTATTTAAAGAAGTACATGCATAAGCTGTATGAAAGAGGCCATTGCGGCCTCTTTTTTGTTTATGTGAGAGGCTTCCCGTCTCGATATTTTGTAAAAATTTACACCGATCACACTCTCTGCTGCCACTTTTCTCTCCCGCTGTGGTCTACTTACCGCGCTTGTAGACGTTTCTCATAACGCTTCCTTACGCATTTACTTACTCTGTCCGCTTTCTCGTTGAGATTCGGCGGGTCTTTATACCCCTTCCCCCAGGGTTGTTTGCATGAAATACATTAGGTCTCTTACCCAGCAACGTTTGTGTCTGATGCTGGCTGTCTATATCGGTTTGTTTCTGAATGGCGCGGTGCTGTTCAGAAGAGTGGAAGGCTATTTTGAACACCTCACCGTAAGCAATGGGATATTCGCCGCGATTGAAGTGTTTGGCTCTGTTCTGGCTACCTTTTTCCTGTTACGCCTGCTCTCTCTCTTTGGCCGCCGAACCTGGCAAATTTTAGCCTCGCTGGTGGTGATTATTTCTGCTGCCGCAAGCTATTACATGACGTTTATGAACGTGGTCATTGGCTACGGTATCGTTGCCTCGGTGATGACCACGGATATCGATCTCTCGAAAGAGGTGGTTGGGAAAGGCTTTATCGTCTGGACGATCTTAACCTGTCTGATCCCGCTGTTCTTTATCTGGAGCAATACCTGTCGCTATACGCTTTTACGCCAGCTGCGTACGCGTGGACAGCGGATCCGCAATATCGTCGTCGTCCTGCTGGCCGGTCTGCTGGTATGGGCGCCTATCCGCCTGATGGAAACGCAGCAAAAACGCGTCGAAAAAGCGACGGGCGTCGATATGCCAAGCTATGGCGGCGTGGTGGCAAACTCCTATTTGCCGTCTAACTGGCTGTCAGCGTTAGGTCTGTATGCCTGGGCGCAGGCGGATGAATCCAGTGATGTGAAGTCTCTGATCAATCCACTGAAAAAATTCACCTACCAGCCGCCAGCCGACGGGATTGATGATACATACGTCGTCTTTGTCATTGGTGAAACGACGCGCTGGGATCATATGGGTATTCTCGGCTATGACCGGGATACCACGCCAAAGCTGGCGCAGGAAAAGAACCTGGTGGCTTACCGTGGCTACTCCTGTGATACCGCAACCAAGCTCTCGCTGCGCTGTATGTTTGTGCGTGAAGGCGGTGCAAGCGATAACCCGCAACGCACGCTGAAAGAACAGAACGTGTTTGCCGTGCTGAAGCAGCTTGGATTTAGCTCAGACCTGTTCGCCATGCAAAGTGAGATGTGGTTCTATACCAACACGCTGGCAGATAACATCGCGTACCGCGAGCAGATTGGCGCCGAGCCGCGTAACCGCGGTAAAAACGTCGACGACATGCTGCTGCTGGAAGAGATGTCGCAGTCCCTCAAGAACCATCCACAGGGCAAACATCTGGTTATTCTGCATACCAAAGGGTCGCATTACAGCTATTACCAGCGCTACACGCGTGATTTCGCGAAGTGGCAGCCTGAGTGCGTGGGCATTAATAAAGACTGCAGCAAGCAGGAGCTGATCAACGCCTACGATAACTCGGTGCTGTATGTGGATACCTTCCTGAGCCGCGTGATCGACCAGCTGCGCGATAAGAAAGCGATTGTGATTTACGCGGCAGACCACGGTGAATCCATCAACGAGAAAGAGCATCTGCACGGTACGCCGCGCAAGCTGGCACCGCCTGAGCAGTTCCGCGTGCCGATGATCATGTGGATGTCGGATAAGTATCTTGAAAATCCAGAGAAGGCGAAGATGTTTGCTCAGCTGAAGAAAGAGGCGGAGATGAAGGTGCCGCGTCGTCACGTTGAGCTTTACGACACCATTATGGGCTGTCTCGGCTACACCTCACCGAACGGTGGGATTAACGAAAACAACAACTGGTGTAAACTCCCTGATAATACCGCAAAAGCCGCGCAGTAGCTGCTCTGGCGAGAATATCGCCAGTTGATTGTCTTTTTGAAAATAAGGGATTGACGGGGGCGCACCTCAGCAGTAAGATGCGCTCCGCATTCGGCGAGTAGCGCAGCTTGGTAGCGCAACTGGTTTGGGACCAGTGGGTCGGAGGTTCGAATCCTCTCTCGCCGACCACATTCTGAAAAGGGCTAACCGCAAGGTTAGCCCTTTTTGCATTATGACCTTAGCCCGTCAGACTAACCAAAACGCCCCTTACACACGCTTCTGCCTATCTGTTAACGATTTTGTGACATAATCCATTGTATTTTTTTATATATAGATTGATCTTTTTTCGCGTTGCTTATGGATAACCTCAGCATTTTTCGCTGTGCGTTTTAACGTTCGCGGTATTTAGTGCTCAGATAATCACCATTCTGCAAGAAAATTTACCCATTCTGAATAAAAGTTAATCACTGATTGTTGCGAAATATGAAGAGACTTGTGCTGCAAGATAGCGAGTAGCATAAATTTCCCTGCTGAAAACTGGTATACATAGTTTTTTTAATCTTTGTTTGCGGTTTCTCACACTCAGCGTAAATCCCCGTCACCTGTATTGACGTTTTCACATTCTGTTGACAGATTGTAGGGCATGAGGGGCATTTCAGGGACGATCTGCGCTGCAACTCAAACGCTCTTCTGAAAGGATTCTCCATCCCTTTAAAGCCTTCGGGCATCACCGACCGGACCGGGTAAAAAATAAATAAAGGTCTGGCGGCGTAACACAACAAAGCAAAACATCACATTGGAGCAGAATAATGAGTATTTCCTTGAAGAAGTCAGGGATGCTGAAGCTTGGTCTGAGCCTGGTGGCTATGACCGTGGCAGCAAGCGTACAGGCAAAAACCCTGGTTTACTGTTCTGAAGGCTCGCCGGAAGGCTTTAACCCACAGCTCTTTACCTCTGGTACAACTTACGACGCAAGCTCTGTACCGATCTATAACCGTCTGGTTGAATTCAAAACCGGTACCACGGAAGTGATTCCGGGTCTGGCCGAGAAGTGGGACGTCAGCGAAGACGGCAAAACCTATACCTTCCACCTGCGCCAGGGCGTGAAGTGGCAGGACAGCAAAGAATTCAAACCAACGCGCGACTTTAACGCCGACGACGTTGTGTTCTCCTTCGACCGTCAGAAAAACGCCCAGAACCCGTACCACAAAGTGTCTGGCGGCAGCTATGAATACTTCGAAGGGATGGGTCTGCCGGATCTGATCTCTGAAGTGAAAAAAGTGGACGATAATACCGTTCAGTTCGTGCTGACGCGTCCGGAAGCGCCGTTCCTGGCTGACCTGGCCATGGACTTCGCCTCTATTCTGTCCAAAGAGTACGCGGACAACATGCTGAAAGCCGGTACGCCGGAAAAAGTCGACCTGAACCCAATCGGTACCGGTCCATTCCAGCTGCTGCAGTACCAGAAAGATTCCCGCATTCTGTACAAAGCCTTCGAAGGCTATTGGGGCACCAAGCCGAAGATTGACCGTCTGGTCTTCTCCATCACGCCTGATGCGTCAGTGCGTTATGCAAAACTGCAGAAAAACGAATGCCAGGTGATGCCGTACCCGAACCCGGCTGATATCGCCCGCATGAAGCAGGACAAGAACATCAACCTGCTGGAGCAGGCTGGCCTGAACGTGGGCTATCTCTCCTTCAACACCGAGAAGAAACCGTTTGATGACGTGAAAGTGCGTCAGGCGCTGACCTACGCGGTGAACAAAGAAGCGATCATCAAAGCCGTTTACCAGGGCGCTGGCGTTGCTGCCAAAAACCTGATCCCACCAACAATGTGGGGCTATAACGACGACGTTAAAGATTACAGCTACGATCCTGAGAAAGCGAAAGCGCTGCTGAAAGAAGCGGGCCAGGATAAAGGCTTTACCGTTGAGCTGTGGGCGATGCCGGTACAGCGTCCGTATAACCCGAACGCACGCCGTATGGCGGAAATGGTTCAGGCTGACTGGGCGAAGATTGGCGTACAGGCCAAGATTGTGACCTACGAGTGGGGCGAGTACCTGAAGCGCGCCAAAGCGGGTGAACACCAGGCGGTAATGATGGGCTGGACCGGTGATAACGGGGATCCGGACAACTTCTTCGCCACCCTGTTCAGCTGCGCGGCGGCGAAAGACGGTTCTAACTATTCTCGCTGGTGCTACAAGCCGTTTGAAGACCTGATCCAGCCGGCGCGTGCGACCGACGATCATAACAAACGTATTGAACTGTACAAGCAGGCTCAGGTTGTTATGCACGATCAGGCTCCGGCGCTGATTGTTGCCCACTCCACCGTGTACGAGCCAGTGCGTAAAGAAGTGAAGGGTTACGTGGTTGATCCACTGGGCAAACACCACTTCGAAAACGTATCGGTTGAATAATAAGTAGGGTGTTCTCCCTCTCCCTTTGGGAGAGGGCAGGGGTGAGGGTCGTGCATGCATCCCCTCACCCTAACCCTCTCCCTGTGGGAGAGGGAATTTACATTTGTGAGCAATACAGACGTCACGCCACTGGTCGTGCGTCATCAGAGAGAATCCGGGTTATGTTGCAGTTCATCCTCCGACGTCTGGGACTTGTTATCCCCACGTTTATCGGTATTACCCTTCTCACTTTTGCCTTCGTCCATATGATCCCCGGCGACCCGGTGATGATTATGGCGGGCGAGCGTGGTATTTCCCCTGAACGCCATGCACAGCTGCTGGCGGAACTCGGTCTCGATAAGCCGATGTGGCAGCAGTATCTCCACTATATCTGGGGCGTGCTGCACGGTGATTTAGGGATTTCGCTGAAAAGCCGTCTTCCGGTGTGGGACGAGTTCGTGCCGCGTTTTAAAGCGACACTGGAGCTTGGCGTCTGCGCCATGATTTTCGCCACTGCGGTGGGTATTCCTGTTGGGGTACTGGCTGCCGTCAAGCGTGGCTCTATTTTTGATCATACCGCCGTAGGCCTGGCGCTGACCGGCTACTCCATGCCTATCTTCTGGTGGGGCATGATGCTGATCATGCTGGTATCGGTGCAGCTTAACCTGACGCCGGTCTCCGGGCGCGTCAGTGATATGGTCTTCCTGGATGATACCAACCCGCTCACCGGCTTTATGCTGATTGATACGGCTATCTGGGGCGAAGAGGGCAACTTCATTGATGCCGTGGCGCACATGATCCTGCCTGCCATGGTGCTGGGCACCATTCCTCTGGCGGTGATCGTGCGTATGACCCGTTCATCAATGCTGGAAGTGCTGGGTGAGGATTATATCCGCACCGCGCGCGCCAAGGGCCTGACGCGTATGCGCGTCATCATCGTTCATGCGCTGCGTAATGCCATGCTGCCGGTGGTGACCGTTATCGGTCTCCAGGTGGGGACGTTGCTGGCGGGGGCGATCCTGACCGAAACCATCTTCTCCTGGCCGGGCCTTGGACGCTGGCTGATTGACGCGCTGCAGCGCCGTGACTATCCGGTTGTGCAGGGCGGTGTACTGCTGGTCGCGACGATGATTATCCTCGTCAACCTGCTGGTCGATTTGCTGTACGGCGTGGTGAACCCGCGTATTCGTCATAAGAAGTAAGGGACCATCATGTCACAAGTCACTCAAAATAAAGTGGTCGCTGCACCGGTTCCTATGACGCCGCTGCAGGAGTTCTGGCACTACTTCAAGCGCAATAAAGGCGCGGTGGTAGGGCTGGTGTATGTCGTAATCATGATCCTGATTGCGGTGTTTGCGAACTTCCTCGCACCGTATAACCCGGCGGACCAGTTCCGCGATGCGCTGCTCGCGCCGCCTGCGTGGCAGGATGGCGGTAGCCTGACGCACCTGCTGGGTACCGATGACGTGGGCCGCGACGTGCTGTCGCGTCTGATGTACGGCGCGCGCCTGTCGCTGCTGGTCGGCTGTCTCGTTGTTGTGCTGTCGCTGATCATGGGCGTTGTACTCGGCCTGGTTGCCGGTTACTTCGGCGGCATCGTTGATAACATCATCATGCGTATCGTCGACATCATGCTGGCGCTGCCGAGCCTGCTGCTGGCGCTGGTGCTGGTGGCGATCTTCGGCCCGTCGATTGGTAACGCCGCGCTGGCGTTGACCTTCGTGGCGCTCCCTCACTATGTACGTTTAACCCGTGCGGCGGTGCTGGTGGAAGTGAACCGCGATTACGTCACGGCATCTCGCGTGGCGGGTGCCGGTGCGATGCGCCAGATGTTCGTCAATATCTTCCCTAACTGTCTTGCGCCGCTGATTGTTCAGGCGTCGCTCGGTTTCTCTAACGCCATTCTTGATATGGCCGCTCTTGGCTTCCTGGGCATGGGTGCGCAGCCGCCAACACCGGAGTGGGGCACCATGCTCTCCGACGTGTTGCAGTTCGCACAAAGCGCCTGGTGGGTTGTCACCTTCCCGGGTCTGGCAATCCTGCTGACGGTGCTGGCATTTAACCTGATGGGTGATGGCCTGCGTGATGCGCTTGATCCCAAACTGAAGCAGTAAGAGGCACGAGATGGCGTTATTAAATGTAGATAAATTATCGGTGCACTTCGGCGACGAAGGCACCCCGTTTCGCGCCGTGGACCGCATCAGCTACAGCGTAAATCAGGGCGAAGTGGTTGGCATTGTCGGGGAGTCCGGTTCCGGTAAGTCAGTGAGCTCGCTGGCGATCATGGGGCTGATTGATTACCCGGGCCGCGTGATGGCGGAAAACCTGCAGTTCAACGGTCAGGACCTGAAGCGCATTTCTGAAAAGCAGCGCCGCCAGCTGGTGGGTGCCGAAGTGGCGATGATCTTCCAGGACCCGATGACCAGCCTGAACCCGTGCTACACCGTCGGTTTCCAGATTATGGAAGCGATTAAGGTGCATCAGGGCGGGAATAAGAAAACCCGTCGTCAGCGCGCGATCGACCTGCTGAACCAGGTGGGTATTCCTGACCCGGCATCGCGTCTGGACGTTTACCCGCATCAGCTCTCCGGTGGGATGAGCCAGCGCGTGATGATCGCCATGGCGATTGCCTGTCGACCAAAACTGCTGATTGCAGATGAACCGACGACGGCGCTGGATGTGACCATTCAGGCGCAAATCATCGAACTGCTGCTGGAGCTGCAGCAGAAAGAGAATATGGCGCTGGTGCTGATTACGCACGATCTGGCGCTGGTGGCCGAAGCCGCGCACAAAATCATCGTGATGTATGCCGGTCAGGTGGTCGAGACCGGAAACTCACACGATATTTTCCGCGCGCCGCGACACCCGTATACCCAGGCGCTTTTACGCGCGCTGCCGGAGTTTGCCCAGGACAAAGCGCGTCTGGCGTCGCTGCCGGGTGTGGTACCGGGTAAATATGACCGTCCTCAGGGCTGTCTGCTCAATCCGCGCTGCCCGTATGCGACGGACAAATGCCGGGCAGAAGAGCCGGAGCTGAACCAGCTTGCTGACGGTCGTCAGTCGAAATGCCACTACCCACTCGATGATGCCGGGAGGCCAACACTATGAGTACGCAACAGGCCACCACGCAACAGCCGCTGCTGCAGGCCATCGATCTGAAAAAATACTACCCGGTGAAGAAGGGGCTGTTTGCCCCTGAACGCCTGGTGAAAGCGCTGGACGGCGTCTCTTTTAACCTCGAACGCGGCAAAACGCTGGCGGTGGTGGGAGAGTCAGGCTGCGGCAAATCCACGCTGGGCCGTCTGCTGACGATGATTGAGGTGCCGACCGGCGGGGAGCTCTACTATCAGGGGCAGGATCTGCTCAAGCACGATCCGCAGGCGCAGAAGCTGCGTCGACAGAAAATCCAGATTGTGTTCCAGAACCCGTATGGTTCTTTGAACCCGCGTAAAAAAGTCGGGCAGATTCTGGAAGAGCCGCTGCTGATCAACAGTAATCTGAGCAAGGAGCAGCGCCGTGAAAAAGCGCTGGCGATGATGGCGAAGGTCGGTCTCAAAACCGAGCATTACGATCGCTATCCGCACATGTTCTCCGGCGGCCAGCGTCAGCGTATTGCGATCGCCCGCGGGCTGATGCTCGATCCGGACGTGGTGATTGCCGATGAGCCGGTCTCCGCGCTCGACGTATCCGTGCGTGCGCAGGTGCTGAACCTGATGATGGATCTCCAGCAGGAGCTGGGGCTCTCTTACGTGTTCATCTCCCACGACCTGTCGGTTGTCGAGCACATTGCTGATGAAGTGATGGTGATGTACCTGGGGCGCTGCGTGGAGAAGGGGACGAAAGACCAGATCTTTAATAACCCTCGTCACCCGTATACCCAGGCGCTGTTGTCTGCGACGCCGCGTCTGAACCCGGACGATCGTCGAGAGCGTATTAAGCTGACGGGGGAACTGCCAAGTCCGCTGAATCCACCTCCGGGATGTGCATTCAACGCCCGCTGTAGTCGCCGCTTTGGCCCGTGCACTCAGCTCCAGCCGCAGCTGAAGGATTATGGCGGCCAGCTGGTTGCCTGCTTCGCGGTCGATCAGGATGAAAATGGCGAGAAGCCACAGGCATAACGAAAAAAAACCGGCGCTAAGCCGGTTTTTTTATGTCTGCTTGATTATTTCCGCAGGCGAATCTGGTCGACGGCGTGCTTCTCGCTCTTGGTGAGGATCAGGCTTGCACGCTCGCGCGTCGGCAGGATGTTCTCTTTGAGGTTGACGTAGTTGATCTCATTCCACAGCCCCGTGGCCACGCCGATCGCTTCTTCTTCAGAAAGCTGAGCATAGTGGTGGAAATAGGAATCCGGGTCAGTGAACGCCCCTTCGCGGAACTTCAGGAAGCGGTTGATGTACCAGTTTTGCAGCAGGTCTTCCGGTGCATCGACATAAATAGAGAAATCGACGAAATCCGAGACGAATACGTGATGCGGATCGTGAGGATAGTCCATCCCGCTTTGCAGCACGTTCAAACCTTCCAGAATCAGGATGTCCGGCTGGACCACCGTTTTATCCCCGTCCGGGATGCGATCGTAGATCAGGTGCGAATAGACAGGGGCAGTCACGTGCGGCACGCCGGATTTCAGGTCAGAGACAAATTTCACCAGACGGTGCATATCATAAGAGAGCGGGAAGCCTTTCTTCTTCATCAGCCCGCGTTCTTTTAACACCTCATTCGGGTGCAGGAAGCCGTCGGTGGTGATCAGTTCCACGCTGCGGTGTTCCGGCCAGCGGCTCAACAGCGCCTGCAGGACACGCGCGGTGGTACTTTTACCCACGGCCACGCTGCCTGCGATACTAATGATATAAGGAATGCGTTGACCGTTCGTCCCGAGAAACTGCTCCAGCACAGCCTGACGGCGCAGGTTCGAGCTGATATAGAAGTTAAGCAAGCGAGAGAGGGGGAGATAAATTTCTGCCACTTCTTCCAGGGACAGATCTTCGTTTATCCCTTTTAACCGTGCGATTTCACCTTCCGTCAGCGTCATAGGGACGGAATCACGCAGGGCAGCCCACTGGCTGCGGTTAAAGTGAAGATAAGGCGTCATTAACGTTTGCTCTTTTTTGCTCATAAGCATGCTTCAGTGAGCCAGCATCACACTGCCGGATCGTGGCTCATCACACAGTTAATTTTGGACAATGGGCAGGAGGTTAACACCAGATGACAGGAATAATAAGAAAAAAGATAGAAAGCGCTGCGTTACGCGGAAGCCGTCACGCTACGGTGAATACGGTGCAAATCACGCTGATATGTTGAATATTTGACCTTAAATGACTACTTTTACAGCGTCCGATACGCTGTTCGCATAAAATGTGAGCGAAAGAACGTTTTATGCAAATTTTTAGTTGCATGACCGCGCAGGTATCCATAGAATGCGCGCTACTTGATGCCGACTTAGCTCAGTAGGTAGAGCAACTGACTTGTAATCAGTAGGTCACCAGTTCGATTCCGGTAGTCGGCACCATCAAGTCCGGTGGGGTTCCCGAGCGGCCAAAGGGAGCAGACTGTAAATCTGCCGTCACAGACTTCGAAGGTTCGAATCCTTCCCCCACCACCACTTTCTGGCAGCGTAAATGCCGCCGGAGCTGGTTGGAAAAATTAGCCAGCTCAAACTGAAAAAGAGAGAAATCTCTTTTTTTGTTACAGAAAGAACTGGGTAGCCGAGTTTCAGGATGCGGGCATCGTATAATGGCTATTACCTCAGCCTTCCAAGCTGATGATGCGGGTTCGATTCCCGCTGCCCGCTCCAATACGTGCTGATATGGCTCAGTTGGTAGAGCGCACCCTTGGTAAGGGTGAGGTCCCCAGTTCGACTCTGGGTATCAGCACCACTTCACTTCTCCTTCCCGTTTCTCTCTGTTTCAATTTTACTGTATTCAACAATTCAGGCATTTCGCCTGGTTGATGTGGTGATATCACCGATTTATCCGTGTCTTAGAGGGACAATCGATGTCTAAAGAAAAGTTTGAACGTACAAAACCGCACGTTAACGTCGGTACTATCGGCCACGTTGACCATGGTAAAACAACGCTGACCGCTGCAATCACTACCGTTCTGGCAAAAACCTACGGTGGTTCTGCTCGCGCATTCGACCAGATCGATAACGCGCCAGAAGAAAAAGCTCGTGGTATCACCATCAACACCTCTCACGTTGAGTACGACACCCCGACTCGCCACTACGCACACGTAGACTGCCCAGGCCACGCCGACTATGTTAAAAACATGATCACCGGTGCTGCGCAGATGGACGGCGCGATCCTGGTTGTTGCTGCAA